>NZ_VZRA01000003.1:52195-672663 GCF_008802355.1 Oryzomonas sagensis | reverse complement strand
TCCGTAAAGCTATAACCGCCCCTGAGGGAGTACACGGGGGCGGTGTCGAGATGCTGTCCCCCATCATAGGTGTAGCCGCCGATCATGGGGGAAACCGAGAACTGCCCCGCCGATACGGCCCCGAACGCCGTGCCCGAGAATGCCAGTACCAGGGATACGGCCGCACATGCACATATTTTTTTCAAAAAAACACCTCCCGTGTTGGCGTAGCCTTGGCAGAATAGCATGGTTGGCGGGACCGGTCAAAGAAGAAGGTTTTCAGACCGGGGTGGCAACAAGCAGGGAGGTGCAGAAACGCCATGCGAAGGGGACAGGCCAGAACTGCGTCAATTTTGATTGACCCCGCCGGGTTGGTAACAGTATATTTTCAGACCACGTAACGCCTTCGTTGACGATGACGACAATGATAACAATACAAGGGGTATCGTATGAATTGTACTATCGAACAGTTTGAGGATGTCGTTGCCAAGTTCAAATTTTTTGCCGAGTCGGTTGAGCTTGAACTTTCATCCGAAGCGGATGGACTGCGGCAGGAATTGGTTGTGGTTTGCGCTGAGTTGCTGACGACCGTGAGGGAGGAGATCAAGGCTGGGGCTGATTCTATCTTATAAGGGACTTCCTGGAAAGCTCTTCGTCTGACAAACGGCAGCGAAACCTTTTCTTGGATTCCCGGCCTGTTGATCTTTTCGATGTTGCGTCCTGAGGCGTTACCGGTAATTAAGGAGATGCTATGCACCTGATTGAAACGATGTGGAGCGGCCTTGGCGGCATGGGCTCGGGAACCATTTTATTAAAAATGTGTTTCATGCTCTTCCTGGTGGGTTTGTTTTGGGTAAGCTGCGAATTCGCCAAACACGTTATCAGCGTCGGTTCCAAGCTGCTAACGGATGCTATGCGCTATCTCGCGGTGATGGTGAGAGGGTGGCCGGAAGGACCTGATAAGCACTCAGAGGACAAATAGGGCAAAAGCTACAAGACGTGATACGCTCGCCGTGGAGGAGGCAATTTGAGATGCCGGTTACATGGTGAAGGGTACTTAAAAGGCTTTCAGGATTTGGACGGACCACATGATATCGCGCACAAAGGCGCATTCGCAGAATACCGTGCACCTTTTTAAATTGTTTTCATCAAAGCAATACCGTGGGCATTCGGGAGATTTTACCTTATTCACGGTATATCGCGTGCCGGTGAATAGATCAAAGAATTCCGCTACGTCGATAGCCAGCGTTGAACTGCACGATGGAGCATGATGGGTAAAGAGCAATAGACCCATCTCAAGGTTTTTGAAGTTGACCTGATAACCATGCAACTTCAAGTATGGATCTGAGAGGAACTTGCTTCTGGTTGACCACGTTGCTCCGCAACAGGGGCATTTCTTGAACAAAGGCATGCGTGAGGTCGCCCTCCGGATTGATAAAAGGCTGTTAGTTGACTCTAACGAACTCAGGGACAAGCTGTCAAGCCAAGTATACAGAATAGCGTAATATTATGGTCGTCTCTGTCTTTATGGCGGACGTGGGTGCTGGTAATGCATTGATTCTTATCAACTGGTCGGGTATATATTTTGAGATTTCTCATTGATTGGGAAAGAAGGGGATACATGGCTGCCGTTACCATTCAGATACAGAACGACATAATGATTGTTAATGTAGTCGGCAGACTGTCATTTGATGAAATTGTCGATACGATCAAGCACCGTTATGACATGGTAACGTGTCATGTATTATGGGACTTCAGTCGCGGCAATGTCGGTGATATCACAACCGAGCAGTTCAAGCAAATACTTGCACTGGCAAAAGAATACCGACCCTTCTGCGAAGGCGCCAAGACCGCCTATGTCAGTACCATCGATAGCAACTTCGGGATGACGCGTATGTTTTCGACAATGGCGGAAATTGCCGGCCTGCCTTACCCCTATAAAGCTTTCCGATCTTTTGAAGAAGCTGTTGATTGGCTGCGGGAGTAGTCAACCTTCTCATCTGCCGAAACTCTGATACTTGCCAAGCAGAGCATTTTCCCCTCAGAATCGTTCTCTATGCGTATTGCTCTTATCTCCCCATACTCCATCGGTGCGATGCGTGGCAACATCACCACCGTCCGCCGTATTGACCAATGTCTCAACAAGGCGCACATCGAGACTCTCGTGTTGGCTGCCGACGTGCTTTCAGTCGAGGAAATGGTGCAGCGCCTGCTCCCGTTTTCACCGACACTGATCCATGGCTTCCATGCCAGATACTGTGGCGAGATTGCCGTGATCCTGGCTGACCGTCTTCAGGTTCCCTCTGTTATAACCATCACTGGCAGTGACCTTCATGATCCGGCCCTGCGCGATCATCCCGCGACCGTCACAGCGTTGGCCCGGGCCGCGGCAATTACCTGTTTCTGTACGTCGGAAGCAGATGAACTGGTTGCCCGTTTCCCAAGGTTACCGGGACGCGTCGCCGTGGTGTCCCAAGGTGCAGAGGCGTTGCCGGACAGCGGAAGGAGGGATTTCGGCATTCCAGGCGACTGCTTTGCCATCTTGCTGCCGGCGGCGCTACGGCCGGTAAAAAATGTCGAATTTGCCATTGCCGCCACCGAGAAGCTCTGGCAAGTCGATACGAGGTTCCGGCTGGTGATTGCCGGAGGGGAGATTG
Source organism: Oryzomonas sagensis (assembly GCF_008802355.1). Lineage (NCBI taxonomy): Bacteria > Pseudomonadati > Thermodesulfobacteriota > Desulfuromonadia > Geobacterales > Geobacteraceae > Oryzomonas > Oryzomonas sagensis. The sequence goes on along the minus strand of NZ_VZRA01000003.1, from coordinate 670,027 downwards.
ACCGCAGCTACGCCCACAGCATCCGTTCGATGCTTGATGTTGCACCTTGGGCACGTTGGCTTGGCGAGGTTCCGCACGAAGAAATGGGTGCTCTTTACCGCCGTGCCGATCTGGTGATCAACTGCTCAATACATGAGGGGATGCCCAACAGTCTCATGGAAGCCATGGCTCTGGGACGGCCGGTCGCGGCGGTTGACATCCCCGGTAATCGTCCGCTGGTTCGACAGGGGGATACCGGCTGGCTATTCGACGATGAATCGACTTTCAGGACACTGGTGGTAACGCTTGCGGGTGATAAAATGCTGCGGCAGGAGATCGGAACGCGTGCAAGGGAGTACGTCGAGGCCAACTTATCGCCCTACGCCGAAGTAGAGAAGTACCGGAACCTCTACCGCAGCTTGGTCTGAACAGGGCACACATCCCCGGCACATGGGGAGGCGATGTTGCATTACGGCATTTACTATGGTACACGAACAAAAAATGACCTAGCCATAACGTGGCTAAGTCATTGATTATGCTGGTCGGGGAGACAGGATTCGAACCTGCGACCCCCTGTGCCCAAGACAGGTGCGCTACCAGACTGCGCTACTCCCCGACGCGAAAGAGATACTTAATATCACATGTATGGCGGCATGGCAATAGAAATTACTTTTCCTCCGTACTGCCCCCAACAAGACGTTCGCGCCATTCCCTGATGATTCCGTCATAGGTCAGGTTATAGTCGGCCAATGCCGCTGTAATAGCCGTCTCGATATTCAGACCGTTACCCAGGCCGACGAGTATCTGCTTTACCCGGTGCCAGCCATAGGTGGTCACCAGATAGTCCACCATGCTGTAGCTCTGCTGGTAGGCCAGCATGGCATCGGCAGAGGCGAGGCCGCTGAAGCTTTTTTCGAGTTTTCTGAAGTCGGTAACGACGCCTTTGCGAACGGCATGCTCCAATTCGGTCAGGGGGCGGTTATACTGCGTCCTGCCGAAGACTTCGGCAATACCTTCGTTGAGCCAGAGCGGGCAGTTGCCGCGTGTCAGTTCGAATACCACCACATGGGCATACTCATGATACAGAACTGCCCGTAAGGCCGGGTTTATCTCTTTTGCGGAGCCGAAGGGGAGCCTGATCTTGCCGTCGTAGACCCCGCCGGACCAGTCGGGCGAATCGGTTACGGTCCGGTAGTCGCTACGTTTGTAAATGCCTACCGGTACGCGTGCCTGAGGATAGTGGTCAAGTTCGGAATTGACCGTGCTGGCCGCCGATTCCAGCACGTCCAGGACTGTCAGGGCAAAGGCCGTATCCACATCAGGATCGTAGGAAAGATCGAAACGGGAGCTATGTCCCTGGTCCATGGACGCTTCGACGGCCGTTTCCTTGCGCGCCTTGCTGAGTACATCGAGAATTTCCTTGCGTCCCGGCGCGCGTTTCAGGGCGAGTTCCCAGAGTTCCACCGCCTGTTGGCGGTCGTCGGTATCGTACAGCACCAAGCCAAGAAAAAAGAGCACCTCGATAGAGTCGCCCGCCTGTGAACGGGCCTGTTCCAGTTCGGAACGGGCTATCTCGTATTTTTTGAGGTGGTAGTTGCAGATGCCTCGCAGCAGGGCATAGGCTGCGTCATCGGGATAAAGTTCCTGGGCCTTGAGGAATACCGCGTCCGCCTGTTCGTAGCGTTTTTGCGCGAAGAGTTGGTGCCCGTACGCCGCATATGCGCTTGCCAGATTATACGTAATCTTCTCGTTGAGCGGGAACAGGCGATGGCTGCTTTCCAGTTGTTCCAGGTCTTTTTCGCTATACCGGGGAGCCGTTGAGGGGGACGTTTTATCGTTTTGGGGGGGATCGTTATTGACCGGCTCGGCGGCGTAGAGGAGAGAAGACGACAGGCATGATGCCGTCAGGAAAAGGGCGGCGTGGTACAACAGGGAATGCCGGCATCTTCGCAATGCCGGCATTCGGCGGTTTTGGTGCCCGCGCGGCGTCATGGGCGGGAGATGAAGGCGTGCACCGATGCTACGATCCCGGCGCAGTCGAGTCCCACCATGGCGCGCAGTTCGTGCTGTTCGCCCTGGGGTATGTAGTGGTCGGGGTAGCCGAGGCGCAGAACCGGTACGCCGGTCAGGCCGTGCTGTTCCAGCAACTCCAGTATGGCCGTACCGAAACCGCCTTGCAAGGCGTTCTCCTCCAGGGTCACAATCCGGCCGTGCGTGCGGGCGAGTTCCAGGATCAGCGCCTCGTCCAGCGGCTTTACGAAGCGGGCATTGACAACGGCCAGTGCCATGCCGTGCTCTTTTTCAAGTTGCCCGGCCGCCTCCAGGGCGGGGTAGACCATGGTGCCCAGGGCCAGCAGCACGCCGTCCCCTCCTTCGCGGAGCAGTTCGGCCCGACCCACGGGGAGCGGGGCCAGGGTCTGCTCCAGCGGCACGCCATAGCCGTTTCCCCGGGGATAACGCACGGCGGCCGGGCCGCCCAAGTGAAGGGCGGTGGTCAGCATGTGCTGGAGTTCGTTTTCGTCTTTGGGCGCCATCAGGGTCATGTTGGGCAGGTGACGCAGGTAGGAGAGGTCGAAGGCGCCGTGATGGGTGGGGCCGTCGCTGCCGACCACCCCCGCCCGGTCCACGGCAAAGGTCACCGGCAGGTTCTGCAGGCAGACATCGTGGAAAACCAGGTCGTAGGCGCGTTGCAGGAAGGTGGAGTAGACCGCGAATACCGGCCGCAGGCCACTGGCCGCCAGGCCGGCGGCAAAGGCCACCCCATGCTGTTCGGCGATGCCCATGTCGAAAAAACGTTCGGGGTATTCCTTGGCGAATCCGCTCAGACCGGTGCCGTCGGGCATGGCAGCGGTGATGGCCACGATCCGTTCGTCTTCGGCAGCCAGTTTACAGAGGGTGTTGCCGAAGATTGCGGTGTAGGATGCGGCACCGCCTTTCCCCTTGAGCACCTTGCCGGTTTCGATCTCGAACGGTCCGACGCCGTGGAAAAGCGACGGGTTGTCTTCGGCAGGTTTATAACCTTTGCCTTTCTTGGTCAGGACATGGATCAGGACGGGATCATGGAACTTCTTGATCCCCTCCAGGGTTTCCAATAGCTTCGGCAGATCGTGTCCATCGATGGGACCGATATAATTGAAGCCGAACGCCTCGAACATCATGCCGGGGGTGAAGAGCCCCTTGAAGGACTCCTCCAGCTTGCGGGCGACATGCAGAACCCCTTTGCCAACGTCCATCCGTTTGAGAAACGCCTCCGTATTCTTTTTAAAGCGATACACGAATTCGCTGGAGGAGGTACGGCTCAGAAAGGTGGAGAGGGCGCCGACATTTTCGGCAATGGACATCTCGTTGTCATTGAGGATGACGATCAGGTCCTTGGCCAGGGCGCCGGCGTTGTTTATCCCTTCGTAGGCCATGCCGCCGGTCATGGAGCCGTCGCCGATCACCGCAACCACCTTGTTCCTGCGCTCATCCAGGTCACGTGCTGCGGCATAGCCGGTGGCCGCCGAGATGGAGGTGGAGGAGTGGCCGACGCCAAAAGCGTCGTGGGGCGATTCGGCCCGTTTGGGGAAGCCGGTGATGCCGTTCAGGGTGCGCAGGGTGGGGAACCGCTCCCGCCGGCCGGTGAGGATCTTGTGGGCGTAGGCCTGATGGCCCACATCCCAGATGATCTTGTCGGCAGGCGAGTCGAATGTCCGGTGCAGGGCAATGGTCAGTTCCACAACGCCCAGGCTGGGCGCCAGATGGCCGCCGTTCTTTGCGCACGTTTCGATGATCATGGTGCGAAGCTCCGCAGCCACGGCCGGAAGTTGGGACAGAGGGAGCTTTTTCAGGTCATCGGGGGAGTTTATCGTTTCAAGGATAGCCATTGACAGGTCCTTATCTAATTTAAAAACATTACCACGGAGGGAGACTGAGGAAAGCGGAACGGACAGGATTGAAAACTAGGTTATTCAGGATTTTTAAAATTGCATTTGTGCATCCTGTCCATCCCTGTAAATGGTTTTTGTCTTTCCTCCGTGTCCTCCCTGGTGGACACTTCCCGTTTCAGTTCTTCCTGTTGACGATATACTGGGCGATGTTCCGCAGCGGATCGGCCTCGGGGCCGAAGATCTCCAGGGCGGCCATGGCCTCATCCATCATGGTCCGGGCTTCTGCCTTGGCCGCCGGCAAGCCCATTACCGCCGGATAGGTCGCCTTGCCGCGGGCCTCGTCGCTGCCTGCATCCTTGCCGATCTCCTCGGTGGTGCCCTCGATATCCAGGATATCGTCGGCGATCTGGAAGGCCAGTCCGGCAGCCTCGCCGTATCGCTTGACGGCAGCCAGTTTGGTCTCGTCCGCTCCCCCCAACAGTGCGCCGGCAACCACCGAGGCCTTGATCAGGGCGCCGGTTTTGTGGGTGTGGATGTACTGCACGATGGGCAGGTCGATATCCGGCTTGCCTTCGCTCTCCATGTCCACGACCTGTCCGCCCACCATGCCGTGGGAGCCGGCACCGACCGCGATTTCGTTGATGACCGCCAGGCGTGCGGCAGGCGGTACATCGCTGTTGAGGCGCGGGTCGCTGGCCAGCTTGAAAGCCTCGGTCAGCAGGGCATCCCCGGCCAGGATGGCGATGGCCTCGCCAAAAACCTTGTGGTTGGTGGGGTTGCCGCGCCGGAAATCGTCGTCGTCCATGGCGGGCAGGTCGTCGTGGATCAGGGAGTAGGTATGGATCATCTCCATGGCGCAAGCCGCCGGTATGGCGCGCTCCGTGTCGCCGCCGACCGCCTGGCAGGCGGCCAGCATCAGGATCGGCCGCACCCGCTTGCCGCCGGCAAAGACCGAGTAGCGCATGGCCTTGTGCAGGTTGTGGGGAAGCTCGGTTTCCTTGGGGAGGAAGCGGTCCAGGGCTTCGTCAACCCGTGTGCACTGTTCTTTCAGGTATGTCTTCAAATCCATGGTGGGGGTCCTTTTTTTGCCGCGGAGACACCCGGGTGCCGAGCTAGCCGACCGAAGAGGTGCGAGCAAGTATCTGGGGCGGGGAAACTGCGTTGTGTCTCTGGGGCAGAAGTTTTGACTTTGATTTTATTCTTCCGGTTCGAACGGCTCTCGGCCAAAGGTTCCGTCCTTGCGCTTCAGCAGCACCTCGACCCGTCGTTCGGCCTCGTCCAGTTTTTGGGAACAGAAAGCGGCGTGTTTGACCCCTTCTTCGAAGGCCTTGAGGGAGTCCTCCAGGGAAATCGAGCCGCCTTCCAGGCGTTTGACGATCTCTTCCAGCTTTTTCAGGGACGTTTCGAATTTTTCCGTTGCCATGTTAAAAACCTTTTTTTGCCTATTTTCACTATCGGGACATTATACAGATATGCCGTCTACGGTCAAGTATTCACGCTTCCCGGCTCTCCACCCGGCAGAGGGCCGTGCCCCGGCGGAAGTTGAGCTTCAGCAGTTCGCCCTCCGCAAGCTGCGCGGCGTCGGTGGCCACCGTGCCGTCTTTACAGCGTCGGGCAATGGCGTACCCCCGGGCAAGGGTGGAGAGCGGCGAGAGCACTTCCAGCCGTGCGGCCTGTTCCCCGAAAGCCAGTTTGAGAACCTTCAGTTTCGATTGTATCAGCCGTTCACCGTCCGACTCGAGTTGGTGCAGGCGCTGCCGGCGATCGGCAATCAAATATATCGGACTATTGAATGAAAGCGATTGATTGAGGCGATTTAGCTGTTCTCTGCGCCGAATCAGGACGTTCTCCAGGCTTACGGCAAGCCGCTCCGTCAGGTCGTCCACCCGCTGGGCCAAGTGCCCCACCAAGGTCGTGGGGTCGTGGAGTGCCCGCCGCAGCAGATCGAGCCGCGCTTCCCGGGCGGCCAGGTACGATTCGATCCCCAGGCGCAGGCGATGGGCCAGGGAATCTATCTGGCCGCGCAGCTCCTCGGCGCTGGCGGAAACCAGCTCCGCGGCAGCGGACGGGGTGGGGGCGCGCAGGTCGGCGGCAAAGTCGCAGATGGTCCAGTCGGTCTCGTGCCCCACGGCCGAGATGATCGGGATGCGGGAGCGGCGTACGGCTCGCGCCACGATCTCCTCGTTGAACGCCCACAGGTCTTCCAGGGAACCGCCGCCGCGGCCGACGATCAGCACGTCCACCTCGCCCAGGCGGTTCATGTCGGCGATGGCCGAGGCGACTTCCCGGGCGGCGCCGTCGCCCTGGCCGCGCACCGGGTAGAGCAGCACCTCCAGCGATGCGAAACGGCGCTTGAGGACATTGAGGATGTCGTGGATAGCGGCGCCGGTCGGCGACGTCACCACCCCCACCCGTTTGGGGAAACGGGGCATGGGGCGCTTGCGGACCTCGTCGAAAAGCCCCTCCCGGGCCAGGCGTTCCTTGAGTTGCATGAAGGCCAACTGCAGGGCTCCGACGCCGGCCGGCTCCAGATATTCGCAGATGATCTGGTATTCGCCGCGCTGGTCGTAGACGGAGAGGCGCCCCCTGACGATCAGGCCCATGCCGTCGGAAAGGCGGAACTTCAGGTTCTTTGCGGCGCTTTTGAACATGACGCACCGCACCTGGGCCCCGGCATCCTTGAGGGTGAAATAGAGGTGCCCGGAGGAGGGGAGGGACAGGTTGGATACCTCTCCTTCGACCCAGACCTGGTCGAAGTTGTCCTCCAGTACCCCCCGGATGAGGGCGGTCAGGCGGCTGACCGTGAGAATGGTCTTTTCGGCAAAGATATCCATAGGGGTATCTTAAGCGTCGCGCTCTCCGGCGTCAATCCCTATCGCCTGAATCCGTGACGCCTCCATGCCGCCGCTTGTCCGGAAGGCGTATGCTTCTGCTGGGATGCTGATCGCCGGCCGTCCGGCGGCGGACCGGCGTGGTGAGTGGTTTGCTGCAATACGGGCGGCGGCTCTTCCGGCCACTACGGCATTCCGGCGTCAGGTGAGGAACTCCCCCCTGCGCGGGTCAACCCCGGGACAGCGCGGGAATGGCGGCGGTCCGGCTTTTCCGCTTTACTTTCAGGCCATATTTATCTATCCTTCACAATTCCATTTTAGTGTGCGTAACCGAAGGATTTATGGCCATCAGCAGATTACGAAATTTTTCCATCATCGCCCACATCGATCACGGTAAATCCACCTTGGCCGACCGTCTCCTGGAATACACCGGCGCGCTTTCCGACCGGGAAAAACAGGATCAATTCCTGGACAAGATGGATCTGGAACGTGAACGGGGCATCACCATCAAGGCCCAGACCGTTCGGCTCAACTACCGGGCCGACGACGGCAACGATTACGTCCTCAATCTGATCGACACCCCCGGCCATGTGGACTTCACCTACGAGGTGTCCCGCTCTCTGGCGGCCTGCGAAGGCGGGCTCCTGGTGGTTGACGCCTCCCAGGGGGTCGAGGCCCAGACCCTGGCCAATGTGTACCTGGCCCTGGACAATAATCTTGAGGTCTTCCCGGTCCTCAACAAGATCGACCTGCCCGCGGCCGACCCGGAGCGGGTCATCCAGGAGATCGAGGAAATCATCGGCATCGATGCCCACGACGCGGTGCTGGCCAGCGCCAAAGAGGGGATCGGCACCCACGAGATCCTCGAGGAGATCGTCAAGAAGATACCGGCGCCCTCGGGGGACCCCTCCGCGCCGCTCAAGGCGCTCCTGTTCGATTCGTGGTACGACCAGTACCAGGGAGTCATCATTTTGGTGAGGCTCTTCGAGGGCACCCTCAAAAAGGGTGACAAGATTCAGCTCATGTCCACCAAGCGCTCTTACGAGGCGCTCAAGGTCGGGGTGTTCGCCCCGGTGATGCTTGAGGTACCCGCGTTGAGCGCCGGAGAAGTCGGTTTCGTGATCGCCGGTATCAAGGATGTGGCCGACGCCAAGGTAGGCGATACGGTGACCCTGCTGAACCGGCCGTGCGAACGGGCGCTTGCCGGGTTCAAAGAGGTCAAGCCGATGGTCTTCTCCGGCCTGTATCCGATCGATACGGCCCAATACGAGCAGTTGCGCGACGCCCTGGCCAAGCTCAAGCTCAACGACTCATCCTTCTCCTACGAGCCGGAAACCTCGGTAGCCCTGGGGTTCGGCTATCGTTGCGGCTTTCTGGGCCTGCTGCACATGGAGATCATCCAGGAACGGCTGGAGCGGGAATTCGGCCTGGACCTGATCACCACCGCACCGACGGTTGTGTACAAGGTCCATCGCGTCACCGGCGAAGTGGTCACCATCGAGAGCGCCAACCAGCTCCCCGAACCACAACACGTCGACTATCTGGAAGAGCCGTTCATTCTCGCCCATATCCACGTGCCCAATGAATTCGTCGGCGGCGTGCTGGCCCTGTGCGAGGAGAAGCGCGGCGTGCAGCGGGAGATCAAGTACCTGACCCCCACCAGGGTCATGATCATCTACGAGATGCCCCTGAACGAGATCGTGCTCGATTTTTACGACAAGCTGAAATCCATCACCAAGGGGTACGCCTCCCTGGACTACGAGCACCTGGATTACCGCCGCAGCGAATTGGTCAGGATGAACATCATGATCAACGGCGAGGTGGTGGACGCCCTGTCCCTGATCATCCACCGGGACAAGGCCTATTTCCGCGGTCGCGACCTGGTAGCCAAGATGAAGGAGTTGATCCCGCGCCAGATGTTCGAGGTGGCCATCCAGGCGGCCATCGGCAACAAGATCATTGCCCGCGAGACGGTCAAGGCCATGCGTAAGGACGTGTTAGCCAAATGTTACGGCGGGGACATCACCCGCAAACGCAAACTCCTGGAGAAGCAGAAGGAAGGCAAAAAACGTATGAAAAACGTCGGGAACGTGGAACTCCCTCAGGAAGCGTTTCTGGCGATTCTCAAGGTGGACGACAAATAAATCCCCATTTCCGCAAAGGAACACTCAAATGGAAGACAACAGCGAAACATCACCGCAACCCTCAGTACCATCCGCAAAATCATCCCTCAATGACTCTGCGCCGGACGTGAAGCAGAAGAGCATCATCCGCGAATATGCCGAATCGATCCTTATTGCGTTACTCTTGGCGCTGGTCATCCGCACCTACCTGGTGCAGGCCTTCAAAATCCCGTCCGGGTCCATGGAAGACACCCTGGCCATCGGCGACCACCTGCTCGTCAACAAGTTCATCTATGGCACCAAGTTCCCCTTCAGCGATAAACGGCTGCTTACGCTTCGCGATCCGCGCCGGGGCGACGTGATCGTCTTCGAATACCCGGAGGACCCCAGCAAGGATTTCATCAAGCGGGTTATCGGCACGCCGGGCGATGTGATCGAGGGCAAGGACAAAAAGGTCTTCGTCAATGGCAAGCCCTACGAGAACCCCCACGAGGTGCACAAGGAAAAGGATATCGTCCCCAAGGAGATGAATCCGCGGGATACCTTCGGCCCGGTCACGGTGCCGCCCAACTCGTATTTCATGATGGGGGACAACCGGGACCGTTCCTATGACAGCCGCTTCTGGGGCTTTGTGACCCGGGACAAGATCAAGGGCTTGGCGTTCATCAAGTACTGGTCGTGGGACAAGGATACGTTCAGGCCCCGTTTCGGCAGCATCGGGAAACTGATAAACTGATTTTAAGTCGAAAACAAAACCATAATCTGCCACAGAGGCACAGAGACACGGAGAAAATCGGGAAAAACTGGACAAAATATGGATTCCACTTTCCCTTAAACCTGTTTTGCCTTTCTCTGTGAATCTCTGTGTCTCCGTGTCTCTGTGGCGGGTGTTTGATTCATTAAAAGCATTATTGAATGGAGGATTGAGATATGGACACGTTGGGAAACTGGAAGCGGACACACTACTGCGGCGATTTGCGCGCCGCCGATATCGGCTCCGAGGTGATTCTGATGGGCTGGGCCCTGCGTCGCCGGGACCATGGCGGTTTGATTTTCATCGACCTGCGCGACCGGGAGGGGATTGCCCAGATCGTCTTCGATCCCGAGGTGTCTGCTCCGGCCCACGGCGTGGCGGAATCGGTGCGCAGCGAGTTTGTCCTGGCGATAAAGGGCACGGTCATCCCGCGGCCGGAAGGTACGGTCAACCCCAACATGAAGACCGGCGAGGTGGAGATCCGGGTCACCGAATGCAAGCTGCTCAACCGTTCCAAGCCGCTTCCCTTCATGCTGGACGAATTCAGCGAAGCGAACGAGAATATCCGTCTCAAGCACCGCTACCTGGACCTGCGCCGTCCCCAACTCCAGAGCAACTTAATCCTCCGCTCGAAGGTTGCGCAGCTAACACGTTCATATCTGACGGAAAATGGATTTATCGAATTGGAAACACCCTTTCTGACCAAGTCGACGCCGGAGGGTGCCCGCGACTTTCTGGTGCCGTCCCGCATCAACCAGGGCTCGTTCTATGCTTTGCCCCAATCGCCCCAGATCTTCAAGCAGATCCTGATGATTTCCGGCTTTGACCGCTATTTTCAGGTGGTGCGCTGTTTCCGCGACGAGGACCTGCGGGCCGACCGCCAGCCCGAGTTTACCCAGATCGACTGCGAGATGTCCTTTATCGACCGCGAGGATATCATCACGATCATGGAGGGGTTGATCGCCCGCATCTTCAAGGAGGCCAAGGGGGTCGATGTCCGGCTGCCGGTGGAGCGGATCACCTATGCCGAGTCCATCCGCCGTTTCGGCGTGGACAACCCGGATATGCGCTTCGGCATGGAACTGTGCGATCTGACCGATCTCGTCAAAGGTTCCGGTTTCAAGGTCTTTGCCGATGTGGCGACCAAGGGGGGCATCATCAAGGGGATCAATGCCAAGGGGTGCGCCGGCTTTTCCCGCAAGGAAATCGACGACCTGACCGAGTTCGTCAAGATCTACGGCGCCAAGGGGCTGGCTTACGTCAAGTTCGAGGAAGGGGAGTGGCACTCTCCCATTGCCAAGTTCTTTACGCCGGAAGAGATTGCCGCCATGAATACCGCCTTTGGTGCAGAGGAGGGCGACCTGCTGTTCTTCGTGGCCGATAAGCCCAAGGTGGTGCACGATTCCCTCGGCAAGCTGCGCAATCATCTGGCCGGGATTCTCAAGCTTGCCAGCAGGGACGACTATCGTTTCGTGTGGATAACCGACTTTCCGCTCCTGGAATGGGACGAGGACGAAAAACGCTGGGCTGCGGTGCACCACCCCTTCACCGCGCCCATGGACGAAGACCTGGAATACGTGGAATCGGACCCGGGCCGCTGCCGTGCCAAGGCCTACGACCTGGTGCTCAACGGCAACGAGATCGGCGGCGGCTCCATCAGGATTCATCAGGAAGAGGTCCAGTCGCTGATGTTCAAGATGCTCGGCCACTCCGAGGAGGACAAGCGCGCCAAGTTCGGCTTCCTGCTGGATGCGCTCGATTACGGTACGCCGCCCCACGGCGGCATCGCTTTCGGCATGGACCGCCTGATCATGTTGCTGACCGGCAGCGACTCCATCCGCGACGTCATCGCGTTCCCCAAAACCCAGAAGGGCGCCTGCCTGATGTCGGAAGCCCCCTCGACGGTGGATACCAAACAACTCCGCGAGCTTGGGATCAAGCTGGCGGAGAAACCGGCATAGCGAACCGTAATGGTGCGCTGGCCCACCGCCATACTGCTCCTCGTCTGTTGCTGTCTTGTCGTTGCATGCGCCACGCAGGCGCCGCCGCCGTCTTGGCGCCTGCAGGCCATGGCCCTGGTGGATGACTTGTCCCTTCATGACGGCCCGCGCCAATTCCCGGTGGAGTATCGCAACATCGTCGAGACCTTCGAGCACGGTGAAGCGGTGCTGCAGGTGCAGAAAAACGACAGGGAGGCTGATGCCTATTATCTTCTGGCCCTGCAAAAGGGCGATCTGCTGAAAGCCGAATTACAACGGCTGAAAAGGGAAGCAGAGGAAGAGGCGAGGCGGCAGGCGGCCGAACGTGCGGCTCGCGCCGAGGAAGAACGGCTTCAACGGGAAGCTGCCCAGGCGGAAGCCCGCCTGCAGGAGCGCAATCGCTTGAAGGCCGCCGCCGAGGCCGCGGCGGCCAGAGCGAAAGCCGCTTCGAAGGAGCCGCCCGTTGCGCTCCCTTCCACCTACACGGTTCGCCGTGGCGAAACCCTTCCGCAAATTGCCGGAAGAACTGAAATCTACAATGATGTTTCACTCTGGCCCCTCATTTACCGTGCCAATCGTGACCAGATACGCGACCCTAAGCGGCTCTGGCCGGGGCAGGTGCTCACCATTCCGCGCCACTTCTCCCATGACGATGCCGTCGAGGCGCGCCGTTATTCCGGCAAAAAATAAAACAACATTATTACGCAGCAATTTAATTCGCAAAGCAGTCGAAACAACAGGTAGTTTTTTCTTGACAGTCAAATGCCTTTTGTATACTGTATACAAAATTAGTGTTCCGTATTAAGTATTGCAATAACAATAAGTTATGGTTTGTTTGCCTGTTTTGGTGGATACGGTTGCCGTAAACCGTCGACTATCGTCCAGGGGGAAAACGGTACCTGGTCCGCACCGTATGCGCATGTTTCCGGTAACGATAAAAAAACTAAGGAGAGGAACACGCAATGACGACACAAAAAATCATTTGGTCGAAAATCGATGAAGCACCCGCACTGGCAACCTACTCTTTGCTTCCCATCGTCAATGCCTTCACCAAGGCGGCCGGCGTTGTCGTTGAAACAAGGGACATCTCTGTTGCTGGAAGGATCATCGCCAATTTCCCGGAAAATCTGACGGAAAGCCAGAAGATGCCCGATTACCTGGCAGAGCTGGGGGCGCTTACCCAGAAACCGGAAGCCAATATCATCAAATTGCCCAACGTCAGTGCTTCGATCCCGCAATTGAAGGCCGCTATCAAGGAATTGCAGGAAAAGGGCTACAATATTCCTGACTACCCTGAAGAGCCGAAAACAGACGCCGAAAAAGCGCTTCACGCCCGTTATGCCAAGTGTCTGGGAAGTGCCGTGAACCCTGTTTTGAGAGAAGGCAACTCCGACAGAAGGGCGGCGCGCGCGGTTAAGGAATATGCCAAAAAGCATCCGCATAAAATGGGCGCATGGAGCGCGGACTCGAAGACGCATGTCTCCCATATGAATGCCGGCGATTTTTACCATAGCGAAAAATCCCTCACCATGAAAAAAGCCGGCACGGTGAAAATCGAGTTTGTGGATCAGAGCGGCAAGGTCACGGTTCTGAAAGAAAAACTGCCTCTTCAGGCGGGTGAAGTGCTTGATGGTTCGTTCATGAGTGTCCGCGCCCTGCGTAAATTCATCGAAGAGCAGATAGAGGACGCCAAGGCCAAGGGTGTGCTGTTCTCCGTGCACCTCAAAGCCACTATGATGAAGGTTTCCGACCCCATCATGTTCGGTCATTTCGTCTCCGTCTACTTCAAGGACGTCTTCGAGAAACACGCGGCCACCTTTAAAGAGCTTGGGGTCATCCCGGATCTCGGCATGGGTGACCTGTACTTGAAGATTCAGAAGCTGCCGGAAGCCAAACGGGCCGAGATAGAAGCGGACATTCAGGAGGTCTACAAGAAACGGCCTGCGCTGGCGATGGTGGATTCGGATAAGGGCATCACCAATCTGCACGCAAGTAATGACATCATCATCGACGCCTCCATGCCGGTTGTCATTCGCGACTCCGGCGGGATGTGGGGGCCGGACGGAAAATTGCACGATGTGAAATGCGTGATCCCGGATACCTGCTATTCGGAGTGGTATCAGGAGTGCATGGATTTCTGCAGGAAAAACGGTCAGTTCGACCCGACTACCATGGGCTCTGTCTCCAATGTGGGGCTCATGGCGCAAAAGGCCGAGGAGTACGGTTCTCACGACAAGACCTTCAAGGTCCCTGCAAATGGTACGGTGCGCGTTGTCGATGAATCCGGCGAAGTGTTGATGCAGCATACCGTGGAAGAGGGGGATATCTGGCGTGGTTGCCAGGCAAAGGATCTGCCGATCCAGGATTGGGTCAAGCTGGCGGTGAAGAGAGCGCGGGCGACCGGGGCGCCGGCGGTGTTCTGGCTGGACAAGAATAGAGCCCACGATGCCCAGATGATCGAAAAAGTTACCACATATCTCAAAGACCACGATACCAACGGTCTTGAAATTCACATCATGTCTCCTGTGGATGCCATGCGCTTCACGCTTCCCCGGGCAAAGGCCGGCCAGGATACCATCTCCGTCACCGGAAATGCCTTGAGGGATTATCTGACCGACCTGTTTCCGATTCTTGAACTTGGTACCAGCGCAAAGATGCTCTCGATCGTCCCGCTTCTGGCTGGTGGCGGCCTCTTCGAGACGGGAGCCGGCGGCTCGGCGCCCAAGCATGTCCAGCAGTTTCTGCAGGAAGGGTACTTGCGCTGGGATTCGCTCGGTGAATTCCTGGCGCTGGGGGTATCGCTGGAACACCTGGCCAGTACCTTCAAGAATGAGAAAGCCCAACTCCTGGCCGATACGCTCGATCAGGCAAATACCAAGTTCCTTGAAAACAACAAGAACCCGGCCCGCAAGGTCGGCCAGATCGACAACCGCGGCAGTCATTTCTACCTGGCAATGTACTGGGCTGAAGCATTGGCAGAGCAGACCAAGGACAAGGAGCTCGCGGCGCGTTTTGCCAAGGTAGCGCAGCAACTCAAGGAAAATGAGGAAAAGATCAACGCCGAGTTGATCGGTGCCCAGGGAAAACCCCAGGATATCGGCGGCTACTATCAGCCGGACCCGGTTAAGGCGGAAAAGGCAATGCGTCCCAGCGCAACCTTGAATGCAATAGTTGACGCCATTGCCTAAAGGGATTAAGAAGCAGAACAAAAATATTCGAGGAGGAAACAGTATGGCACGGAAAAAGATTGCTCTTATTGGTGGTGGACAGATCGGTGGCGTTCTTGCTCAACTGGCGGCTCTGCGTGAACTGGGCGACGTGGTCCTGTTCGATATCGTCGAAGGGCTGCCCCAGGGCAAGTGCCTCGATATCGCTGAGGCTTCTCCGATTGACGGTTTCGATGTCGAACTGAAAGGCACCAACGACTACAAGGATATCGCCGGAGCCGATGTGGTCATCGTTACTGCGGGCCTCCCCCGCAAACCGGGCATGAGCCGTGACGATCTGATCGAAGTCAATTCCAAGATCATCGCGAGTGTCGGCGAGGGGATCAAACAGTACGCCCCCAACTCCTTCGTGATCGTCATCTCCAACCCGCTGGATGCCATGGTTACCTTGCTGCAGCGTATCACCGGTTTCCCCTACAATCGCGTCATCGGCCAGGCCGGCGTGCTCGACTCCGCCCGTTTCGAAGCCTTCATCGCCTGGGAATTGGGTGTGTCCGTGAAGGACGTCACCGCCATGACCCTGGGCGGCCACGGCGACGATATGGTGCCGCTGGTTCGCTATGCCAGCGTCAAAGGTATCCCGGTCCTGGAACTCCTCGAGCGTAAATACAAGGACAAGGCCAAGGCCAAGGAAGTTATGGAAGCCATGGTCAAGCGCACCCGCGGCGCCGGCGGCGAAGTCGTGGCCCTGCTCAAAACCGGTTCGGCTTTCTACTCCCCCGCTTCCGCGGCCATTTCCATGGCCGAATCGATCCTCAAGGACCAGAAACGCGTGCTGCCCACCTGCTGCTTCCTGCAGGGCGAGTATGGCGTCAAGGGGTACTACGTCGGCGTACCGGCGGTCCTCGGCTCCAATGGCGTGGAAAATATCCTGGAGTTTGCCCTTGATGCCGAAGAGCAGGCAATGATGGACAAGTCTGTCGCTGCGGTCAAAAGCCTGGTCGACAGCCTCAAATAGTTCTCGGAAGCGAGTCAGGCTCTTGTTTGGAAATGCAAAAGAAGGGCTAGCGCCCTTCTTTTGCCACATTTGGCCTGATATTTCACACTATTTACTACGGAATAAAGGAGTCTTTCCAGATGGAAAAAACACTGCCAAAGATCGAGATTATCGAAAAGTACTGCAAGGGGTGCCACATCTGTGTGGAATTCTGCCCCACCAAGGTTCTTGAGATGAAGGGCTTTGTCGCCTCCGTCAAGAACCTGGAAGCCTGCATCAAATGCATGCAGTGCGAACTGAGGTGCCCCGATTTCGCAATAAAAGTTATAACTGACTAATTTTACGGGAGGAATGAACAGTGGCAAAAAAAGTAGCGTTTCTTCAGGGTAACGAGGCCGCAGCCCACGGCGCCATCTACGCCGGCTGCAACTTTTTCGCCGGATACCCGATCACACCCTCGACAGAGGTCGCGGAAGTCTGTTCCTTGGAACTTCCCAAGCTGGGCGGCAAATTTATCCAGATGGAGGATGAGATCGGCGCCATGGCGGCCGTCCTGGGCGCCTCCCTGGCCGGTTCCAAGGTTCTGACCGCCACCTCCGGCCCCGGTCTTTCCCTCAAGCAGGAATTGATCGGCTACGGATGCATCGCCGAGATTCCCTGCGTTATCTACAACGTCATGCGTGGCGGCCCCTCCACCGGTATGCCCACCGGACCGAGCCAGTCGGACGTGATGTCCGCCAAGTGGGGCACCCATGGCGATCACCCGGCAATCTTGCTGGTGCCGGCCTCGGTGCAGGAGACCTACGAAGAGATCATTCGCGCCTTCAACCTCTCCGAAAAGTACCGCACACCGGTCATGGTCATGCCGGACGAGATCGTGGCCCATATGCGTGAGCGTATCGTCTTCCCCGAGCCGGGCGAGATCGAGGTTGTGCCCCGCAAGGCGCCGACCGTCCCCCCCGAGCAGTACAAGCCCTACGACACCAGCTTCGGCGATGTGCCGCCCCTGGCCTCGTACGGCACCGGCTACAAATTCCATGTCACCGGCCTCAACAAGATGCAGGACGGTTTCCCCACTACCAAGGCCGAGATTGTCCAGGCCGAAGAGGAACGTCAGGTCCGCAAGGTTAACGCCAACGTGGACGATATCGTCACCTTCGAGGAATATCTGCTGGATGACGCCGAAGTCGCGGTCATCGCCTACGGCTCCACCTCCCGCTCCGCCCGCTATGCCGTCAATGCGGCCCGCGAGCAGGGTATCAAGGCCGGCATGTTCCGCATCAAGACCTTCTGGCCGTTTCCGGACAAGCAGCTCAAGGCCCTGGCCGGCAAGGTCAAGGGTTTCGTAACCCCGGAGATGAACCTGGGCATGTGCACCGGAGAGGTCGAACGATGCGCCCAGGGTAAGGTTCCGGTCCTCGGCATCTTCCGCGTTGACGGTGAGCCGATCAATCCCGATCAGATTGTCGCGAAGATCAAGGAGGTTAAATAACCATGGCTTTTGATTACGATAAGTATATTCGTCCCGGCAAACTGCCCCACATCTGGTGTCCCGGCTGCGGCCACGGCATCGTCATGAAGGGGCTCATCCGGGCGATTGATTCGTTGCAACTGGATACCAAAAACACCGCCATTGTCTCAGGCATCGGCTGTGCATCCCGTCTTCCCGGCTATATGGACTGCTGCACCCTGCATACCGCCCACGGCCGCGCCGCAGCTTTCGCCACCGGCGTCAAGTTGGCCAAACCGGAGATGAATGTAATCCTGGTGGGCGGCGACGGCGACGGCACCGCCATCGGCGGCAACCATTTCATCCACGCCTGCCGCCGCAATATCGACATGACCTACATCATCCTCAACAACAAGATCTACGGCATGACCGGCGGCCAGTTCTCCCCTGCCACGCCGACCGGCGCCAAGGCATCCACGACCCCCTACGGCAACCCTGATCCCCCCTTCGATATCGCCAAACTGGCCATCGGCGCCGGCGCAACTTTCGTGGCCCGCGGCACCGCCTACCACGCTACGCAGATCGATAAGCTCATCGCTGAAGCCATTCAGCACAAAGGCTTCTCCGTAGTGGAGATTCTGGACGACTGCCCGACCACCTACGGTCGCCGCAACAAGTTCAAATCGGTCATCGAGATGATGAACCATCTCAAGGAAACCGCCGTCCCGGTCAAGGCCGCCGAAAAGATGACTGCCGAGCAGTTGCAGGGCAAGGTCCTGACCGGTGTCCTCTACAAGGAGGAAAAGCCGGAGTACACCACCGAGTATGCCAAGGTGATCGAGCGCGCCCAGGCCAAGTAATCATTACAGGAAAAGGAGCGATAGAGAATGTCCAGATATGAACTCAGGTTTTCCGGCGCAGGCGGACAGGGTCTGATCACCGCCGGGATTATTATGGCAAAAGCCGCCTCCATCTATGAAGGGAAACAGGCCGTCCAGTCCCAGAGTTACGGCCCTGAGGCCCGCGGCGGCGCATCCAAGTCGGAGGTCATCATCTCCGACGGGCCGATCGACTACCCCAAGGTTACCGAGTGCGATGCGCTCCTGGCCATGACCCAGGAAGCCTGTAACAAGTACTCCCATGACCTCAAGGACGGGGGGGTCCTGCTGGTTGACTCCGACCTGGTCACGACGCTGCCCAAAGGCAATTTCAAGACCGTGGCCTTTCCGATCATCAATACCGCCAAGAACGAGGTGGGTCGCGAGATCGTCGCCAATATCGTGGCCCTGGGCGCCATGGTCGCCCTGACCGGCCAGGTAAGCCGGGAAAACGCGGAGAAGGCCGTACTCTCCAGCGTCCCCGAGGCGTTCCTGGAACTGAACAAAAAGGCTTTCAGCATGGGCTATGAAAAGGCGCTGGCCGCCAAGATCTAAAGCCAACGCGTGAGCAGTCCCACGATATAAAAGGCCCGGTGCGTTTGTACCGGGCCTTTTATATTTTTGTCCAATCATTGTCCCGTGTCCCACGGCTAACCGTACGGGGCCCTAACGTGTTCCCGCCATGATCCCCGCACCATTGGGAAGCTCGATCTCCAGGCGTCGCGTATCCCTGAGGCCGGCAGCTTTCATCATGTCCTGCAACTCTCCCTGGGCATAGGATTTCCCGGCCGGCGTCCCCACCAGCATGTTGAGCGAGAACAGGGCAGGGTGGAGCGGGGCTGCCCGGGTGTCGTCCAGTATAAATTCCTGGATCAGCAGCAGGCCCCCGTCATTCAGTGCGGCGGCGGCCTTGGCGACGATCGCCGCGCAGGCTGCGGGCCCTTCGCTGTGCAACAGGTGTGAAACCCATACCACGTCATAGCCGGTGCCGATGTCGTCCGTGGTGATATCGCCGGCGCTGAAGGCGATGCGCCCGGAGAGACCGAAGCGGTCCACCGTCTGTTCGGCAAAAGGGCGGGTGGTGGGCAGGTCGAAGACAACCGCGGTCAGGTCGGGATTCCGTGTGCAGAAATGGATGGCATAGGTGCCCGGCCCGCCCGCCAAGTCGAGCATCCTGCGGCGGCCGCTCAGGTCGATCTGCGCCGCTACCTTGGGGGCCAGCAGGGAGGCGAGGTTGAACATGCCCAGCAAAAAACTCTCCCGTTCCGCGGCACCGGCCTCGTGGGACGAACGCCTGCGGACCGGGGCGCCGTTTTTTACCGCCTCGTCCAGGCGGCTCCATCCCTCCACCAAGTGGTGATGGTGCATGATGATATGCCCCATGTAGGTGTCGGATGTTGTGGAGAGGTATGCGGCGCTGAAGGGGGTGGCACGGAACATCTCCTCCTCCTTGGCGAGCAGGTCCATGGCGGTAAGTGCATTCAGCAGCATGTCAAGGCCGCGCTCATCGGCGGCAATGAGCCGCGCCAGTTGGGAGACGGTCAGGGGACGGCCGGCCAGATGGGTGAAAACATCCAGTTTGACACCGGCGTGCAGCGTGCAGGTGCTCCAGTAGCTTCCCGAGAGTTGCAGCAGTTCCGGCAGGGTCATGTGATGTTCTCCTTTCGCAAGTAGAATTAACCTAAAGACGGCAGTTATTCACCACAAAGGCACAAAGATCACGAAGGATTCAAAGAGTTAGCGGCGAAAAGGTGTCCACCCAAAAGGTGAGTCCAGCCAATTATGGGATTGTCATATAACTAACTGAAATTATTATTTGTGTCCTTTGTGTCTTTGTGGTGAACTGCTTTTTCTAGGATTAATGCCCCATGCCTCCCCCCTCCTGATGCGAGGTCCGTTTCAGGAGGAGCAGCAGCGGGAGGATGGCCAGAAAGGTCAAGCCGATGATGAAGAAGATACGGTTGAAGGCCAGGGCGCCGGCCTGCTTGCGCAGGGCACCGTACATCATGCCCAGGGCCGTCCGGTCGGCCTGGGTCACGGCGATGCCCCTGGCGACCAGGGCGTGCTTCAGCCCCTCGAAACGCATCTGCCAGGCCGGATTATAGGGCGAGATATGGGCGACCAGGTTGTTCTGGTAGAACTGTTCCAGACGTGCCAGGAGGGTGGTGGCCATGGCGATGCCGACGCTGCCGCCGATGTTGCGCAGCAGGTTGAACATGCCGGTGGCGTTGCCCATCTCCGGCTTGGGGATGGTGGCCAGGGTAACGGTGGTCAAGGGCACGAAGATCATGGCCAGGCCGAACCCCAGCACGATGCGCGGCCAGGTATAGTTCCAGAACGCCCCTTGGAGATTGAGACCCTGCATGATGAACATGGAGGCGGCGCCGATTAAAAGGCCGAAAAAGACGATCTTGCGGCCGTCACGCTTGGTCATGGCTGCGCCCACAAAGGGCATGGTCAGGAGGGTGGCCACGCCGCCGGGGGCCATGACCATGCCGGCGTCGGTGGCCGAATACCCCATCAGGGTTTGCAGGAAGAGCGGAATCAGCATGATCGAACTGTACAGGCAGAAACCGACCACGAACATGATGAAGTTGCCGGCCGAAAAAGAGACGTTTTTGAACAGGCGCAGGTTGATGATGGGATGCTCGTGGGTCAACTCCACCCAGATCAGCGCTATGAGCGAGATGACGGTGATCACGCTGAAGGTGATGATGAACCGCGAACTGAACCAGTCGTCCTGCTGCCCCTTGTCCAGCACCACCTGGAGTGATCCCATGCTGGCGGTGAGCAGGAACAGCCCCCAGTAGTCGATGGCGATTCGTTCTCTGCCGCGTTTGAGATAGGCCGGGTCGTAGATGAAGAAGGCGCACATGATGAAGGCGACGATGCCCACGGGCAGGTTGATGTAGAAGATCCAGCGCCAGTTGAGGTTGTCGGTGATCCACCCCCCCAGCGCCGGGCCGACGATCGGGCCGGTCATGGCCCCGATGCCGAAGATGGCCATGGCCATGCCCCGCTGGTTCGGCGGGAAGGTCTCCATCATGATGGCCTGGCTGATGGGGATCAGCGCGCCTCCGGCGGCGCCCTGCAACACCCGGAAGAAGATCAGCGAGGCCAGGTTGGGGGCCGAGCCGCACAAAAGCGAGGCCAGGGTGAACAACGCGATGCAGGTCATGAGGAAGCGCTTTCGCCCGAAGACCCGCGCCAGCCAGCCGGTCATGGGAAGCACCACGGCATTGCTGACCAGATAGGAGGTCAGCACCCAGGTGACCTCGTCGGTGCCGGCGTTGAGGCTCCCCTGCATGTGGGGCAGGGCCACGTTGGCCACCGAGGTGTCGATGATCTCCATGATGGTGGGGAGCATGACCGTGATGGTGATCAGCCATTTATTGATGTTTTTGTCTTCGGATGTGGACATGGCGCCTTGGGGCGGGGCGATAGCGGATCGCCCCCGGGGTTCAATTAAACGGGTTCAGGTCTTTGAGGATATCGGCGGTGCTCCGCCCCACCAGCACCGTGGGGATGACGCTCATGCCCACCCGCAGGAGGTGCTCCGGGTCAGAACTGTTGTCAATGGTGATCTTTACCGGAATCCGCTGGACAACCTTGACGTAGTTGCCGGTGGCGTTCTCCGGGGGGAGCAGGGAAAACGCCGCGCCGGTCCCGGCCATGATGCTGTCCACGCTGCCGCTGAAGGTCCGGCCCGGATAGGTGTCCACCGTGAATTCAACCTTTTGGCCGGGCTTGATATAGGTCAACTGGCTTTCCTTGTAGTTGGCCGTAATCCAGGCGTCCTGCAACGGCACCAGTGCCATCAGGGACTGCCCCGCCTGGATGTTGGTGCCCGGCTCGATGGACTTGCGCGTTATATAGCCATCCCGGGGCGCAAGGACCTTGGTGTAGGAGAGCTGCAGTTTGGCTTCATCCATTTGCGCCTTGCGTTGGGCTATTCGCGCCTTGTTGCCGTCCCGGTTGGACAGCCCCGCCTCGGCCTGGGCGCGTTTGAGGGCTTCGGCCGCTTCCTTCTGCTTGGAGTCGGCGACCCGCTTGGCGGTTCTGAGGCGGTCGAGTTGTTCCTTGGGGATCACCTCGCGGCTGAAGAGAGCTTCGCCGCGGGTCAGGTCCAGCACCGCCTGGTCGTAGGTGGCCCGGGCCGACTGGAGGCTTGCCCGCGCTCCTTCGACCTTCAGGTATTCTCCGCCGGTTTCGTTTTCCGCCATGCCGACGCCCGCCTCGGTCTGGGCGACTTTCACCCGGTAATCCCGGTCGTCGAGCTCTACCAGCAGGTCCCCCTGTTTGACCAACTGGTTGTCGTTCACCAGCACGCGCGTCACGGTGCCGGAAACCTTGGCGGAAACCGGGACGATGCGGGCCTCGACGAAGGCGTTGTCGGTCTCGATGTGGGTCTTGCTCCTGATCAGCCATTTCAGGCCGAACCATCCCCCGGCGATGAAGATGATCAGGAGGATGATAAACGCCTTGCGGCGCTTGCTGATGCCCTGTTTGGCCTCCTCCGTCCCCGGTGCCGCCGTGTCGGGCGGGGGCGGGGTGGCGCCGGTTGAAGTTTCCTCGCTCGTTGCTGCAATCGTATCGTCTGCCATTACTTCCTCCGCTGGCGTAATTGGTTTATAGCTCTCCCACGGCGCGTTTCAGGCGGGCCTGGGAAACCTGGTAGTCGTACAGCGCACTGTAATAATCGGTCTTGGCCTGGGTGACCAGGGTCTGGGCATCCAGCACTTCCGTTGCCGTGCCGACCCGCTCCCGATACCGCTCCCTGTTGATACGCAGGTTTTCCTCGCTCTGACGGATGGCGGTTTGGGCCACGCCGATCCGTTCCCTGGCCACGTTGACGTCGTTGCGGGAGGTGTCGATCTCCAGATGCGCCTGGGATTCCGCTTGACGCAGGGCGTCCTGGTTTCTGGAACGGTTGCGCACGGCCCGTTCCCTGTTTGCGGTGGAGGCGAAGCCGTCGAACAGGTTGACCTTGACGCCGATGGTTGCCGCCATGATGGTCTGTTCCAGCGCCTTGTCGTTTTGCACGTAGTTGAGGGCGGCCTGGGTGTAGAGTTCCGGGTAGAATGCGGCCTTGCTTTCGCGCACCTCCATATCGCTGGCTGCCACGCCGTGGCGCAGGGCCAGGACATCGTGACGTCGGGAGAGTGCGTCGCCTTCGTCCACCGGCGTCGCCGCGCCGCTCGACAGGGATACCGCCTCATCCAGTTCCGCGCGAAACCCGGGTTGGGAATCGGTCAGATAATTGAGTTGGAGCCAGTTGTTTTCCAAGCGGTTCTTCATGGTCAGAAGCTTCTGCTTGGCCGCAGACAGGCGTACCTCGGCCTGTAGCACATCGTTGCGGGTAACGGTCCCCTCCTCGAACAGTGCCTGGGCCACGCGGCGGTGCTCTTCCACCTGGGCGACCTCGTCCGCGGCCGCTGCGATCAGCTTGCGGGTTTCCAGGATGGAGAAGTAGGCTTCGATCACCTGCAAGGCTACGTCCGTGCGGCGGGCTTCAAAGGACTGGACGGAGGAGTCGGCAAGTGCCGCGCTCATCCGTTGCCTAGCGTCCCGGCGGCCGAAGTCGTAGATGGTGTAGGTGGCGGAGAGCCCGGCAGAGGCGTAGTCCGCCTGTTGGGTTTCGG
This sequence comes from Oryzomonas sagensis, assembly GCF_008802355.1. NCBI lineage: Bacteria > Pseudomonadati > Thermodesulfobacteriota > Desulfuromonadia > Geobacterales > Geobacteraceae > Oryzomonas > Oryzomonas sagensis. The sequence continues at coordinate 646,358 of NZ_VZRA01000003.1, read as the reverse complement.
CTGCAACGACGCCGATTTTTGCGCCCTGGGCGGCCTGTTGCATGGTATAACCGGCCTGGGCATCGATGCGGGGATAGTTTGCCGCCGATGTCTGGCGAATGTCCTGTTCGGCTATCCGGGGAGCCCAGGCCGCTGCCTTGAGGGTGGGATTGTGCTGTCTGGCCCGCTCCAGGCATTCCTGCAAGGTGAGCGGCGCCGCCCAGGACGGGGTGCCGATCAGAAGCATGCCGCCCGTGAGGAGGCTAAAAAGTAGGTTTCTCATATATCCTCGTTTCTCCGCGAAGGATTTCCAATAGGCGTCCAAGTTCGGCAACATCTTTTTTGCTCAAGCCGCTGGTGAGTTTCGCCAGGGCATTTTTCGAACATTCCCGCAACTGCGATTCAAGTGATCTCCCCCGGGGGGTGAGCTTGATCTGATGCGCCCGCCGGTCATGGGGGTGGGGGTGCCGCTCAACCAGACCGTATTTTTCCAGGCGGTCGATCAAGCCCCCCAGGGTGGTGCGGTCCACCTGGCTTTTTTCGGACAATTCCACTTGGGTCAACCCGTCCTGCTGCCAGAGGAAGGCCAGGATGGCGTATTGGGGAGGCGTCAGGTCAAATTCCTCCAATTCCTCCCTGAACAGTGCAAAAGCCCGTTGATAGGCCTTTGCCAGCAAAAAACCAACGCTCTTTTCAATATGGTACATGGCGTAGAGACCCTCATCCATCTATGATGAATGGTCATTATGCATATAATCAGTATACTGTCAATGGACTGGTGGCGATATGAACAACGTATCGGCACGTTGCAAGAAATAGCTTGAATTTATACGGAATCATGCAATAAATATGAGAACATGCACAACGGCATGAAATTCCCGGCGCAACGGCTGCCGGCTCGAGGGAACCATTACTGACATGTTGCTGACCATGGACTCCGAACATCCCCAGCCCCACCGGGTTGCCCGTGTTGTGGACTGCCTGAAAAATGGCGGCATTATCGCCTATCCCACCGATACGACCTATGGTATCGGCTGCTCCATCTTCAACAAAAAGGGGATCGAGCGTATTTACCTCATGAAGGGGCGCGAGCGGCATAAACCGTTTTCATTCATCTGTTCAAGCCTGTCCGAGGTCGCGCGTTATGCCAAGGTCGGCAATAATGCCTTCAAAATCATGAAACGTTACCTCCCCGGCCCCTACACCTTTGTGCTGGAGGCCACCCGTGATGTGCCCGACCTGCTCTTGACCCGTCAGAAAACGGCAGGGATCAGAATTCCGGACAACCGTATCTGCCTGGACGTGGTCCTGGCGCTGGGCAATCCGATCATAACCACCAGCGCCAACCTTTCCGGGGAGGACCCGGTCGGCGACCCGCTCGTCATCGAAGACACATTTGGGCATCAACTCGATTACGTTATCGACGGCGGCCTGCTCACTACGGATGTCAGTTCGGTAGTGGCGTTGACCGGCACCACCCCCGAGGTGCTGAGGGCCGGCGTAGGCGACGTATCGTGGTGCGTCTGATTAACGCTGAAAAGGGATACTGTTTATGCGTAAACGTACCGTTCGAAGCGGCCTGCGCCTTATCCTGGCCGCCCTTTTGCTGATCGTTTTGGCCAGCTTCTATCATGTGGGCATAGCCGATCTGTTTTCCTTGTCGGACACGGCGGAGATGCGCCTGTATCGTTTGGGCATCTTCTGGGCCGCGGCCTTTGGCGGTTACGGTGTGGTCCTGGCCGCCTTCGGCCTGGTGCTGCCGGGGGATTCCCGTGATGTCCAGGTGCGCATTCTGCCGATGTTTTTTATGGTACTGGCTACGGTGGCGCTCTTTTTCTACCTGCTGGCATCGTCCTTCAATGAACCGCCCCGGCCGGAACGCCTGCAGCCGGGCGATACAATTACGATCTGACTGAGGTGCGGGTAATGGTCCTTGGCGACGCCGCTGCCCCCGTGGAATGTTCCCGGACTGGGGATGGGGGATTGATATCGTTGATTGAAATCGGTACGGCGCTGGCCGGAAGCCTTGCGGTTCATGATGTCCTGGAAGCCATCCTGAAACAGGCCGAACGGCTGATCGGGCCCAGGGCCTGGGCGCTGTTGCTCGTGGACGAGCTTTCCGGAGAGCTGGTCCTTGAGGTGGCTTCCCCGTCCCTGGCCGAACAGCATAAAGGCGTCAGGCTTGAACAGGGGGAGGGCATCGGCGGTTGGGTCGCCTTGCACGGCAGGCCGCTGCTCTTGCCGGATGTGCAGAGCGATGGGAGGTTTACGGCCCATCTGGGCACCCGGATACCCTTCGCCGTTCGCTCGGTTGCCTGCGTGCCGCTCATGATCAAGGAGCGGATCATCGGCGTCGTCGAACTGATCAACAGTTATGACGAGCCTCCCTTTACCGACGCCGATGTGACGATCATCTCGGCCATTGCCGATTTTGCCGCCATAGCCTTGGAAAACGCCCGCAACTATGACCGGATCAATGAACTCGTCATCACCGACGACCTGACCGGCCTGTACAATTCCCGTTATTTCGAACAACTTCTCGACACCGAGATCGAACGCGCCTCCCGTTACGGTACGTGCCTGTCGCTTGTGTTTCTCGACCTGGATCACCTGAAGAGCGTCAACGACACCCACGGCCATCTGGTCGGGAGCCGGATGCTGAGCGAGTTTGGCAGGCTTATTGGCGACAATATCCGTTCCAGCGACATGGCTGCGCGTTTCGGCGGGGACGAGTATGCCGTCGTACTGCCCCAGACCAGCCGGGAGCAGGCATTGGCCATGGCAGCCAAGCTGCTCGATCTCATGCTCTCTGCCGGTTTTCGCGCCGATGACGGTCAGCCTATCCGGCTCACGGCCAGCTTCGGCGTAGCCAGCTTCCCGCAGGATGCCCAGACCAGGGTGGAGTTGATTCGTGCCGCCGATATGGCCATGTATGACGCCAAACGGGCCGGGAGAGGAACTATCAGGTCGTTTGCGCTCAAGACGGCTTCTTCATGATTGTACACAAAACAGATCGGCTTTAAATGCGTAAATCAAGTTGACTTACCCGCGAGGTAATTGTAACGTTTGTTCATAATCACGGCATCTCAGGAGGAACACATGGAAAACAGAACACCAGCCATTGAAACCTTAGCGCTCCATGCCGGCCAATCGCCCGACTCCGCTACGCTTTCCCGCGCAGTACCCATCTACCAGACCTCGTCCTATGTCTTCAAAAATTCCGAGCACGCGGCCAACCTGTTCGGCCTGAAGGAACCCGGCAATATCTACACCCGCTTGATGAATCCCACCACCGACGTGCTGGAACAGCGTCTGGCGGCCATGGAGGGCGGCGTCGGGGCGTTGGCGGTCGCCTCGGGTCAGGCCGCCATCACTTCTGCCGTACTCAATATCACCCAGGCCGGCCAGAACATCGTCTCCACCAGCTATCTGTACGGCGGGACCTATAACCTCTTTCACTACACCCTGCCCAAGCTCGGCATCACGGTAAAGTTCGTGGATTCTTCGGACCCCGAGAATGTTCGCCGCGCGATCGACGAAAACACCCGCCTGGTCTACACCGAATCGGTCGGCAACCCCAAAAACAACGTTGACGATTTCGAGGCCATCGGCGCCATCGCCCATGCCGCCGGAATCCCGTTCATCGTCGACAACACGGTCACGACACCGCTTCTGTTCAAGCCGCTGGAGCATGGGGCCGATATCGTCGTCTACTCCCTGACCAAGTTTATCGGCGGTCATGGCACCAGCATCGGTGGCGCCATTGTCGACGGCGGGAAATTCCCCTGGAACAACGGCCGGTTCCCGGAATTCACCGAGCCGGACCCCTCCTACCACGGTCTGAAATACTGGGAGGCTCTGGGTAATCTCTCCTATATCCTCAAGATGCGGGTTTCGATACTGCGCGACATGGGGGCCTGCCTGTCGCCCTTCAACTCGTTCCAATTCCTCCAGGGGCTGGAAACGCTGCACGTCCGCATGCCGCGCCACGTGGAGAACGCTCGCGCCGTTGCCGTCTGGCTGGAGCAGAGCCCGCTCGTCGCCTGGGTCAATTACCCCGGCCTGGCCAGCCACAAGGATCACGCCCGTGCCCGCAAATACCTGCCCAAGGGGGAGGGGGCCATCATCGGTTTCGGCATCAAGGGAGGCATGGAGGCCGGCAAGAAGTTCATCGACAACGTCAAGCTGCTCTCCCATCTGGCCAATATCGGCGACGCCAAGTCGCTGGTCATCCACCCGGCTTCCACCACGCACCAGCAGCTTACCGAGGAGGAGCAGGAAGCGTCCGGCGTTACGGCGGACTTCATCAGGCTCTCCATCGGCCTGGAGAATATCGACGACATCATAGCCGATATCCAGCAGGCGCTGGAGGCGTCCCAGCGGTAACTCGCCTCCACGCGATAGTGCCATACGAAAAAGGGCAACCCGATGGGCTGCCCTTTTTTAAGCTTTATCGAGAGACTTCGCACGCCGTGATGTCGTTGCGTGACGCCTCCGTTGCTGACAAGAACCGTCGACAGGCGCCCCCTTGTGATTACCTCTGTTTTTGTGTATTATAAAAAAAATTTAGAGCATTCCATCCCGCGTCCAGGAGCCCGATTCATGTATAAACTCACGATCCGCACGAGCTTTGCCGCAGCCCATAACCTGATCAACTACCAGGGGGATTGCGAGAACCTGCACGGACACAACTGGCGGGTGGAAGTGACCGTGACCGCCAAGGAGTTGGACAAGGCCGGGCTGGGCATCGATTTCAAGGTGCTCAAGCGTGAGGCTGGCGTCATCATCAACGAACTTGACCATAAGTATCTCAACGAGAACCCGGCCTTTCACGATGTCTCCCCTTCCTCGGAGCATATCTCGCGCTACCTGTACCAGCGCCTCTCCGAACGCCTCAACAACGACGTCATCACGGTGGATTCCGTGACCGTCTGGGAGTCTGACAACGCCTCTGCCTGCTATTATGAGTAATCCGGCTCGCGTCAGCGAGATTTTTTCCTCGATCCAGGGGGAAGGGTATCTGGCCGGGCGGCGCCAGATATTCATCCGTCTGGATGAGTGCAACCTGGATTGCCGCTACTGCGATACGGCGTACGACAGCGGCACCCCCTGCCAGGTGGAAACCGCGCCCGGCTCGGGGGCCTTGCGCCCATTGCCGCAACCGCCCGGCGGAGACGCCCTCGTTACCTTGGTACGGGAGTGGTGTAACCGCCTGCCGGGTGCCCATCACTCCATCAGCGTCACCGGCGGGGAGCCGTTGCTTCAGGCTGAAACGCTGACGGAGTGGCTGCCGGGGCTGCGCCGCATCCTCCCGATCCACCTGGAGACCAACGGCACCCTGCACGCCGAATTGGGGCGGGTCATCGACAGCATCGACTATATCAGCATGGATATGAAGCTTCCTTCCACGGCGGGCTGCGGCCAGGAACTCTGGCAGGAACATCGCCGTTTTCTGGAGGTTGCCGTGCAGCGGCAGGTCTCGGTCAAGGTGGTCATCGGCCAGGATACGCCAGTGGACGAGATCGGCCGGGTGTGCGCCATCATGGCGGCGGTGGCCCCTTCAACCCCACTGTTTCTCCAACCCCTGACCAACCCGGCAGGCGCGGTTGACGTTACCGCCGTGCAGATCCTGCGCTTGCAGGAAACGGCTGCGGCGCTGCTCCCCGATGTGCGGGTGATCCCGCAGATGCACAAGATGCTGGGGGCGCTGTGATTATCGAAGAGATGACCATGACCGAGTTCGAGGCCGGCCTGGCCCAGACCCGGACCGTCCTGATCCCCTTCGGTTCGGTGGAGGAGCACGGCAGCCATCTCCCCCTCTCCACCGATACCCTGGAGGCCTACGAGGTTTGCAAGAAAGCCTCCCTGGTAACGCCGCTGTTCGTGGCTCCTCCGGTTCATTACGGCAATTGCCGTTCCACGGCGCGGCATCCCGGCACCATCTCCATCTCGACCCGGACCCTTGGGGCGCTGTTCCAGGATATCGTCGTCGCGCTGCGCGGGCAGGGGCTGCGCACCTTTGTCGCCCTGACGGGGCATGCCGGGGGGGCGCATCGCATGGCGCTCCAGGATGCGGGTGAAGCGCTGATCGCCCGTTTCGCCGACATTTCCGTAGCGGTCGTCAGCGAGTTCGACCTGGCCGGGGATGATGGGCGGGACATCATCGAAACGCCGGGCGACTCCCATGCCGGTGAAATCGAAACCTCCCGCATCCTCCACACCCATCCCCAGCTGGTCAAGGGGCGAGCACCCCGCGAGTTTCCCCGTTTTCCCAACGGTATCCTGGTGCGCGACAAGCGCCGCTACTGGCCCGGCGGCGTGTGGGGCGATCCGGGCAAGGCATCGGCCGAAAAGGGGGCCCGGCTGGAAGATCTGCTGGTGCGAAAACTGGTCGAACTGGTGCAGGAGATGGAAGAGGGCTGCGATGAATAGCAAACAGATCATCAGAGAGTATGACCTGGGCGGCGGCGTAACGGCCAGTCTCCGGGATGAAACCCGCCACTATTTCGGCGGTTATTACCATGTGCGCATCGAGGTCAGCGCCGATATACCTCTTTCCGCCTCACCCTTTTCCGGCCCTACGGAGTATCAGGCCGCGCGTCTGCTCCTGGGGGAGCGGATTCGTTTCCGCCATGTCCTGGAAAAGATGGCGGTGCCCGAGGCCGATATCGCGGCCGCGCGCCAGAGCCTTCTGGAGGCATTCGACACGAATGTGCTTCCCTATCTTTCCCGTCCCGATTTCCCCGCACGCTTCATGCGCAGCGAATACGACAAACGCCAGAAGTCGTCGGTCCGCCGGTAACCCCATATGTCGTCACCAGTCGCGATTATCGACAAACTTGCCTTTGGCGGCAACGGCGTCTGCCGCATCGACGGCAAGGTCTGTTTCGTCCCCCTGAGCTGTCCCGGCGACGAGGTCCGTCTGACGGTCATTGCCGAGAAACGCTCGTATGTGACGGCCCGGATCGCCGAGCTTGTTACCCCATCACCGCTGCGGGTCGCCCCTCCCTGCCCGCTGTTCGGCACATGCGGCGGCTGCAGTTGGCAGCACATCGCCTATTCCCAGCAGCTTGCGGCGAAACGAAGCATCCATGCCGAAACCCTGTGGCGCGGCGGCCGGGTCGAAGGCGAGCGGGTAGGGGAGGCCGTGGCCTCGCCCCTGGAATACGGTTACCGCAACCGGGTCCAGTTCAAGCTGCACGCCGGCGCCGCCGGGCTGAAGATCGGTTTTTTCCGTAACGCGACCCATGTTGTGGACGATGCCGCCCAGGGGTGCCCCATCGCCGCGCCGGCCATCAACGAGGCTCTGTCCAGCCTGCGGAGCGTTCTGGCATCGTTTGCCGAAGTGTCAGCCATCCCCCAGATCAACATCGAGTGCGGCGACCGTGAAACGGTCGCAACGATCAATTACATCGGCAACAACCATGATGCTGTTATCCGTTTTTTCCAACGCCATTTTCACGAATTGATACCCTTGACCGGTCTGTTCCTGCAGACCGGCCGTAAATCCTCCCTGCAGAGAGTCTGCGGTGACGGCTACCTTGCCTACGCCATGCCGGCCGCCGCTCCCGATTCCCCGCCGACTACGCTCACCTTCCGTCCGGGTGGATTCTCCCAGGTGAACAGCCCCCAGAACCGGGCCGTTTTGGAGCTTGTCCGGCGTATGGCCGCGTTTCGCGGTCATGAACAGCTGCTCGACCTGTACTGCGGTAACGGTAATTTTTCCTTGCCCCTGGCAGGGGGCGTAGCGAGTGTCACCGGGGTGGAGGGGTATGGGGATTCCATCGCCACGGCCCAGGATAACTGTCGTCTAAACGGTGTATCCAATGCGGAATACGTCTGCGCCGATGCCGCCGAGGGAGTCGCCCGGTTTGCCGCAGCGGGGCGGCGGTTCGATACGGTCATTCTGGATCCTCCCCGCAGCGGGGCGGCGGCAGCCATAACGGGACTCAGCCGTCTGAAGCCGGACACGATCATCTACATATCCTGCGATTCCAGCACTCTGGCTCGGGATTGCGGCCTTCTGGCGGGGCAGGGCTATCACGTGGCGGAGAGTGTTCCGCTCGACATGTTTCCCCAGACATTTCATTTGGAAAGCGTAACCCTGCTTCACAGAGGGCAAGCGGAGGCATCAGCGTGAATATCCTGAAAAAACTGTTTTCCAAAAATCCTGCCGACCTGATGGCTCGTGGCGACCGGCTTCTGATGGAACGCCACTATTTTGAGGCGCGCTGTGCCTATGAGGATGCGCGGCGACTCCTTTCCGGTTCAAACGGTGTTCAGGGAGTGGAAGGGCTGTCGGCTGTCTGCGAAGAGCGGATTGGCAGCGCCAACCGTGCGCTGGCCGAACTGAATATCGGTGAAGCGGAATCCGCCCTGGGGCGTGGGCTGCCGGATAAGGCGCTCGAACACCTGGGACTGGCAAAATCACTGACCGACGATGCCGTGCTACGGGAAAAGGCGGAGGGACTGGTTGCGCTCTGTTGTGGAAGCGACGACGAGCAGAAAGAAACTGTTTCCGTAAGCGGGTGCTCATCATGCAGTTCCTGCGCTCCGGAAGATCTCGTAACAGATGATTCTAGCGACGTAAACATGTCGCAAATGGAATACTATGATCTGTTGATTCAACAGCTTCCACGCGAAATGTATAGCCGGTATTCCGATTTGGGAGAGGAATTTGCATCCATGTACGTGATTGCGAGCGGGAACCGGCATGGCGACGCTTTAGAGCTGCTTGAAGCGTGGTACACCGGTTCAGATCGTGATATCTACTGCTACGAAAAGGGAATGATCCTGTTTCGGCTCGGTCACGTTGACGCGGCCGAGACAAATTTCCGGGATGCGATTGGGGCAAATGCCGCTAATTCCCTGGCGCATCTGGGGTTAGCCCTGCTGTTGATCGAAGGGCGGCGGCTGCACGAAGCGGGGCAGCAGCTTGAGGTCATGATGTCTGCCGGGATATTGGCGGAACAATCCCACCTTCTGCGCGCGGATGTTCACGTGCTTGCCGGCGACACCGACCGGGCAATTGATATGTATAGCGGGCTTCTGACTACTCCGTCTGCCCGCATGGCGGCCGAGAGGCTCCGCGACGTTCTGGTGCAATGCGGCCGCAGCAATGACGCAGCATATATCGTAAGGCGATATCTCGGGGGGTGTGGGCACTGAGGTCGCCGTTACGTTACTTACAACGGCCTGAAGTGGCACAAATCCGGAGGTATGAGCAGACATGAACAAATCCGAGCTTATTGAGCAGTTGGCGGTCAGGAAGGATATCTCCAACAAGCGGGCTGAAGAGATCGTTAATCTCATTTTCAACTCCATGACAGAAGCCATGGTGGAAGGCGAACGCATTGAGATTCGCGGCCTCGGCAGCTTTGTCATCAAGAGTTACGATACCTATACAGGAAGAAACCCCAAAACGGGTGAGCAGATTACGGTCAGCCCCAAGAAGCTTCCCTTCTTCAAGGTCGGTAAGGAGTTGAAGGAACGGGTGCTCGGCTAGGTCTGGAAAACCTCTCAAGCGGAAGCTTTATGATGCGTTGTCGATTTGGTGCGATGTCCCCCTCACCTTTTACGGGTGTGGGGGATGACTGTCGGCTGTTGCCATAATCCCTCATCCCAGGCCTGATATTACTTTCAATCGTTAATTTACTCTGTTGCAGTTGACGGTTCCCGTGGCGTGTTTGTCGGACATGACCCGGTGCCGGAACAATTAGCTGTGCTTTTCGTGGGGGCTCTGGTATAGTTTTCAGATAGAAAACTATACCTTTTTGCGCTCACGTTGCGTGAAATCCGCGCAAAGAATAGCATGATTGATAACGGGGGCATGCCGCAGTTCTGGCTGGTCTCCCCGGAATTAAGGATATGGAGCAGTACCAATATGCCTCTCAGTCTGATTGAGGGCGCTTTGGGTGGGATTGGCCTGTTTTTGCTCGGTATGCGCCTCATGTCGGACGGCATCCGGACCGTGGCTGATGCTCGCATCAGAGACGTCTTTACTAAGCTTACCTCGAACCGTTTCTATTCCATGCTGTTCGGCATGGCCACCGCCTTGGCTGTTAATTCCGGCAGCGCTGCGGTGATCTTTACCATCGGCCTCGTCAATGGCGGCGTTCTGAATATCTTTCAGGCGTTGAGCGTTTTGGGGGGGGTGCTCATCGGTGCTTCACTGCCCCTCCATATCCACATCATTCCCTACAGCCTGATTTCGACCCCGCTCATCTTTTCCGGCGTCGTACTCAAATTCTTCGCCCGCAAACGCCGCTATGCCAACGCCGGCGACCTTATCCTGGGGATCGGCCTGCTCTTTCTTGGGTTGACCCTGCTGGAGGGAAGCTATCGTCCCTTTGATCATCATCCCTTCTACACCACCTTCAATGAGTTGTTTTTTCATCAGCCGATCCTGGCAACCATCTTTGGGGCGCTGATATCGTTTCTCGTTCAGTCGGCCCGTTCTTCGGTGACGGTTGTCGCTTCGCTGTCGTCAGGGTATCAGATCGATCCCATTACCGCCTCGCGCATGGTGTCGGGAGGTCTGATCGGCGTGGCGGCGATGGGGGCCTTGGCCTCGGTCGGAGGGAACTCCGTGACCCGCAGGGTCGCCACGACCTATCTGTTTTTTGCCTTCTCAGTGGCCCTGCTGCTCGTGCCCCTTGCCTCACTCATGTTGGAGGCAGCCCAGCGCCTGCCGTTCGTCGAATGGTCGGGCGCCTGTAGCGAGGGCCAGCCGCTCTTCTGCCAACTGGCATGGGTACACACGGTCTCCAGCCTTCTGGTGGCGTGTCTTCTGATCGCGATTAGCGCCCCGTTGGCCCGCATGCTCGGCGGCTCATCCGTAATCACCGGCAATGGGGCGGTTGCATCCCAACCCTGTGCCGGCTACCTTGACGAGCGCATCCTTAATACGCCCCCGCTTGCCATGGAACAGGTCCGCAAGGAAATTATCCGCATGATGTCGGTGACGGCGTTCATGTACGCCGACATCCACGAAATACTTTCCGATTTCGACGCCCGCAGGGCGGATACCATTCGGCAGCATGAGCAAGTGCTCGATTCGCTCAATCACGAGATCACCACGTTCCTTGCAGCCCTGGCCCGGACTGCGGACAGCCCTGAGATCAGCTACGATATCCCCGGCCTTTTCCAGACGGTCAGCGACCTGGAGCATGTGGGTGACCGTTGCGAGAATATCCTGGAGGGGATCGTGGGTAAAAAGGAGGCCGGCGTCGTTTTCTCGGAGGATGCCATGGATGACCTGAAGCGGCTTGCCCTGGTTGTAGCTACCGCTATCAGCGATACCGAACATATGATCAGGCATGGCTTCATCCGGGACAGTTTTGATTTGGCGGCCGCAAAAACAGCGGCTCGCGTCGTCTTTGAGACGGCACGGCAGAACCATTTCGAGCGGATGAGCAACGGCGTCTGCCCGCCGCGGGCCGCCAAGCTGTTCAATGAAATGACCTCCGACTTCGAGGGGATAGCCAGGCTATGCTGGAACATCATCACCTGCCAGGGGAGGAAACGCTGATGGGTGGCAGGATTGCGGCTATCGATTTCGGTACCAACACCGCCCGCCTGCTCGTGGCGGAACCTCGGGACGACGGCTTTGAGCATGTCCGCCTCGAACGGGAGATCGTCCGCATGGGCGGCGGCTTCAGCCGCGAGGAAGGACTCTCCGGGGACGCCCAGCGGCGCGGCCTGGACTGTCTGCGCCGTTTTGCCGATATCATCGGCTCGCTGGACGTCTCCCAGGTTCGTGCCGTCGCGACCAGCGCCGTGCGGGATGCGGTCAACGGCCAGGCATTCGTGGCGTCGGTCCGCGAGAAGACCGGTATTGAGCTCACGGTCATTGACGGCACGCATGAAGGGGAGTTGACCCTGGCCGGGGTTCTGGCCGGGCTCGACCGCAGGGCAGAGGAGCTCCTGGTCTTTGATGTGGGCGGCGGCAGCACCGAATATACGCTTGCCCGGGACGGCCGTGCCCGGTTCGTCCGCAGTCTGCCCATGGGAGTGGTCAGGCTGACCGAAGGCAAGGTGACGCCCGAGGCGGTGTCGGAAAAAATCGGCAGGGAACTGGATCTGCTTGTGCAGGAGATGGCGACGGCCCACAGCAGGCCGGCATCCGGCGCAACCCTGGTCGGTACCGCCGGCACCGCAACCACCCTGGCGGCCATCGCCATGGAGATGAAGGATTACGACTATCGCAAGGTTAACAATGCCACCATCACCCGGCGGCAGATCGAGGCCATTTACGCCCGCCTGCTGCCCATGACCCCGGAGGAGCGGTTGACGATCCCCGGCCTGGAAAAGGGGAGGGAAGACCTCATTATCGCCGGGACGCTCATCATCCTGCACACCATGGAAAGGTTCGGGTTTGATACCATGAAGGTGAGTGATTACGGGTTGTTGGAAGGGTTGGTGGTTGCGGGCGGCATCGCCGGCTTTTGAGCCGAGGTGCGTTCCGCCAGTTCGCGGGCCTTGGCTTGTGACGCCTCAGCCTTGGAATTATCCCCCAATTCACTGAAAATATCTGCCAGCGCACGCTGGGCCGCGCCGGCCGCCTTTAACCTGCCGGCGCTGTAGTGAACCTCATAGGCCCGTTCCAGATAGCGGGCCGTTTTCTTGAGATCGCCGCCGGCGCGAGCCGTGGCCGCCAGCTCCTCCAGGTCCGAGGCGATCTTGGCGCTTGCGCCGATCTGTTTATCGATCCCCAGCGCCTCCTTCAAAAGCTGCTCCGCCCCGCCGAAATCCTTGCCGTTCCGGGCGACGATTCCCAACATCCGTAGGGAATTGGCCCTTTCCTCCCGGTTGTCGTCCCCGCGATTCTCCTCCAGCGCCCTTTTGACCGTCTGACCGGCCTTGAGCCACTCGCCCTGCACCAGGAGGATACGCCCCACCAGATTGAGCCGCCTTCCCAAGGATGTCCCCGGTCCCGTTGCTACGGACCGTTCCGCCCACGCCAGCGCGGTTGCCGGATCGCCGCCGGCCAGGCAGACCAGCGCCTTCTCATGGGCCGCCTCGCCGTAGAAATCCGCTTGAGGGGGGAGCAGCTCCAGGGCCGCGTCAATGGCGGCCGCTGCGGCCGCAAGGTCGTTGTTCAACCGGCTCAGGCGGGCCAAATTGATGAGCTCCACCGATTTCGCGGGGATGTCCTCGATGGATGAGCTTACGGATAGCGCCTCCCTGAGCAATTTTTCGGCCTCGGCAACCTCTCCTTTCTGCTCGGCACGGATGGCCCGCTTGAGGAGCATGTCGGCCCGGGATTGTGCCTCGGAACGCACCACCTTGTTGCCGCCGCCAAAGCAGCCTGCCAGGGCGAGGCAGATCAGCAGGACGCCCAGCCGTTGCAGGGGCATGTGCAGACTACTCATAACTGTCACCCTTGATGAATAGCTGGTTGCTCGCCGGCGGCGGGGACGAATCCCTGAGCAGCCAGGTGTTCTGGAGGGAATTGAGCAGCTTGTCGGTGCTGAACATGACGTCTTCGGTCTGGGAAAGGAGGCCGGGTAGCTTTGTGCGGGTGTCCCGGGAGATGCGCGCCACGTTGCCCAGGGTCTCGTCGGCCTTATCCAGAAGGGGGGGGAGTTTCTTGTCCAGCGTATCGATGGCGCCGTTCACCTTGTTGAGGGTCGGCGTCAAGTCGATACTCTCGATCTTCCGGTTGGTGGTGTCGAGCACGCTGCCTGCCTGTCCGGCAATGCGGTCGATGTTGCCGTTGGCCGATATGAGCAGTCTGTCGGCGTTCCGACGGGTGCCTTCCAGGTTGCGGGTCAGCACCTCCAGATTGTGGATGCTTTTCTTGAGATCGCCGTTAGGGTCGTTGATATAGCCGATAATGTCCCTGACTTCGATCAACACCGGCTTGACCTTGTCGGCAATCTCTTCGGCCAGTTCGTCCAGCGCCTTTGTCTTCACGTAGCTGATGGCCTCGTTGTTCTTCAACTCCGGCTTGTCGAGGGAGCCGACCGAAACCTCGACGATGGTGTCCCCCACCAGCCCCTCCTTCACCAGCTTGACGATGGAATCGTTGCGGATCCAGGTCTGGTACTTTTTGTCGATCTCGATGGCGATATCCACCATGGCCTGGTCGTTCAGGGCGATGGACGTGACCCGGCCGATTCTGAACCCGGAAAGTTTGACCGGCATCCCCTTGGTGAAGCCGGTGCCGCGGTCAACGGTAAAGTGCAGGTTGTATTTTGAGGAGAATAAATCTTTCTGCAGGCCGAACAGGACGAGGGCCACGGCAATGCCGATCAGGGCAAGCGCAATGAAGATGCCGATCTTTCGTTCGAGGTTTTTGAATCTGGGGTCTTGTTCACGTATCATGGTTCGGCGCGTTCCTCACTGGAGCGAAATGATGCTGTCGACCGGCACGTCCCGGGCCATGCCCTGCGAGGTGGCCAGATAGATTGACGTCATGCCGGGCGCTCCGCGGTGAAATTCCGTTGTGATGGCACCCCATTGGGTTCGTGCCGCCTCCGGCAGGTCGTCGAAGCAGTTGGCGTAGACCATGACCTGCGGGGTGCATAAGGCGGCCCGGATAAAGGCTGCCATGCGTTTCTCGTGGGGCGTCAGATGGGCGGGCAGGGCCATGATGTTGCCGCGGTAGCCGAACATTTCCAGGTACCGCAGGGCCGTTCTCTCCGCTTCGGGAGGGATGCTCCCCCGGGTGTAGAGCAGGGGGAGCGTCATGTTCTCCCACAGTTTCAGGTTTGAAATCAGACCGCCCTTTTGCGGGACAATGCCGATACGGTGCCGCATCCGGTATAGCTGCGTCGGCGGCAGCCCGGCCATGTCCTGCCCGTCCACATGCACCGAGCCGAGGGATGGCTGGGACAGGCCGGTAATGAGCCGCGCCAGCATGGTGCCCACGTCCTCCCGGGCAGTGACGACCAGGGCCGAGCATCCTGCCTGGATCTGGAGCGAAACCCCTTCCACAAGATCCGCACAGACTACGTTTCTGAACTCCACACTCCACGCCATGTCCTACATACTAGCGGCAAATCAAACTATGTCAATTGTTAAGCGCTCGATTCGGGCCCGAGGAACGTGCCTCTTTGCGACTGTTTTCATTCTAGGAAAACGACATTCGCAATTACCAAGGATTGCAAACGAATTGCATTCCCGGCGCTCTTTTAGTATAGTTCACAATCCTACGTGGCTTTATACAAACTGACTACCCCAAGGAAACCAGATGAAGAAAGAAATTCTATCCGGCAATGAGGCCATCGCCCGCGGTGCCTATGAGGCTGGCTGTCGTGTGGCCTGCGCCTATCCCGGCACCCCTTCCACCGAGATCCTCGAAAACACCGTCAACTACAAGGAAATCAATTCCTCCTGGGCCCCCAACGAGAAGGTCGCCCTGGAGGTCGCCATCGGGGCCTCTTTCGGCGGCGGCCGCGCCCTGTGCACCATGAAGCATGTCGGCGTCAACGTGGCGGCCGACCCGCTCTTTACCCTTTCCTATACCGGTGTTAATGGTGGTTTGGTACTGGTTACGGCCGATGATCCCGAGATGCACTCCTCCCAGAACGAACAGGACAACCGCAATTACGCCAAGTTTGCCAAGGTGCCGATGCTGGAACCTGCCGATTCCCAGGAATGCAAGGAATTTACCCGGCTGGCCTTTGAACTCTCCGAACAGTACGATACGCCGGTCATGTTGCGCACCACCACCCGCATCTCTCACAGCAAGTCCATTGTCGCCCTGGGCGAACGGGCGAACGATCTGCCCGAGCCAAAGCTGATCAAAAATGCCGCCAAACTGGTGATGCTGCCGGGCAATGCCCGCGTCCGGCACCCTTTCGTGGAGGAACGCATCAAAAAGCTCTCCGAGGCGGGAGCCGACATGGCCATCAACCGCCGGGAACTGCGCGACACCTCCATCGGTATCATCACCTCCGGCGTCTGCTACCAGTATGTACGCGAGGCCTTGCCCGACGCCTCGACCCTCAAGCTGGGCATGGTGCATCCCTTGCCCCAGGCATTGATCCGTGAATTTGCCGCCCAGGTGGACAAGCTCTACGTGGTGGAGGAGTTGGACCCCTTTATCGAGGAGCAGGTCAAAGCCATGGGTGTTGCCGTGACCGGCAAGGAACTGATTTCGTTGTGCGGCGAGTTGTCGCCGGGCCGCATTCGCACCGCTTTCGGCCTCCAGCAGCCCCCTGCCGATGCCGGGGACAAGCTTCCCGGACGTCCCCCCAACATGTGCCCCGGCTGCCCCCACCGCGGGGTCTTCTTTGCTCTCAATCAGCTCAAGGCCTATGTTACCGGCGATATCGGCTGTTACACGCTGGGTTTCATGCCGCCACTCTCGGCAATGGATACCTGCGTCTGCATGGGCGCTTCCATCGGCATGGCCACCGGCGTAAGCAAGGTCGTATCCGCCGAGGAAAAGAAGAAGGTCGTGGCCGTGATCGGCGACTCCACCTTCCTGCACACCGGCATCAACGGCCTGATGGATATGGTCTACAATAATTCGACCTCCACGGTCGTGATCCTGGACAACCGCATTACCGCCATGACCGGCCGCCAGGATAACCCGGCCTCCGGCTTCACCCTGATGGATGATCCGTCCCATCGCATAGATTTCCCCCTGCTCTGCACATCGCTGGGGGTCAAGCATATCCGGGTGATCAACCCCTTTGACCTGGAGCAGACCAAAAACGTGCTCAGGGAGGAGATGGAACGTCCTGAGCCCTCGGTAATCATCACCGACAAACCCTGCGTCCTGGTCAAACGGGAAGGAGTCTTCCACAAGGGGCCGGTCTACGAGGTCGCGGTCGAGAAGTGCACCGGTTGCCGCGCCTGTCTCAAGATCGGCTGTCCGGCCATCGAGTGGCGTCCGGCCGGGGACGGCAGCAAAAGGGGCACGGCCTTCATCGACCCGCTGCTCTGTACCGGCTGCGACGTCTGCCGGCAGTTGTGCAAGTTCGACGCGATCGGGAGGGCCAAATGAATAACCGCATAACCAACATCCTGCTGGTCGGGGTCGGCGGGCAGGGCATCCTGCTGGCCGCAGAGATCCTTTCCGAGGCCATCCTGTTGGCCGGTTTCGATGTGAAGAAGAGCGAGATCCACGGCATGTCCCAACGTGGGGGGTGCGTGGTCTCCCACGTACGCTATGGCGCGGAGGTCTTTTCCCCTACGGTGCCGGAAGGGGAGGGGGATATCCTGTTCGGTTTCGAACTGATGGAGACCTGCCGTTCCCTGCCCCTTCTCAAGAAGGGGGGAGCCGTGGTGGCCAATGATCTGCGTATCGCGCCGCCGTCGGTGCTGATGGGCCAGGAAGCCTATCCTGAGTGGGTGACGGAACGGATCAGGGAACGCTTTCCCGATTTTCTGCTGCTGGACGGCCAGAAACTGGCCGGCGAGGCGGGCAATGTCCGGGCGGCCAATACGGTGCTTTTGGGGGCGGTCTCCCGGCGTCTGGATATCGACGAACAGTACTGGCTGCAAGCCATCGAAAAGATGGTGCCGAAGAAAGCGGTAGAGGTGAACAAAAAGGCCTTCCTCCTGGGCCGTTCCGTTGATTGGAGTAGGTCATGACCCAGTTGGAATCTATTATCGCAGCAAACCGGCGCTTCACGAAGCCGAACGCCTTTCCGCCGCTGCCCAAGTCTCCCAAGAAGCAGTTGGCCATCTTCACCTGCATGGATACCCGTCTGGTCGATTTCCTGGAGCCGGCCATGGGGCTTAAACGCGGCGACGCCAAGGTCATCAAGAACGCCGGCAACATCATCGTCGATCCCATGGCGGGAGCTGTCATCCGCAGCCTGGTGGCCGGCATCTTCATGCTGGGAGTAGAGGAGGTGTTCGTCATCGGGCACCGGGATTGCGGCATGGCCGGACTGGAACTGGATGCCGAATCGGTCAAGCGCGACATGATCAGGCGCGGTATCTCCCCGGACGTCATCGATATCCATGTGCCTGATCTCAAGCAGTGGTTGGGCCTCTTCGCCCATCCGCTGGAAAACGTGGAGCGAGTGGTCAAGATCATCCGTCACAACCCGCTGATCCCCAAGGACGTACCGATACACGGCCTGCTGTTCTGCCCCGACGATGGCCATCTGGATGTGGTCGTGGACGGTTACACCCAGGAGAATTTTGCTGCCCATATACTTTAAAGAGGTAACGACGCATGTATTTTAATGAAGAGTTTGAGACCCTGCCTCGCCCGGCGCTGGAGGCGTTGCAACTCAAACGGCTGCAAGTCGTGGTTGAGAGAGTGTATGCCAATGTCCCGTTTTACAAAGATTCTTTTGATAGGGCCGGGCTCAAACCTGCTGACGTGCGCAGCCTGGACGATCTGCAACGGTTTCCCTTTACCACCAAGCAGAACATGCGCGACTCCTATCCTTACGGTCTGTTTGCCGCTCCTCTGGAAGAGGTCGTCCGCATCCACGCTTCTTCCGGTACCACCGGTAAGCCGACCGTGGTCGGCTATACCCAGAAGGACATCGAAACCTGGAGTGAGTTGATGGCCCGCTCGTTTATGGCGGCCGGCGCCCACAGGGGGGATATCATCCATAATGCCTACGGTTATGGACTTTTTACCGGCGGTTTGGGAGCCCATTACGGCGCCGAACGGCTGGGGGCGTCGGTCATCCCCATCTCGGGCGGCAATACCAAACGCCAGATCATGATCATGCAGGATTTCGGCTCAACGGTATTGACCTGCACCCCATCCTACTCGCTCTTCATGGCCGAGGAGGCCAGTGCTGCGGGAATCGATTTCAAAAAGCTCAAGCTGCGGATCGGCATCTTCGGGGCCGAACCCTGGTCAGAGGCCATGCGGGGCGAAATCGAGGCGAAACTGAACCTGTCGGCCATCGATATCTACGGCCTGTCCGAGATCATGGGGCCGGGAGTGGCCATCGAATGCATCGAGGCCAAGAAGGGGCTGCATATCTGGGAAGACCACTTCATCCCCGAGATCATCGATCCTGCAACCGGCCTGCGCCTGCCCGACGGGGAGCTGGGCGAACTGGTCATCACCACCATTACCAAACAGGGCATTCCCCTGATCCGTTACCGCACCCGCGACATTACCAGCATCACCTACGAGCCCTGTGTGTGCGGTCGGACCCATGCCCGCATAAATCGCATGTGCGGCCGCTCGGACGACATGCTGATCATTCGCGGGGTCAATGTCTTCCCCTCCCAGATCGAATCGATCCTGGTGGGCATCGAAGGGGTTGAACCCCATTATCTGCTGATTGTGGACCGCAAGGATAATCTGGATACCCTGGAAGTGCATGTGGAGGTGGATGAAGGAATCTTCTCCGACGAGATCAAGATCTTGCAACTCTTGTCGAAGCGGATCGAAAAAGAGATCAAGGATGTGCTGGGGATCACCTGCACCGCCAAACTGGTTGAACCCAAGACCCTTCAACGCAGCGAAGGCAAGGCGACACGGGTTATCGACAAACGGAAATTCTAGGAAATTCTAACATCGAAATCTGCCACTGAGACACAGAGACACAGAGGAAAACAGGAGAAAAGCGAAATTCCTTTAGGGGTTACCCCCAAGCTTTTTTACGATTGGTTTTGAAGTTCTTCGTGCCTGTGTGGCTCTGTGGCAGAAGCCGGGTTTTGACCCCAGGAGGTACATCATGAAAGTCGAGCAGATATCCATCTTCATCGAGAATAAATCGGGCCGTCTGGCCGAAATTACCCGCATCCTGGGTGAGAACGGCATCAACATCCGGGCACTGTCCCTGGCCGACACCTCGGATTTCGGCATTCTGCGTCTGATCGTGAATGATGTGGAGAGGGCCAACCACGTGCTCAAGGGCAAGGGGTTCACCGTCAACAAGACCGAGGTGGTCGCCGTTGAGGTGCCTGACCGTCCCGGCGGTTTGGGAGCCATACTCCAGACCCTGGATACGGAATCGATCAATGTTGAGTATATGTACGCCTTTGTCGAGCACTGCGGTGGCAATGCGGTGATCATCTTCCGTTTCGATGAGACCGATAAGGCTATTAATGTGCTTAAGGCCAACAATTTCAGCGTGTTGGCGGGGGAACGCCTGTACAGCATGTAATCCGGTTCGAGGCATCCGGTTCAACTCTAGGGGGGGAAATGAAAAAACTGATCGCAGTGTGCGGCGTCGTGTGCGTCGGTCTTCTATCTGCCACAGCAGTATTTGCCGCGGGAACAATCAAGATCGGCGGGCTGTTCGCCGTGACCGGCCCGGCGGCCTTTCTGGGGGAACCGGAGCGCAATACCGCCAAGATGGTGGTGGAAGAAATCAACAAGGCCGGCGGCGTCAAGGGGCACAAACTGGAGCTGGTGGTCTATGATACCTCCGGCGATGCAACCAAGGCGGTACAGCTCGCCACCAAACTGATCAGGGACGACCATGTGGCGGCCATCATCGGCCCCAGCACCACCGGCGAGTCCATGGCGGTCATCCCGGTGGCCGAGCGTGAAAAGGTGCCGCTCATCTCGTGTTCCGCCGGTATCAAGATCACGGAACCGGTTAAGAAATGGGTATTCAAGACCGCCCAGAACGATACCCTGGCTGTCGGAAAAATCTACGAATACCTGCAACGGCATAAACAGTCGAAGGTTGCCATCCTGACCGTTTCCGACGGTTTTGGTGCCTCGGGCCGCGAGCAGCTGAAGGCCCAAGCCAGAAAATACGGCATCACCATCGTGTCGGATGACACCTATGGTCCCAAGGATACGGACATGACCGCCCAACTGACCAGGATCAGGGGCTCCCGGGCCCAGGCGATCATCTGCTGGGGCACCAACCCGGGACCGGCGGTTATCGCCAAGAACGCCCGCCAGTTGGGCCTCAAAACGCCCCTGTTCATGAGTCACGGCGTATCTTCCAAAAGGTTCATCGAACTGGCCGGTGATGCCGCCGAAGGGATCAAACTCCCTTCCGGCAAGGTGATCGTGGCGGACCTGCTTCCCGGTTCGGATCGACAGAAAGGGGCCCTGACGGCCTTTGTCAAGGATTACCAAAAGCATTACCGGGCCGAGGGGGATCACTTCGGCGGCCATGCCTGGGATGCGGTCATGCTGCTGAAAAACGCCATCGAACGCGGGGGCGATACACGCGCCACGATTCGGGATCAGTTGGAGAGGACGCGCGGGTTTGCCGGCATCGGCGGGACCTTCAGCTATTCGGCCCAGGATCATGCCGGATTGAACAAAGACGCCTTTGTGCTGGTAGAGGTGAAAAAACGGCACTGGTCCATCGTAAAGTAGCGGACGCCTCACTATGAAAGGGAAACTCCCTCCCCATGAAGGGGAGGGAGTTTCTGCGTAAGAAACGGACGCCAATGCAGCTCGAACAGATCCTCCAATATTCATTTTCCGGCCTGTCCACAGGAGCGATCTACGCTCTGATCGGCATCGGTTTCTCCATCATCTTCAATGCCACCGGCATCATCAATTTCGCCCAGGGCGAATTCGTCATGCTGGGGGGGATGCTGACGCTCTTCTTTCTGGAACTATTGCACCTGCCGCTCTGGGCCGCCGTCCCCTGCGCCGTGGCGGTATCCGCCCTGGCCGGGATACTGTTCGAGCGTCTTGCCATCAGGCCGCTACGCCAGCCGACCCCCATCAATCTGGTGATCATCACCATTGCCGGCAGCATCCTGATCCGCGGCCTTGCCATGCTGCTGTGGGGCAAGGATACCCATGCCATTCCGCCATTTTCAGGGGACGAACCGATTTCCATCGCCGGGGCGACCATACTGCCCCAACACATCTGGATACTGACCATCACGGTGCTGATCATTGCCGTCAACAAATTTTTCTTCTATCACACCATCAGCGGCAAGGCCATGCGGGCCTGCTCGTACAACCGCCGCGCCGCCAGCCTTGTGGGTATCGACGTGCGCCGCATGGTACTGTTCTCCTTCATCATCAGTTCCATGCTGGGATCGCTGGCCGGCATCATCGTGGCCCCCCTGACCATGACCGCCTATGACGTGGGAATCATGCTGGGGTTGAAAGGGTTTTGCGCCGCCATCATCGGCGGGATGAGCAGCGGCATCGCCACCGTGGTCGGGGGGCTGATCCTGGGGGTGCTCGAATCCCTGGGAGCGGGATTGATATCCTCCGGCTACAAGGATGCCATTGCCTTTATCATCCTCCTGCTGATCCTGTTCATCCGGCCCCAGGGACTGTTCGGCAAGGCCGAATCGGAGCGGGTGTGACGGCATGAAACGCGAGCTGCTCAAATTTTTGTTTTTTGCCGTACTGATTCTTGCCGCGCCGCTGGTTTTCACGGGCGGCTACCTGATGAACGTGCTGGTGTTCGTCGGCATCAACACCATGCTGGCGGTGGCGCTCAACCTGCTGTTGGGCTATGCCGGTCAGATCTCCCTCGGCCACGCGGGCTTTTTCGGCATCGGCGCCTATCTTTCCGGGATATTGACCGCCACCTACGGTTGGAATGCGTGGCTCGCCATGCCGCTGGCGGCGCTCACGGTCGGCATACTGGCCGGGCTGATCGGCTTCCCGATCCTCAAGCTCAAGGGGCATTACCTCGCCATGGCCACCCTCGGCCTGGGCATTATCATCTATATCGTGTTCAACGAGACCGTGGATCTTACCGGAGGCCCGTCCGGCCTGTCGGGCATCCCCAACCTTGCCATCGGTTCCCTGGTATTCGACAACGACTTGAAGAACTACTATCTGATCTGGACGTTCGGCCTGGCGGTTGTGCTGTTTTGCGTCAATCTGGCCGGTTCCCGGGTCGGTCGCGCCCTACGGGCGGTTAACGACTCCGAGGTCGCGGCCCGGGTCATGGGGGTCGATGCCCGCATCCTCAAGGTGCAGGTCTTTGCCCTGTCTGCCGTCATATCCTCCCTGGCCGGCAGCCTCTACGCCCATACCATGACCTTTGTCTCCCCGGCTTCGTTTGGTTTTAATTTCTCCGTGGAGTTACTCACCATGGTGGTGATCGGCGGCCTGGGCAGTGTCTACGGCTCGTTTCTGGGGGCGGCGCTCCTGACGCTTTTGCCCGAACTCCTGCGGGGCGCCCAGGACTACGATATCATCATCTACGGCGGCCTGCTGATGATCATGGTCATGTTCATGCCGGGCGGGCTGGTGCGGGGCCTCCCCGAACTTTTCAGAAGAGCGGCCAGGAGACGGGAGGGCGCCGGCAATGCTTGAGGTCTCCGGCATTACCTGCATATTCGGTGGCGTCACGGCCCTGGATGGCGTCTCCTTTACCATCGGGCAGGGTTCCGTTACCGGCGTCATCGGTCCCAACGGCGCAGGGAAGACGACCCTGTTTAATATCATTACCGGCATCTACCGCCGCACCTCCGGCAGTGTGAAGCTGGGCGGCAAAGACATCACGGGGCTTCCCCCGGAACGGCTGGCGCGCCTCGGCATGGTGCGGACGTTCCAGAACATCGAACTGTTCGGTGCCATGAGTGTTCTTGAAAACGTCATGGTCGGACTCCATACCAAGAGTTCCAGCGGGCTCTTGGCCTGTTCCCTGATGATGCCCTGGAGCATCGCCGAAGAGCGGCGCATCCGGGAAGCTGCCATGCATTGGCTTGAGTTCACGGGTATCGCGGGACTGGCGGACGATACGGCCGGTAACCTCTCCTTCGGCAAGGGGCGGTTACTGGAGATCGCACGCGCCCTGGCGGTGGAGCCCCGCATCATCCTGATGGATGAACCGGCCGCCGGGCTCAACAGCCAGGAAACCCTCGGCTTGGCGCAACTGATTGGAAAAATACGCGGGATGGGTATTACCGTGGTGCTGGTGGAGCATGACATGGAGTTGGTGATGGATGTGTGCGACCGGATCGTGGTGCTGAACCTGGGCAAAAAGCTGGCGGAGGGGACGCCGCGGGAGATCCAGGAAAATACGGAAGTAATTGCGGCATACCTGGGGGATGGGTAAGACTTGGAATATCGGTGACGGGTTAATGTTCACGTCCTTATTTTGCGAGGGTAGTGGTTATTCCGATGTTGCGACTTAAAAATATAAATACCTACTACGGTAAGGTCCATGCCCTTAAAAACGTTTCCCTGCATCTGGGGGAAGGGGAGATCGTGACCCTGATCGGCGCCAACGGGGCCGGTAAAACCACGATCCTCAATACCATCTCCGGGGTGACGCCGGCCGGCAGCGGTGAGGTGCTGTTCCGCAAGGAGCCGGTCACGGCCCTGACGCCGGACAAGATCGTCAGATACGGCATCTCCCAGGTACCCGAGGGGCGCCAGGTGTTCAAGCCGCTCTCGGTCGAGGACAACCTGGAGTTGGGTGCCTATCTGCGTTACCGCAGCCGTGAGGATCGAACCGTCATTCGCAGGGATATGGCGCAGGTATTTACCCTGTTCCCCCGGCTGGAGGAGCGGCGTCGGCAACTGGCCGGCACCATGTCGGGGGGGGAACAGCAGATGCTGGCCATCGGCAGGGCCTTGATGGCAAACCCCAGACTCCTGCTGCTGGACGAGCCTTCCATGGGGCTGGCGCCCATGGTGGTGCAGGAAATCTTCCGGGTGTTGGAGCGGTTGCGCCGGGAGAACGGCGTCACCATACTGCTGGTGGAGCAGAATGCCAAGGCCGCCCTGAAGCTGGCCGACCGGGGCTACGTGCTGGAGACCGGCAAGATCATCCTGGAAGGGCCGTCGGCCGAGTTGCTGGAGAATGCCGAGGTCAAACGGGCCTATCTGGGAAAGGACAAAAAAGAGATTTGGGAACGATGATACGTCGTCACGGAATCGCCGGGGAGAGTTAGACCTTGAGGATTTTGCGAAGTAATGAGATCCTCTTTTTGCTTTCACTTTCATCCCGGCGGCCGCGTGCCGCAAAAAGGTAATAACTATTGTGTTGATACTTGCCATTGAATCATCCTGCGATGAAACCGCAGCCGCAGTGGTGCGTGACGGCTGCGAGACGCTCTCGTCGGTGGTGTCGTCGCAGATCGCCATCCATGCCGAGTATGGCGGCGTTGTGCCGGAAATTGCTTCGCGCAAACACCTGGAGATGATTACCCCGGTGGTGAACCAGGCGTTGCATGAGGCTGGTTTGGCCATGGGAGACATCCAGGGGGTGGCGGTCACGCGTGGGCCGGGTTTGGCCGGGGCTCTTCTGGTGGGGCTTTCCGCCGCCAAGGCGATCGCCTTTGCCCAGGCCGTCCCCTTTGTGGGCGTTCATCACATCGAGGGGCATATCTTTGCCACTTGTCTGGAACAGCCGGTGGAGTTCCCCTTCCTGGCGCTGGTCGTGTCGGGCGGCCATACCCACCTCTATCTCGTTGAGGGCTTCGGCCGCTATACGACCATCGGCAGAACCATCGATGATGCCGCCGGCGAGGCCTTCGACAAGTCCGCCAAGATCATGGGGCTCGAATATCCGGGCGGCGCCCGCATCGATGCCCTGGCACGGACGGGGGATTGCCGGGCGGTGCGTCTGCCCCGCCCGCTGATCAATGACGGCAGTCTCAATTTCAGCTTCAGCGGCCTGAAGACGGCCATGCTGCAATGGGTCAACAAACATCCCCTTGCCATGCCGAGCCAGGATGCCAGCGATCTGTGCGCCTCGTTCCAAGAGGCGGTCTGCGATGTCCTGGCATTCAAGACCGAGGCGGCTCTCCGGCGCTGCGGGGCGCGACGCCTGGTGGTAGCGGGCGGGGTGGCCTGCAACAGCGGTCTGCGCGCCCGTATGACCCGCATGGCGGCAGATCTCGGCGTGGAACTGCATATCCCCAAGCCCGCCCTGTGCGGCGATAACGCGGCCATGCTGGGGGTTGCCGGCAATTATTATCTGTGCAACGGTCACGCCTCATCCCTGTCCCTGGACGTTACCGCCACCTGGGAGATGGACCGCATCAAGGACATGTTCTCATGACAGCATTGCGTCGCCCCCTCAAGGCCCTTGGCCAAAATTTTCTCGTCGACGGCAACATCATTGCCAAGATCATCCGTGCTGCCGAACTGACCCCGGATGACCGTATCCTCGAGATCGGCCCCGGGCGAGGCGCGCTGAGCGAACTGCTGGCGCAACACGGCAGCAGGCTGACGCTCGTGGAGTTCGACCACGCGCTGGCGGCCGCCCTGAAAGAACGCTACACCGGAAACGATCGGATCACGGTGATCGACGGCGACATCCTGGCGCTCGACCTTGCCGTGGTGCTGGGCGCGGAACCGGCGGCCTGGAAGGTGGTGGCCAACCTGCCGTACAACATCTCGACGCCGATACTCTTCCGCCTGCTGGAGTTGCGCAGTCTTTTTTCGCGACTGGTGCTGATGCTGCAACGCGAGGTCGGGGAAAGGCTGGTGGCCTCCCCGGATTGTGCCGATTACGGTGTGACGACGCTGCTGTTGGGGTTGTGGTTCGATATCCGCCGGGAGTTCATCGTTCCGCCGACCTGCTTTCATCCCCGTCCCAAGGTGGACTCGGCTGTGTTGAGCTTCGTGCCGCTTGCGCGCCCCCGGGTTGAGGTCGGTGATGAGTCGGTTTTCCGAAAAGTGGTCAAGGGGGCCTTTGCCATGCGCCGCAAGACCTTGTCCAACTGCTTGAAAGCGGCTGAACTCGCCTCGCCGGATGAGATGCACGGGATTTTGGAACAGTGCGGGATCGATGGAAAACGCCGGGGCGAGACCCTTTCCATGGAAGAGTTCGCTGCACTTTCCCGGTGTCTGACGGCTCTTCAAACAGTGGGACGCTGACAACAGCAGGGGATTGAGAGAAGAACGCCACAACAAAAAAACCGCCTCTCAGCGGTTTTTTTGTTGTGGCACTGGGTAGAATAATTAGGCTTTGGCCTTGGCCGGTTTTGCCTTGACGGCTTTCGCTGCTTTAACCGGTTTTGCCGGTTTCGCTGCAGCTGCCTTTACCGGTTTTGCCGGTTTGGCGGCGTCCTTTTTGGCGGCACGCACGGCGCGGGCCTTTTCCAGGTTGGCAGCCAGATTGTTTTCGTTGGCAGCCTTGCGGCGGGCCTCGGAGTAGTTCTTGGCGGTCAGGGACTGGGATGCGGGGATATTGAACTGTTTGCGGTACTGGCCCGGTTTCATGTCATGAGCCTGTTTAAGGTGGCGGGTAAGGGTCTTGAACCCCGTTTTGCCGCAGATCAGGCAGCAGACCTGATCGTTCTGGAAGGCTTTTTTGATCGGCATGGCCGGTGCACCCGGCGCAGCGGCGCCTTCTGCCGCCGTGGCTCCTTCGGTTTCCAGCTTTTTCAACGTCGTGAAGACCCGGTTGATTTCCTGGATAAGATCGTCACTGTTCATCTCTGTACCGGCCGCATGGGAAGAAACAATACCCGCAGTCAGTTCAACAAGAGTTGCTGTCATACGTCCTCCTTGATATATATGTTTAACTCTATTACGGGTTATCACGAAATACCGGTATAAATCAAGAAAATAAATAGGGAAAAATTGATTAACTACTGAGTTGCCGAATACAAAAACTAGTTGCTAAGTATAACGAGGATGTGGCATGAAGAACAGCAGTAAACCAACCACGCATGAAACGGAACAACAGCCATGACAGCACCATTATTTTACCTGCTACTCATAGTGTCGCTACTTTCCCTGATACTGTCGGCCCTGGTGCTGGCGCGGCTCTCGCGCATCGCTTCAAACGCATCGTTTGACGTGCGTATCGATGCCCTGGAGCGGCAGTTGGAACGTATGGAGCGCATGCTGCGCGACGAACTTGCCAGAAACCGTGAGGAAGCCCAGCTCTCGGCCCGCCAGGGACGCGAGGAAGGAACATCGCTCGTGGGTGCCCTGGGGGATTCGCTCCTGAAACGCATGAGCGAGATTGCCGGCTTGCAGAAGAATCAACTGGACATCTTTGCCGGCCAGCTGAAAAACCTGACCGCGAGCAATGAGGGGAGGCTGGACAAGCTGCGGGAGACCGTGGAGGACCGTCTGCGGCTGATTCAGGAGGATAACGCCCGGAAACTGGAGCAGATGCGGGCGACGGTTGATGAAAAACTGCACGATACCCTGGAAAAACGCCTGGGCGAGTCCTTCAAGCTGGTCAGCGAACGTCTTGAACTGGTCCAGCGCGGTCTGGGGGAGATGCAGACCCTGGCCAGCGGTGTCGGGGACCTGAAAAAGGTTCTGACCAACGTCAAGACCCGCGGCACCTTCGGCGAGGTTCAACTGGCCAGTCTGCTGGAGCAGATACTGGCGCCGGGGCAGTACGAAAGCAACGTCGAATCTAAAAAGGGGAGCGGACAGCGGGTGGAGTTCGCCCTGCGCCTGCCCGGCCGGGACGGTACGGCGGAGGGCATGGTCTGGTTGCCGCTGGACGCCAAGTTTCCCCAGGAGGACTATCTCCGCCTGGTGGAGGCCCAGGACAACGCCGATGCCGTTGCCGCCGAGGAAGCTGCCCGTCAGCTGGAACGGGCGATCAAGGAGATGGCCAAGGCCATCCGCGACAAGTATCTGGACCCCCCCCATACCACCGATTTCGGCATCATGTTCATTCCTACCGAGGGACTGTATGCCGAGATATTGCGGCGGCCCGGCCTGGCCGAGACGTTGCAGCGGGAATACAAGGTCCTGGCGGCCGGGCCCACCACCCTGGCGGCGCTTTTGAACAGCCTGCAGATGGGTTTTCGCACCCTGGCCATCGAGAAACGTTCGGCCGAAGTCTGGACCCTGCTTGGCGCGGTGCGGACCGAATTCGCCAAGTTCGGGGGGGTACTCGAAAAAACGAGCAAGAAGTTGCAAGAGGCGGGCAATCATATCGATCAGGCCGCCATCCGCACCCGGGCTATCGAACGCAAGTTGCGGGACGTGCAGGAACTGCCCCAGGGAGAGGCCGCCGGACTCCTTGGCTTACCTGAAATGGGTGAGGGGGATGAACACTGATTATGTCTGAAAAGGGCAATATAGCGCGGGCAGCAGGTATCCTCGGTTCGGCAACCATTCTGTCGCGAGTCATGGGCATGGTGCGCGACATGGTGGTGTCGCGTCTGTTCGGCGCAGGATTTGCGAGTGACGCCTTTTTTGCCGCCTTCCAAATCCCCAACATGCTGCGGCGTTTTTTTGCCGAGGGGGCTCTGACCTCGGCCTTTGTGCCCATTTTTTCCGAGACTCTCAACAAGCGGGGCGAACATGAGGCGCGGGAACTGGCCAATGCCTGCTTCAGTCTTTTGACCATTGTCATGGCCGGTGTGACCCTGGCCGGCATCCTGTTTTCTCCGGTCATCGTCGGCTTGATGTTTCCCGGATTTCACGCGGTGCCGGGCAAGTTCGAGCTGACCGTACTCCTGAACCGGGTGATGTTCCCCTACATCTTCTTCATCAGCCTGGTGGCGCTCTGCATGGGGATTCTCAACACGGTCCGCCATTTTTTCACCCCAGCCATCTCCACGGTCTTCCTCAATCTCTCCATGATCGTTGCAGCCCTCTCGTTGCGGGGTTTCTTCGATGTTCCCATTACGGCGCTGGCAACAGGCGTGTTGATCGGCGGTATCGTGCAACTGTTTCTGCAACTGCCGGTGCTGTGGCGCAAAGGATTTCCGCTCCGTCCCCGTTTCGCCTTCGGCCATCCCCAGGTGCGCCGTATTGCCCTCCTGATGCTGCCGTCCATCTTTGGCGTGGGGGTCTACTATCTCAATATTACCGTCAGCGCCATACTGGCCTCGCTGCTGCCCCAGGGGAGCGTGTCGTACCTCTACTACGCCCAGCGGTTGTTCGAATTTCCCCAGGGTATCTTCACGGTCTCCGTTGCCCAGGCCGTACTCCCCTCCATGAGTCGGCAGGCGGCCGCGGGCGACATGAACGGCATGAAGGAGTCCCTCTCATTTGGCCTGCGTCTGACCCTCTTCATCACCATTCCGGCCATGGCCGGCCTTCTGGTCTGCTCGACCCCCATCTTCAGCCTGATCTTCATGGGGGGGGCATTCGACTACGCAAAGGCGGTCAATTCGGCCCAGGCGCTCTTCTATTACTCCTTGGGCCTTTCCTTCGTAGCCATGACGCGGGTCCTCGCCCCGGCCTTCTATGCGCTCAAGGACACCAAAACGCCGGTCTGGAGCGCCTTTTGCGCGTTCCTGCTCAATTTTGGTTTCAGCCTGGCTCTGATGGGGCCCTTCAAACATGGGGGATTGGCATTGGCCACCACGATTTCGGCCTTGGGCAATATGGTTATGCTGCTCTGGTTCCTGCGGCGCAAGATCGGCCCGTTCGGCGGGCGGGGGGTTGTGTACTGCGGTCTGAAGTCGTTGGCTGCCGCCGTGCCGATGGCCATCACGGTCCGTTATCTGTGCAGTTGGGCCGATTGGTCGCTCATGGGGCATAAAACAGGCAAAGCCCTGGTGCTTGGTGGCGCCATAGCGTCGGGCATCGTCATCTACGGGCTCTGCGTCCGGTTGTTGCGGTCGGAGGAGGCATTTGAGATGCTGGCAATGCTCACAAGGAAACTGGGACGGAAAAGGAGTGCCCCTTGAATTGGCGGCATTGCAGGCAAGGAATATCTTTCACGGATGGAACACGTTGAATTTAAAGGGCAACGAATTTTTCTGAAAAAATGACAGTTATGAACAGGCCAACTTGGCATGGAAATTATTTGTTGTATCCAAGCCGCCGCCAACCGGCTAACTACCCAAAATCCAAAGGGACGAATATAACTTGTTGAAATTGTTTTGAAATGCGTTTGTGTAAAAAAAAGGCAAAGTGCAAAAATCACTTGTAAAAATATAACTTTTGTATTTCATCAACACTGTTGTCCACAGCTTATCCACAATTTTTGTGGATAAGCTGAAACCTGATGGTAAAAGACGTCACATTCCTGTGACTTATCCCCCCGGCACGCCGATCATTCGAGCTTTTTAGCCTCTTCCCATAGGATATCCATGTCGGCAAGCGGGGTCTCATTCATCTTCTTTCCCTGCCCCTGGAGATTTTCCTCCACATACCGGAAACGCCGTTGAAAGCGGTTGATCGTTTTGCGCAGGGCCTCCTCGGGATTGAGCGACAGGAAACGCCCCAGGTTGACGATGGCGAACAGCAGGTCGCCTAGCTCGTCCTCCATGCGGGTCTCATCGCCCCCGTCCCACGCCTCCTCAAACTCGTGCAACTCTTCCATGACCTTGGCAAAGACCTGGTCGGCATGTTCCCAGTCGAAACCGACCCGCGAGGCCTTTTCGGTGATCTTCTGAGCCTTGAGCAACGCCGGTAGATGCGGGGGCACGCCGGACAGGGCCGATGGCCGCTCCTGCCCCTTTTCGGCCTTCTTGATGCGCTCCCAGTTTTCTACCTGTGCCTCGCTGTCACGGATCTCCATGTCGCCGAAGACATGGGGATGGCGTCTGACGAGCTTGTCGCAGAGTTCCTGGATGACGTCGGCCATGTCGAACGCTCCCGCCTCTTCGGCAATTGCGGCATGAAAGACCGGTTGCAGCAACAGGTCGCCCAACTCCTCTTTCAGATGTTCTGGAGATTTTGCGTCGATGGCCTCAATGACTTCGTAGGTCTCTTCCAGCAGATAGCGCGTCAGGCTCTCGTGGGTTTGTTCGGCATCCCAGGGGCAGCCGCCGGGGCCGCGCAGGCGGCGCATGATATTCACCAAGTCGTCGAAGGTGCTGCGGTTTGCGGTCATAACGGTCTCGTTGCTCATTTCGCGGCCACAAGATCGGCGGCCAGCTCATCGTAGACCGCCAGGGATTTTACGCTCGCCGCTTCCTTTTTCGTGATCTCTTCGAAGGATCTCAGCTTGCCGTTGAACCGGTTGGCCTGGGTCTTGAGGTTGCTGGTACTCTCCGACAGGAAGCTTTTTTCCTTGGGGTCGACATCCTTTTTCATCAGCCCCTTGACCTTGTTCCAATATTCATCCGTTCCGCTGGCGTAGTGGTTCACGCTCTCAAGGAAGGAGAGGGCGCCGGACGAAAGGTCGGCGACCGTAGCCAGTTTTGTTTGGGCATCGTTCATGTCTTTCAACAGTTTCTGATCGGCAAAATGGGATGCTTCGGTTATTGCCTTCTCATCGAGCGGTTTGGCCGGGTCGATGACCTCGACCAGCGCGATGAAGCGTTGGGATGAGTTCAGGTAATTGGTGACCGAAACGGAGGCGTTGTTGAGTGCCACCGTAAACTGGGTGACGAACTTGGTGAAGATTGAAGCCTGCCCGGCGTAGGGGATCGGGAGCATTCTGGCGGCAACCGCCGCATAGGAACCGGCCTGGATGTACCGGTTGTAGCCCGCCAGGTTGGTGCTCATCCATTTGACGAAGCCCTGAAAATCGCTGGTGGTTTGACGCTGGGTCTTGACCTCGGCGGCAATCTCCCGGAGGCGCTGGACCTTTTTCTGACGCAGACGTTCGGCTGAGATGGTCTTGACGGTTTCAAGCTGTTTGATTCTGAGTTTGAGCCCTTCGTTCTCCAGTTGGAGATTGAACAGATGCTCCTCGCTCGGCGTGGTCGGGCCGCAGACATTTTCCTCCGCATGTACGCCGGCGGAGGAAAGCAGGATCAGGGCGGCCAGCACACCTATCGTCCCGACTGATGGACGTCGTCTTTCGATCATAATGTTGCATCCTTTTCTGTTGGTTTGGTTATGGCGGAAGTGCATGCGGTTTTTATATAGCTCTGCGCCGGGCACAATGCAACGTCTTTTGCCATGTGGACGTGCATGCGGCGACAATGAATTGCATTTGCCCCCGTTTCTGTACTACCATAGGCGAGCCGTAGTCGTCGGGTACCCTTACCATGCCGCGCCGCCGAACGGATTTTGCGCACTAGAGGCCGATGCCATGCCATTCCTCGGACATTTTCGCTTGAGCCTGATCCAGAAGATGATCATCAGTTTTGCCCTCTGCGGGATATGTATGATGGCCGCGCTGATATATGCCGTCACCGGCCTGGGGTCGATGCATCGCATGGAGGAGGAGATCGCCAGAAGCGATCTGTCCGCAGCCACCATTACCATTACCCTGCGCGAGATGATGCTGACGCAGGAACGCTATGTCGGCAAGTTTCAGATCCTGCGGCAGGCGGAATTCCATGAGCTTTACGACCAAAATGCGGAAAAATTCCGCTCGGAGTTGGCTTCTTTGCAGCGCGTTTACCAGGGCAAGGGCGGCGACAAGCTTGTTGCGGCGTACGCGGCCTACGCAAACCTTACCAGGCGGGTGTTCAACGGCAGGGAGGTCGACGCCGGGGCCATGAAGCAGGCTACGGCCCGGGTGGAAGATCTTATCGAACAGATTCGGGTGGAACAGAAGGAATCCCTGGCGAACAAGTTGAAAGTATCCGATGAAAAGGAGGCCAAGACCGTCACCCGCTCCATCGGTCTGGCCTTTGTCGGCGTGCTGTTCGCCTTCTTGGTGGCAGTCTATCTGATCTATACCTTCGCCTCCTCCATCGGCAAGCTGCAAACCGCCACCCACCGCATTGCCGCCGGCGACTTCGACCACGATCCGGGCATTCCGCCGGGTGACGAGATCGGCACCCTGGCGCAGGATTTCACGCGTATGGCGGCCAGACTCAAGGAGTTGGAGCAGATCAGTCTCGACGCCAGCCCCCTGACCCGGCTGCCGGGAAATATCGCCATCGAACGTTCCATCAGCCGGCGATTGCGTGAGCAGCTGCCGTTTGCCATGTGCTACCTGGATCTGGACAACTTCAAATCCTACAACGATCGCTACGGTTACATCAAGGCCAGCGAGATACTGCGTGAGACCGGTGAACTGATCCATAATGCGGTCAAGCGCCTGCATGATCCCGAAGCCTTTGTCGGGCACATCGGCGGCGACGATTTTGTCGTCATCGTCGGCGCGGAACTGGCCAAATCGGCCTGCCAGACGATCATTCAGGAATTCGACGCCATGGTCCCATTCTTTTATTCGGACGAGGATCGCGCTGCCGGTTCATTTGAAGGGGTTGACCGTTATGGCGTGCCCCGGGTGTTTCCGCTCATATCCATGTCGATTGCCGTTTTGGTCTGCGAGCCGGGCGATTATGCCACCGCCGCCGAGATCGCTACGGCTGCGGCCGAGGTCAAGGATCACGTCAAGGAGTCGTCGGGCAGTAACTATATCATCGTGAGAGAGGCGGGAAACTATGATGTTTGAGCGGGCTGCTCTTGCGCTCATACTGTCGTTGGTGGTGGCGTTTTCCGGTGGCTGCAGCCTGCTGAAGGGCAAACCGCTTCCAGCGGCCACGCCAGCCATGGAACAGGAACGCCGTTTTGCCGGTGCACTGCAGTATCTGATGCAGGGGAAAGAACGGGAGGCACAGGGGTTGCTGGAACAGGTCGTCGCTGGCCAGGCGTTGCCCGGCGTGACGGATGAAGCGCTTTTCCGGTTGGCCTTGCTTCACCTGCGCGACGAGGGAGGAAAGGGGGACACCCATGCCAATGCCTTGCTGGCGCGATTGAAAAAGGAGTTCCCCCGCAGCGCCTGGACCAGACAGGCGGCGCCCTTGGCCGCCTACCTGGTGGCTGTGGGCGCTCTTCGCGACAGCCAGCACGACTTGAGAACCCTCAGGGAGCGAAATCTGTCCCTCACCCGGGATAACAAGGAACTGCGCCAGAGTCTCGAACGTTTGAAAAATCTTGATCTTGAGTTGGAACAAAAGATCAAGCGCTGAATAACGCCTCACCCTGCCAACGCACCCTCTGCGATCTGTGTGCACAGAGCCATCGCTATCGAGCTGCTACCCCTCCATCCTCCAGCATCAGGAAAATAACGGGTGTCGGCAGGCGTTTTACTTCCGTTCATTCCCCAGGTATTCCCCAAGAAACCGACCCTTGTATTCCATGAACCGGTCATTGGCGATCGCCTCCCTGATCTCGGCCATCATGGTCAGGTAGAAGTGGATGTTGTGCAGGGCGGACAAGATCGCCGAAAGCACCTCGTTGGCCACAAACAGGTGGTGAAGGTAAGCGCGGGTGAAATGCCGGCAGGTGTAGCAGTCGCAGCTGGGGTCAATGGGGAAAAAATCCCGTTTGTAGTTCTTGTTGGTGAGACGGATCTTGCCCCGCCGGGTGAAGAGTGTCGCGCTACGGGCGTAGCGGGTGGGGATGACGCAGTCGAACATGTCGACACCTCGCTCGACACTCTCCAGGATGTCTTCCGGGAGGCCGACTCCCATCAGGTAACGCGGCTTGTTTTCCGGCAGATGCGGCGCCGTCCAGCCCACCACTTTTTTGAGCAGTTCCAATCCTTCGCCGACACTGACGCCGCCAATGGCATAGCCGGGCAGGTCCAGCTTGCGCATCTCCCGGGCGCACATGGCCCGCAGATCCTCGTACACGCTCCCCTGGACGATGCCGAACAGGGCCTGGCCGTTGTCGGTCATGGCGTTACGGCACTCCTTGAGCCAGCGGATGGTCTTTTTCGTGGATTGCTCGGCGTACGCCTTGTCGCAAGGGTAGGGGATGCACTCGTCGAAGGCCATGATGATGTCGGCCCCCAGGTCCTGTTGAATGCGGGTGGCGCTGGCCGGGTCGAGATAGATTTCCTCACCGGTCACCTCGTGTTTGAAGAAAACGCCATCCTCGGTGATCCGCTTATTGGGAAGGGAAAAGACCTGAAATCCGCCCGAGTCGGTCAGAATCGGTTTGTCCCACGACATGAATTTGTGCAGACCGCCGGCCTTTTTCACCAGACCTTCGCCCGGTTGCAAATGAAGGTGATAGGTGTTGCTGAGAATGATCCGCGCCCCGGTTTCCTCTATCTGTGCAGGGGTGAGCGGTTTCATGGCGCCGTGGGTGGCCACCGGCATGAAAATCGGCGTGGGAATCTCACCCCGCGAGGTAGTGATAAGGCCCAGTCGGGCGGCACAATGCTTGTCTTTTTTTATTAATTGGAATAACATCTAACCCCTCGTTATCAATTCTGTTCTAAATCTTGTTCGCATCGTAGCTACGGTGACCGGGTCACGGAGAGGTACAGGTGTGAATCATATCATGTGTTCGTAACAAAATGCTTACGATAGCGTGTAGTTTACTATCAGAATGTCGCTCCAAATGCAATCCCGGTGATGCCTGACGCCTGGAGCTGTTTCGCCTGTATTCTGTATACACAAAACCCTTGCAATTTTTTATAACGGTGTTTACTATGCCCTGTCTGGATTCCACAGAGAAAATGACATGGCATTAATTGCATGACTGCCGCATCAAATACACCCGAAGGAGGATAGAATGCAGGTCGTCTCAAGGTCGTGTTGGCGTGGTCCCCCGCCTTTCCCTTATCATCTCGCTATCCCCATGCTTTATTTCCATTGATGCTCCGAGCGTTATTACCATTTTGAAAAGGAAGGAACTCTATGCAACTACTATCATCGTCTATCGGCAGAAAGATCGTGATGGCGATCACGGGACTGCTCATGATCTTGTTTGTCGTGGTCCATCTGATCGGCAATACGACCATTTTTGGCTGGATCAGCGGAGGCATCAACGCCTATGCCCACCACCTCCATGCGTTTCCTCCCCTGGTGTGGGCATTCCGGGCCTTTATGCTGGCTGCCGTTTCCATTCACATCTGGTACGGTATTCAGTTGACCATTGAGAATCGCGGCGGCCGGCCCCAGCCGTATGCCGTCAAGGCGACCCAGAAGGCCACGTTTGCCAGCGAGAACATGATCTGGACCGGCCTGCTCCTTCTCTGCTTCATTATTTATCACCTGTTGCACTTCACCATGAAGGTGGTCCCCGGCATGGCCCTGGTGCCCGATGCCGAGGGGGCGATCAACGTCTTTACCATGGTAGTCTCCAGCTTCCAGAACTTTTTCGTGGCCTTTATCTATGTGGCGGCCATGGTAACCCTGTTTCTGCATCTGTCACACGGCATACAGAGCTTTTTCCAGACGATGGGGTGGAGTACCGACAGGACGCTGCCGATCTATGTCAAGGCAGGCACCCTGGTTGCGCTGGTTTTGTTTCTGGGGTACGTCGCCGTTCCGTTGTCAATCTTTGCTGGAATTCTGAAAGGTTAAGGGGGTTACCGTGATACTTGATGGAAAATGTCCAACCGGACCGATTGAGCAAACCTGGGACAAACACCGCTTTGACCTGAAACTGGTCAATCCTGCCAATAAACGGAAGTACAACGTCATCGTGGTCGGCACCGGCCTGGCCGGCGGCGCTGCCGCGGCTTCGCTGGGAGAGTTGGGTTACAATGTGCAAGCGTTCTGTTATCAGGACAGCCCGCGCCGCGCCCACTCCATAGCCGCCCAGGGCGGTATCAATGCTGCCAAGGCATATCCCAACGACGGCGACTCCATCTATCGCCTGTTTTACGACACCATCAAGGGGGGCGACTTCCGCGCCCGCGAAGCCGACGTCTGGCGTCTGGCCCAGGTGTCCAACAACATCATCGACCAGTGTGTGGCCCAGGGCATCCCTTTTGCCCGCGACTACGCCGGCTACCTGGATAACCGTTCCTTCGGCGGCGCCCAGGTCTCCCGGACTTTCTACGCCCGCGGTCAGACGGGTCAGCAACTCCTGCTGGGGGCCTACTCGGCTCTCTCCCGCCAGATCAAGGCCGGCACGGTCAAGATGTATAACCGCCGCGAGATGCTCGACCTGGTCGTGGTGGACGGTGTGGCCCGCGGCATCACCGTGCGCAACCTGGTGACCGGCGAGTTGGAAAGCTACGCCGCCGATGCCGTCTGCCTCTGCACCGGAGGGTATGTCAACGTGTTCTACCTCTCCACCAACGCCATGGGGTGCTCGGTTACGGCCAGCTGGAAGGCCCACAAAAAGGGCGCCCTGTTCGCCAATCCCTGCTACACCCAGATCCATCCGACCTGTATCCCCCAGGCCGGCGACTACCAGTCCAAACTGACCCTCATGTCGGAGTCGCTGCGTAACGACGGGCGTTGCTGGGCACCCAAGAAAAAGGGTGACACCCGTCCTCCCAACCAGATTCCCGAGGAAGATCGCGATTACTATCTGGAGCGCAAGTACCCGAGCTTCGGCAACCTGGCCCCGCGTGACATCGCCTCCCGCGCCGCCAAGGAACAGTGCGACGAGGGTCGCGGCGTCGGCCCGGGCGGCCGCGGCGTGTATCTGGATTTTGCCGCTTCCATCAAACGCCTCAGCGAGGATACCATCCGCGAGCGCTACGGCAACCTGTTCGAAATGTACGAGAAGATCACCGACGAGAACGCCTACAAGTCGCCGATGCGCATCTATCCCGCCCCCCATTATTCCATGGGCGGCCTCTGGGTCGATTACAACCTGATGAGCAATGTCCCCGGCCTGTTCGTGCTGGGCGAGGCCAACTTCTCGGTCCACGGCGCCAACCGTCTGGGAGCGTCGGCCCTGATGCAGGGGCTAGCCGACGGCTACTTCGTCATCCCCTATACCATCGGCGGTTATCTGGCCACCATCAAGCCGGGCCAGGTCAAGGAAGATCACGCCGAATTCAAGAAGTCGGCGGAGGACGTCAACAAAAATGTCAACAAGCTCCTCTCCATCAACGGCAAACGCACCGTTACCGATTTCATGCGCGAACTGGGCACCATGATGTGGGAAAACTGCGGCATGGCACGCACCAAGGAGTCCCTTGAGGCAAACATCAAGAAGATTCCGGCCCTGCGCGAGGAGTTCTGGAAGAACGTCAAGGTCACCGGCAGCGGCGCCGATCTCAATCAACAGTTGGAGAACGCCGGCCGCACCGCCGACTTCCTGGAGTTCGCCGAACTTTTGTGCCGCGACGCATTGCACCGCAACGAGTCCTGCGGCGGCCATTTCCGCTCGGAATACCAGTACGACGACGGCGAGGCCAAGCGCGACGACGTCAACTTCTGCTATGTGGGCGCCTGGGAATTCAAGGGCGTGGGTGCCGAGCCGGAGTTGCACAAGGAACCGTTGAAATTCGAGAACGTACATCTCGCCGTAAGGAGCTACAAATAATGAGCGATCACAAGACCATGACACTGACACTGATCGTGTGGCGCCAGAAAAATGCCAGCGATCCCGGTAAATTCGAGACCTATACCGCTAAGAACATCACCGAGCACCATTCTTTTCTGGAGATGCTCGACTGCGTCAACGAGGACCTGATCCTCGAAGGCAGGGAGCCGATCGTGTTCGACCACGACTGCCGCGAGGGCATCTGCGGCATGTGTTCCCAGGTGATCAACGGCGCACCCCATGGCGGTCAGGTGCGCACCACCGTCTGCCAACTCCACATGCGCAAATTCAAGGATGGCGATACCATCTACATTGAACCCTGGAGGGCGCGCGCCTTTCCGATCATTAAAGACTTGATCGTCGACCGCTCGGCTCTGGATACCATTATTCAGGCCGGTGGCTATACCTCCTGCCACACCGGCGGGGTGGCCGACGGCAATGCCATCCTGATCCCCAAGCCGGTAGCCGACGAGGCCATGGATGCCGCCGAATGCATCGGCTGCGGAGCCTGCGTGGCCGGTTGCCCCAACGGCGCCGCCATGCTGTTCACCGGGGCTAAGGTCTCCCAACTGTCGATCCTGCCCCAGGGCAAGACAGAGGCTGCCGCCCGCGTCACAGCCATGACCAAGGCCATGGCTGAATGCGGTTTCGGCAACTGCACCAATCATTACGAGTGCCAGGCTGCCTGCCCCAAAGGGATCAACGTCAAGTTCATCGCCCGCATGAATCGGGAGTTTCTCAAGGCGCAGTTTGCCTAATTCTGATACGTTTTACGGCAATATGTGGTATAATCGGGGCATCCTGCGGGACGCCCCGATTTTTTTATCGCGAATGAGGATTTTACTTGGATTTCAGTTTCGTTCACCTGCGTTTTACCATCCATACCAGTGATGTTTCCCGTGTGGTTTCGTATCTGTACCGCAGTGGCCCGGACTTTGCCGAGGTATTCAGAAAACTCGTCTGCACGGGAAACGCATCCGCATGCTCAACGGGCTCCGGTTGTACGGAGTGTCCCTATTGTGTATTGTTCAGCCAGCAGCTTGGTGCCGACCCTTCTGCCGTGAGGTGCCATCAAAAGCCCCCCTTGCCGTTCATCTTTTCGTTCCCGCCCCACGGCGCCGCCCCGAGACAGGCCGACGACTTCGTCTGCACGCTGGTTCTGGTGGGAAAGGCGCTCAACCATACGACGGAGTTCATACGCGCATTCCGTTCC
Organism: Oryzomonas sagensis; assembly: GCF_008802355.1. Taxonomy (NCBI): domain Bacteria; kingdom Pseudomonadati; phylum Thermodesulfobacteriota; class Desulfuromonadia; order Geobacterales; family Geobacteraceae; genus Oryzomonas; species Oryzomonas sagensis. The sequence goes on along the minus strand of NZ_VZRA01000003.1, from coordinate 606,351 downwards.
CTGCTCGCAAACGGGCACAACGCGGGGCATTTTGCTGTGGCGACAATTCCCCGGGTGGAATCCTTGGACTTCCACGGGAATCCGGCCGTTATAGCTACCGGGGATGGTGCGCCGGATCTGGGAAATCTGGTTACCCTGGACGCCCAGGGCATTGTTGACAGCCGTTGCCGCCCGACCGATGCCGTCGGCGTTACCTTCATGACCCCCCTGAAGTTGGCCAAGACCGGCAAGGTCATGAACTTTTTCGATGCCGGGCAGTTTGTCCGTTCGCTGATGCGCAGGGTCTCTGCCCTGGCCTACTACTATTGCGGCTACGAGATGCGGGACAACTTCAGGGAGTATGCCCATGTTGCCAACCGTATCGAACTGCTTGAAGACAATTTTTTCTACGCCGACGCCGGCCGCCGTTCCCTGGCCCTGTCCGGGGTCATGGGAGATGGCGTCCTAAACGGCGATTTCAACGATCTTATGCCGTTTCTGGCGCTGGGGGAGTATCTGCATTTGGGCAAGGGGGCCTCCTACGGGATGGGGCATTACCGGTTGGCGTGGTGACATGTCCGGTTTTAACTCGCAACTTTGCAGGCCGCTCGGTATAATTGACGAAAAAATATAATTACTGTATTTTTTAAAATCTTGGAGGATTGTGGCGAAGCAAGCCGTACATAGCCTATCGGTTGACCTGGAGGATTGGTTTCACGTCTGTGGTCTCAAACAGCAGCCGTGTATCCCGCCTGATGACTGGCGTGTCCACAGAGCCACGGAGGTGCTGCTTGACCTGTTCGCAGAGTTTGGGGTAAAAACAACCTTTTTTGTCCTTGGCTGTGTGGCAGAGGCCGATCCGGAGCTGGTGCGCACCATTCATCGGCAGGGGCATGAGATCGCCTCCCACGGTTATTCGCACCGTCTGGTCCACGAACTCAGCTCGGCGGAGTTTGCGGATGAATTGCACAAGACCGAAGACGTCATCATGGGGATCACCGGTAGCTTGCCGGTCGGATTTCGCGCCCCCCAGTGGTCGGCAACAGCCCATACCCCCTGGTTTGACGACATCCTGGCGCAGCGCGGCTATCGCTACGACTCCAGCCGCAACCCGCTCCCCTTTATCGGGGATCGAAACGCTGCTCGTCACCCGTACCGGATCGAGACGGCGCACGGGGCGTTGTGGGAGATACCGCCCATGGTATCAGGGTCACCCTTGGGAAATCTGCCCACCGGTGGCGGATGGGGATTCCGCCTGTTTCCATTCGGGCTGATCGCGGCGACGGTCGAGAGGTATGGCCGGGCCGGCCGGCCGGCAGTGCTGTACCTGCATCCCCGTGAGGTTGACCCCCTGGGGCCGCGTCTCAAGCTGCCGCTCCTGAAACGCTTTGCCTCCTATGGGACGCGCCGGGATGCGTTGCCGCGGCTTCGGAGGCTCTTGGCCGGCTACACGTTTATCACCTTGCGGGAAATGGTCGATTCATGGCAGTCTGTATCCTGATCCCGGCGTTCAACGCCGAGAAGACCCTGGCCGCGATCCTGGAGGAGTGTTCCTGCCTGGGGTATCCGTTGGTGGTGGTGGATGACGGGTCGGCCGACGCCACGGCGAGTATAGCTGCCGGGTATGGGGCGCTCCTGTTGCGCCATAATCGCAACCGGGGCAAGGGGAGGGCGCTCAGGACCGGTTTTGCGTGGGCGCTGGAGCATGACTGCGATGCCGTCGTCACTCTTGATGCCGACGGCCAGCATGATGTATCCTCGATTCCGCGGCTGGTCGCTGCTTTCCGGAATGGCGGTTTCGATATCCTGATCGCCTCCCGCTTCAGCCAGTTCCAGGAGATGGGCGGCCTGCGCAAGGTCTGGAACCGTTTCGGCGTCTGGTGCATGCGCCAGCGGACCGGGTTTGAGATCAGCGACAGCCAGTCCGGGTTCCGTTGCTATTCCGGGCGGCTGCTCCGCTCGGTGGCGCTTGCTGCCGACGGTTATAACCTGGAGATGGAAATTCTCATGAAGGCGTGGCGCAGCGGGTTTTCCATCGGTTCCCTCGCGGTGCCGGCGCGGGTGGCCGATGGCCGCGCCACGAGCCATTTCCGTCCGGTGCGGGATACCTGGAACATCTGCATGACGTTCCTGCGTTACATGTAAGGAAGATAACACCGACGTACCAACCGAACCGATTCAGACGAGTGGAGTGGAAAGCATGATCCAGACACTGAAAAACTATACCAGGGAAAAAGTGCTCTCGTACCTCCTGTCCATGGCGACGAATTCATCGGATGAGACCCTGATCAAGATGACGCACCTGATGGAGTTGATTCCCAAAAAAGACTACTACAAAGAACGTATCCGCTGGATTCGCGGCCTGATCCGCGAGAAACATCCCAGTATCGAATTCCCCCGCCGCATCTTGCGCGACCTGCACCCCAACCAGCGGGACAAGTGGATCAGCAACCTGGCCATAAATCACCTGCTGAACGGCACCAACAAACGCAAGGAATGGGCCGACCAAAACGGCTTCTATCCCCCCTCCACCGTGGTGATCAGCCCGACCATGCGCTGCAATCTCTCCTGCTACGGCTGCTATGCCGGCGATTACAAAAAATCCCTGGAACTCTCCCTGGACGAACTTGATTCGGTGCTGAACCAGCTCAAGGAGATGGGAATCTATTTTGCGGTCATCTCCGGCGGCGAGCCGTTCTACATGAAAGGCATCTTCGAGATATTCAAGAAGCACAGCGACATGGCCTTTCTGGTCTTTACCCACGGCGGCCTGATCGACGAGCGGATGGTGGAGCGGTTGACCGAGGTGGGCAACGTCATGCCGGCCTTCTCGCTGGAGGGATATGAGCAGGAGACCGACGAACGTCGCGGGGCCGGGCATTTCAAAAAGGTCATGCGGGCCATGGACCTGCTGCGCGAGGGGGGGCTCTCCTTCTGCGGTTCGTTCACCCATTCCCGCAAGAACACTGACATCATCACCAATGCCCGTTACATCGACATGCTCCTGGACAAGGGGGTTTTTGCCATGTGGCTGTTCTCCTACGTGCCGGTGGGGCGCAAGCCTGACCCCGAGCTGATGCCGACCCCCGAGCAGCGCGATCTCCTGCGCCGGACGGTGACCGGTTACCGGGCCACCAAGCCGATGCTGTTCGTGGATTTTTGGAACGACGGCCCGATGATCTCCGGCTGTCTGGCCGGAGGGCGAAAATATTTCCACATCAATGCCAACGGCGATATCGAACCGTGCGTCTTCTGCCACTTTGCCGCGGATAACATCCGTCGCACGTCACTGCGCGATGCGCTGGCGTCGCCGCTGTTCCAGAAAATCCGGCAGAAACAGGGGGAGCACGACAACCTGCTGCGCCCCTGCATGCTGATCGATCACCCCGATGCGGGCCGTGAACTGTTCGCCTCGGAAGGGGCCTACGCCACCCACGAGGGAGCCGATGAGATCTTTACCGGCCTGGCGGACAGTATGGACGACTATTCCCGACGCTACGGCGAGATCGCCGATGAGGCGTGGGAGGCGGAATTCAAGGGGCACCCGGTCAAAAAGGGAAAGGCGTCGCGCACCTAAGATGGCCCTCTACAGCGGTATCAACCTGTTCCTTATCAACCTGTTCACCATTGTGGTGCCGCGCAGGCTGTTTCCTCCGGCCGCCTTCTGCTGCGTGATGCTGTTCTACCTCCTTCTTGGCGAGAAGCGCCGCGGCTTTCGGGCAAACATGCGCACCGTCACCGGACGCGCCAATGTGGAGCGGCTGGTGGTTTCAGCCTACTACAAATATGCACGCAACTGGTGCGACGTGATGCTGATGATGCGCCTTACCGGCCCACGGTTGCAGGCCCTCATCGGCCGGCGCAGTACCCAGAAACCGCTGGACGACGCTCTGGCCGCGGGAACCGGCGCCATCCTGGTCTCGCCCCATTTCGGCAACTGGGAACTGGGCGGACTGGGACTGGCCGACCTGGGATACAAGGTCAACGTGCTCACCTTCCGGGAGCCTGATGAGAAGGTGAACGAACTGCGGGAGAAGGTGCGCGGCATGCGCGGTATCGGCTTTATTTACGTCGATCGCGACGATACCTCGCCACTTGCGATCATCGAGGCGGTCAACGCCCTGCGGCGCAACGAGGTGCTCTGCCTCCTGGGGGAGCGCGACGGCTCTTCCCATACCAGCATCATTGATTTTTTCGGAAAGCCGACCCCCTTCCCGGTGGGGGCCGCCTATCTGTCCCTGGCCAGCGGAGCTCCGGTCATCCCGGTCTTCGTACCGCTTGAGGGGGATCGGTACGCCACGTTGATGGATGAACCGATCTATTTCAAAGGGGGCCATGGGGGGCATACCGAGGCGATTCGGAGCGGTATGGAACAACTGGCTGCGGTGTTCGAACGCTATATCGGGCGGTATCCCGACCAGTGGTACAATTTCTTCGATTTCTGGGGCGGGGAACACTCCGCCGCGGAACCGCGCAAACGAAGGGAAGAACGCTGACAAAAGGCACGTGCGAGGCACTATATTGGTGAGAGGACTTGTGAATGAGTGAAGAGTTGATTCCAAAAGTGAAACAGTTGATCATTGAAAGCCTGCGCATCGAAGGGATGTCCCCCGACGAGATCGAGACCGACGCCCCCCTGTTCGGCGAAGGTTTGGGGCTCGACTCCATAGATGCCCTGCAACTGGTTGTGGCCATGGAAAAGGATTTCGGCGTGGTCGTGCCCGACGCGGCCACCGGCACGAAGGTGTTTGCCTCGGTGCGCAGCATGGCGGAGTATATCGCGGAACATAAAAAATGAAGGTGCTCTTCGTCTCGCCCGGCTGGGAAAAGGGGCGACTGTGGGGGGAGTTGGCCTTCAAGTTTCCCACCCTCTCCCTGGCGTCGATTGCCGCCGTTACCCCGCCGGAATGGGACGTCGCCTTCCTTGACGACAATTTCGAGACCATTGACTACTGCTGCACAGCCGACCTCGTCGCCCTGACCGCCATGACCCCCCAGGCGCCCCGCGCCTACGAGATCGCCGACGAATTCCGCCGCCGGGGGAAGACGGTGGTCATGGGGGGCTTCCATGCCAGCAACCTGCCGGACGAGGCGCTCGGCCACGCGGATGCCGTGGTGGTGGGGGAGGGGGAACTGGTCTGGCCGCAGCTTCTGGCCGACTATCGCCAGGGGAGCCTCAAGCGCCTCTACCAATCCGGCACCCAGATGGAGATGGCCGCCATTCCTCGCGCCCGCCGCGAGATCTTTACGGGGAAGCGTTATCTGCTCACCAACACCGTCCAGACCACCCGCGGCTGCCCCTTCGACTGCGAGTTCTGCTCGGTGACCGCTTTCTACGGCCGCAAATATCGCAAGCGGCCGGTGGCAAACATCCTGCAGGAACTTGAGCTGCTCCGCAAGGCCAACTCGTTTCTCTTTTTTGTGGATGACAACATCGTTGCCGACCGGAAGTACGCCCTGGAACTGTTTGCCGGCATGAAGGGGATGGATTTCAAGTGGCTCTCCCATTCACCCATCGATTTCGCCGCCGACCGGGAGTTGATGAAGGCGGCTGGGGAATCGGGCTGCGTGGGGATGTTCGTGGGCTTCGAATCCCTGAACCAGGAGTCCCTGTCGGCCATGGGCAAGGTCACCAACCGGGCCCGTTCCTACCTGGAGGACGCCCAGGCCTTTCGCGACAATGGCATCGGCATTCTGGGCTCCTTTGTCATGGGGTACGATGGCGATACCCCGGCCATCTTCGAACAGACGTTGCGCTTTTGCGAGGACGCCCGTCTCGAGGCGGCCATCTTTCCCATCCTGACCCCGTATCCCGGAACCAGCGTCCGTCGCCGCCTCGAGGCCGAAGGGCGCATCTTTTCCAACAACTGGCGCGACTACGATATGGAACACGTTACCTTCCGGCCGCTCGGCATGAGTGCCGAACAGCTCCAGCAGGGTTATGAACAACTCTGCCGCTCATTCTACTCCTTTTCGTCCATGTACCGCCGGATTTTCAAACTGCACCGCTCGGTGCAGGTCTTCGGACCGATGAATTTCGGTTTCCGCGCGGCCTTGAAGCGCAGGAAGGTGACGGCATGACGCATCGGGCCGTTTGGTCTTCGGCAGGGGAGGGCGCCGCGGCAGCGCCATGCCATCCGGGGGCGGTATCGTTGTGATGACTGCCGCTCCGAGACTGCTGTTGATCTATCCCGCCACCCAAAAATTGGGGTGGGTGCGCCGTTTTCAACTTCCGTCCCTCTCCCTGAAGCAGGTCGCCGCGGCAACGCCGCCCGAGTGGGAGGTGCTGCTGGCCGACGAAATCCATGAAGATATCCCTTTTGACGGCCAATTCGACCTGGTGGGAATTACCGCCATGACCCATCAGGCGGTCCGGGCCTATGAGATTGCCGACCGTTTCAGGCAGCGGGGGACTCCGGTGGTTTTGGGCGGCATCCATCCCACGGTGCTTCCCGACGAGGCGTTACAGCATGCCGATGCGGTGGTGATCGGCGAGGCGGAGCCGGTCTGGGCGCAGCTATTGAGCGATCTGCAGGCCGGGCGCATGGCGCCGCGCTACCGCGCCATCCCCCATGGCGATCTCCTGGAGATCCCCTGGTCGCGGCGCGATTTTCTGGCGGGCCGCACCTACCTTACCACCCAGACCATTCAGGCCAGCCGCGGCTGCCCTTACGACTGCCCGTTCTGCACGGTCACCCCCTATTTCGGCCGCACCTTCCGCTATCGCGACCCCGACGACATCCTGGCGGAACTGCGCTCCTTCGACCGCAAGCTGACGGTATTTCTCGATGACAATATCCTGGGCGACCCGGAGCGGGCCAAGCCGATCCTGCGCGGCATGGCCGGTCTCGGGCTGCGCTGGGGCGGGCAGGCCAATCTCCGCTTTGCCGAGGACCCCGAATTGGTGAGCCTCCTGGCACAATCCGGTTGCATCGGCATCTTTGTCGGCATCGAATCGGTCACCGGGCTCCAGGCCAACCACCCCAAGACCGGCAGCAGATTCAGTCAGGCCGACCTGATCAAACGGGTGCGGGACACCGGCATCGTGCTGGAAGCCTCCATGATCTTCGGCTTCGATGACCATGACGAGAGCGTTTTCGAGACCACGGTCCGGTATCTGGAGGAGTGTGCGCCCAGTATCCCGACCTTTCACATCCTGACCCCCTATCCCGGTACGGCGCTGTTCGAGCAGTTCGATCGGGAGGGGCGCATGCTCCATAAGGAGTGGCAGCACTATGACCATAATCAGGTGGTCTTCCGTCCCAAGCTGATGTCGCCGGAGCAGTTGTACCGGGGATGGCGGGCGGCGCGTCGTGAGGTCTACCGCTGGCCCTCGGTCCTCTCGCGCGTCATGCGGGGAAACGGCAAGCTCGTCAATCTGGCCTATAATGTCCTGCGCCGGGGAGGCGTCTACGGGGACGAGGAGGTCGTGTACCCCCCAAAGGGTTCCGGCGGCCCCCTTGGTCACGAGCAAGGAATAAAACCATGAACATCCTGTTGCTCCGTCCCCATCCCGGCAATGACCGTTTCGGGCTTGGCCCCTTCTTCCGGGTCGAGCCTTTGGGGCTCGAATACATCGCTGCGGCCCTGATGGGTACGGGGCACCATGTCACTATCGCCGACCTGCGTTTTCGGCCAGGTGCCGCAACCTGGGTACGCCGCACACGCCCCCGCCTGGTGGGCATCAGTTGCCTCCACTCCCTGGAATTCGACCGGGTGCTTGAAACCGCCCGAGAGGTGCGACTGGCCTCGCCGGAGGCCTTCATCGTGGTGGGAGGGCATGCCGCCGCGGCCTTCCCGGCGCCTTTGGAGCATGACCCGATCGACGCCATTATGGTGGATGACGGCGAAGAGGCGGTTGTGCGCCTGGCAGCCTGCCTGGAACAGGGTGGGGAGCTTGCCCGGGTGCCGGCACTGCGGCTCAGGACTGCCGATGGCTGGATCACGACCCCTCCCCTGGAGGAACGCACCCCGCTCGACCTGGTCCCCCTGCCTGCCCGCAACCTGGTGCAGCGGCATCGCACCGGGTATCACTGTCTGCTGTTCAAGCCGGTCTGGCTGATCGAGACCGCCCGGGGCTGTCCGCACCGCTGCTCGTTCTGCTCGGTGTGGCAGCTTTACGGCCGCACCTGCCGGGAGCGCTCCATCGCGGCGGTGGTGGAGGATTTTGCCACCTGCGGCGATGCTATCTTTGTGGCTGACGACCTGTTCTGGTATAATCCCGAGCGCAGCCTCGAGCTGGCCGCCGCCCTCAAGCGCCGCGGGGTGTATAAACGCTGGATTCTGGTCCAGACCCGCACCGATCTGATCCGCCGCAGTGGCGAACTCATGGCCGCCTGGCGCCCCCTGGCCAAGGATTTCGACATCTTCCTGGGGTTGGAGGCGGCCAGCGACGACGGTCTGGCCGGCCTGTCCAAGGATTCCGGCATCGGCGACAGCATCGAGGCGGTGCGCATCGCCCGGGAACTGCGCTACGGCATCAACGGCAACTTTCTGGTGGACCCGGATTGGGATGAGGCGCAGTTCCGGGAATTGTGGGCGTTTGTGGAACGCCACGGCCTGCAGCGGGCCGGTTTCACCATCCTGACCCCCCTGCCGGGGACCGACTACTATCAAAGCGAGTTGGCCCGCACCGCCGGCCAGCCGTGGGCCAACTTCGATATGCACCACCTGCTGTGGGAGCCGCGTCTGGGGGCAGAGCGCTTCTTCGAGCTGTACGCCGAGACCTGGCGCCGTTCGATCCTCAATACCGCCGGCAACAAGAGTCTCCTGGACTGGGTCCGCCAGGTGCGCCCCTCCCAGATACCCTATATCATCCGGGTCCTGCTGCGCACCCAACGCATGATGAAGCCGGCCGAATACCTGCGGGAACACCGCGCGAACCGCTGCCGGGCCCCGCAAATCACCTGTGAAGGTAAAAAATGATCTGTTTCATGTTTCCCGGTCAACCTCTGGCCCACGATGCCATACTTCCCTGCAACGCCGATTTCAGCGCGGTCGCCGCGCTGGCCCGCGCCCATACCGGGCTGGACTTGGCTACCTTCACCTGGCCGGAGGGAACGCATACGGAGCAGGTGGCCCTCCAGGTCTACGGGGTGGCCGTGAGTCTCTATCGCCAACGCTGCCTGCGGCTGGAAGGGGTGAAGCCGGCGCTGGCGGCCGAGCACAGCATGGGAATCTACGCCGCCCTGGCGGCCTGCGGTTCGGTCAGCGAAGGGGAGGCCCTGGAGATTGCCTTTCGGGTGGGTGCCTGCATGGAACAGCGCTTCCTGGGACGGGATTATGCCCTGGGATGCCTGGTGGGGCTTACGGCGGAGAAGTTGGCGGTACTGGCCGCCGAAGGTGCGGTCTTTCTTGCCAATCACAACACCTCGCACCATTTTCTGCTGGCCGGCAGGCGTCACGACATGGAGGCCACCTTGAGCGAAGCTCTCGCAGCGGGGGCCTTTTCGGCCAAGCTCTTCCCCTGCGACGCCCCGTTGCATACCCCGCTCCTGGCCGAGGCGGAGGAGGAGTTGACGGCCATTTTCCGGGATTATCGCTACCGGGAACCGGCTATCCCGCTCATGAACCACATTGATCAGGAGTTCCTCACCGCCGCCGAGATTCCCTCGTTCCTGATGCGGGAATTGACGGAAACGGTCCACTGGGAACAGACCTATCGCGCCCTGAAGCGGTCCGGCGCAGCCCGTTTCGTGGAAGTGGGGGCGGGGGATTCGCTCAAGAAATACAATCGCTGGATCGAGAGCAGGCTATGAACTACCACGAAACCGCCATAACCGTGCGCTTCAACGAGGTGGACGCCTACCAGGTGGCCTGGCACGGGCATTACGTTGCCTGGATGGAGATCGGCCGCAGTGAACTGGCCGGCAGATTCGGGCTGGATGCCTTCCAATTGGGGGCTCTCGGCTATCTTGGCCCGGTGGTCGCGCTGGAGATAAAGTACCTGCGTTCCGCCCGCTACAACGACCTGTTGACCGTCCGCACCACCTTGACGCCGAGCGAGACGGCCACCCTGGTCTTTGAAAGCGTCATACTGGACCCTGACGGCAAAAAACTGGCCACCGGCCTGACCCGCCACGCCCTGACCGACCTGAACGGCGTTCTGCAATTCCAGATGCCGCCTGCGGTTGCCGAGCGGGTCGAGCGGATGAAGGCCTGGCTGGAGGCGACATGAAGATCCTACTGGTTTCGGCCAACCGTGAACATTCCCCCTATCCGGTGTTCCCCATCGGTCTCTCCTATCTGGCTGCCCCCCTGGCAATTGCCGGCCATGAACTTGCCGTGCTCGACCTCTGTTTCGAACAGGAGCCCGAAACGGCCTTGGAGGAACGACTCGCCTCATTCTCGCCGGCCCTGGTGGTGGTCTCCCTGCGTAACATCGACAATGTGACCTGGCCCGGTTGCCGTTCCTATCTGGCCGGGGTGCGGGAGGTGGTCTCCGTCTGCCGCAGGAGTGCCCGGGTCGTGGTGGGCGGTTCCGGTTTTTCCCTGATGCCCCGGGAGATCCTGGCCTATGTGGACGCCGATTACGGCGTGGTGGGCGAGGGGGAGGAGGTGCTGCCCCGGCTCGTGGAAGCGATCGGGCAGGGCGCCTGCCCGTCCGGCCTGCCGGGAGTGCTGGCGCGGGGTGCTGATGAATTTCTGCCGGCGTTGCCGGTGGAGCGGATCGCTACCCCTGACCGGAACCTGTTCGACGTGGCACGCTACCAGCGCCAGGGTGGCATGGCCAATGTGCAGACCAAGCGCGGCTGCCCCTTCGCCTGCATCTACTGCACCTATCCCCTGCTGGAAGGGCGTCGGATGCGCCTGCGGCCGATCCGTGACATCATCGCCGAGGTCCGCGCCCTGGTGGAGGATCACGGGGTCAGCTATATCTATTTTGTGGACGACATCTTCAACTACCCGACCGAGTTCGCCGAACAGCTCTGCCGGGCCATGACCGCGGAGCGGCTGGCGATCAACTGGTCGGCCTTCATCAATCCGGCCTTCATGCCGCCCGGCCTGCTGGATGTCATGCTGGCCGCGGGGTGCGACGCCGTGGAATACGGCACCGAATCCGGCTCGCCGGTCATGCTGAAGAATCTGGGCAAGGCATTTACGGTGGCCGACGTCCGTGAAGGTTCGCGTCTATGCCGCGAGCGGCAGGTGGATTTCGCCCATTACATCCTGTTCGGCGGGCCGGGGGAGACGCGGGAGACTATCCTGGAAAGCTTCAACTTGATGGACGAACTGGAACCGACGGCGATCATCGCCATGACCGGCATCCGTATCTTTCCCGGCACGCCGTTGCACCGGACCGCCCTGGCGGAAGGGGTCATCGATAGCGCCACCAACCTGCTGGAGCCGGTCTTCTATATCTCGCCGGCCGTCAGGGACGAGTTGACCGAACTGGTCACGTCGGAGGCGATCAAGCGCAAAAACTGGGTCGTACCCGGCCTGGAGGTGAATATCAGCGACGCCATGCTGGAGGCCCTGCGCATGTTCCCGGTCAAGGGGCCGCTCTGGAAACTGATGAAGCGCCTGGGCAGAAGCCGCATCAGACCGTTGTGATGCCCTCATCGACTCCCGTGATTGCTTCTGCCAAATCATCCGCGCCCCGTATCGACCTGCGGCTGGCGGCACTCCTCATCGGCATCACCCTTTCCACGGTGGATTCCAGCGCCCTCAACCTGGCGCTGCCGTCCCTGGCGGCCCATTTTCACAGCCATGCCGGCGACGTCCAGTGGGCCTCCACCCTCTATCTGGTCGGTTCGGCCCTCGCCTTTCTGCCCCTGTCCGGTCTGGCCGGCAGGGTCGGCACGGTGCGGGTCTACCGCGCCTCGCTGATCTGCTTCAGCATGATCTCGTTCTTCTTGGCGCTTTCGCCCAACCTGGCGGTACTGTACCTTCTGCGTTTTCTGCAAGGGGTTGCCGGAGCAGGCATCGTCGGCCTGGTGCCGGGCATGACCGCCGCCACCTTTCCCGAACGTCGCGGCTGGGCTCTGGGGATGGTGGCGGGTGCAGTCGCTGCCGGTACCATGATGGGGCCCCCCCTGGGCGGTTTCATGGTGGATTGGTTCGGCTGGCGCAGCATCTTCTTCATCAATCTGCCCTTCGGACTGGCGGCCTTTCTGCTCTCCGGCCGTCTGACCGAACTACACGGCGTGGGGCTGCGGGAAGGGCTGCGCCGCGCCATCCGCGCCCCCCGCTTCCTGCTGGCCCTCCTGGCCACGGTCTGTTTCTTTGCCCAGTCCTTCGGCAGCAACCTGTTATGGCCCTTTTACCTGGAAGCGGGCGGCATGACCCCCAGCCGGGTCGGGCTCGCCATGCTGCTGCCCCCGGTGCTGCTGATGGTCCTCGGCCCGGTGGCGGGACGGCTCTCGGACCGTGTCGGCTACGAGCGGGTCAGTTGGCTCGGCAGCGCGGTGTTGGCCCTGTCCTCCTGGGTTCAGGGCATCACCGGCCGGGTCGTGCCCGGTCTGACCGGTATCGGTATCGGCCGGGCGTTGTTTCAGGCCGCCAACAATGCCGCCGTGCTCTCCCAGGCGCCGCCGGAGACCGAGGCGGTCGCCTCGGGCCTGCTCTCCGTGGCCCGGGTGGCCGGTCAGGGCTTAGGCAGCCTGTTGGCGGGGAGCATGTGGGGCGCCTTTGAGCACCATGGAGCGCGGCATGCCTTTCTGGTCTCCAATCTGGTTCTGGGCGCTATTGCGGTGCTGGCCGGCGTGTTGATCCTGTCGCGCAGGCGGATCGGGACCATGGGAAGCCATTCGGAATAAGTATGTCGTATTTTTGCGCCGGGCAACTTTCTGAACAGGCCGCTTTTATGGCAGCTTGCATGTGGCCGGTTGCGTCATGGCGCGAAGTTGCATTCTTCGCCCGGGAACTGGCCGCCCTGCCCAAGGATGGCCCCCATCCGGCCATGAAGCGGATGGCCGTGGGAGAAAAATTTGTCTGGCCCGTTCGCTGACACCACAAGGAGATTGAGCATGGAACAGAGAACACTGGGAACGCAAGGGTTGGTTGTCTCGGCCCAGGGGCTGGGGTGCATGGGGATGTCCGATTTCTACGGCCGGCGGGACGAGGCCGAAGCCATCGCCACCATCCACCGGGCCCTGGAATTGGGCGTCACCATGCTGGATACCTCCGACATGTATGGCCCGTTTACCAACGAGGAGCTGGTCGGCAGGGCGATCAAGGGAAAACGCAAGGCTGTGGTCGTGGCGACGAAATTCGGCATTGTCCGTACCGCGGACCCGAACTATCGCGGCGTATGCGGCCGCCCCGACTATGTGCGCTCGGCCTGCGACGCCTCCCTGAAGCGGCTGGATATAGACCATATCGACCTCTACTATCAACACCGGGTGGACCCGGAGGTGCCGATAGAGGAAACCGTGGGTGCCATGGGCGATCTGGTGACCGCCGGCAAGGTCCGCTTCCTTGGCCTGTCCGAAGCCGGTCCGCTCACCATCCGTCGCGCCCACGCCGAGCATCCCGTCAGTGTGCTGCAAGGCGAATACTCGCTCTGGAGCCGTGACCCGGAGGACGAACTGCTGCCGACCTTGCGGGAGTTGGGGATCGGCCTGGTGGCCTACAGTCCCCTGGGGCGCGGGTTCCTGACCGGGCAGATCACCCGGTTCGAGGACTTCGATGCCGACGACTACCGTCGCCTCTCCCCCCGTTTTCAGGGTGAGAACTTCGGCAGGAACCTGCACCTGGTGGAGCAGATCAAGGCCATTGCCGCGCGCAAGGGGTGCACGCCGGGGCAACTGGCCCTGGCCTGGGTGCTGGCCCAGGGAAACGACATCGTGCCCATACCGGGAACCAAGCGCAGAAAATACCTGGAAGAGAATGTGGCCGCCGCAACGGTGGCGATCAGCACAGCCGAAATGGCCGAGATCGACAGGGTGCTGCCCAAGGGCGCGGCTGCCGGCGAGCGCTATCCTGCTGCCATGATGGCGATCATCAACCGATAGGCCCTGACAATACAATCCATACCGATAAGGAGTTGTCGACATGCACCATGAACTGCGCCGCAAAGAGCGGGCCCTTACGGAGCCGGAGGCGAGGGCGATCCTGGAACGGGGCGAATACGGAATCCTTTCCACCTGTGACCCGGATGGCCAGCCGTACGGCATCCCGCTCAGTTACTGCCTCGGCAACGACGCCATCTACTTCCACTGCGCCCTGGAAGGGCACAAGCTGACCGACATTGCCGCCGACAGCAGGGTATCGTTCTGTGTCGTGGGCACGACCGAGGTCCTTCCCGACCAGTTTGCCACCAGGTATGAAAGCGTCGTCATCTCCGGCAGGGCGACGGAGGTCTTCGAGGAGGAGAAGCAGCAGGCCCTGGAAGGACTCCTGGCCAAGTACTCCACGGCGTTCCGCTTGTCGGGGTTAGACTACATCGAGGCCAAGCGGGAACTAACCAAGGTATTCAAGATCAGTATAGACGACATCTGCGGCAAGGCGCGAAGGTGACGGCACTCCACGGGATGACGCCGTTTCCGCACTAGACAGGGAGTAACGCGATGGAACACGCATTCACCGGTTTTTTGCCCCATGTGACGGGATTTTTCGAACAACTGGCCGCCAACAACACCAAGCCGTGGTTTGAGGCCCACCGCCATGAGTTCGAGAGTTACCTCATGGAGCCCCTCAAGGCGCTCGTTTGCGACCTTGCCGACGCCATGCTGGCCATCGATCCCCAGGTGATCACCATTCCGGCCGTGGACAAGACCATCTCCCGCATCTACCGGGATACCCGTTTTTCCCGCAACAAAGCCCCCTACAAGACCTGTCTCTGGGTCAGTTTCAAGCGTCTCAGCAAGGAGTGGAAGGACGCCCCCTGCTTCTTCTTCGAGATTACGGCGGACAGTTACCGGTACGGTATGGGGTTTTACGGCGCGTCACGGGAGACCATGGATAAACTGCGCCGGTTCATCGACACAAAGCCGGTCGAGTTCAGGAAGATTGCGGCCTGCCTTGGAAAACAGACGGTCTTTGAGCTGGAAGGGGACCTGTACCGGCGGCCGCTCAATCCGGGCTTGGCGGAGGATCTGCAACAGTGGCACCAACGCAAGAATGTCTACCTGGTCTGCAACCGCGAAGCGGATGCGCGGCTGTTCTCGCCGGAGTTGCGCCGGGAACTGGAAGAGGGATTTATCCGGCTTGCCCCGCTCTATCACCTGTTATGGCGGGTGCGGGGCGGGTAGGGCTCACCGCGTCAGCTGAAAATTTTCGGCTGGTACACCATCCCTGTCAGGCAGTTGATTCCGCTGCCATGCCCGCGAATAGAAGCGGCACGGCGGCGGAATCAACCACGTTATCCCCCCTTGATCGCCTCAACGCCGTTCAGGCGTGTCCGCCCTGCTGCCGATAGGCTATCAGGTCGGCAACGGTAACCACCGGGAGCTTATGCTTCTTCGCAAACGAGATAATTTCCGGCATCCGGGCCATGGTGCCATCCTCATTGGTCAACTCGCACAGTACGCCGCACGGTTTGAGCCCGGCCAGGCGCATCAGGTCAACCGTTGCCTCGGTGTGCCCCCCACGCTCCAGTACGCCGCCGGGACGCGCCCGCAAGGGGAACACATGGCCGGGGCTGTTCAAATCCGACGGCCGGGCCCGGTCGGCAATGGCGGCCTGGATGGTGGTCACCCGATCTTGGGCGGAAACCCCGGTGGTCACGCCTTCCGCAGCCTCGACGGTGACCGTGAAGGCGGTCTGATAGCGGCTGGAGTTCTCCGCCACCATCATCGACAGGTTGAGCGATGCAACCTTTTCGGGGGTCAGGCAGAGACACACGATCCCGCTGCACTCCCGGATCATGAGCGCCATCTGGGCCGGGGTCAGGGACTCGGCGGCAAAGATGAGGTCACCCTCGTTTTCCCGTTCCGCATCATCGGTGACCAACACGCCGGCACCGGTGCGCAATGCGGCCAGGGCGCTTTCAACACGTTCAAAAGGGGTACCAAAAGAGACCAGCAGTTCCTGAGACATGATTCGACTCCTTCAACAAGGGGAATTGGTCTCAGGGCGGCAGGACGGCAGACGGGACATGCCGGCGCGCACGTGGATGCGTGTCGGTTGGATGTCGGTTACCAAGTGGGTGGGTCGCTGCCTTATCCTCTTTCATCCGGACTGTTACCGTCGGCTCTGGCGTCTCACCAGATCTGCTGACCCTCCTCCCCACAGGGAAGAAGCGCTCGCGGGCTCCCCGGAAAAACCGGGATACCGCCGGTGGGGAATTTCACCCCGCCCCGAGAATAAGTGCGATCACCATACAAGCGTACCGGCCGCGCTGTCAAGGGCCTTCACACCGAAGCAATCACCCCGGCGGCTGAAAAGCCGTAAAACGAAAGGACTTGGATCTCTGTAGATGGGCACAATTGATGTCAGCTCTGGACATGCTCCGGTGAAAACGTTAGAATGAAGACCTTGTAATCAGATGTTCACCGGAGTTTCGATGGAATTCAAAGACCATATCGTGGTGGTAACCGGCGGCACGCGCGGCATTGGCCGGGCCGTTTCCCTGCTGTTCGCCCGTCAGGGGGCACGCGTCTTTGCCGCCTACCTGAGCAACGACCAGGCGGCGGCAACTCTGGTCGCTGAGGCGCAGGGGCTGGCCGGCACGATCAGCGTGATCAAGGCCGACGTGGGCACGGCTGCAGGGGCCAGGGAGCTGATCGACGCGGCCTCGCGCGAGAGCGGCCATATCGACGTACTGGTCAACAACGCCGGTATCATCCGCGACGGCTGGCTGGCCATGATGGCCGAAGAGGATTGGGCGGCGGTCATGCACACCAATCTTTCCCCCCTGTTCCACTGTTGCAAGTGGGGGGTGCGCAAGATGATGGCCCGCCGCTGCGGCAGCATCGTGACGGTGTCCTCCATTTCCGCCCTGACCGGCACCGCCGGCCAGACCAATTACGCAGCCTCCAAGGGGGCCGCCATCAGTTTTGCCAAATCCCTGGCCCGGGAGGTTGGGGGGATGGGCATCCGGGTCAACACCGTCGTGGCCGGCCTGATTGCAACCGATATGACCGCCGGGCTGAAGCAGGACGTGGTGGAACGGATCGTCAAAGGCTCGGCCCTCGGCAGGATCGGCACCCCCGAAGAGGTCGCCGAAGCGGTTCTTTTTCTGGCCTCCCAGCGGGCCTCCTACATCACCGGCCAGACCTTGGTCGTGGATGGCGGCACGGTCTAGGAACAGATGTGCCCTGGGGGAGGATCCGGGGATTTTGTTGTTCAGGTTTTACTTTATATTGTTAATATAACGTATCGATATACGGTGCTAAATGGTTAAAAAACGCGTTGTCATAACCGGGCTGGGGGTTTTCTGCGGGGCCGGCAAGAATGTGGCCCAGTTCAGCGATGCCCTGCTGAACGGTAAGAGCGGCATCGGGCCCTTGGACCTGTTCGACGTGTCGGCCTTTCCTTCCCATATCGGTTGCCAGGTCAAGGGGTATG
This sequence comes from Oryzomonas sagensis, assembly GCF_008802355.1. Classification (NCBI taxonomy): domain Bacteria; kingdom Pseudomonadati; phylum Thermodesulfobacteriota; class Desulfuromonadia; order Geobacterales; family Geobacteraceae; genus Oryzomonas; species Oryzomonas sagensis. The sequence continues at coordinate 588,921 of NZ_VZRA01000003.1, read as the reverse complement.
ATCCGCTGGACCATTTCGACCGTATAACGGCGCGGAAACTCTCCCGTGCCGACCAGTTCGGCCTGATCGCCGCCGCTGAGGCCCTGGCGGACAGCGGCCTGTCCGAGACCTATTCACCCTTTGACATGGGGATTTCCATGGGTGGAGGGGCGGCCGGCATGTTCCAGGCGGAGCGGTGGCTGAAAGCGCAGCTGGTTGGAGAGAACGCGCCGCCGGTCTTGCTGCGCGGCGTGCTGCCCGACAAGACCGCCACCGAGATAGCCCGGGCCTGCAACCTTGCCGGCTACCAGGGGACGGTCACCACGGCCTGCTCCTCCTCGGCCACCGCCATCGGCTGGGGCGCCGAACTGGTTGCCACCGGCCAACAGCGCGCCGTGCTGGCTGGTGGTTCCGATACCCTGTCGCTTCTGACCTTCGGCGGCTTCAATTCGCTGAAGGTGGTCGATCCCGAGCCCTGCTCCCCCTTCAGCCTGGGGCGTCAGGGAATTTCCCTGGGAGAGGGAGCGGCCTTTCTGGTGTTGGAGAGCGAAGAGGATGCCGTGGCGCGGGGAGCCCGGGTGTATGGGGCCGTACTCGGCTATGCCCTGGCCGGCGAGGCGTATCACATGACCGCTCCGGAGCCGACCGGTTCCACGGCGGCGAGGGTCATGCGCAACGCCATTGCCGCAGCCGGTATCGACAGCGGTCGGGTAGGGTGGGTCAACGCCCACGGCACCGGCACGCCGCTCAATGATGTGGTGGAGTCCCATGCCATGCAGCTGGTCTTCGGGGAACGGATCCCCTCGGTTCCGCTGATCTCCACCAAGGCCATGACCGGCCACTGTCTGGGGGCGGCCGGCGCTATCGAGGCCCTGGCCACGGTCATCGCCCTCAATCATCGCATCATTCCCCAAACCTTGAACTTCCGTGGCCGCGACCCGGAATGCGACCTGGACTACTGCCACGAGGGGAAACGCTCCTGCGAGGCCGACATCGCCATGTCCAATTCCTTTGCCTTCGGGGGCAACATCACATCACTGGTGCTGGGCATATGATCTACTCCTTCAACGATATCGTCGTCAGCGGCTTCTCGGCCGTGACCGCCGCCGGCAACGGCATGAAGGCGGTGCTGGAACTCCTCGGGTCGGGTCGGGACGCCCTGTCGCCCGTACCGGACGATGTGCCGGGGGGGGCGGGCCAGCGCTGGGGCAAAGCGTCAGGCTTCAAGGCCTCGGATTTCATGCCGCCGCTCAAGGCTCGCAAGATGGACCGGTGCAGCCACTTTACCGTCGGTGCCTCGGGGCTGGCTCTCAAGGATGCCGGGATTGATCTGAAGAGCATCGATCCCGAGCGGATCGGGATCGCCCTGGGGTGCGGTTTCGGTGGCGTGGCCAATTCCGCCGAATTTCTCGGCGGTTATTTCAAAAGCGGCGCCGAGGGATTGGCGCCGGTGCTCTTCCCCAATACCGTCTCCAATGCTCCCGCCAGCAACGCCTCCATCGAGCATGGCCTGAAGGGCCCCAACGTTACCCTGGTGCAGCGCTTCTGCTCAGCCGAGTCGGCCTTTGTCATGGCCTGTCGTTTCATCGCCGAAGGGCGGGCCGACGTCATGGTGACCGGCGGGGCCGATGACCTGACGCCGCTGATGATCGCAGGCTTTGCCGCCACCGGCCAACTGCGGCGTTATGCCGCCTGTTTCGGCGAGGGGAGCGGCATCCTGGTGTTGGAGAGCGCGGCCCACGCCGCCCGCCGCAATGCCCCGGTCAAGGGAAGAGTCGGAACGGTCGCCACCATCGGCCTGCTCCCGGCCGGTCGTGAACAGGAGGGGGTGGAACGTCTGTTCAGCGGCGTTGAGCGATGCGATCTGCTCTCCCTTTCCGGCACCGTCGGCGGCACCCCGCTTCTGATGCAACGGGTCGAGGCCCGGGGCATCATCGACACCGCCGCCATTCTGGGACGTTCCCTGGCCATGGGGGGCACGGCCATGGCTACCCTGCTGGCCAAGCTTCAGCCCGGCCAACAGGGGGTGCACCTGGCGGCCTCTCCCGAGGGCCCCTACTACGCCATCCGCTTCACGGGAGGCGCAGCCACGGCGTGCATCCCCGGCGAAGTGAAGGGAGCTTCGCATCACGTCTGATCCTGCGGCATATCTCCCCCACCGTTACCCCTTTCTGCTCCTTGACCGGGTCGTCGAACTGGAGACCGGCGCCCGTGCGGCCGCCCGGGTTGCCGTCACGTCGGGCCGCAGCTTTCCCCAGGTGCTGCTGGTGGAGTGCATCGCCCAGTTGGCCGGCATCCTCACCATTCAGGACGAGGGGGAGGGTGGTTTTCTGGCGGCCGTCGACCGGGCCGAATTCTCCGGCGCGCCCCGGGCCGGAGATGAGCTTTCGGTCTCGGTTCGGGTGATCAAGGCCTTTGGCAGGCTTTTCATGGTGGAGGGAGAGGTGACATGCGACGGCCGGACGCTGGTGACGGCCCAACTTACCCTGGGAGTAGGTAAACTATGATGCCGATTGCACGAGGTTCCCGCTTTTTTCAGAGCCCCGCCACCTGGTGGCGGACCTCTGCTGTATGCGCCGCGCTGTTTCTGCTGCTCGTGGGCGCTTTTCCCTGCCAGGCCCGCCAGATCCCGGCCGTGGACGGGCTCGAAGCTCTCCGCAAGGCCTTTACCGGAGTCACGGACTTTACGGCCGATATCAGCCAGGAAAAGCGCCTCTCGGTGATGAAACGGGCCATGACCATGAACGGAACGGTGCGCTTTCGCAAGCCCGACCAGTTCTATCTTGAACTCAAAGCACCCTATGCCAGCCGCATGGTCCTGCGGGACAGTACCATCGAGCAGGTCATGGGTACGGGCGGGGAACGGAACCGGATCGTCCTGCCCCCGGAGCAGGGACTGAAACGGTGGTTCTCCCGACTGGCCACACCGATCACCACCCTGCCGGAAGGTCTGGGCGTCCACGCCGATGCGACCGGCCCGGTCTATACCGTCACCATTGCGCCCCGCGGCAAGGGGCAGGTCAAGGAACTGGTCATAACCTTCCTGGAAGATGGCACGATCAGGAAATTGGTCATCATGGAGCGGAACGGCGACCGTGCCGTGATGACCTTCAAGAAGGTGCGCCGCAACGTGGGGCTGACGGACCGCGATTTCCGGCTGGAGTGACAAACCTAACCAATGCGGGTCCTTTTGCCCTCACGTAAATGCCGTATGACATCATAGCGCGTTGTCTCCGTGACGCTGCGACAAATATTTTTTCGGGATAACCCTTGCGACCAATGATCGGACCTTCGATGAAACGTCATTTTCCCCTATTGTTCCTGTTTTCCATCTTCTTCCTGGCTTCCGGCTGTGCCATCTTCACCCCCAAGCCTCCCCTTGAGTATCGGCCCGGCGTCCAGGTGGATACCCTTTCGGCGGGCGTGTCCCTCTCCATCACCAAGGGTGAACAGGGCATGGGCGCAAACGGCTTTCTGCTCTACCGGCGCCCCGACCGGATGAGGATGGTGATCCTTTCCCCCTTTGGCACCACCATAATGGAAACCGTTGTGGTGGGCGAAGAGGTCACGGTTGTGGACAATTCCAAGGGGGTGGCGTTCCGCGGCTTGCTGGCCGAGCTTCCCCAACAGGGGCAGGGGGATACTTGGCGCCAGGCGCGCTGGGTCATGGAGGTGCCGGCCCCCGGCAGTTCGTTGCGCGACGGTACCGTGGAGCGGACCGGCAGTATGGGGCTGAAGGAACGGGTGACCTTCGAGAACGGGCTGGTGGTTGTCAAAAGTCTGGCTAACGGCGACGAGGCCCATTACAACGATTACGAGCTGGTGAACGGCGTGCCCCTGGCCACGGAGATCATCATGTACAGCCACGACGGCGGCCGCTTCCGCATCAAGATCACCGAACCGGAGGTCAACACCGACCTGGCGCCGGAGGCCTTCACCCCCCATGTGGACAACCTGACCATCTACCCGTTGTCCGCACTGCAAGGAAAGCAATAATCCATGTTCCGCGCGTGGTCCTCACGTATCATCGCCGCCAGCAACTCCCTTACGCGCCGTCACCTGGCTTGGGTCTTCCGTGTCGCCTCGACGCGCCCCCTGGCCGTCATTTGCCTGTTCGCGGCTGCCGTGGTTCTGTCGGTCGCGGTGATTACCTCCATCCATTTCGAAACGGATATCTTCCGGCTTTTCCCGTCCCGCCAGCCAGCACTCAGGCTGTTGCTCGATTCGCTTGAGTGGACCGGCAGCGCCAATGAAGCCTACTTTCTGCTGGAGGGCGATCCACCGTCCCTGCCTGCAGAGGCTGGACGTTTTGCCGAGCGTCTCGGACAGGCCCGCGTCGATGGACAGCCCGCCTTCAAACGAATCACCTGGAGGATCTACGACGAAAGTCAGGCGGCATCCTTCAAAGAACTGATTGCCTATGCCGTCATCCATCCCCAGCTCTTCATTCAGCCGGATGATCTGCCTCGTTTTGTTGCCCGTTTTGCCCCCGACCAGGCAAACGCAGCCCTGCAACAACTCCAGGCCAACCTGGCCGGGCAGTTCGGCGGTTTTGCCAGCGGCTTGGCCACCGTTGACCCGTTTTCCCTGCGCGACCTGATCCTGCCGCGTCTCAAGACCGGCGGTCAGGCCCTCGACCTCGATCCGGCATCCCCCTATTTTCTCTCCCGCAACGGTGCGGTGCTGATCATGATCGCCGAACCTGCCAGACCGGTCCAGGACATGGTGTTCGCCCGCAAGCTGGTGGCGGCCATCAACGATGCCCGCCGTAGTTCTCCGATCTCGATCTCCTGCGCCGGTGCACATATCAGCGCCGTGCTGGATGAAGCGGCGATGAAGTCCAATGTCCTCGTCAGCATCGTTATCTCGCTCTTGGTGGTGTTGGGCATTTTCTACATTGCCTACCGGCGCTTGTTGCCAACCCTCCTCATTCCGCTGATCCTGGCGTGCGGCGTGCTGTTCGCCCTGGGGACCGCCGGGCTGTTTCTCCGGTCGATCCATATCATTTCCTTTGCCTTTACCGCCCTCATCACCGGCATCGGCACCGACTATTCGATCCATATCTATGACCGTTTCCATAGCGAGCGGGCTGCCGGCAAAACATCTCAGGAAGCGTTGGAACTGGCGATTCTCGACACCGGCCGCGGCGTCTTCACCGCTGCCATTACCACGGCGGTCCCGTTTTTGGCGCTGATGGTGTCGGATGTCCGCGCACTCTACGAACTCGGCCTGCTGGTGGGGCTGGGGGTGATCTATTCCCTCTATGCCACTTTGTTTTTCCTGCCGCCTCTGCTGCTGTTCATGGAACGCCGCTTTCCCATCACCTACCGTCCCATACCCGGTCTCGGCCTGCCACGCCTCTGGCGCGCCGTGCTGCGGCATCCGGCGGTGGTTGCCGCAGGTTCCCTGTTGATGACGGCAGGGCTCTGCTGGGCGGCCTTTGCCATCACGTTCGATGGCGAACTCAAAAACCTGCAGCCGCGCCATTCCGAGGCTTTTCTCGCGCAGGAGAAGATTGAACGGAACTTGAGTATCGCGCCGAAACAGATACTGGTGGCGTTGGAGGGGCGTGATCTTCCCGATGTTCTGGAACGGGTTTCTCGGCTGGACGCACTGGCGGCATCCCTCCAGGCGCGCGGACAGATCGTGGCGTGGTCATCCCTCTGCCGTGTGATCAACAGCCAGAAGACACAAATGGAGTTGTCTCTCCGGCTACGGGAGCAGTTTGGCGGCGCACGCCTTGAAAAGTCCATGCGGGGGGCGCTTGACCGGCAGGGGTTTGCCACGGAGCAGTTCCAACCGTTTCTGGATGGGATGAGCAATCTGCAACGAGCCGTACCGGTAAGCCCCGAAGAGGCTGTGGCCCGCCTTTCGGCCTCGCCCCTCAAGGGGGTTGTCGATCGCCATCTGGTTAAAACCGCCACCGGTTACCACGCCCTGGCGTATCTGCACTATTCCGGCTCCACGCTCGATCTGCCCGCCTTTCAAGCCGCGCTGGCGGCTCTGGACCCTGCGGCGCGCATGACCGGCATCGACCTGATCAGCAACCAGTTGAAGGATGCGGTGCGGAACAGCTTTACCGGCGCCTTCCTGTTGGGTGGGGTGCTGGTGTTGTTCTTTCTTTTGGCTCATTTTGCCAGCATGCCGTCGGGGGTGCTCTATTCCCTGTTTCCGGTGGCGGCGGCCTCCGGGTGCATGTTGGGAACCATGGCGTTGAGCGGCATGGGGCTCAATTTCATGAATGCCATGGTGTTGGTGACGATCGTGGGGATGGGGAGCGATTTCGGCCTGTATATCCGCTTCCGGGTCACGGGGGCGGCACCCGGCGAACGGGAGCGGCAGTATGTGCAGATCGGCCGGTCGGTATTCCTTTCGGCCATGACCACCATCGTCGGGTTCGGGTCCCTGGCCCTGACCGACTACGGCGCCATGTCCTCCATCGGCTGGGCCACGAACCTGGGGGTGGGGTTCATCACCTTCTTTTCCCTGGTGACCCTGCCGGCGGCCATGGCCCTGAAAGGGTTTTACCAGGAGGATTGACAAGGCTCAACGATAGAATGTCACGCCCACCAGGAACTTGCTGGAATTGAGCGGCTCGTTGGGCGCGGCGGTTCCGGCGTTTGAGATGTGATGGTAGCGGTACTCGGCCATGAGCGCCGTGTCCTTGCGTACGAAGTACTGCACCCCCGTTCCCCCCTGGTAGGAAAAATCCAGCTTGGTCCCCATGGTGGGCAGCCCCAGATCCACATAGAGTATCCCCCCGCCGGCAAAGACGTAGGGGGAGATGCCCTCCAACCCGGTAAATTTCCAGCTTCCCAATAGATACCCCCCCACCATGGACCTGGCGTCATGGTCCACGGCCATGTGATAGGGCACCTCCACCAGCAGTTCGTGTCTCCCCTGATACCAGCTTCCCCTGCCGACCTCCTGGGAGAGGAAACGGCCATAGCGGGCGATGGCGTCCCAGGTCTGCACCTGGGTGCGGGTGGCGCCGAAATAACGGTGGGTGATGCCGTAGCCGGTCAGCAGGGCATATTCCGATTGGGCCGTGGTGACGACGGTTTCTGCCCGGACCGGGAGCGGGGCGAGGAAGGCAATGAGGGCAAGGGTGATCAGGATTGTTCTTTTTGTCATACGAGAAGTTCACCGACCTGTTGTGTGGAGTGGTATTGCCGGTTGTGCGATATCATGTCTCGAACCCGTCCGGCTTATCCGCGGCCGTTAAACGGGTGGTTTCAAGTTCGGCAATGACCTGAGCGCCCAGGAGCAGGATCAGGGCCGACACCTCGATACTGAGCAGGGTCACCACCACCGTGGCAATGGAGCCGTAGATGATGTTTACCATGGAGAGGGATGCGTAATACCAGACCAGTATGCGGCGGGTGATCTCCCATAACAGCGTGGCAGCCACTCCGCCGATCAGGGCATGGCGAAAGGTGACCCGTACCACCGGCATCACCAGGTAGATGGACGTGAGCATCAGCAGTTCGCCGACGATCCCCAAGGTATATAATGCAATCCGCTCCGTTCCGGCCAGGCTCACGCTCCGGTTGAACAGGACCAAATGCCGGCTTTCAAGGGTCTCCACCGCACCCACCACCACCGATACCAGCACGATGCCCAGGGCAAGGGCACAGATATAGACGAAGGGGATCAGGGCGGAGACGAGGAAACCGCGGCGCTCGTGCCTGACGTGGTGGAAAAAGATCACCGAGATGGCGTTTTCCAGGACCGTAAAGGCGATGGAACTGAAAAACAGCATGACGATAAAACCGATGAAGCCGATCACCTGGCGGTTCTCCATGAAGACCCGCACCTGTTCCAGCAGGGTGGTCGTATAACCGGGCACTACCATCTCCAGATAGGTCGCCATGGTGGCTACCAGCCGTTCCTCGCCGATAACGTGGGATAGCACGGTCAGGACCAGGATCGACAGGGGTACCACCGACAGCAGGGTGTAGTAGGCCACGGCGCCGGACAAAAGAAAACCCTGGTTGCGCCGGAAATCCCGTATGACGGCCGCCATGAAGCTGAAGAACCGGCCCGGCGGCCACGGAGTACCGCGTTGTTCGGTGGTCATGGGCGAGAACTCGCCTTCATGCGGGTCGGTCCCGTTCGTGTCATCACCATTTCTGCTTCCGCTCGAAGGCCAGTATCTCCGGCAGATGGCGCAGGAATACCAGGATGCTGTGGGGCGATTTCCAGAGCATCTTCGTGTAGCCCCAGTGGATGCGGGTGCGATGGTAGAAACGGCGGATGAATTCGTTGTAGAGCCTTTCCAGTTGCTCCTTGGTCATCCCCGCAGGCACGAAGACGAAGTTCATGCAGTTCATCAGCTCCCAGTTCTCGTCGAACTCCCCCTGCTCGCGGATGGTCTTGTAGATCGGCGCGCCGGGGAAGGGGGTGAATTTTGTGACGTTGATCTCTTCCAGCGGCAGAGACAGGGCGTAGTCGATGGTGCGGCGGATGGCGGCCTCGTCCTCCCCCGGCAAGCCGATCATGAAGAGCCCCTTGACGCGCATGCCCGCCTTCTTGACCATTTGCAGCTTTTTGCCGACCTCGTCCAGACCGTAGAATTTGCGATGTTTCTTGAGGACCTCCGGGTCGCCCGATTCGATGCCGAAGTTGACCTGCCAGCAGCCGGAACGCTTGAGCAACGCCAGGAGTTCCTCATCCACGTGTTCGAGCCGGGCGATGCAGTTGTAGGTAACCTTGAGCCCCCTTTTCGCCTTGAGGTCGCAGAATTCGGCCACCCGTGTGCGGTCGAAGGTGAACAGGTCGTCGTAGAAAAAGACGTGGCGGATGCCGTAGTCACGGTTGAGCATGGCCACGTGCTCGACGATGTATTCGGGCGAGTTGAAACGGAAGCCGCGGGAGAATACCGACCGGTCGCAGTAGGAACAGGCATAGGGGCAGCCGCGGCTGGAGATGATGCTCGTGTTGGGGGCCGTGGGAAAACTGAACAGCGGCAGGGTGTAGCGTTCGGGAAAGCCGGGCAGCAGGTGATAGGCGGGGAAGGGAAGGTCGTCAAGGTCGGCGATCAGGTCGCGCTGGCTGGTGAGCACGCCTTTGCCGTCGCGGCGGAAGGCGATGCCGGGCAGGGACTCCACCCCCTTAAAACCGGCCTGGGCCAGCTCCAGCATGGTCTGCTCCCCTTCGCCGATCACCAGGTAATCGATGGCCGGGAAGTCATCCAGGAGCGGCGCGCCCATGGTGCAGGGGTGGGCGCCGCCGAAGACCGTGACGATCCGGGCGTCCCGTTCCTTGATGGCACTGGCGATGCGGTACCCCTCCCGGAAGGCGGAGGTGGTGGTGGAGAATCCCACCGCGTCGGGGCGGCGGCGGATGACCTCATCGGCCAGGTCGTTAACCCCCAGAGGCGTTGCATAACAGTCGATGATCTCGACTTCGATGCCGTGGCGCTCGAGCCAGGCGGCGATACTCATGATCCCCAGGGGGGGCATGATGTTGAAGATGGTGGTGATGTCCTGCACGCCCGGCATGAAGTTGCTGCCGTGGGGGTGGATGAAGATTACTTTCACTCAACGACCTCCAGGATGCCTTCCATTCCCTTGTCCCGGTGACTGGCAAGGAACGGCGGCTTTTTGTCGCAGTAGAACGGATAGCTGCCCACCTTGGTGGGGGTGAAAGCGATGACCTTCGGGTCGCGGGAAAGCGATACATTTACTTTGATGCTGGCCTCCGGGGCATCAATGACGATGGTGTGGGGGATGAACCAGCCGTCCTTGCGCACCAGCATCTCCACCGGTTGGTTGATCTTGACCACGATGTGGCGGGGTTTGAAGAAATAGTCCCCCCCCAGCACCTCCACCCTTTGGACGCCGTCCTTGTCCATGGGCACGACGAACGGCGTATCATCGGCGCAAATGGCTGTCCCGGCAAGCAACAACAGCAGTCCGGCAATAATTGTTTTCATGGCGTACACCCCCTTGCGCACGTCCTCTCTCTTCGCCCCGGAACAGGCAAAGCATTAACCGCGCGCTATTATTTTATAGACTAGCATAGCCGGCCACAAATTCCATGCATTTATTGGCAAAAACGCGTCGTGAAAAGCGGTACTCCTCCTTTGACAATTGTTGCAAAATAGGCCATAGTCTAGCGGTTCATGCCGGTACGATAACAGCGGAGTAGCAATGCAGCAGCGCGCCATAACACCCGAAAAAAGCGACGACGATCTCCAGTTCGATGCCACCCTGCGGCCCCGGGCCCTGGCGGACTATATCGGCCAGGAAAAGATCAAGGGCAACCTGCGGCTGTTCATCGATGCCGCAAAGGGCAGGGGCGAGGCGTTGGACCATGTCCTGCTCTACGGCCCTCCCGGCCTCGGGAAGACCACCCTGGCCAATATCGTGGCCTGCGAGATGGGGGTCAACATCAAGTCCACCTCCGGACCGGTCATCGAGCGCCCCGGCGACCTGGCGGCCATCCTGACCAACCTGGAACCGCACGACGTGCTCTTCATCGACGAGATCCACCGGCTGTCCCACGTGGTGGAGGAGATCCTCTACCCGGCCATGGAGGATTTTCAACTGGACATCATCATCGGCCAGGGACCGAGCGCCCGCAGCATCAAGCTCGATCTGCCCCGTTTCACCCTGGTAGGGGCCACCACCAGGGCCGGTTTGCTCTCCTCGCCGCTACGCGACCGCTTTGGCGTGATCTCGCGTCTGGAGTTCTACACCGAACCGGAACTGGCCACCATCATCAGCCGTTCTTCCCACATCCTGGGTATGGAGATCGAATCCCAGGGCGCCATCGAGCTTGCCCGGCGCAGCCGCGGCACCCCCCGCATCGCCAACCGCCTCCTGCGGCGGGTCCGGGATTTTGCCCAGGTGCGGGCCAACGGCGTCATCACCCGGGCGGTCGTTCAGGAGACGCTCAAGCTGTTGGAGATCGACGAGATGGGCTTCGACCAGATGGACCGCATGATCCTTCTCACGATCATCGACAAGTTCACCGGCGGCCCGGTGGGGCTGGATACCATCGCTGCGGCCATTGGCGAGGAGAGCGACACCATCGAGGATGTGTACGAACCGTTTTTGATCCAGAACGGCTTCCTGAACCGCACCCCGCGCGGCCGGGTCGCCACCCGCGCCGCCTACCTGCACTTCGACCGCATAGCGCCCGAATCATCCCAGGGGAACCTATTCTGACCATGCAGCAGTTTTTCGATTTTCCCATAACACCCGCATACAGCTTCGACAGCTTCGTCGTCTGTGACGGCAATGCCGCGGCGCTCCAGTTCGCCCGGCGCATAGCCGACACCTCCGATGCCGAAAATCTGCTTTATCTGCACGGTCCGGCCGGTTCCGGCAAGACGCATCTTCTTCAATCCATCGCCCATTCCCTCTGTCCCGCTGAAACCGCCTGCTACCTGTCGTGCCGCGACCGCTTTTCCGCCCAGGACCTGATCGCACACTTCAACGGAGCCTCGGCCCTGGTGGTGGACGACCTGCACCTGCTGCCTGACGAAGCCTCCCTGCGGGCCGCCTTGTGGCAGGTGTTCAACGATTTCTACGCCAGCGGCCGGAAGGTTGTCCTGGCCGGTCTCCTGCCGCCGCGGGAACTGCCCCACCTGGACGACCACCTGATCTCGCGCCTTTTGTGGGGTCTGGTTGCCCGCGTGGATGCCTCCGACGACCACTCCCGGCGCATGATCCTGAAAAAAATCGCCGATGACCGCCAGGTGCGGGTGCCGGACGATGTGGTCGATTATATCCTGATGACCGCCAGCCGCGAGGTCGGCGCCCTGATCGAGACCTTTGAGGCGCTGTTCCGTCTTTCCATGGCCGAACAGCGTCGCATCACCTTGCCGCTGGCACGTCAATCCCGTGAACAGATGGTGAGCCGGGGGACGCCCCCATGACACCCCCCTTCCATAATCGTTTGAAGACCCCGGAAGAGGTCGAACTTGAACGCAAACAGCGTGAAGCAAAACGCTATCAACTGGAACTGAACGACTGGGAACGGATGTTTTCCGGCCTCAAGGCCGAGATCCGCACCTTTGAGCAGCTCTACGAGGATACCGTGGGCGGTCGGATCACCGTGCTGGAAGAGCTGGAATGGCAGCTGAACGGCATCCTCGGCACGGAAAAGGCGTCCCCCCGCCAGGAACAGCCGCCGGACGAACAGACGTTCAGCCATTTTCAGCGCACGACCGACCTCTTGGACGATGAGGAGGAGGGACCGCCCGACACCTCTTCCATGAGCATCAAGTCGCTCTATCGCGGGGTCGCCAAGGCGGTGCATCCCGACCTGGCCTCGGACGAGGCGGACCGCCTGCGGCGCCAGGAGTTGATGGCGGTTGCCAACCAGGCTTACGAATCGGGCGACCGCAAGTCCCTTGAAGAACTGTTCTGGGACTGGGAGGTGGGGACCGAAACCGTTTCAGGCAAGGACGTCGCCTCGGAACTGGTGCGGGTTATCCGCCAGATCGCCCGGCTCCAGCAGAATATCCACGCCGTCATCCTCCAGATCGACGAGTTGAAGCAGACGGACATCTATCGCTTCAAACTGCGCGTGGCCGAGGCCCAGGCCGACGGCATCGATCTTTTGGCCGAGATGGTCGCCAAGGCGGACGAGGATATCGCTCACCTGCGCAAACGGCTTTCGGTACTGCGGGGTGAGGAAGCCGTGGCCGAGACATCGAATTCCCCCCATGTGAAAACGCGGGTCATCCGCTTTCCTGCCGATAAGAGCTACGGTACGCTCTATGTGCGCAACATCGGCTCGACGGACTACCGCGACTGGCAATGGCTGGGGAGCGCGCGGGGCGTCAAGGAGGTGTTCCTGGGCAAGGGGGTGCGGCTGGACGTCAAGGGGGTAGACGGCAATGGGCTGGATTTTCTGGACGGCATGCAGCCGGAGGATCTTCAGGCCCTGTTCCTGAACGATATCGACGACAGCGCCCTGCCGCATGTCACGCGCCTTACGGGACTTCAGGAGTTGTGCCTCTCCAATACCACCATCAGCGAGGAGGGGCTGGCCCAACTCGCTTCGCTTGAAGAACTGCAACGCGTCTACATCTACCACACCGCGGTCGGCGACCAGGGACTCCATAAGCTGACCGGCCTCCCGGGGCTGAAATGGTTGACCTGCAGCGGCACCAAGATCAGCGAAGAAGGCTTGAACAATTTCCGCCGGGCAATGCCCGGTTGCAAGGTCGTCAACTTCAAGTGGCGCTACGACAAGTAGGGCTGTGATGACGCCATGATTTTACAGGTCATCCGCCTTTTGTAACCCATTTGCGTATGCTCCCCCTTCCCATTTCCCGCACGCTGTTGTAGTATGCACGCCCCCAAAAACACAAAAGAACAGGAAGCAATATGCCCGTCAGCAAAGATCATCTTACTACGATCATTCGCGCAATCATCGAAGAAACCTCCCTCACGCCACCGCAGGTCACAAACACCGTTGAACTCCTGCAAGAGGGGGCCACGGTTCCCTTTATCGCCCGCTACCGCAAGGAACACACCGGCGAGCTGGATGAGGTGCAAATCCGTGCCATTGAAGAGCGTTTCGCCTATTTCTGCGAACTTGAGGAACGCAAGCAGACGATCCTCAAGTCCATAGAGGAACAGGGAAAACTGACCCCGGAGTTGCGGGAACGGATCGAAGCTACCCGCCAGAAGACCGAACTGGAGGACCTCTACCTCCCCTACAAGCCCAAACGGCGCACCAAGGCCACCATTGCCCGCGAACGGGGACTGGAGCCCCTGGCCGACCTGATGGCCGCCCAAGGGGCGACCGCCGGAACGCCGGAGGATGCGGCCCTGGCCTATGTGGACCCCGACAAGGGGGTGCCGGACGCGGCCGCCGCCCTGGAAGGCGCCGGGCATATCCTGGCCGAACGGCTGTCCGACGACGCCGATGCCCGGGCCATGGTACGGCGTTTGACCTGGGAACAGGGGGTGTTCAACTCGCGGGTGGCTGCCGACAAAAAAGAGCAGGTCACCAAGTTCGAGATGTACTACGACTATCAGGAACCGCTGAAGGCGATTCCCTCCCACCGCATGCTGGCCATGCGCCGCGGCGAGAAGGAAGAGGTGCTCTTTCTGACCGTCACGGCGCCGCTGGAGCAGATTCTGGCCGGCCTGAAGTCCCGCCTGATCCATGGCGACAGTATCTTTACCCCGCTTTTGGAAGGGGTGGCCGAAGACGCCTACAAACGCCTGATCGCCCCCTCCATCGAGGTGGAACTGCGTCTGGAGGCCAAGAATCTGGCCGACGAGGTGGCCATCCGGGTCTTCGGCGGCAATCTGCGCAACCTGTTGTTGGCGCCCCCCGCAGGCGGCAAGCGGGTGCTGGGCATCGACCCGGGGTTGCGCACCGGTTCCAAGCTGGCTGCGGTGGACGGCACCGGGCGTTTTCTGGAACATGTCACCATCTACCCCCACACCGGAGCGGCGCGGGTGCCCCAAGCCCGGCAGGATCTGCTGCGTCTGGTGGAGGCGCACGCCATCGAGATGATCGCCATCGGCAACGGCACGGCCGGTCGCGAGATGGAGCTGTTTGCCAAGGATACGCTGGCGGAGGCGGGCAGGCATGTGCCGGTGGTGATGGTCAGCGAGGCAGGGGCCAGTGTGTATTCGGCCTCGGATATCGCCCGGGAGGAGTTCCCCGACCTGGACCTGACGGTGCGGGGCGCCATCTCCATCGCCCGGCGACTCCAGGATCCCCTGGCCGAGCTGGTCAAGATCGATCCCAAGAGTATCGGCGTGGGGCAGTACCAGCACGATGTGAACCAGACCATGTTGAAGAAGGCCCTGGACGATGTGGTGGAGTCATGCGTCAACTACGTTGGAGTCGACCTGAACACCGCCTCCTGGGCGCTGCTCTCCTACGTTTCCGGCGTGGGGCCGGCCCTGGCCAAGGCGATTGTCGGCCACCGCGACCGTCAGGGAGCCTTCCCGTCCCGCAAGGCGCTCCTGGATGTGCCGCGTTTCGGGGCCAAGGCCTTTGAACAGGCAGCAGGCTTTCTCCGCATCCGCAACGGCGTCCATCCCTTGGACAACACCGCCGTGCATCCCGAACGCTATTTGCTGGTGGAGGCCATGGCTGCGGATCAGGGGGTAAGCCTGGCCCAGTTGGCCGCCGATCCGGCCCTTGCGGCCGGTATCGACCTGCGCCGCTACGTGAGCGACGGCGTCGGCATGCCGACCCTGCGGGACATCCTGGAGGAGTTGAAAAAGCCGGGCCGCGACCCGCGCAGCCAGTTTCAGACCGCCAGTTTTCGGGACGATATCCGGGAGATAACCGATCTTCAGGAAGGGATGATACTGCAGGGGGTGGTAACCAATGTGACCGCCTTCGGCGCCTTTGTGGACATCGGAGTCCACCAGGACGGCCTGGTGCACGTCAGCCACCTGGCAAGCCGTTATGTCAAGGACCCGAACGACGCGGTCGCGGTGGGGCAGGTGGTCAAGGTGAAGGTGCTGTCGGCGGATGCGCAGCGCAAGCGGATCGCGCTTTCCATCAAGGAGGCCGAGGCGGGCGGGGGCAAGCCAAAGTCCCCGCGCAGCCCAAAGCCGGAGGCGGTAACGCAGGAAGTGAAAACGAAAACCGGCCTCGATCTCAGTGCCATGGAGAAGGCCGGTTTCCGGGTCAGGCGGAGGTAAGTGCGGGAAAAATCTTTAAAGATAAAATTCGTCTCTCGCAGAGCTCGCAAAGGCACAGAGAAAAACGTGTAAACCTGGGAACTACCTTTGGTTACATGAAAATTTCAGTACTATAACCGAGACAGAGGTGCTGTTTGTCTTCATCCTTTGAAAAAGGAGGACTGAGGGGGATTGCACCGCGAACAAAGCAAAGCCCCCCTTTGTCCAAGGGGGGCTTTTTCTTTGGGAAATATCTTGCCGCCTGCATTCTGGATTCTCTTCGTGCCTCCGTGAGAGGCGAATTTATCCTTCGATCCTCGGGAACAGGGCTTCGGTCTTGGTAATCACCGTACCCTCCTTCAGCCCGCCCCAGGTCAGACCGGCCAATTCCTTCTCCTCCCCGCATCCCAGGCTGGCAAGCGCCTTCTTCGCCGTGGCCGGCAGGAAGGCCGTCAGGATGATGTGTACGATGCGCTGGGACTCCAGGAGACAGTACATGACCGTGGCCAGCCGTCCCTTGAGTGCCGGGTCCTTGGCCAGGGTCCAGGGAGCCGATTCGTCGATGTACTTGTTGCCCGCCGAGATCACCTCCCAGATGGCCTGGAGCGCCTTGCTGAAGGCTAGGTCGTTCATGCAGGTTTCCATGGTGACGATCATCTCTTCGGTGCGCCGTTTCAGCGCCAGGTCGCTTGCGTTCAATTCCCCCGGGGCGGGCAGGATGCCGTTGAAATACTTGACCGCCATGGCCGTTGACCTGCTGAGCAGGTTGCCCAGGTCGTTGGCCAGGTCGGAGTTGATCCGCTGGACCAGGGCGGGGTGGGAGAAGTCGCCATCCAGGCCGAAAGGCACCTCGCGCAGCAGGAAGTACCTGACCGCGTCCACGCCGTACTTGTCGATCAGCATGTTGGGCTCGACCACGTTTTGCAGACTCTTGCTCATCTTCTGGCCCTCAATGGTCCACCAGCCGTGGGCAAAGACCTTTTCCGGCAGGGGCAGACCGGCCGCCATCAGGAAGGTGGGCCAGTAAACGGCGTGGAAACGCAGGATGTCCTTGCCGATCAGGTGCACGTTGACCGGCCAGAAACGCTGGTAGTCTTCGGTGGCTTCGGGATAGCCCAGGGCCGTAATATAGTTGGTCAGGGCGTCAAACCAGACGTAGACGATATGCTTGTCGTTGCCCGGCACCGGGATGCCCCAGGTAAAGGTGGTACGCGACACGGACAGATCGCGCAGCCCCTCCTTGACGAATGAGATGATCTCGTTACGCTTGCTCTTGGGCTGGATGAAGTCGGGGTGGGAGTCGATATAGGCCAGGAGTTGGTCCTGGTACTTGCTCATGCGGAAGAAGTAGGACTCTTCCTTCAGCTTTTCCACCGGCCGGTTGCAGTCGGGACAGCGGCCGTCGATCAACTGGGTTTCGGTCCAGAAGGTTTCGCAGGGGGTGCAGTACCAGTCTTCGTACTCGCCCAGGTAGATGTCGCCTTTTTCGAGAAGGTCCTTGAAGATATGGCTCACGCCTTTTTTGTGGCGCTCCTGGGTGGTCCTGATGAAATCGTTGTTGGAGATGCCCAACCGCTCCCAGAGCGCCTGGAAACGCTTCACCACACGGTCGGCCAGCTCCAGGGGCGTTTCGCCGGCGGTTGTCGCGGCCTTTTCCACCTTCTGGCCGTGCTCATCGCTGCCGGTCAGAAAATAGACGTCGTATCCCATGAGGCGCTTGTAGCGGGCCAGGACGTCGGCCGCCACCGTGGTGTAGGCGTGGCCGATGTGGGGCACGTCGTTGACGTAGTATATGGGCGTGGTGAGGTAGAACGTAGGTTTCATGTCATGCTCCCGGGGTGTTTGGCGTTGGAGTTGTGCTGGTATCGGGCTTGTCGCCCTGTTTGCGGCGGTGGCCGTGTTTGCGGTGCCGGTTTCTGCGGCGCCCTTCCTGTTTCTTCTGGCCATCCTGCGCCTCGTCGCCTCCGACCTCGGCGGCCGGGGGAGGGGGCGCAACAGCGGCGCGCTTGCTTTCCTCCCGCGTCTCGTCCTTCTGCTGGGGGGCCGGCGTCGGGGATGACGGCTGCCGCTGGTGGTGCCTGCGTTCACGCTGCTCGCGGCGGGCCTCGGGCTGCGGTGCCGGAGCAGCCGCGGGCGTGCTGGGAAGCGCATCGGCGGCGTTGTCGCTCAGGATTTCGTCACGCCTGATGGTGATCTGTTTGTTGTCGTCGAGCCTGAGCGTGATGTTGCCGGTCAGGATGTTGATCTTGTCGATGACGCCGGCGGCTGCGGGGGTGCGGACCCGTTTCCCGCATTTGGGGAAGTTTTTCCGCAGGCAGCAATAGGTTTCGTACTCGTAATCCAGGCAGCAGAGCAGACGGCCGCATTGCCCCGATATCTTGCTGGGGTTCAAGGCCAGGTTCTGCTCCTTGGCCATCTTGACCGACACCGGCTGGAAGTCGCGCAGGAATGAACAGCAGCACAGCTCCCGGCCGCAGATGCCGATCCCGCCGATCATCTTTGATTCGTCGCGCACGCCGATCTGACGCATCTCGATGCGGGTGTGGAAGGTATGGGCCAGATCCTTGACCAGGTCGCGGAAATCGACCCGGCCGTCGGCGGTGAAATAGAACACGGCCTTGCTGCTGTCGAACTGGTATTCAACCCGCACCAGCTTCATCGGCATGGCGCGTTCCATGATCCGTTTGAGGCAGAAGTCGAAGGCGCTTTTTTCCAGCTGCCGATTGCGTTCCTGGGTCGCCATGTCGTCCGGTGTGGCCTTGCGCCGGATGGTGACCAGGTTTTCGGGCACCCCCTCGCTGCGTTCGGCCGGCTCCCGCAAAACGGTGCCGATTCCCAGGCCCCGTTCGGTCTCCACCACCACCTTGTCGCCGGTGGCGAGATCGAGGTTGCCGGCGTCAAAATCATACAGCTTGCCGGCGGTTGAAAATTGTATGGCTACGATTCGTGGCAAAATATCTCCTTTATTCCAAGCGTCCGATGCGAGCGCCGTATAAACCGGCGCCCCGGACCGATTCGTTGTGATTTAGCACGCCGTGGCGGCGATCCGCATGAACAGCCGGTCCAGGGCGAGCTTGCTGTTGGCGTTGCGCTGGACCGCCCGCCGGGTTTCCATGCTATCTTCCAGTATCTGCAGCGTCCGCTGCAGGGGCCATTTGGCGGCAAAGCCTTCCAGCGCCGGGCGAACAGCCGCGTTGACGATGGCATTGCTGCCGGCTGCCAGGTGGGCGGTGTCCTGCATGAACGAGATGAGCATATCCAGGGTTTCCAGGGTCTCGTCCCGGCTGGTGCCCAATTCCTCGGAAGCGTCGAAGATCGTGGCGATCCTGTTCCGGTCAAGAGCGGAAAGGCGCGCCAACAGGGTCTCCTTGCGGTTACCCAGGGTATCGTTGTCCAACTCCTGAGCACGCTGGATACTCCCCCCGGACATGGGGGCCAGCAGTTCGGCCGTCTCGGGAGCCATGCTGTGTTGTTCCAGCAGCAGCCGAACGTTCTCGGTGGATAGGGCCGAGAAACGGATCAACTGGCAGCGGGAACGGATGGTCGGCAGCAACATGCCGGCGTTCTCGGTCAGCAGGATGATGATGGCATTGCCGGGCGGCTCTTCCAGGGTCTTGAGCAGCGAATTGCCGGCTGACGGGTTGAAGCGTTCGGCCGACTCGATGATGCAGGCCTTGCGCGGCGCCTCGTAGGGGCGCATGGACAAGTCGCGCTGCAGCTCCCTGACCTGTTCGATCTTGATGAACTGGCCGTCCGGTTCGATGTAATGGATGTCGGCATGGGAACCGGCAGCCACCTTGCGGCACGAGGCGCAAACGCCGCAGGCGTCGTCCTCCCGCTCCGTGCAGAACATTGCCTGCACCAGGGCGCGGGCGGTCGTCTTGCGGCCACAGCCGGCCGGCCCCTCGAACAGGTAGGAGTGGGAGGTCTTCCCGGATCGGAGCGCGCGGCGGAATACCTCCACAACCCGCTCATGCCCTATGATGTCAGCGAACGGCATGGTGCTGTTCCTCCATGCGCGAGACCACCTGCCGGGCGATGGCGGCGGCGATCCGCTCAATCGTATCGCTGCCGTTCACAATCAGGAAACGGTGCGGCTCTCCGGCAGCCAGGGCCAGGTAACCGTCCCTGACCCGCTGGTGAAAGGCCAGGGCCTCCAACTCAAAACGCTCCTCACGGGGGCCGCTGGAGGCATCTATCCTGCGGCGCGCCCGCTCAAGACCCTGAACCGGTTCGCAATCGATCAGCAGGGTCAGGTCGGGGCGCACCCCTCCGCATGCCAGGGTGTTCAGGGTGTCGACGGTCTCGCGGTCGATACCCCTGCCGTTGCTCTGATAGGCGATGGTCGCGTCGGTGAAGCGGTCGCACAGCACCACGCCCCCCGCATCCAGGGCCGGCTTGACGACCTCGCCCACATGCTGGGCACGGGCAGCGGCGTAGAGTAAAAGCTCGGCGTGGGGCAGCATGGCGCGGTTGTCGGCGTCCAGTAGGATACGGCGAATCTGGTCGGCAATGGCACAGCCGCCCGGCTCCCGTGTCTGTGTGACACGCCGGCCGGCTGCCCTCAGATGTTCGGCCAACAGCTTGATCTGGGTGGTTTTGCCGCACCCCTCGATGCCTTCGAATGTGATGAAATAGCCCACGCCCATCCCTTGATGCCGTTTATCTGCAAATGCTGAATTATAGGCGAGTTGTCGCGAATTCGCAACTGAATTTCTGTTCATAGGTGCATAACTGCGCATGTCTGATAACATAGCTTTCTATTGCCAAACTCGGGTCGCATGACTATAGTTCCTCTGTTAGGAGAGCAGTGAAGTGACGATAGATTACACCCGTTTGGAAGAACGGCTTGCATACCTTTTCAAGGACCGCAGCCTGGCGTGCCGCGCCCTGACCCATCCTTCCTGGCAGCATGAGTGCAATGAGGCGGGCGGTGACGATTATCAGCGCCTGGAATTCCTCGGCGATGCCGTGTTGGGCATGGTGCTGGCCGAGATGCTCTATTCCCGTTTCCCCGGCTGGCATGAAGGGGACCTCTCCCGTTCTCGGGCCCATCTGGCAGGGCAGGGGACTCTGGCAAACCTGGCCCGTTCCCTTGAACTTGGCGGTTTTATTCGTCTCGGGCGGGGCGAGGAGCAAACCTCGGGCCGCAGCAAGGACTCGATCCTGTCGGATGTCCTTGAGGCCCTGATCGCCGCAGTCTATCAGGATGGGGGATTGGAAGCCGCCCGTGCCCTGGTGTCGCGCCTGTTCAGCAACCTGCTTGCCGCCCCCGACAGCCGGGAGGTCGGGCGGGATGCCAAGAGCGAGTTACAGGAACTGCTCTCGGCCAGAAGCCTGCCGCCGCCGGAATACCGGCTGAGCGCAGAGTCCGGCCCTCCCCACGACCGGCTGTTCCATTTTCAGTTGCTGGTGGGGGGGGACGTGATGGGGGAGGGCGAGGGCCGGTCGAAAAAAACAGCCCAGCAGGCCGCGGCTGCACAGGCGTTGGAACGGCTTTCATCCAATCGGGAACGCTGACGTGAGAGCGGTCACGGTTCCCTTCTTCATCAGTCACCAGGGGTGCCCCCACGCGTGTGTATTCTGTGACCAGCGCGTCATTTCCGGCTCCTGCGGCACTCTGCCGAGCCGGCAGCAGATTAGCACCACCATCGGTTCCTGGCAGCGTTCCGCCGCCGGGCGCCCCCTGGAGGTGGCCTTTTTCGGCGGCAGTTTTTCCGCCCTGCCGGAACAGGTGCAGGATGAGTTGCTGGCCCCTGTTCAGTCCTTTCTGGAAAACGGCGTTGTGCGGTCGGTCAGGGTCTCCACCCGGCCGGACTGTCTGGATGGCGCTACGGCGCGCCGCCTGGCCGGCCAAGGTGTCACTGTCGTCGAGATCGGCGTGCAGTCCATGGATGACGGCGTCCTGGCGCTGAGCGGCCGGGGGCATGACGCGGCCGCATCCGAGGCTGCTCTGCGCTGCCTCAGGGAACAGGGCCTGGTTGCCGGGGCCCAGTTGATGCCCGGCCTTCCGGGCGATACTCCCGCCGCTGCGTTCAGGTCGCTGGAGCGGGTAATCGCAGCCGGGGCGGATTTTGTGCGGTTCTACCCGGTAGTGGTGCTGGCGGGGACACCGTTGGCCCGGAGTTATCAAACGGGCGAATACCACCCCCTGGATTTGGAACAGGGCATTGCGCTCTGCAAGCAGCTTCTGCATCGCGCCATGCGGGATGGGATTGATGTCATCCGCATCGGCCTCCAGGCCGGCGATGGGTTGAACAGCGCAACGGTGCTGGCCGGTTGCTGGCACCCGGCGCTCGGTCAGTTGGTGCGTTCGGAGTTGTATTTTGATCTGGTGCGGCAGATCGCAGCGGCTGTGCCCGACGATGCGCCTTTCAGTGTGACCTGCCATCCTGCGCGGGTCTCGGACGTGATCGG
The DNA here is from genome assembly GCF_008802355.1 of Oryzomonas sagensis. Classification (NCBI taxonomy): domain Bacteria; kingdom Pseudomonadati; phylum Thermodesulfobacteriota; class Desulfuromonadia; order Geobacterales; family Geobacteraceae; genus Oryzomonas; species Oryzomonas sagensis. The sequence goes on along the minus strand of NZ_VZRA01000003.1, from coordinate 566,908 downwards.
CCAAAAACGGCGCAACTTGATGCGCCTGCGGCCATCCGGCATCCCTGTCAGGGTTGTCCCTGATGATTCGCTTTTGCTGGAAGAAGTTACGGTTGAATACTTTGGGCAATGCTTTAAAGGCAATATTGTAACAGATTTGAATTACAACATCAGCGAGGTGTAAGTCATGCGTAAAGAATCACTGGCATTTCTGGAAAAACTTCTCGACGCCCCGAGTCCTTCCGGCTACGAACAGCCGGCCCAGCGGGTCTTTCGCGACTATGTCGCCCCCTACTGCGACGAGTTGACCACCGACGTGATGGGCAATGTCTTTGCCCGCATCTCCGGCAAGGGTAAGGACCTGCCGCGGGTCATGATCGTGGGGCATACCGACGAGATCGGCCTGCAGGTCAAGTACATCGACGACAAAGGGTTCCTCTACTTCGCTGCCGTGGGCGGGGTGGATGCCCACTTGACGGCCGGCAAGCGGGTCAATGTCCATACTGCTGGCGGCCCTCTGGCGGGCGTGATCGGCAAGAAACCGATCCATCTGATGGACGCCAAGGACCGGGAGACCGTGGTCAAGCTGGAGTCCCAGTACATCGATATCGGCGCCAAGGATAAGAAGGAGGCCCAGAAGCTGGTGAGGGTCGGCGATGCGGTCACGTTCGAGAGCGCCTTCACCCGTTTGGCGGGGGACCGGGTGTCGTCGCGCGGCTTCGACGACAAGGCGGGCTGCTTCGTGGTGGCCGAGGTGCTGCGTCTGGTGGCGGCCGGCAAGAAAAAACTGGCCGTGGATCTCTACGGCGTTTCATCCGTCCAGGAGGAAATCGGCCTGCGGGGCGGCACCACCAGTTGCTATGCCGTCAACCCGGACGTAGGTATCTGTGTCGAGGTGGATTTTGCCACCGATCAGCCGGATGTGGAAAAGAAGCACAACGGCGAGGTAGCCTTGGGCAAAGGGCCGATCCTGACCCGCGGGGCCAATATCAACCCCCATCTCTTCGACCTGCTCTCCGCAGCGGCCGACAAGGAAAAGATCGACGTACAGCACACCGCCAATCCCCGGGCCACTGGCACCGACGCCAACGTCATGCAGATCTCCCGCAACGGTGTGGCCACGGCCCTGGTCAAGATCCCGCTCCGTTACATGCACACGCCGGTGGAAACCGTTTCCCTGGGGGATCTTGAGGATGCCGCCAAGCTCATCGTGGCGGCGTTGGAAAGGATTGCGTCCCGGGAGGAGTTCATCCCGCGCTGAAGCGGACCCGCCGCGTAATTGAGAATATCGATGCAGGGGCGCCGCCTGCCGCGCCCCTGCATCACCCCTGCTCCCCGCACATGCGGGGATAAATTGGCAGAACAATGGACGTTCCCATTTTCAGTATACCTTTTCCTTCTCCTTTTACCTTGACATGCCCGTTCCCCTGTACTAACTTCAATAAAATTAATCAAGCGAGGAGTTTTGTATATGCCCTACGACAAGTTAACGGAAGGTCTTACCTTTGACGATGTCCTCCTTGTGCCTGCCCACTCTCTTGTTTTGCCCCGCGATGTCAACCTCTCCACCCGCCTGTCCCGCAACATCCCCCTGAACATACCGCTGGTCAGCGCCGCCATGGATACGGTTACCGAAGCCCGCACCGCCATCTGTATGGCTCGTGAAGGCGGTCTCGGCATCGTTCACAAGAATCTCAGCATCGAGGCCCAGGCCCAGGAAGTCGACAAGGTCAAGAAAAGCGAATCGGGGATGATCGTTGACCCGATTACCATGCGGCCCAACCAGAAGATCAGCGAAGCGCTGGACATCATGTCGCGCTACCGCATCTCCGGCGTGCCGATCACCAAGCCGAACGGCAAGCTGGTGGGGATTCTCACCAACCGGGACCTGCGTTTCGAAACCGATTACGACCTCTTGATCTCGGCCCGCATGACCAAGCGCAATCTGGTGACCGTGCCGGTGGGCACCACCCTTGAACAAGCCAAGGAACACCTCAAGCATACCAGGGTCGAAAAGCTGCTGGTGGTTGACGATGATCACAATCTCAAAGGGTTGATCACCATCAAGGATATCGAGAAGGTCAAGAAATACCCCAACGCTTGCAAGGACAGCCTGGGCCGCCTGCGGGTCGGCGCGGCGGTCGGCATCACGGCCGAGATGGAGGCCCGGATGGAGGCCCTGATCAGGGCCGGGGTCGACGTTATTGTCATAGATACCGCCCATGGCCACTCCCAGGGGGTAATCGACGCCGTGATCCGGGCCAAATCGACCTTCCCCGGTGTCGAGATCATTGCCGGCAACATCGCCACGGCCGAGGCGGCCGAGGCGTTGATCAAGGCGGGCGCCGACGGCATCAAGGTCGGGATTGGCCCCGGCTCCATCTGTACCACGCGCATGGTGGCCGGCGTGGGCGTGCCGCAGATCACCGCCATTCACGAGTGTTCGCGGGTTGCCCACAAACACGGCGTGCCGGTCATTGCCGATGGCGGCATCAAGTATTCCGGCGATCTGCCCAAGGCGATTTCGGCGGGCGCCGACAGCATCATGATCGGTTCGCTCTTTGCCGGGACCGAGGAGTCGCCGGGCGATACGATCCTCTACCAGGGGAGAACCTACAAGAGCTATCGCGGCATGGGCTCCATCGGGGCCATGAAGGACGGCAGCAAGGACCGCTATTTCCAATCGGACGTGGGCGAGGATGTCAAACTGGTGCCGGAGGGGATCGAGGGGATGGTGCCGCTGCGCGGACCGCTTTCGGCCAATATCCACCAGTTGATGGGCGGCCTGCGGTCGGGTATGGGCTATACCGGCTGCGGCTCGATCCCGGATATGCAGGAGCGGAGCCGCTTCATCCGCATCACCGGCGCGGGTCTCAAGGAATCCCATGTGCATGACGTGACGATTACGAAAGAGGCCCCGAATTACCGGGTCGGCAATTAGGGATAAACCGCAGACATTATTAAACGCAATCCGCCACAGAGCCCAGAGAGTCAGACGCAACACTCCCTGGTTCAATCTCCGTGATTCCTCTGAGCCTCTGTGTCTCTGTGGCAAGGTTTGCAGAATATAGGTAGGATCAACGCATGACCACCGATATCCATAGCCAGAAAATCCTGATTCTTGACTTCGGTTCCCAGGTGACTCAACTCATCGCCCGCCGCATCCGCGAGCAGAGCGTCTACTGCGAGATCCATCCCTTCAATATGTCCCTGGAAAAGATCAAGTCGTTCGATCCCCAGGGAATTGTGCTCTCCGGTGGGCCGTGCAGCGTCTATGACGCCGATGCGCCGCTCTCCGATCAGCGGATCTTTGAACTGGGGGTCCCGGTTCTGGGCATCTGTTACGGCATGCAACTCATGACCCAGCAGTTGGGCGGCCGGGTGGAACGCTCCGACAAACGGGAATACGGCCGCTCCCAATTGCAGATCGACGACAATGGCGATCTCTTCAGCGGCTTCAGCGGCCATGAAGAGGTGTGGATGTCCCACGGCGACCGCATCGAGGAGATGCCCAAAGGCTTCGGCGTCATCGCCCATACCGATCATTCGCCGGTCGCGGCCATGAAGGACGGACAGCGGCGCTTCTTCGGGGTGCAGTTCCATCCCGAGGTGGTGCACACGCCCCGCGGCGACGAGATGCTGGGCAACTTTATCTTCACGGTGTGCGGCTGCAAACCGACCTGGACCATGGCCGGCTTCATCGAGACCGAGATCGCGTCGATCAAGGAAAAGGTCGGAACGGGCAAGGTGATCTGCGCCCTGTCCGGCGGGGTCGATTCCTCGGTCGTGGCGGTACTGATCCACAAGGCCATCGGCGACCAGCTCCACTGCATCTTCGTCAACAATGGCCTGCTGCGCAAGGGGGAGGCCGAGAAGGTCGTCAACCTCTTTACCAAGCATTTCAAGATCAATCTGGACTATGTGGATGCGTCGGCCCGTTTTCTGGAAAAGCTGGCGGGTGTCAGCGATCCGGAGAAAAAACGCAAGATCATCGGCAACGAGTTCATCTACCTGTTCGAGGAAAAGGCCGCCAAGCTGGGACAGGTGGATTACCTGGCTCAGGGGACGCTCTATCCGGACGTGATCGAGTCGGTCTCCACCAAGGGGCCGTCGGCGGTCATCAAGAGCCACCACAACGTGGGCGGCCTGCCGGAACGCATGAACCTGAAGCTGCTGGAACCGGTGCGGGAACTCTTCAAGGATGAGGTCAGGCTGCTGGGCAAGGAGTTGGGGATGCCGGACGAGGTGGTCCACCGTCAACCGTTCCCCGGTCCGGGGCTTGCCATCCGCTGCATCGGCGAGTTGACCGCGGAAAAGCTGGAAATCCTGCGCGAGGCGGACGCCATCGTGCTGGAAGAGATCCGCAAGGCCGGTCTGTACCGGGAGATCTGGCAATCCTTCGCCGTGCTCCTGCCGGTGCGGACGGTGGGCGTCATGGGCGACGCCCGCACCTATGATTTTACCGTGGCGCTCCGGGCGGTCAATTCCCTGGACGGCATGACCGCCGATTGGGTCAAACTGCCCTACGAGCTTCTGGGCACCATTTCTTCACGCATCATCAACGAGGTCAAAGGGGTCAACCGGGTGGTGTACGACATCAGCCAGAAGCCGCCTGCAACCATCGAGTGGGAGTAGATGCTGCGTAGCACCTGTCAATAACGCATTACGACAAGCTGGAGGTAACTGATTTGTCCGGAATATCCTTTGAAGAGATTATGTTCACCATCATGTCCGCCACCCAGGATACCTTCAAAAGTTACATGAACATCGACCTGCTGGCCGGCAAGGTCGAAAAGAAGGTGGGTGCGGTGGATTCGGATGTGACCGGCATCGTGGGCGTGGCCGGGGACCGGGTCGGCTACATCATCTTTGCCACCGACAAGAAGACGGCCCAGTGCGTCGCCAAGGAGTTATTGATGGTGGACGAGGCCGACGACGAGTGCATCCGCGATGCGGTCGGCGAACTGGCAAACAACATTGCCGGTGTGTTCAAGACAAAATACCACGAGCAGTACGGCAGCGTGGCCCTGGGACTGCCGCTGGTGGTTTCCGGCCAGTTGCGCGCCATTTCCGAACCGCCCGACCCCAATGAGGGCACCAGTATCAACGTGCAGTGCAAGGGCGTGACGATTCCCTTCACCACGGCCAGCGGCGCCATCAACATCAAAGTCATGGTGTATATGTAGCTTGTGACAGCGCCACTGTCCATGCGGCTCGTGTTGAGATGCTGTCTGGCGGCGCTCCTGCTGTTGCTCTCCGGCTGTGCCGCCACGGTCCCCCACTGGCGTAGCGACGCCTATGCCAGCTTCAACGCGGCCCTTGCCGCGGCCGCCGATTCTCCGGCGCCCGAAGAAACCGACACGGTGCGTCGCACCCTGGAACTTGCCGACCGGTATTACAAGAGCGGCATGATCGAGGAAGCCGACAGCCTGTACCGTCTTGCCGGTCTGAAGAGCCGCCTGTTGTCCCGCGCCCTCCTTGCCGCTCAACTGCGTCAGGGGGCCGGCGTGGCTGTGGACCCGGATGGCAGCGGTCAGCGCGGAGCGGACGTGGCCGTGGCCGACGAGATCGTTTCCTTGAGCGATGCCGTAGCGGACGAACAGCGCCGTGACGACCCTGTCGGGAGAACCCCGGCGGCAATGGCAGGGCAACCGGACCGGGCCGTTCAAGGGGCGGATTCAGGTCGCACGTCCCTCCCGCACCCCCATGATGGATCGTTCCCCGGCGTCAAGCCATTCGCCGTGCCCCCTCTCAACGTTGCGCCCAAGGCCGGGATCCCATCCCAGGCACGCCCGCGAACCGGTCCGGGGCGCAGCATCATCTACCTTACCTTCGACGACGGCCCTTCGCGCCTGACGTTGCCGATTGCTACCTACCTGAAATCCCAAGGCATACGGGCTACGTTTTTTGTGCTCGGCTGCAATGTCAAGGGGCATGAAAAGACCGTTACCTCGCTGGTCGCCATGGGGCACCGGGTTGCCAGCCATACGTTTTCCCATAATCTCCATAAGCTCAAGGCCTCCTTCGCCAGGAATACCAGCGAGATCGGCCGGACGGCCTCCCTGATCGACCGTCTGGGCGGCGATGGCCGCATGGTGAGGATCCCCTACGGCGCTTCGGGCAGAAAGCTGGTGTCCCGGGTGGCCGCCGAAGGTGCCCAGATCTTTACCTGGGATATCGACAGTTATGATTCCACCAAGCGGGGAGCCCACAACCGCCGCCTCATAGAGAAGGCGGTGCTGGGGCAACTGGCCAAAAATGAACGCAAGCATGCCATTGTGCTCTTCCATGACGGTTCCGGCCATGATGCGACCCTGGCGGCACTGAAGGACTTGATACCCATCCTCAAGGAGCGGGGATATGGTTTCGGGCTTCTTTCCCACAACGACAAGCTGGCGAGTTTATCCGCTCCGGGAGGTACAGCACCATGAAAGAACTGTTGGGACGCTATGGAGCACTGCTGCGGGAGGTGGATCGCTGGTTCGACGGCTGCATCCAGCGCCATGGGGACCAGATTGCGTGCCACCGTGGCTGTTCGGCCTGTTGCCGGGGGCTGTTCGACATCACGGTGCTCGACGCCCTCTATCTGCGTAGCGGTATCGACGCACTGCCGGAAGCCGTGCAGTGCTCCCTGCGTCAGAAGGCGACGGAACGCCTGGCCTCGCTGTCCGCCTGCAATCCCTCCTTTGTCGAACCGTGGATTCTCAACCGCATCCCGGAGGAGGAGTGGGAGGAACTGATGCCGGAAGAGGATGAAACGCCGTGCCTGCTCCTGGCTGAAGACGGGAGTTGCCTGGTCTACGAGCACCGCCCCATGACTTGCCGCTTGAACGGCATCCCGCTTTTGGACACCTCGGGCGAGGCGCTGATGGACGAATGGTGTACCCTGAATTTCACGGGCATCGATGTTGCGCAGCTTGAGGATCTCCGCCACCCCTTTCTGGATCTGTTCGCCCAGGAACTGCTCCTGTTCCGGGAGCTTACCCGCAGGCTGCTGGGGGACGCGGTCAATGAACTGGATACCTTCATCCCGGCGGCGGTGGTGCTCGATGCGGGGATGATCGGGGCGCTGCGGCGGAAATAATCCTTAGCCCATCACGTTTGACCGGTTAAGCGCGGGGCGACCCGCTTCAGGATCGGTTCCAATTCGCTTGCCTTGCGGACCGCCGGGTAGCAGGTCCCCTGGGCGCAGATGGCGAGGGCGGGGGAGTCGTCGCTCGCTTCGAAGGTCAGCACAAGGTTGGGGCAGTAGCGTGCCTTCAGGGCGTGCAACAACCCCTGCATGGCGGGATGGTCCCGCTGTCCGCTGAAACGGGCCTCGAACGGTTCACCCTCCAGCAGGGCCATGGCGTGCAGGCTTCCCAGGTGGATCGTGGGCTGGCGCTGCACGTCAGCGGCATAGCTTTCCAGCAGGCGGCGGGCGTGATCCAGCAGGTCGGGCCTTGCGGCGGCGCGGGCCAGGCGGATGAATACCTGGGCGGTCAGGGAGAAGGCTGACGGCACGACACCGTCATGATCCAGGGAGGCCGCCAGGGGCATGGCCTCGGCATCACGGCCGGTTTTCAAAAAACGGCCGCTGTCGGGATCGAGGAAGATTTCCAGCATTTGGTCGGCAAGCTTCACCGCCCGCTCCAGCCAGGCCGTGTCCAGGGTGGCTTCGAACAGTTCCAGCAGGCCGAACGCCAGGAAGGCGTAATCCTCCAGAAAACCGGGGACATCGGCCGCTTCCCCCAGAAAGCTGCGCAGGAGGCGCCCATCCCTGCGGCGCAATCTCTCCAGCAGGAACGATGCGGCACGGCTGGCCGCATCCAGGAACGCGGGAGCTCCGGCCACCGCTCCACCACGGGCCAGGGCGGCAATCATCAGGCCGTTCCAGGCGGTGATGACCTTTTCGTCCCTGAAGGGGGCGATGCGCCGCTTCCGCCGCTCCAACAGCAGCAACCGGCCGTGTTCCAGCCGCAGGCCGGTTGCCGCCGGGTCCAATGCTGCGTCGGTGCAAAATTCATCCAGGCCGAGCGGCGTGTGCAAGATGGTGTGCCCGTCAAAATTGCCCTCGGCGGTCACATCATAAAACCGGCAGAACAGGGGAGCCTCATCGCCGAGGCACTCTTCGATCTCTCTTTTATCCCAGACGTAGCATTTGCCTTCAATGCCTTCCGAATCGGCGTCCAGGGCGGCATAGAAAGCCCCATCGGGCGAGGTCAGTTCGCGGACGACAAAGCCGAAGATGTTTTCGGCCATGTGGAGATAGAAACCGTCACCCGTCGCCTGGTTCGCCTCCAGTGCCGCCAGCCCGACCATGGCCTGATCGTAGAGCATTTTTTCGAAGTGGGGCACGAGCCACTCCCGGTCCACGGCGTAACGGTGCAGCCCGCCACCCACTTGGTCCCATATCCCGCCCCTGCGCATCTTTTTCAGCGTATGGAGCGCCATTCCCAGCGCCTGGTGGTTTCCCGCCGCTCCCTGCCCGGTGAGCCAGCTCAGGTTGATAGGCATAGGGAACTTGGGAGCGGTCCCGAATCCGCCGTGCAGCGGGTCGTATATATTGCTCAACTGGTTTAACGATGTATCTGTAACATGCTTTAAATCAAGGGTAATATTGCGCTCTTGTGAGCGGGGATGATTACCCATGGCATCCATGATGGCGCGGCAGTTCTTTTCGATCAGGTCGGGGCGCTGGCGCCAGAGTGCTGCGATGTTGGGGAGCAGCTCCATCAGGCCGCTCTGCCCCCCGCGTCCCTGTCGGGGCAGGTAGGTGACGGCCATGAAGGGGCGTTTGTCCGGCGTCATGAAGATGTTCAGCGGCCACCCGCCGCTGCCGGTCAACACCTGGGACACGGCCATGTAAAAATCGTCGATATCCGGGCGCTCCTCCCGGTCCACCTTGATACAGACGAAGTGGCTGTTCAACAGCGCGGCAACCTGCTCGTCCTCAAAGGACTCATGGGCCATGACATGGCACCAGTGGCAGGTGGCGTAGCCGATGGAGAGCAATACCGGCCGGTTTTCGCCACGGGCCTTCTCAAAGGCTGCATCGCCCCATTCATACCATGCCACCGGGTTTTCGGCGTGCTGCAGCAGATAGGGGCTGCGGGCAAAAATCAGGCGATTGAAGCCCTGGCCGCCGTCAGGCGGGAGTGCGTTCTTGTCCAGCGCCCTGAGCCGGGCGATGTATGCGGATGTATCAAGCCTTGTATTTGCCATGGGGCACCTTTTGTGCGTCTGGATGGGAGTTGGGGATGGCTAATTCGTAACTATTCGAAATAATGCAACTTTATGATTGACAATGACACCTGTGTTGCTATAGTCAATTGTAACAATTAAATGGGGGGGATTATGAAAAAAGTTTCTTTGCTTGTCGTTTTTTTGCTGTGCGGCGCATTCACGGTGTTTGCCAGGGATACGCTGCCCAGTCCCGATGTTTTGGGCAAGGAATCTATTTTTACCAGCGAGCGCCTGTCCGCCTACGACACGATAGTCGTCAAGGCCTTTGCCACCGAGGGGGCTGAATTGGCCAATCTCGACGACGAGGAAAAGAAGATCGTGGAGGAAATCAAGCCGACCCTCGTAAAGAACCTGAAAGAAAGCCTTGTCAAGTACCTGAAAAAGGAAGGGAAGTTCAAAAACGTGCTTGCCGGCGGCACGCCAAAGGGCAAGGCCATAATCGTGGAGGGTAAATTTACCAAGTTCAACGGCGGCATCGGTGCGGCCAAGTTTTTCCTGGGATGGATGGCCCCGGAGAGCGGCAAGACCAATATCTCGGTCTCGGGCCGTCTGGTTGACGCCAAAACCGGCAAGGAACTGGCAACCTTCAGCGATACCCGCTCCGGCGGCGAGGGGGGCGGATTGGGCCGCATCAGGGGGGTCATGCCGATCCAGGCAACGGACGAGGGTGAGGAAATCGCCAACTTCATCCACAAACTCTACTGACCGTTACTACAGCCCGCGCTGTCACCAGCCGCGGGTTTTTTTCGAGGTAAACTCCGATGCGTGAGATCCACGGCAATATCTGGGATTATCAAAAAACCGCCATTGTTGCCATTACTACCAACGGGGAGGTGGCGAAAAACGGCAAGGCTGTCATGGGACGAGGGGTGGCTGCCCAGGCTGCGCGGCTCTTTCCCTGGTTTCCCGGAAGGCTTGGCGCCTGCATCGCAGAGGACGGCAACCATGTGCATCACCTGGGCGGCAATTTGGTGAGTTTCCCGGTGGAGCAGTCGCCCTATGCCGTCCCCGACCTGGGGTTGATCGAACAGTCCGCCCGTGAATTGGCCGCGCTTGCCGATACGGCTGGTTGGAAGATGATCGTGGTGCCGCGACCCGGTTGCGGGGGAGGGGGGCTGTCATGGCATGATGTGCGTCCGCTGCTGGAACGTTATTTCGATGACCGGTTCCTGGTGATCACGGCGGGGTAAAGGCAATCTCTCACAGAGCTCACAGATGCACAGAGAAAATCAGGAAGACTAACGACTTAGAATAAAATACAAGATTTTGTTTTACCGCTATAAGCCTTTGATTTTGGGTGTCCTCTGTGCCCCTGTGAGCGAGTGAGAAGCCGCTCCGATTCAGGTCACTCCCCCAGCATCTGGGCAAAGAAGGCTGCCGCCAGATCCACCGGTTCCCCCTCCGCGGCCTCGCCGCCATCGGTTGACGCATCAAGCAGCAGGTGCTCCGGTATCTCTGCCAAAAAACGGCTCGGCTTGCGTTCTTCGATGCTGCCGTACTTCCTGCGGGTCCGGCAGCGGGAGATGGTCAGGTGCTGGCGGGCGCGGGTGATGCCCACGTAGCACAGCCGCCGTTCCTCGGCACAGGCCGGGTCCTCCTCAATGGAACGCTTGTGGGGGAGCAATTCCTCCTCCAACCCCACCAGGTAAACATGGTTGAATTCCAGCCCTTTGCTGGAGTGCAGCGACATGAGTGTGACGGCGTCGTGGCCGTGCTCCTTGTCGTCCTCCGATTTTTCCTCGTCCATCAGCGAGATCCTCTCGAGAAACGCCGACAGGGTGGCCCTGGGGGTTTGGGCCTCGAATATGGCCAGGGAGTTGACCACCTGTTCGATATTCTCGATCCGCTTGCGGGCCTGGGAAGCGTCGTTCAGGGTGCGGTACAATTCGTCCTCGATGCGCAGGCGGTTGAAAAGGGCGTTGACCTGGGCCCCCAGGTCGGTGCGGCCGAAACCGGCAATAACCTCCGTCATCATCCGGTGGAAGGCCCCTACCGCTTTTTTCGACGACTCCGAGATGTCGGCGATCTCCGCCACCCGGCCCAAGGCCTCGAACAGGGGAACGTTGTGCGCCAGGGACCACTGGTTGAGGTGCAAAAGGGTGTTGTCGCCGATGCCCCGGCGGGGGAAGTTGATGATGCGCAGCAGGGATGCCTCGTCGCCCGGGTTGTCGATGACCCGCAGGTAGGCCACGGCGTCTTTGACCTCCTTGCGTTCGTAGAACTGCTGTCCCCCCACCACGATATAGGGGATGCGCTCCAGGCGCAATTTTTCCTCGAAGGCCCGGCTCTGGGCGTTGGATCGGTAGAGTACGGCAAAATCGGACCACGGGAGTTTGCCGCGGAACTGCTCCAGCATCATGCTGTCAGCCACCCTGGCGGCCTCTTCCTCTTCGTCGGCCGCAACGATCAGGTCGATCCCGCGCCCCTGGCCGCCGGCCGTCCAGAGGGCCTTGTCGGTACGGACCGGGTTGTTCCTGATGACGCTGTTGGCCGCATCCAGGATCGAGCTGGTGGAACGGTAGTTCTGCTCCAGCTTGATCACCCGGCAGCCCGGATAGTCGTCTCCGAAATTGAGGATGTTCTGCACCTCGGCCCCGCGCCAGCCGTAGATGGACTGGTCGTCGTCCCCCACCACGCAGATGTTGCCGTGTTTCTGAGCCAGAAGCGAGATCAGCAGGTACTGTGAGGCGTTGGTATCCTGATACTCATCCACCATGATGTAGCGGAAACGCTCCTGCCAGTGCCCCAGGATAGCGGCGTTGGATTGCAGCAGCCTGACCGAAAGCATGATAATGTCGTCGAAATCGATGGCGTTGAACCCCTTGAGCAGTTCCTGGTAGCGAGGGTAGACTGCGGCCGTGGCCAGTTCGAGCTTGTCGTCGTGGGCCGGTTTGAATTCGGCAGGGGTGATGAGACGGTTTTTGAGGCCGGAGATCTTCCAGAGCATCAGGTCCGGGTCGCATTGCTTCGGGTCGATGTCCCGCTCCCGCATGGCCTGCCGCAGTACGCCGGCCTGGTCCGACGTGGAGTAGATCGAAAAGTTGGGCTTGAAGCCCAGCGCCCGGATATCGCGGCGCAGGATGCGCACCCCCAGGGAATGGAAGGTAGAGATGATGATCCCGTCCGCCATTCTGCCGGCCATGGCGCCGACGCGCTCCTTCATCTCCCGGGCGGCCTTGTTGGTGAAGGTCACCGCCAGGATGTTGTCGGCGGGGATGCGCTTATCCTTGAGCAGGTGAACGATGCGGCTTGTGATGACCTGGGTCTTTCCGGAACCGGCCCCGGCCAGGATCAGCAGGGCGCCCTCGGTGTGGTTGACAGCCTGTTGCTGCGGAGTGTTGAGTCGTTTCATAGGTGATCAGGTGTACCACAACAGTGCTGTAGACGCAAATCTGTTCCATGCTTGTTGCTACGGTGCCATAATAATGTAACATCTATCAGGTAGAACAAATCCGCACCCTGGAGACCACGGTGACAGCATCCCCCCGTACCAAGAAACAAGCCCAGAAAAAGACCAAGCGAGGCAAGGTGGACAAGGTAGACCCAACACCGGCAAAGCCCCCCAAGGCCAAGGCGACGAAACGGAAGCCGCCTGTGGCCGTTGAGGAAACTCCGGCTGCTCCCGAATTCGATCTGAACGACAGCGAGTGGTATCTCAACCGGGAGTTGACGTGGCTGGAATTTAACCAGCGGGTACTGCACGAAGCCGAGGACAGCCGGACGCCCCTGCTCGAGCGCCTGAAGTTCATCGCCATTGTCAGTTCAAATCTGGACGAATTTTTCATGAAGCGCATCGGTGGCCTTAAGCAGCAGATCGGCGCCGGCATGCGGGAGCTGACCCTGGATGGCCGTACACCGCACCAGCAGGTTCAGGAGTGCCACCTTGTCATTCGCAGTCTTGAGGCCCGCAAGGATCAGCTTTTCCGCCACCTCTGCTCCCTGCTGGAGGAAAAGGGCATCGCCGTAGAATCCTACAACGAACTTACCGCCAAGGAAAAGAAGACATTGCGGGAGCACTACTATACCAACATCTTTCCCCTGCTGACCCCCCAGTCCATCGACCCGGCCCACCCATTCCCGTTCATTTCCAACCTGTCCCTCAACCTGCTGGTGACCCTGCGCTACCCCAGGGCGCGGGAGGTGTCCCTGGCGCGGGTCAAGGTGCCGGTCGGCCTGGGAACACCCCGTTTTATAAGGGTGGGGAAGGGGGACCATTTCGTCTGCCTGGAAGACGTGATGATGAACAACCTGGACACGCTCTTTCCCGGCATGAGTATCGTGAGCTGCGAAATCTTCCGCGTGACCCGCAATGCCAATACCGAACGGGATGAGGAGGAAGCCGACGATCTGATGGCTATGATCGAGTCCGAATTGAAGGAGCGGAAGTTCGCCCCGATTGTGCGCCTGGAGATCGGCGCCGGCATGGATCCGGTCCATCGCGGTCGCCTGGCGGCCGAGTTGGAGCTGGACGAAGAAAACGACGTCTTCGAGGTGCCCGGTCTTCTGGCCCTGCGCGACCTGTTCGAACTCGCTGGCCTCGATTATGCCCGGCTGCACGACCAGCCCCATTACCCCATCGAACACCCCCAGTTGCAGGCGACGCGCAACATCTTCCATATCATCCGCGACTGCGGCTCCATCCTGCTGCAACACCCCTACGAGTCGTTCTCCACATCGGTGGAGCGCTTCCTGCGGGAAGCGGCCACCGACCCCAAGGTACGCGGCATCAAGATGACCCTCTACCGCACCTCCATCCAGGGACGCATCATCGATTCCCTGGTGCTGGCCGCCCAGAACGGCAAACAGGTGGCGGTGGTGGTGGAACTCAAGGCCCGCTTCGACGAGGCGGCCAATATCCGCCTGGCGGAACGGATGGAAGAGGCCGGTATCCATGTGACCTACGGCGTCGTTGGCCTCAAGACCCATTGCAAGGTGATTCTGGTGGTGCGTCAGGACTATAACGGGCTGCGGCGGTATGTGCACATCGGCACCGGAAATTACCATGCCGAGACGGCGCGCATCTACAGCGACCTGGGACTGTTGACCTGCGATCAGACGATCGGCCAGGACGTGACGGAGTTGTTCAACTACCTGACCACCGGTTTCATGGCGAAACGTAACTACCAGAAGATCGTACCGGCGCCCCGGATGCTCAAAAAGGCGCTCCTGGCGGGGATTGAACGGGAGATCGAGTCGCACCGCCAAAAAGGGGGCGGGCTGATCCAGTTCAAGATGAACGCCCTGGAAGATGGCGATATCGTCAAGGCGCTCTACCGGGCGTCCCAGGCAGGGGTGAAGGTCGACCTGGTGGTGCGCGACACCTGCCGGCTGCGCCCCGGCATTCCCGGGCTTTCGGAGAATATTAGGGTTATGAGCGTCGTCGGGCGCTTCCTGGAACACTCGCGTCTCTACTATTTCAGAAACGGCGGCGCGGATGACTATTTCATCGCTTCGGCAGACGCCATGAAACGCAATCTTGAAGCGCGTGTAGAGGTCCTCTGTCCGGTCGAGTCACCGGAGTTGACCAAGGAGTTGCGGGCCATCTTCGATATTCATCTTTCCGACCAACGCTCGGTCTGGGACATGCACCCGGATGGTAGTTACACCCAGCGCGTGCCTGCTGCGGAATCGCCCCACCTGGGCAGTCACCACCTGATGATCGAGCGGGCCTCCAAGCGTCTCAGGGAATCGCTCAAACAAAAGAAAAAGACCAAACCCAAAAACTGATTTTTCAAATTCCCCTGTGCAACGGCTGCTTCGGCAGCCGTTTTTTTGTGGCATCCCAAGAAAGATTGACAAAAAATATTGCAATAGAACATTTTTATATTATACTGAATGGCAATAAATATATTCAATATATGCCCATAATGATTGATGTTAGGTCACTCCAGCCAAAAAGGGGGTTGTGAATGAACAGTCAAGATGATGGTGCTGAAAACGGTTTGTTAGAACGTAATTGCGCAATGCGCGAGTACTCTGTAGGAGAAATACTCAGGGAACGGGGGGTTTCCCGACGGGATTTTTTGAAATTCTGTTCCGCCATGACCGCTGCCATGGCCCTGCCGGTCACCTTCGCCCCCAAAGTTGCCCAGGCCCTGGACGAGGTCAAGCGCCCGCCGCTGGTCTGGCTGGAGTTTCAGGATTGCGCCGGGGATACGGAGGCGCTGCTGCGCTCCGCCAACCCGACCGTGGGGGAGATCGTCCTCGATATCCTCTCCGTCGACTACCATGAGACCATCATGGCCGCCGCCGGGCACCAGGCGGAAGCCGCCCTGGAAAAAACCATTGCCGACTACAGGGGCAAGTACCTTTGCGTCGTCGAGGGATCGATCCCCATGAGGGACGGCGGCGTCTATGGCTGTGTGGGCGGCAAGTCGCACCTTGAGCGGGCGCGCCAGGTCTGCGGCGGCGCCCTGGCAACCATCGCGGTGGGCACCTGCGCATCCTTCGGCGGCATCCCGGCTGCCGTGCCCAACCCCACCGGGGCCGTCGGCGTCAAAGAGGCGGTTCCCGGCGCAACGGTCATCAACCTGCCCGGCTGTCCGGTCAATGCCGACAACCTGACCGCCACCGTGGTCCACTATCTGGTATTCGGCAAGATCCCGGCCCTGGACGGCCACGGCCGGCCGCTGTTCGCCTATGGCAAACGCATCCACGACAACTGCGAGCGCCGCCCCCATTTCGATGCCGGCCAGTACGTGGAGCAGTGGGGCGACGACGGCCACCGCAAGGGGTTCTGCCTCTACCGGATGGGCTGCAAGGGGCCGGCCACGTTCCACAATTGTCCCACTCAACGCTACAACGACAAGACTAGCTGGCCGGTGGGGAGCGGCCACGGCTGCGCCGGGTGCTCGGAGCCGGCCTTCTGGGACACCATGGGCCCCCTGTACAAACGTCTGCCCCACGTGCCCGGTTTCGGTATCGAGCAGACCGCCGACAAGATCGGCATCGGGCTCGCGGCCGGCGCCGCAACGGCCTTTGCCGTCCACGGCGCACTGAACGCCATAAGGAGAGATAAGGAACCCAGCGACGAAAACAGGGAGGGATAGGCAATGGCCAAGATAGTGGTTGACCCGATTACCAGGATTGAAGGACATCTGCGCATCGAGGCCGAGATCGATAACGGCAGGATCACCGATGCCTGGAGTTCCAGCACCATGTTCCGTGGCATCGAGAAGATCCTCCAGGGGCGCGACCCGCGGGATGCCTGGTTCTGGACCCAGCGTTTCTGCGGCGTCTGCACTACCGTGCATTCCATCGCCTCCATCCGGGCCGTGGAGGATGCGCTCAGGATCAAAATCCCGCCCAACGCCCAGTTGATCAGGAATATCATCATCGGCATCCAGAATGTGCAGGATCACGTTATCCATTTCTATCACCTGCACGCCCTGGACTGGGTGGACGTGACCTCGGCCCTCAAGGCCGACCCGGCCGGGACTTCTGCCCTGGCCGCCTCTCTCTCCGACTGGCCCAACAACTCCCCGACCTACTTCAAATCGGTGCAGGACAGGCTCAAAGCCTTCGTGGCATCGGGGCGACTCGGTCCGTTCGCCAACGCCTACTGGGGCCATCCGGCCTACAAGCTCCCCCCCGAGGCGAACCTGATGGCGACGGCCCACTATCTGGAGGCCCTGGAGTGGCAGAAGGACGTTATCAGGATTCACGCCATCCTGGGGAGCAAGAATCCCCATCCCCAGACCTTTCTGGTGGGCGGCATGTCGATCCCCATCGATCCCGACTCCCAGAACGCCCTCAACGCCGACAAGCTGATGGAGATCAAACGCCTGCTGAAGAAGGCGCAGGACTTCGTGGAAAAGGTCTATATCCCGGACCTTCTGGCGGTCGCCTCTTTCTACAAGGAGTGGGCCGCTATCGGCGGCGGGGTGGGCAATTTCCTCTGCTACGGCGAATTCCCCGATGCGGCCGGCAACCAGTGGTTGCCCCAGGGCGCCATCCTGGGCAAGGACATCTCCCAGGTGCTGCCGGTGGACCAGAAAAAGGTGGCCGAGTACGTGGACCACTCCTGGTTCGAGTACAAGAACGGCCCGGAAAAGGGACTCCATCCCTGGGACGGCGAATCCGAGGCGCGCTACAGCGGCCCCAAGCCCCCCTACGAATACCTGGATACGGACAAAAAGTACTCCTGGGTCAAGGCGCCCCGCTACGATGAAAAGGCCATGGAGGTAGGACCCTTGGCCCGGGTGCTGGTAGCGTATGCCTCCGGCCACAAGGAGGCCAAGGCGGCGGTGGATATGGTGTTGAACAAGCTGGGAGTCGGCCCCGAGGCGCTCTTTTCCACCCTGGGGAGGACCGGCGCCCGCGGCATCGATTGCCTGCTGGTCGCCCGCCAGACTCCGAAATGGCTGGACGAGCTGATCGCCAATATCGCCAAGGGCGATTACCGCATCCACGCCAACGAGAAGTGGGACCCCGGCGAATGGCCCGCCGAGGCCAGCGGCTACGGTTGGCACGAGGCGCCGCGCGGCGCCCTGGGGCACTGGATCAAGATCAGGGACCAGAAGATCCTCAACTACCAGGCGGTTGTCCCCTCCACCTGGAACGCGTCCCCCCGGGATGCCCGGGGGCAGCGCGGCCCCTACGAGGCGGCCCTGATCGGAACACCAGTGGCCGACCCCGCCAAACCGCTGGAGATCCTGCGCACCGTCCACTCCTTTGACCCGTGCCTGGCCTGCGCCGTTCATGTGGTGGATACCGCCGGAAATGAAGTGATCAGAGTGAAGGTTTCCTAGAAGGGGGGCCGGTTATGAGCGAACAGTGCAAATTCAAGAACTACATCTGGGAATTGCCGGTGCGCTGGTGCCACTGGATCAACGTGATCTGCATCGTCGTGCTGTCGGTGACCGGCTTCTTCATCGGCACCCCCTTCTCGTTCGGCCGTTCGGCATCCGATTTTACGATGGGCTGGATTCGTTTCATCCATTTTGCCGCGGCCTACCTGTTTGCCGTCAGCGTGATCTCCCGGGTGATCTGGTCGTTCATCGGCAACAAGTACTCGGGGTGGAAAGAGTTTTTCCCGCTCGCCACCGCCAGGGGGCGTCATAAATTGCTCAGGATGCTGCGCTACTACCTGCTGATCGACAAGGATGTGCCCGAGACCGTTGGACACAACCCCCTGGCGACCACCGCCTATATCGCCCTGTTCTGCATCTACTCCACCATGATCCTGACCGGCTTTGCGTTGTATGCCGAACACGCCCCCGCCTCGCCGATGCACCGGGCGCTCGGTTTCATGTATGCCCTGTTCAGCGACCAGGGGATGCGGCTCACCCATCATTTCGGCATGTGGCTGATCGTCGGTTTCGTCATCAACCATATCTACAGCGCCTGGTTGATGGACATCAAGGAGCACGGCAGCGAGATTTCCAGCATGTTCTGCGGTTACAAGTTCACGGTGAAGAAAGAGGATTAGTGTATCCCCAGAATCCGTGACGCCTCCATGCCTCCGCTTGTCCGGAATGCCTCTGCCTCTGCGGGGATGCAGATGGCCGACCGTCCGGCGGCGGCCCAGCGTGGTGAGTGGCTTGGTGCTGCACGGACGGCGTGCGGGCTCCGGCTCTTCCGGCAGCTCAGGTATTCCGGCGTCACGGATTCTGGGGATATTTTAGGTTCAGCCGGGCCACAGGGGGCGCGTCCATTTTCCGCAGCGGAGGGGTGCATGATTTTGCATGACGGTCAAGCCCAAGCCCCAGCTATCCTGGTGCTCGGCATCGGCAATCTGGTGATGTGCGACGACGGGGTAGGCGTGCGGGTGGTCCAGGAACTCCAGAAACGCTACCGCTTCCCGCCCCAAGTGGAGATCATGGACGGGGGCACCCTGGGGTTGGATCTTTTGCCCATGCTGGAAGGGATCGGGCGGCTCTTGGTGGTGGATGCGGTCGAAACGGGGGGCAAACCGGGAACGCTGGTGCGGCTGTCGGGCAAGGAGTTGCCGATTGCTCTGCAAACCAAGGTTTCTCCTCACCAGATGGGGCTCAAGGATCTTCTCGCCGTGGCGGAGTTGCTGGGGCATGCTCCCCGTGAGATGGTACTGGTCGGGATTCAGCCCGCCAGTATCGAGATGGGAGCGGAACTCTCCCAAAACATTACTGCACAACTTGAAAAAATGATTGGCAACGTGCTGACGGAATTGAATGAATGGGGCGTTGAGGCGCGTCCTTTTTAGCCAAGGGATTTTTTCATCTCCAGGACATTGCCTCCGTCGGCCTTTTTGTACTCCACGGAATCCATCAAAGAGCGGATGATGAAGATGCCGCGCCCCTTTTCGCCGAGCTGGTCCGCTTCAAACTTGGGATCGGGTACGCTCGTGAGGTCGAAACCCTGCCCGCTGTCGTAGACCTTGATGCAGATCTCCTGATCGGAGACGCTGATGCGTATCTGGATTTCCTTGCTGGGGTCGGCGGCATTGGCGTGTTTGATGGCGTTTACCATGGCCTCGGTCAGCACCACGTTGAGGTGGTGCGCCAAGGCCTCCCGGTCCCCTTTGAAGCGGTCCAGCTCCCGCACCACATTTTCGCCGATTTTGCCGATCATGCTCAGGTAACGGGTCTGGTTGGGAACAACGATCTCTATGTCGATGGTGTTCTTCATGACAACCTCGCGTGTGAGAAAACTGCAGGTACGTGAATGATGGCTCGGTCAGTAGCTCTCCAGCGCATCGTCCACCGTCGGGAATATGTCGAATACCCGGTGCAGGCGGGTCAGTTCGAACATCGACTTGACCTGGCTCTGGAGCGCGGAAAGCTTGAGGCTCCCCTGGCGCGCGGATGCATTCTTGAATCCTGATACCAGCACCCCCAACCCGGAACTGTCGATGAAACGTACCTCCTTGAGGTCGATCAACAGGTCTTTGGCCCCGTTATCGAACAGCCGGTTCAGTTCGGCCTTGAGCTCGTCGGAGTTGTGGGCGTCAAGGCGTTCCTCCTTTACGTAGATGACCCTGACGGCTCCGTTCTCTTCGATTTTCAACTGCATGGGTAACTCCTTTCGTTATGTGTCCCCCTCAGAGCGCCGAGGCCGGGGAACGGTGCGGTGATTCTACAGGATTTTGAGCACGACCAGGGAGATATCATCCTGGAATGTTTCCGAAGCGGTGAAGCCCCTGACCGCCGCGTAGAACGCATCGATAATCTCCCTGGCCGGCAGGTGCCGCAGCGTGCCCAGGAGAGAGCATACCCGCCCGGTCCCGAACATCTCGTCCCGCTCGTTGCGCGCCTCGGTCAGGCCGTCCGTATAGAAGAGCAGCACATCCCCCGCCTTAAGCTCGAAACTGCGCTCCTCGAATATTACCGAGGTCTTGACGCCGAGGATCAGGCCTTCCGCGTCCAACTCGACGCATGAGTGCTCGCCGTCACGGCTGATCATGGGACGGTTGTGGCCGGCATTGGCGAAGGAAAGGCGGCCGGTGGCGGAGTTGTACTTGGCGTAGAACATGGTGATGAACAGCTCGGAGCGGGTCAGATCGTCGTAAAGCTGGCTGTTGAGGATTTGCAGAATGGCGCTGGCGCTGTGGGCGGAATTGACCTGGGCGCGCAACAGGGTGCGTACCTCGGCCATGATCAGGGCCGCGCCGACGCTGTGCCCGGAGACGTCGGCGATCAGGAGGTCGATGGTGCGGTCGTCGCGCTTGAAAAAATCGTAATAATCGCCCCCCACATGGGCGGCCGAGATGCAGCGGCCCGCCATATCGATCCCGAAGGTCTCCGGGGCGGCGTCGGGCAGGAGCGACATCTGGATCTGTTGGGCGATCTCCATGTCCCGCGTGACCCGCGCGCTTGTCAGGAGCGCCAGTTCCTTCTCATTCCGTTCCCGCTCCTTGGCCTCCATCTCGCGGACAATGGTGACCGCCTGGGCCAGTTGGCCCGCCAAACTGCACAGCAGGCTGATGAACTCTTCGGTGAAAATGCCGGTGATCGATTTGGAAAAAACCGATAACACCCCCAGGGAGGGTTCGCCCTCGCGGAAGATGGGGAGATAGGCGCAGGAAACGATTCCCTCCCCAATAGTCTGCTCCAGGTTGACGGTCCCACTGATCTGGCTGGTGTCGTTGACGAAGTGCGGCTTGCGGTCCAAAAGCGCCATATCCCAGTAGGGAGCGCTTTCCATGAACCAATGCCGCGGAGCCACGGGACGCCGGTTGCTCCCCTGATAGCTCTTGACCGTCAGGGTGCCGTTGCCGTTGCGCAGTTGGATGAAGGCCACATCAAGCTTGAATTCCTTCAAGAGCAGGTTGAGCAGGTCATCCATGATGATCTGGAGGTCAAGGGTACGATTGATGATCTCGGACGCCTTCAGGCGGACGTAGAGAGCTTCGCGGCTCTGGTCGAGGGAGGTGCGCACGGAGCTGAAGATATCGTAGACCGATTCCATGCGTGACCCCATGTCGGAAAGGAAACTGTCCACAATGGCCCCGGCGGCGGCCGCGCCGACCGACCCGGCCAGGGTTTTCTCGGTGAACCGCTTCAGGTTGGGCAGTTCGAACTCGGGAACATTGCCGTCCGCGTCCATCTCCCGGTCGCCCAGGTGGCTGCTGATGGCTCGGTGCGCATCCGCCTCTCCGATGAACTTGGCCATCAGATTGACGAACTGGCCGATGGTAACCGGCTTGGAGAGACGCTTGGTCTCTGCCGGATAGTAGGCGCGCTCCTGCTCGTAGCTACCGATGAAGCGCCGGACCTGCTCGCGCTCCGACTCGTCCTGGCGCAACAGGATCGAGCAGAAGATATATGCGCCCACGTTGAACAGCATGCTCCAGAACAGGGAGTGGCTCCACAGGTCCATGTTGCTGAGGCCGAACAGTTCGGTCGGCTTGAGGAGTCCGATGCCGAAAGGGCCTTTCGTGAACAGTTCCATCCCAAGCCAGCCGGGTTTGCCGAGCGAAGGGAGCAGCAAGGTATAGGCCCAGGTCAGAAAGCCGAACAGGATACCGGTAATGGCGCCGGTTTTGTTGCCGCGCCTCCAATAGAGGCCCCCCAGCATGACCGGCAGAAACTGGCAGGCGGCCGAGAAGGAGATCAGCCCCATATTGACCAGCATGTAGGAGTCGCCCGCGATCCGGTAGTAGAAATACCCCAGGAAGATCACCAGAATGATGCCGAGCCGTTTCAGGTTGATCAGCAGATAGGGAAACCAGGGTTGGGGGGTGAAGCGAACGATGACCGGCATGAAGATATTGTTGAGCAGCATGGTGGATATGGCGACCGATTCCACCATAACCATCCCGGCGGCGGCCGATACCCCTCCCAGAAAGGCCAAGAGGGCGATGGTGCCGTGTCCGCTCAAAAGTGGGACGTTGATGACGAAAAAATCGGCCCCGGTACTGCTGCCGGTGGTCAGGATGCCGCCCAGGGCAATCGGCATGACGAACAGGTTGATCAGGAAAAGGTAGGCGGGAAAGAGCCACATGGCCTTGGTGATATGCTTTTCGTCCGAGTTTTCGATCACCATGACATGGAATTGGCGCGGCAGGAGCATGATGGCGGCCATGGACATGACGAGCATGGTGAAGGAGGGGATATAGCCCGGGTCGTTGCTGGCACCGCCAAAGGTGAAAAGTTGCTCGAACAGTTTGGGGCGGGCGGCATGGAAACGGGTGAAGATATCGCCGAAACCGTCAAAGAGGTAATAGGTGACAAAGATGCCCACCCCGAGCAGGCTGACCAGTTTGACCAGCGATTCGAAGGCCACGGCGGCGATCAGCCCCTCGTGGCGTTCGCTCGATGCCAGCCTGCGGGCTCCGAAGATGATGCTGAAGATCGACAGGATCAGGGCGAGCAAAAGGCCGGTCGGCACCGACAATTCGCCTCCGCCGTGGGGAATGTGGATACTGTTGGCCCGGAATCCGCCGATCAGGTAGAAACTGGTGGAAACCGCCTTTATCTGCAGGGCGATATAGGGCATGATGCCCAAGGTGGAGATCAGGGTCACCAGGGCGCCCAGCCAGAGCGACTTGCCGTAGCGCAGGCTGATGAAGTCGGCGATGGAGGTGATGTTGTTCTCCTTGCTGATCTGGACGATGCGGCGCAGCAGGAAAAACCAGGAAAATGCGGTGAGCGACGGCCCGACATAGATCATCAGGAAGTCCAGGCCGGTGGTGGCCGCCTTGCCGACGCTGCCGTAGAAGGTCCACGACGTGCAGTAGACCGCAATGGACAGGGAATAGACGTAGGGATTGCCGACGATGCTCCGGCCTGTCTCCTTGCGGCGGTGGGCATACCAGGCGATCAGGAAGATCAGTGCGGTGTAGAGGGCCGATATGATTGCCGCATGGGCAAAGCCGGAGCTCACGGTTGTTTGTTCTCCGGTGATTTAGCGGCGGTCGGATTGCTGACTGCCAGGGTGAAGAGATAGATTATGAATATGGACGCGGCCCAGCCGAGATAGAAATAGAGAAACATGAACGGGTAACCGAAGATGGTGCCCGGCTTGTTGAAGATGTGCAAAAAGGGAAAGTTCATCATGATGAAGCCCGCCACGAAGAAGATGACCCATGATTCCCGGAACTGGAGCCGGCGCAGGAGCTTGTGGCGCAGGTGCCTCGTCATGGCGCGAGCCTCGCGTAGATCGGGGTGGTGAGGGTCTCGGGCGCAGCGTCCGTGGCAACGTTTACCACGAGCCCTTCCGACGCATCGGGCGGTTGGAAGCTGTCGCGCTGCAATTCGAGAATCTCCAGGCGTCCGTCGGAGATGTTCTCGCCGGCCGCTTCCCGTGCGACCAGACGGCGGCGATGCTCCGTCTCCGGGCAGGCGCAGTGCAGCACGACGCAACGGACTGCGAGTCTTTCGGCCAGGTGGATGAAGGGGCGCCGCCGACTGCGGCTGATGAAGCAAGCATCGATGACGACGGAACGTCCCGCACCGAGTTCGGCTTCCGCCAGACGCAGCAGTTCGGCATAGGTGGCCTCGCTGGCTGCGGCCGAGTACAGGCCGGTCCCGAACGGCACGCGCATGGCCGTATCCGGCGGCAGGGCCGCCATCTGTTTGCGAACCCTGTCCGAATTGTAGGTCGCAATGCCGAGCTCAAAGGCCAGTTGTGCCGCCAGGGTGCTTTTGCCGCTCCCGGTGAGGCCGCAGGTGATGAAAAGAGTCGTTTTCTGGCGCTGCCGCTCGATGTAACCGCGCGCCAGCCGGAAGTATCCGGCCGCTCTCACTCCGGCGCGTTCCTGCTCCTGCGGATCTATGCCGCTGTCGTTCTGGCGGAGATTTTCCACCTTGCCCCGCACAAAGGCGCGGTACAGCTTGTAGAAATCGACCAGTTCCAGAAGGCCGGCATCACCCGAGGCGGCCAGATATTCGTCCTGCACCGCCTCTGCCAGGTCGTGACGGCGGTGATAGTCGAGGTCCATGAGCAGAAAGGCGATATCGGCGGCCGTGTCGCAGTAGCGGAAGCGCTCGTTGAACTCGATGCAGTCGAAGATGTAAATCCTGCCGTCGGTCAGGCAGATGTTCTCCAGGTGGATATCTCCGTCGCATTCACGGATGAACCCTTGGGCTATCCGTTTTTCAAAAAGCTCAGCCCGGCTTTCGACAAATGAGGACACCCATTCCCGGATCACCGCCAACTCGTCGGGTGAGAGCGGCGTGCGGGAATTGTCTGCCGCGCTCTGGGCAAAGTTTTCCTGCCAATTGGCCATGACCCGTTCCCGTCGACCGTATTCGCTGATGGCGGGCGAGGTGGCGGCGGCGAGGTGGAAGTCGGCGATGACCTTGGCCACCGCCCGCATATCGGCGGCGGTTACCTCTCCCCTGGACACCAGTTGGTCGAGCATCCGTCCTGCCGGGAGTCGCCTCATCTTGACGGCATAATCGATGATCGGGCCGTCCCCGAAAAATGCGGCTCCGCCGGGAGCCTCCCGCACTTCGACGACTCCCAGGTAGATATCCGGGCAGAGACGGCTGTTGAGCCGTACCTCTTCATGGCAGTAAAACCGGCGCCGATCGATGGTCGAGAAGTTGAGAAACCCGAAATCAACGGGCTTTTTGATCTTGTAGACCGTGTCGCCCGCCAGGAATATCCAGGAAACGTGCGTCTGAATCAGTTCGACGACGCCGGCCGCCTCCGGGTATGCGCTGGATTTCAATAATGATTTTAGTATATTGCGTTGCATGATGGTCTCTCTCTTAGATAAGAATACTACCATTAAAACAACGCTTCCGCAAGCAACTGGCCGGTCTGATATTCATTTGACGGTGATTAGGTTTCATGCTAGGTTTTATCACACTTTTCAACAACGAGGAACGCCGCTGTGAAGCCCTGTTTTCTATTGATAGCACTGTCCGCCATTCTGCTCTCCTCCTGCGCGACAACCGGTTCCCCGACGCGTGTCGATCCCTCGCCGTCCCGCTTGGCATACGGCAACCAGTCCCGGGCCCTGTATCTCTATTCCCGGGCTCGTTTGTCGGCCTACGACGGTGATTTCCCCACCGCCCTGTCCATTCTGAGGGATGCCCTTGAGTTGGACCCGGCATCCCCCTTTCTCAACAACGCCGTTGCCGAGGTCAAGCTGAAGATCGGGCAGGCACAAGAGGCCATGGAATACTTCGACAAGGCCATCAAGCTCGACCCGACCTATCGTGAGCCCTATATCATGGCCGGCACGACCCTGTCGTCCATCGGCAAGGACCGGGAAGCACTCGATTATCTGCGCAAGGCGGTCCAGCTCGACCCTTCCCGGGAAGACGCCTATCTGCACCTGTCCCTGGCCCTGTCGCGGCTCAACGAGTACGAAGAGACCGTCACCACGCTCAAGTCGCTGATCAAGGTCAATCCCGACTCCATGCTGGGGTACTACTATCTCGGCAGGGCCTACAGCCAGATGAAGCTGTACCGCGAAGCGGTGGGGTACTTTCAGAAAGCCCTCGAATTGCGGCCCGAGTTCGAACAGGCCGCCCTCGACATGGCCGCTTCCTATGAAGCCCTGGGGGACTATCCCCAGGCGATCGAGACCTATAAGAACATTCTCGATGACGACGACAGCAAGGTCCCGGTCCTGCAGCGCCTGATACAGCTTCTTATTCAGCAGCGCCGCTTCGAGGATGCCCTTGACCTCCTGAAGCGGGCAGCGGATTCCGGACTTTCCGGCCCGGAAACCATGCGTAAGATCGGGCTGCTCCATCTTGAACTGGAACAGTATGATGACGCCATCAAGGTATTCAACGATATGCTCGAAAAGGATTCGAGCGCCGATCAGATACGTTTCTATCTGGGGATGGCCTATGAGGAGAAGGGCGATATCGACCGGGCTTATGCCGAATACACCAAAATACCTCACGCTTCGGCCGCCTACCTGGATGCCATCGGGCACATCGCCTTTATCCTCAAGGAAAAGGGCAAGACCGACCAGGCGGTGGGGATGCTCAAGGATGCCATTGCCGGCAATCCGGGCCAGCTGGACCTCTATCTCAACCTGTCAACGCTCTACGAGTCGCTCGGCAAGGTCGATGATGCCCTGGCCCTGGTGCTGGGCGCGGAAAAGGACTTCCCGAACGAGCCCCGCCTTTTTTTCCGCATCGGCGTTCTTTACGACAAGCAGGGCAAAAAGAACGAATCCATCGAACAGATGAAAAAGGTGCTCGCCATCAGTCCCAAGGATTCCCAGGCGCTCAATTTTCTGGGCTACACCTATGCAGAGTTGGGCATCAACCTGGAACAGGCGTTGGAATACCTCAAGCAGGCCGTTGCCATCCGCCCCAATGATGGGTTTTTCCTGGACAGTCTCGGTTGGGTTTACTTCAAGATGAAAAAGTTCGATGAGGCCGTGAAATACCTGGAGGA
Source organism: Oryzomonas sagensis (assembly GCF_008802355.1). Taxonomy (NCBI): domain Bacteria; kingdom Pseudomonadati; phylum Thermodesulfobacteriota; class Desulfuromonadia; order Geobacterales; family Geobacteraceae; genus Oryzomonas; species Oryzomonas sagensis. Next base: position 539,914 of record NZ_VZRA01000003.1, on the reverse strand, counting down.
GGCCAACCGCCAGGTTGAGGAAGACTCCACCATCGCCGAGCACCTGGGGGACGCCTATTATGCCAAGCGGGAGTACCACAAGGCGCTGAAGCTTTACAAACGCGCGCTGAAGATCGAACCGGAACGCAAGGATTTGGCGGACAAGCTGCGCAAGCTCAAAGGGGAGCCGGGTGATCGATGAACACGGTGCGCCGTTTCAGGCTGCTCTTCCCGGCCCTTTTTCTTTTCGTTTCCGCATGTACCCAAGCGCCGGCGCCTCCCCGGGGAGGCGCCGGCGTTGTAAAACCCGCCTATGGCGATGCCCTGGTGGAGGGGACCATCGGCGATGCCTCCACCCTGATCCCACTCCTGGCAACCGATAGCTCATCCCATGCCGTGGCCGGGCAGATCTACAACGGCTTGGTCAAATACGACAAAAACCTCAAGATTATCGGCGATCTGGCACAATCCTTCGCCATCTCTCCGGATGGGCTCACCATCACCTTCCATCTGCGCCGTGGGGTGAAATGGCACGACGGCGCCCCCTTTACCTCCCGCGACGTACTCTATACCTACCATGTCGTCATCGACCCCAAGACGCCCACCGCCTATGCCGAGGATTTCAAGCAGGTCAAGGGCATTGTCGCGCCCGACGATTATACCGTCCGGGTGACCTACGGCGCTCCCTTTGCGCCGGCCCTGGCCTCGTGGGGGACCGCCATTTTGCCGGCGCACCTTCTGGAGGGGAAGGATATCACCAAGAGTCCCCTGGCTCGCGCGCCGATCGGCACCGGTCCGTACCGCTTCAAGGAGTGGGTCGCCGGCCAGAAGATCGTGCTGGAATCCAACCACGACTACTTCGAAGGCAGGCCGTGGATCGACCGCTATATCTACCGTATCATCCCCGATACCTCCACCATGTACATGGAACTCAAGGCCGGCGCCATCGACATGATGGGGCTGACGCCGGTGCAGTATGCCCGCCAGACCACCGGGACCCGGTTCACGTCGCTGTTCAACAAGTACCGCTATCCCTCATCCAGTTATGTCTATATGGGCTACAACCTGCGCCATCCGCTTTTTCGGGACAAGCGCATCCGGCAAGCCCTGACCGCGGCCATCGACAAGGACGAGTTGATCCACGGCGTGCTGTTCGGCATGGGCCAGAAGGCGGCGGGACCGATTCCTCCCGGCCGCTGGGCCTACAACCCCAACGTCAGGGATATCGCCTACGACCCCAAACATGCGGCCGAACTCCTGGCCCAGGCGGGGTGGCGGGAGAAAAACAGTGACGGCATCCTGACGAAGGACGGCAAACCGTTCAGCTTCACCATCCTGACCAACCAGGGGAACCAGCAGCGGCTGCTGACGGCCCAGATCGTCCAGCAGCGGCTCAGGTACGTGGGGGTCGACGTGAAGATCCGCATCGTGGAGTGGGCCACGTTCCTCAAGGAATTCGTGGACAAGGGGAATTTCGAGGTGGTCATGCTGGGATGGACCACCACGCCGGACCCGGACATGTACGATGTCTGGCACTCCAGCAAGACCAATCCGGGCGAACTGAACTTCGTCGGTTTCAAAAACGCCGAGGTGGACCGTCTGCTGGTGGAGGGGCGCAGCACCTTTGACATGGAAAAGCGCAAGAAGGCTTATTTCCGTATCCAGGAGATCATGGCCGACGAGCAGCCCTATACCTTCCTCTATGTGCCGGACGCCCTGCCGGTGGTCAGTGCCCGCATCCGCGGTGTGGAAACGGCCCCGGCCGGCATCGGCTACAATCAGATCAAATGGTACGTGCCCAAGGCGGAGCAGGTGTACTGATATGACACGTTATCTCATGAAACGCATCCTGATGTTGATCCCGCTCATGGTCGGCATAACCCTCATCACCTTCTCGGTCGTCCATCTGGCGCCGGGCGAGCCGGTGGAGATGCAGATGGCAATGAACCCCAAGGTGGGCAAGGAAGCCCGGGAGCGGATGCGCAAGTTCTACGGCCTGGACAAGCCGCTAGCCGAGCAGTATGTCACCTGGGTCGGCAAGCTGGCGCGGCTGGACCTGGGGCGTTCCTTTTCCTCCGACAACCGGCCGGTCAGGGACAAGATCGCGGAACGCCTCCCCATTACCCTTGCCCTCAACATCATCGCCCTGGTGCTGGAATTCGGCCTGGCGATCCCCATCGGCATCCTGGCCGCCACCCACCGGGATACCTGGCTGGACAAGGGGATCACGGTCTTTGTCTTCGTCGGTTTTGCCGTGCCGACCTTCTGGCTGGCGCTGCTTCTGATGTACCTGTTCGGCGTCAAGCTGAACTGGCTTCCCATCTCGGGGCTGCATACCCTGGGGAGCGACAGTTACGGCCTGCTGCGCTATGTGGGGGATATGGCCAAACACCTCTGCATGCCGATCATGGTGGCCTCATTCGGCAGCCTTGCGGGGCTGTCCCGGTACATGCGCTCGTCCATGCTGAACGTGATCGGCCAGGATTACATCACCACCGCCCGTGCCAAGGGCCTTTCCGAACGGGTCGTGATCTACAAGCACGCCCTGCGCAACGCCCTTCTGCCGCTGATCACCCAGGCAGGCCTGGCCATTCCCGGGCTGATCGGCGGGAGCGTCATCTTCGAGACCATCTATGCCATTCCCGGCATGGGGCAGCTCTTCTACCAGGCGGTCATGGCCCGCGACTATCCGGTGGTGATGGGGATCGTGATCATCGGCGCGCTTTTGACCCTGATCGGCAATCTGGTGGCCGATGTGTGCTATGCCCTGGCCGACCCGCGTATCAGGGAGGGGAGGGGCGTGCAGTGATCGGAGAACATTCCTATTTCCGTGCCGTGTTCTGGCCCCGTCTGGCGCGCAACAGGTTTGCCGTGGCCGGGGCGATCGTGGTGCTGCTGATGCTGGCGGTCGCGCTGCTGGCCCCGGTGATCGTGCACTTCGGCCCCAACGAGATCAATGCCAGGGAGGTTCTGGACCCTCCATCCCTGCGGCACTGGTTCGGTACCGACGACCTGGGGCGCGATGTCTTCAGCCGGGTCGTCTACGGGGCGCGGATCTCCCTGCTGGTCGGCTTTGCGGCGGCCGGGATCGCCGTCTTGATCGGTACGGTTCTGGGGCTTGTGGCCGGGTTCTACGGCGGCTGGGTCGACAACATCCTCATGCGGGTCGTTGACATCATGTTCTGTTTTCCGACCTTTTTCCTGATCCTGGCGGTCATTACCTTTTTGCGTCCCTCCATCTGGTACATCATGATCGTCATCGGCCTGACCGGCTGGATGGGGGTGGCCCGGCTGGTGCGCGCCGAGACTCTCTCCATCCGCGAGATGGACTACATCATGGCCGCACGTTGCATCGGCTGTTCCGACAGGCGCATCATCTTCCGCCACATCCTGCCCAATGCCGTCTCGCCGGCCCTGGTGGCCGCCACCCTGGGCATCGCGGGCGCCATATTGACCGAGTCGGCCCTCTCGTTCCTCGGCATCGGTGTCCAGCCGCCGACCCCCAGCTGGGGCAACATCCTCACCTCCGGCAAGGATTACATCGAATTCGCCTGGTGGCTCTCCCTCTTTCCCGGCCTGGCTATCCTGGTGACGGTTCTGGCCTACAATCTGCTTGGAGAGGGGGTCAGGGACGCCCTGGACCCCCGCATCAAGCATTGATCCACGGCTTCGCCCCCCCTATAGACCATCGCCACGCCGGTGAGAGAGGGCCATGGACTATGACATGCTGCATATGTCAATCAGGGCTTCCATGAAATTGGTGGTGGTCAAAAGCCCCACCAGGTCGCCATTCTTGTCGGTCACGCACAGGCCATAGAGTTTTTTGTCGTGGACCAATTGTGCGGCCTGACAGAGGGGGGCATCGGGGTGGATGGTGTAGGGGGTCGGGTTCATGGCGTCCCTGACCGTGGCCTTGGAGAGCACGTAGTGCACCTCCCAGGTATCCAGAGGGGTTGACTTGCCGGGTGCGTATTCCTTGATCATCCGGTCGGTGATCAGGCCGCAGAATTTGCCCTTGCAGGTAACCGGCAGGCGGCGAATGTCCTTTTCCTTCAGCAGATGGATCGCCTCGATGATGGAAGCGCTTTCCTCGATGGTGATCGGGTTCCGAGTCATCCATTGTTCGACGGTTTGCATGGCGTTTCCTTTCATGCCCCGCCCCGGCCGCCGATATGCCGAATCGACGGCATCCCGGGATGGTGGAGCGGTTTTGTCGGTTACATCCCCAAAAATGCCTTCTTTACGTGTTCGTTGCTGAGCAGATCGTTTCCTTCGCCGGTCAGGACGACCCGGCCGGTTTCCAGGACATAGGCGCGGTGGGCGATCTTCAGGGACTGGAAGACGTTCTGCTCCACCAACAGGATGGCGACGCCCTGCCGGTTGATCTCCTGAATGATTTCGAAGATGATCTTGACGAACAACGGCGAAAGGCCCAGAGACGGCTCGTCCATCAACAACAGTTTCGGGTTGGCCATCAGGCCGCGGGCTATGGCCAGCATTTGCTGCTCGCCCCCCGACATGGTGCCTCCCAACTGCTTCTCGCGTTCCTTCAGGCGGGGAAACATGCCGAACACCCGCTCCACGTTTGCTTCGCGCGCTTTTCTGGCGCTCTTGATATACGATCCCATGCGGAGGTTTTCCAGGACCGTCATCTCGGGAAAGATCTTCCGCCCTTCGGGAACCTGGACGATGCCCCGTTCCACCACCTGATGGGATTCGAGTTTTTCAAGCTCCTCTCCCTGGAAGGTGATGCTGCCGGAGGTCGGCTTCACCAGACGGGAGATGTTCTTGAGGGTGGTTGATTTGCCGGCGCCGTTGGCGCCGACCACGGTGACGATCTCGCCCGCATGGACCTCCAGATCGATGTCCCAGAGGACCTTCAGGTCGCCGTAGCTGAAGTTGAGCTTGTCGATGGTGAGCATGAGGACCTCTTTTAAAGTCTGCCACAGAGACACAGAGAAAGGCCAAACGGAGAACAACGACTCATTTCCAGGTTTACCTCAAAAATGTTTTGTTTTTCTCTGTGAATCTCTGTGTCTCCGTGACTCTGTGGCAGATGTTTGTTGTTTTGTTACTACTCACTGCCCAGATACGCCGCGACCACGTCGGGATTGCTGACGATCTCCTGGGGGGAGCCCTCGGCCAGCTTTTCGCCCGAGTTCAAGACGACGATCCGGTCGGAGATGCGCATGATGGCCTTCATGTCGTGTTCGATGACCATCTGGGTGATTCCCCGTCCCTTGATCGCGAGGATCAGTTGAATGATGTCTTCGCTCTCCGCCGGATTGAGGCCGCCCATGACCTCGTCCAGGAGCAGCAGTTTTGGCTGGGTCGCCAGGACGCGGGCCACCTCGAGCTTTTTGCGCTCGCCGATGGGCAGACCGCCGGCCAGGAAGTTGGAACGATGCTCCAGGCCGGCCACCTTGATTTGCTCCATGGCCATGTCGCGGGCTATTTTTAATGAACCGGTCCGACAAAGGGCGCCAACCATGACGTTGTCCACGATGCTCATCTTGGCCAGCGGCCGCACCTTCTGCCACGTCCGGGCCATGCCCAGCTTGCAGACCTTGTCCGGCTGGAGGCCGTGCATGCTGCGGCCGTCAAAGACCACATCCCCCTTGGAGGGAGGGTAGTAGCCGGTGATGCAGTTGAACAGCGTCGTCTTTCCCGCACCGTTGGGCCCGATCAGGCCCATGATCATCCCGTGCTGCATCTCGAAGGAAACGTCGGAGTTGGCCGACAGGCCGCCGAAGAATTTGCTGACGTGTTTGATTTCAAGTATGGCCATCAGACGACCTCCTTCCGCTTTCTGGCCGCCAATGCCTTGGCGAATCCCAATACGCCGTCGGGCATGAAGAGGATCACCACCACCACCAGAACCCCGTAGATCAGGACGTGGGCATGGGACAGGTTTTCGGTCAAAAAGCTGCCGAACGCCGAGTCGGCCTTGACGATACCCGAGTTTATCAGGGATTCGCCGATCATGTTGCTGCGTAGTGCCTCCGAGAGCGGCACCAGTACCAGCGCTCCGATCACCGGTCCGAAGATGGTGCCGATGCCGCCGATGATGCAGATCAGGACGATCTGCACCGACAGGTCCAGCGCCAGGACCGTGGAGGGATCGATAAAGCCGACGTAGACGGCGTAGAGGCTTCCGGCCAGCGAGGTCAGCACCGCCGACAGGGAGAGGGCGGCGTTTTTGTAGAAGGTGAGGCTGATTCCCAGGGAATGGGCTGCATCCTGGTCTTCGCGGATGGCCTGGAAATAGTATCCGAGCTTCGAGTTCTGCAGCAGCCAGGTAATCATGATGACGAGCAGGACGAATGCCAGGCCGGCGTAGTAGAACGGCACCTTGGAGGAAAAGTCGGTGATGAGGGTCCCACCGATTTTCAGCGGCGGTATCTCCGTAGTCAGGATGCCTTCTGCGCCGTTGGTGACGTTTTTCAGGTTCAGGGCCGATACCCGGAATATCTCGGCCACGGCGATGGACGCCAGGACAAAGTACGGCCCCCGCAGGCGGAAACAGATGCTGCCGATGATCAGCGCCACCACCAGGGCAGCGGCCATGCCGCACCAGATGCCGAGCCACGGGGGGACTTGACGGAACTGCATCAGCATCATGGTGGTGTAGGCCCCCATGCCGAAATAGGCAGCGTGGCCGACCGAATACTGGCCGGTGTAGCCCCCCAGAAGATTCCAGCTTGACCCCATGATGATGCTGATGAAGATCAGGATCATGATATGCAAGGCATAGGTGTTCTCAACAAAGCGGGGAAAGAGGAAAAGCAGGACAACAACCGCCAGGCCCGCCATAACCGACAGTGCACCGATTCCCCTGGTAGTTCCGAAGAGTGGTTTCATGGTCGTATCGGTCCCCCGTCACGTGTTGGATTTGCCCATCAGACCGGAGGGCTTGAACAGCAGCACCAGCAGAAACAGCACGAACACCACCACCTCTTTCCAACCGGAGCCGAAGTAGACCCCGCCGATGGACTCGGCCACGCCGATCAGGATGCCCCCCAGGGTGGCGCCGACAATGCTCCCCATGCCCCCCAGGACCGTGATGACGAAGGCTTTGAGGGTAAAGGTGCTCCCCACCTGGGGGAAAATGTAGTAGGTCGGCGAGATCAGGGCGCCGGCGGTGCCTGCCAGGGAGGCGCCGAGGCCGAAGGCGATGATGGACATGCGCTTGACGTTGATCCCCATCAACTGGGCCGCTTCCCGGTCCTGGGCCGTGGCCCGGATGGCCTGGCCGGTATCGGTCTTCAGCAGGAACCAGTACAGGACGACCGTGATGCCCGCCGTGATGGCGAAGGAGATCAACAGCGGGGTGGAGATGGATATGCCCAGAATATCGAAACTGCTGGAGGAGTAGTCGGTGGAGAGGATCTTGTAGTCCGACGTGAAGGCCAGCATGATGCCGTTGCTCATGATCAGCCCCATGCCGATGGTCAACAGTATCTGGTTCTGGGGCAGGGAGCCGAGAATACGGTTGATGAATACCTTTTGCAGAAAGCCGCCGTAGAGGAACATGAACGGCATGGTTATGACAATCGAGATGAATGGATCGATATTGAACAGGGTGAACAGGTAGAAGGTCCCGTACATGCCGACCATCAACAGGTCGCCGTGGGCGAAGTTGATCACCCGCATGACGCCGAAGATAATGGTCAGGCCGATACCGATCAGGGCGTAGACGCCGCCGATCAGGATGCCGCTGATCAGTGATTGCAGGAAGATGGTCATGGGCGCGTCTCCGAGTAGGTGGAGGGGCGGTGAGAAACCCGCCCCTTACGGGTTTCTCAGTCTGTTACCTCCAACCGGGGAACGGATAAACCGGCTTCTTCGAAACATACTTGGGCGGATAGACCGTCTGGTGCACGCCGTTCTGGATCTGTTCCACCAGCATCTGGTGTTTGTTCTGGTTGGTGTAGCCCTCGTAATCGGCAAATTTTACCTCACCCATGATGCCGTTCCACTTGCCGCTCTTCAACGCGGAGCGGATTTTTTCCCGATTGCCGCCGGACTTGGCCGCGGTTTCGGCCATGATCATCATCGACTCGTAGGCGGTCGCGGCGTGGTAGGTCGGCTCCTTGCCGAACTTGGCGATATAGCGTTTGTCGAAGTCCTTGGCTCCCGGCCAGTTCACGTCGCCGGTCCATTGGGTGCTGGAGAAGACGTTGCTGGAGATGGCCTTTTCCTTGGCGAACGATACGGTGGCGAAGCCGGCTCCTGCGCCGAGGAATGCCTGGGGCGTGATGCCGATCTCCCTTGATTGGCGCATGAGCAGGATGGCGTCGGCCACGTAGGAGACCATGAACACCAGGTCAGGTTTTTTCGATTTGATCTTGGTCAGGGTGGAGCGATAGTCGGGTGAGCCGGGCGCATAGGCCTCTTCGGCCACAACCCTGATACCTTTTTTGCCGGCATAATCCTTGGCGGACTTGGCTCCCGATGTGCCGAAATCGGTGTTCTCGTTGATGATGGCGATGGTTTTCGGCCTGCCCAGGCTGGTCGCCATATCGAGCAGGATGGTGGCATAATCGTAGGTGGTGGCGCTCAAGCGGAAGGTCCACTTCAGATTCTGCCGGGTGATCTCCTCTTTCGACGCAACCGGGATGAGCAGGGGGGTCTTGTACTTCTCGGCCAGTTTGGCTATGGCGTTGGCGCACTTGGAACTGTAGGGGCCGACGATGCCGGCCACCCGGTCTCGGGTGGCCATTTTTTCAAAGGCGGCCATGGACTTCTCCGGCTTTCCGGTGTCGTCTTCCTTGACCAGTTCCACGTCGATCCCTTTTTTCTTCAGATCTTCCAAAGCCAGCGTAACGCCGTTTGTCAAGTTCTCTCCGATGGGCGCTTCTGCGCCGGTAATGGAGTTGACAAAACCGATTTTGACTTTAGCGGCCTGTGCCGCCACCGGCAATGCCAGGATCAGGGCCAATACTGTTGCCTGAATCTTTCCGAACATGGGTAACCTCCTTGTGTCTGTGGTCAAAATACGAGGCGCACGACTGTTTGTCTTTTAATAATATTGCGTTCTATTTTCATGTAAGCAGTATATCACAAGTCAGGACGAATGCAATGTTATGGTTGTGCAGAAGGTTTTATTCGCATGATCGGATGGAGAACGGAAAAAGGAGGGCCGGTGGATATGTGAATTTTCTCTTCATGTCATTACGCGGAAAACAGAAACCGTGCCTGGTGCACGGCGCGTTCCGTCACGTTCCCGGCGGCAGAACGATGGACCGGAACTTCCCGGCGCGGCGCAGGGGCTCCATTCGTAGCAATCCTGATTGTGTTTGTTTGATTACAATGATAATCTGGACCATCGAAGTGCTCTATTTATTTGCGAGGTGAGAGGTGCCGGGATTATGAAACGTGTTGGTGTCCGGATTTTATCCTTTATTCTCCCGATGATGGCCGCCGCGCCGGCCCTGGCGGGAATGCAGCTGTACCGGGGGACCATGGAGGCGGTGACCGCCCCCAGCAAATCCTGTGAAGGGGTTTTGGGAAAACACCCCGCGACCCTTCTCATAAACGAAGACAGCGCCCTGGACGGCTTGAGCGGCTATCTGGAAAGCGAAGGGATTGTGGTCGGCAAGGTCGCCGGCCCGGATCTGGCGCACCTGGGAATCATCTATCCAGGGCAGACGGGGAGGGGCAACACCCTCTCCCTGAGCCGCTCCGGCGTCGCACTTACCGGAGAGCTTAACGGTGCCACTACGGTCAACCATTGCACCTTCGATCTCGGCCGCCTGGCGCTGGACCGCGTGGATGGCGAGGGAAGCGCACAAGCCGCCCACCAAAGACTGGCCAACCTGTTTGCCGCCCAGGCCACCCTGTACCAGGCATTTTCCCTGACCCAGAACGGCAGTTGCGAGGAGGCGCTGCCGCTCTTTGAAAAAGCCCTCGGCCTGGCCGATTCGGTTTTCGACCAGGGGTCCCCCCAGCTTACCCACTTCATCAGGGGGGTGTCCAACTGTTACGCCAGGCTCGGCCGCACCAAAGAATTCAATGCCCTCTACGACCAGCGGATCGGCACCATCTCCGACGAATCCCTCAAAGCGGGGCTCACCAAGCTTCGCATCAGCGCGCTGATGCAGGATGGACGCATACTGCTTGCCCAGGCGGAATATGAAGCGGCGCTGAAGGTCCTGATGCAGGCGTATCAACTCAACCCCCAGAATAAGGACAGCATCCATACCGTCATGGCCGTATATATCCGCAGCAGCCGTTACAGCGAGGCGGTCGCCTTTCTCGAACAGGCTGCCGGCAAGTTGGAAGAACCGGCCGACCGCAAGGAAATCAATGACATCATCGCCCTGGTGTATTTCAAAAAGGGGATGAAGGATGCCCAGAACGGCAAGGAGGGTGAGTCCGAAGCTTCGTTGCGCAAGTCGGTGGCCCTTGATCCCGGGAGTTCCCAGTACCTTGTGGCGCTGGCCCGGATGCGCCACAAGGCCGGCCACTTCGACGAAGCGCAGAAAATGCTCAGCCAGGGGCTGGAGCGGATCACGGATGAACCGTCGCGCCAGGAGATCCTGGCGATGCAGGAAAAGCTCCGCCAGACCGAAATGATCATCAAGAAGCTTAAGTAAGGCGGGTGGCCGATGGGATACCGTAATCTACAGGAATGCGTCGCCGACCTGGAACGCCACGGCATGCTGCTGCGCATCAATGCGCCACTCGACCCGCGTCTCGAAATCGGGGCTGTTCAGCGGCGCGTCTACCGCTCCGGCGGGCCGGCGCTGCTCTTCACCAATCCGGTCAACTGCAGCTTTCCCCTGCTGGGCAACCTGTTCGGCACTTTGGAACGCACCCGTTTCATCTTCCGCGACAGTCTGGCCGGCATCCGTCGCCTGGTTGACGCCAAGATCAATCCGCTTTCCCTGATCAAGCATCCGCTTGATGCCCTGAAGACCCCCTTTGCGGCGTACCATCTCCTGCCCAGGAACGTCTCCCATGCGCCGGTGCTGGAGTGCCGCACCACCTTGTCCCAGCTGCCCCAGGTCGTATCCTGGCCCAACGACGGCGGCGCCTTCATCACCCTGCCGCAGGTCTACACCGAAAGCCCGGCCAAGCCGGGCTTCGGCGCGTCCAACCTGGGGATGTACCGGGTGCAGATCTCCGGCAACAGGTATCTCCCCGACCTGCAGGCCGGCCTGCACTACCAGATCCAGCGCGGCATCGGGGCGCACCACGCCGAGGCCATCGAACGGGGCGACCTGTTGCGGGTGAACGTCTTTGTGGGGGGAGCCCCTTCCATGGCCGTGGCTGCGGTCATGCCGCTGCCGGAAGGGATGCCGGAGCTTTCCTTTGCCGGGCTGCTGGGCGGCCACCGTATTCCCATGACCAAGCTGCCGGGTCACCTGCCGGTTTCGGCAGAGGCCGATTTCTGCATCTGCGGCGTGGTCGATCCCGGGAAAACCTTGCCGGAAGGCCCTTTCGGCGACCATCTCGGCTACTACAGCCTGGCCCACGATTTTCCCTACATCCAGGTGGAGGCGGTCTACCACCGCCGTGACGCCATCTGGCCCTTTACCACTGTGGGGCGTCCGCCCCAGGAAGACACCAGCTTCGGCGCCTTTATCCACGAGTTGACCGGCCCCCTGATCCCCACCGTGGTCACCGGCGTCAAGGAGGTCCACGCCGTGGACGCCGCCGGCGTGCATCCGCTCCTGTTGGCCGTGGCCAGCGAACGGTATGTCCCCTATGCCCCGGAACGCCGGCCCCAGGAGCTCCTGACCATCGCCAACGCCATCCTCGGCCAGGGCCAGCTCTCCCTGGCCAAATATCTGTTCATCGCAGCCCATGAGGACGCCCCCGGCCTCCATACCCACGACATTGCCGCCTTTTTCCGCCACGTGCTGGAACGGGCCGATTGGCGCACCGATCTGCACTTTCAGACCGCCACCACCATCGATACCCTCGATTACAGCGGTAACGGCCTTAACGAGGGGTCCAAGGTGGTCATCGCCGCCGCCGGTCCCAAACGACGCGACTTGGCAACCGAGGTGCCGGCCGGCCTGGAGTTGCCGCCCGGTTTCGGCCCCGCCGCGGTGTGCTTGCCCGGTGTTCTGGCGATTCAGGGACCGCGGTCGGGGCAGGGGAGGGGCGAAGGCGATCCGGGCATGGAGGAGTTCTGCCGTTTTTATGGCGAGCGGACCTGTTTCGACGGTTTCCCCTTGATCGTGATCTGCGACGACAGCCCCTTTGCGGCGGCTACCCTCAACAATTTCCTTTGGGTGACCTTTACCCGCTCCAACCCGGCTACGGATCTCTACGGTATCGGCGCTTCGCTACACGCAAAGCATTGGGGGTGCAGCGGGCCGTTGGTGGTCGACGCCCGGGTGAAGCCGTTCCATGCCCCGGTGCTGGAGGATGACCCTGAAGTTGAACGAAAGATCGAAACATTAGGTGCTAACAATGGTCCACTGAAAGGTTTTATTTAGATGCGCGATGTTGCGCTTCGTCATTATTCCCCCTTACCAATTTACTCTCATTACCAGCGAGGTTGAATGCTCACACAACAACAATCGAGAGGTTTTCTGATCGTCCACGGCTGGCACGGTTCCGGCCAAAATCACTGGCAGACCTGGCTGGCAAACCGCCTGGCGGCGGCCGGAGAATACGTCCGCTACCCGGTGCTGCCCGATTTCGACGCCCCCCGGCTGGATGAATGGCTGGCAACGCTTCGCCTGGAGCTGTCTCTGCTTGCAGACCAAGAGGAGCGGGTGGTGGTCTGCCATTCCCTCGGGGTGCTCTTGTGGCTGCACCATGCCGTGGCCCCCGCTTCGGTATCGGTGGACCGGTTGCTCCTGGTTGCCCCTCCCGGCCCGGCGCTGTGTGTGCCGGAGGTGGCGAGCTTCTTCCCGCCGCCGTTGGATGGGACTGCTCTCAAACGGTCGGCCGCGGAGATACGCCTGGTATGCACGGACAACGATCCCTGCTGCCCGGAGCGGGCCGCCCTGTTTTACGGTCGCCCCCTGGATATCGAGACGGACATCATTGCCCCCGAGGCGCAGCATATCAACGAGGCTGCGGGCTACGGCCCCTGGCCCGGGGTTGAGCAGTGGTGCCTCACCAACACGTTCCCTATGTAAGGTCGCCATGCCCGCAGCCATAACCACCCATAGCCTCACCAAGCGTTACGGCGATTTGACCGCCCTGGACAACTTCGACCTGGAGGTGGCCCAAGGGTCGATCTTTGGCCTGCTGGGGCCGAACGGCGCCGGCAAGACCACCCTGATCCGCGTCCTGACGACCTTGATGCGCCAAACCTCGGGCGAGGCTTTTATCGAGGGGCTGGATACCCGCACGAGCGGTCGCGAGATTCGCCGGTTGATCGGGGTGGTGTCCCAGGAAAACAGCCTGGACCGCTATCTGACGGCACGGGAAAACCTGGAACTGCACGCCCGGCTGCACGGGATGGAGCATAGGCACTACCGGAAACGGATCGACGAATTGCTGGAACTGATGGGACTGGCGGCCCGGCAGAATGATTTTCCCGACACCTATTCGGGCGGCATGCAGCGCCGGCTGGTGGTGACCCGGGCGCTCTTGCACGAGCCGCGGGTGCTGTTCCTGGACGAACCGACCACCGGGCTCGATCCCCAGTCGCGGCGGGCGGTGTGGGACTATATCAAATCCATAGCCGGCAGCATGACGATCTTCCTGACCACCCATTATCTGGAAGAGGCGGAGCAACTCTGCAACCGGATCGCCATTGCGGACCACGGCAGGCTGATCGCCCTGGGCAGCACCCAGGAGTTGAAGGACCGCCTGACCGGGGGAACGTTCTACCTGATAGAATTTGGGGAGGATGCCGAACGGTATGGGGCGATTCTCAGGGCAATGGCCTGCGTGCGGGAGATTGAGGTGGACGGGCGGACGGTCTGCGTGGGACTCAACAGTTGGGAATGCCTTTCGGAGGTGGTTACCGCCTTGAACGGCGCTCCGGTGCGGCGTATCGCCCTGCGGGAGCGGACCTTGGAAGATGTCTTTATCAGCCTGACCGGCGAGAAGGTGAGGGAGTAGTGTTCAAGGGGGCCTTTGCCATCTGGCGCCGCGACATGCTGGTCCTGCGCCGCAGCATATTATCCGAACTGGTGGCGGTGGTGGCCTATCCGCTGACCATCTACCTGGCGTTCGGCATCGGCATGAAAGGGTACATCGGCCTGGTGGACGGCGTGCCCTACAGCATGTTCATCGCGCCGGGGCTGATCACCATGACCGCGGTCAATGCGGCCTACAGCGAGAGCACCTGGAGCCTCTGGTTCCACCGCAAGGTGCAGTTTACCATCGAATCCTACCGGGTCACCCCCATCTCGGTCTCGGAGATCGTGATCGCCAAGATCCTGTCCGGCTTCTCCCACGGTCTGGTGAAGGGGCTGGCCGTAGGCCTGGTGATCTTCGCCATCACCCCGTTCCGCTTCTCGCCGGTTCACCTCCTGGCGTATCTGGCCTTTCTGATCCCCGGTTCGGCCCTGTTCTCCTGCGCCGGTGTGATCTGCGGCACGGTCATGGACAAGCCCGAGACCATCGGCAAGGTCGAGGCGGTTTTCATCATGCCGCTGATCTTCATGTCCGGCCTCTTCTTCCCGCTCTCCTCCTATCCGGCCAACGTCATTTCCTGGATCAGGGTGCTGCCCACCACGGCCCTGTTCGAGGGAGCACGCCAGACCTTGGTCAGCGGCGGTTTTCCCCTGGTCTCTGCGCTCCAGGTCGCGATTACGGCCTTGCTTACCTTTGGGGCGGCGGTGTGGATCTTCCGGCTGAAGATGTCGGAGTAAATCGGCCGGACCATCTAGTGAACCGGACGGTGGTCAGCCGGTTTTCCTGCGCGCTCGTCCCGCAGTATTTCAACCCTTCTCTGCAGGATGAAACCGGGCCGTTTTCCCGGCGCCATTTCCTTCAAACGGGCGTCATCGATCCCCATGGTATCGGTGGTCATTGTCGCAATCCGGACAGCCCGCTCCCACTCCTGCCATGCAAACGGCCCACCCGGTTTATCCGCCGCAGACACCAAGGGCAGTATCTCGCCAATCCGGGCCTTCACGGCTTGCTGCGCCGTTTTCAGCACGGTGGAGTCCCGCAGTTCACCCCATTTGTTGAGCAGGCCGTGCAGCCTGCTGGTCCAGGCCAGGGCCGCCCGGTAATCGGAGGAGAGGCGCAGGCGTTCGCCCAGGCCGCGGGCCAGGTCAAAACCGGCGTCGTCGTGGCCGTGGTGCCTGGGATAGAGCGCCGGATCGGTGGCAAGTTTGCCGATGTCGTGAAAAAAAGCGCAGAATCGGGCCAGTGGGTTGTCGCTGTCACGTGCCACCCGTTGCAGCACCTGGATGCTATGGGTGTACAGGTCCCCTTCGGGGTGGTGCTGCAACGGCCCGGCCGGGATGGCAGGCATGGCAAAGAGTTCCGGCAGATAGCCCCGACCCACGTCAAACTGGAGCATGCGGTTAAAAAAACGTTCCGGCTCCACACCCTCTAGGGCTTTCACCATCTCGCGGGAAAAACGCTCCACGGGTACAAGGCTCAACGGTCGGTGCCACCCTTGCTCCCGGACGAGGGCCTCGCTTTCGGGCGTCATCCTCCAGCCGTCGGCCTCGAACCTGAAAGCGCGGAAGATGCGCAGCGGATCGCCGCTGAACGTGAGGGGGGAACAGGGCGTCAGCCGCCGCTCTTCCAAGTCGCGCCTGCCGCCCAGCGGGTCGATGAGTTCGCCGTCAAGGGACATGGCCATGGCGTTGACGGTGAAATCGCGGCGGACGAGGTCTTCGGCCAGTGCCGTGTCCAGGTCGGGCAATTGCGTGATCTCGATGGAACCGAAGGTCTGGTCATGCCGGAACCAGATGGGGGCTATGCTCCTGGGCTCCAGTTTTCGGAAGCCGCAGGCGGCCAGTTGGGGCGCATCCAGGCTGACCGCCAGGTCGATGTCGGAACTCGCACGCCCCAGGAGGTGATCCCTCACGCAGCCGCCCACCAGGAGGATGCGCCCGTGGCAGGAGGGTGGGAACAGCTCTTTCAAAAAGGCGATGGTCGTGTTCATGGTCGTGTTATCCGAGCCTGATCAAGGCCGCCCCGGCCAGGATGAGCAGGGCTGAAACCATCCGGATTCTGCCGAACGACTCGCCGAGGAAAAGGATGCCGATCAGCACCCCCATCAAAATACTGACTTGGCGGACCGGTACGGCATAGCTGACCGGCGACAGATTGAGGCCGTAACGGAAGGTGAGAAACGAGGCCATGATGATCGGCCCGCTCCAGAGCACCAGTATCCAGTGCTCGCGCAATTCCTGCCCGATGTGGGATCGATACTTGGGGCGGGCCAGATTGATGGACATCATGGCCAGCATGGAGAGAACCAGAAAATAGGTGAAATAGAGCGGCGAGTAGTTCTTGACGCCGGTCTTTTCGGCTATGGAGCCGATGGAGTAGATGAATCCGGCGGTCAGTGCCGCCTGGACCGACTGGCTGTGCAGGTTGCGAAAAGGGCGCACCAACTCCATCAGGGAAAAGCGTTGCATCTGTACCGAGAAGGTCCCGAGGATCACCAGCAGAATCCCGCCGACGCCCACGAAGGATAGGCGTTCTCTCAGCAGGATCATGCCCCAGATGGGGACGTAGATCATGGAGGTCTGGGACAGGGGATAGACGACCGACAGGTCGCCACTCCGGTAGGCGCGGCCGTTGAAGAGGTGGTAGAGGACGTAGCAGACCGCGCCGATGGCGATCATGAACACGGTTTTGGGGCCGGGCCAACGGAACGGTTCGGCGACCAGCGGCAGACACAGGCTGAAGAGCAGGCTGGAGGCGATGAACATCCACCAGATGAAGACGGTCTTGTGGCTGCTCCGCTTCACCAGCAGGTTCCAGAGGGCGTGCATGACCGCCGAGATGACGATCAGGGTAAAGGCTGGTGTGCTCATGGGGGTATTATAGTCGAGGTTGGCATCAAGGGGAAATAATCTAATTATGGCTGCGGTCTTTCCATCTCCTGCCTGCCGACCCCGTAACGTCCGGTCAACAGGTTCTCTCCCGGCGAAGCGCCAAGGACTCCCTTCAGGCCACCTTCAGCATCAATCCGCTCGAACAGGGCCACGGTGCGTCGTACAACCTCCTGTGCCAGATCGTCGGGCGTTTCGGCCTTCTCTTCGCCCGTCACCGGGTGACGCCAGTTGCCAAGCAATTGGACAGGGTCGTTCCCGGACCGGATCAGGGGATAGAACAGGTGCCGCGCCTGCTTGAACAGGGGGAGCGGCAGGCAGGCCAGCAGGCGGGCGACCAGTTTCCAGAAGGTGCTGCCGTACATGGCCTGGATGCGGCAGTGGAGTGTCAGGGCTCGTTCCAGCGCCTGATGCGGCAGTTGCCCCTCGGGATCGAAGAGGAGGGCGCTTGCCGTGACCAATTCGACCCGGACGGCGGGGGTCATGAGGGCAGCCAGCCGTCGTGCCGGGAGGTGGGTGCCCTGGCGGGAGAAATGGCAATCGAGGGCGGTCTCCACCCGGTAGTGGCGGCCGATGTCCCGCGTGCCGCCGCGGGCATAGACGAAGGGGTGGAAGACGATGTCGGCCTGCATGTGGGAGAGCACCCCCAGCAGGCAGGCGAACAGCCCGGCCGGAAAACCTTTCGCCCCACAGCTTTCCTCGGCCCGGATGAGCGGCGCATAGCTGTTGCCTTCTGCATCGTGGAAGCGATGGGCCAGTCCCCGTGCGGTCGGGCCATGGGGGCCGCCTATGAGGTGCAGCAGGGTGTCGGGCAGAACCGCGCCGGCCAGATAGAGCGCGCGGTTTTCGCGTATAAGGACGGAGAGGCGGCTCGTGTCTTCCAATCCGGCCAGTGATCGTTCGGCCAGCAGCCAGTGGGTCAGTTCCTTGGGCATGGTGTGACTTTCTCCAGGATGTCAAGGGGAGGTGTTGGGCAGAAGCTCTTTTCTAATGGGATCGAAAGAATCATCGTTTTCCGCCACAATCTATCCCAAACCGGTTCACCTATGAATATTCAGAATGTTGACCTCACCCTCTGTCTTCGCAAACGCAAACCGGCGCCCGGAATTATTCCGCAGCGCCGGTCGTTTTAGTCAGTACCTAAAGCAGCTTCGGACGTTACGCACACTCCGAGTATCCGCACACGCGGCAGACGCAGCAGCCCCCCTCGTGCTCGATGATACCGCCGCAATCGGGGCAGGCGCCCCGTTCCTGGGTGGCGGTTTCGGCGTCGATGTCGTAGCCGTTGGCCACCATGTGAGCCTGGATGGCCTTGGCCACGGCGTCGGCGCAGGAGAGGATGCGGTTGTCGCCAAAGCCCGAGGGACAGTGGCAGGAGATCCCCAGGAGTTGTTTGATGACCTGGCGGGCCTGGACGCCGCTGCGCCATGCCAGGGAAACCATGCGGCCGATGGCCTCGCTTTGGGACGCGGCGCAACCGCCCGCCTTGCCCATGGTGGTGAAGAGCTCGAACAAGCCGTTGTTGTCCTCGTTGACGGTCACGTAGAGCGGCCCGCAGCCGGTCTGCATCTGGTAAGTCCACCCCTTGAGCGCCTTGGGACGGTCGCGCTTGATGCTCTTTTTCTCGGCTTCCACCGGCGTGGCGGCCACGGCAGCCTGTTGTTCCTCTTTTTTGCCGGTGGAAAGCACCTGCTCGTCGCGGGAACCGTCACGATAGATGGTGACGCCCTTGCAGCCGGTTTCGTAGGCCAGCATGTAGGCCTTTTCCACATCGTCCATGGTGGCAGAATTGGGGAAGTTAACCGTCTTGGAGACGGCGTTGTCGGTGTAGAGCTGAAAGGCTGCCTGCATCTGGATATGGTCTTCGGGGGTGATGTCGTGGGCGGTGACGAAGACCCTGCGCACGTCTTCCGGCACCTCGGGGATGTCGTGGACGGTGCCGTGTTCGGCAATTTTCTTCATCAGCGCTTCGGAATAGAACCCCCGCTCCCTGGCGATTTGTTCGAAGATCGGGTTGACCTCCACCAGCACGTTCTTGTCCATGACGGTGCGGATGTAGGAAACGGCAAAGAGCGGCTCCACGCCTGAGGAGGCGTTGGAGATGATCGAGATGGTGCCGGTGGGCGCAATGGTGGTAACCGTTGCGTTGCGCATGGGCGGCGCGCCCTTTGTATCGAAGATCGAACCCTGGAAGTTGGGGAAGGAGCCGCGTTGCTTGCCCAACTCCTGGGAGGCCAGATGCCCCTCGTCGTTGATGAACTTCATTACCTTCTTGCCCAGTTTGACCGCCTCTTCGGAGTTGTAGGGCACTCCCAGCAGGATCAGCATGTCGGCCCACCCCATGACCCCCAGGCCGATCTTGCGGTTGCCGTGGGTCATGTCATGGATCTGTTGCAGGGGGTAGTTGTTGGCCTCGATGACGTTGTCCAGGAAGTTTACCGCATCGTGTACAACGGTTTTCAGCTTCTTCCAGTCAACGGTGCCGTCCTTGACGAATTTCCCCAGGTTGATGGAGCCCAGGTTACAGGATTCGTAGGGGAGCAGGGGCTGTTCGCCGCAGGGATTGGTGGATTCGATCTCGCCGATATGGGGAGTCGGGTTGTCACGGTTGAGCCGGTCCAGGAAGATGATGCCCGGTTCGCCGTTTTCCCAGGCCTGCACCACGATGCGGTGAAAGACCTTGCGGGCGTTTTGGCGGCCAAAGACCTTCCTGTCGCGGGGGTTGATCAGGTCGTACTCTTCGTCCCGCTCCACGGCCTGCATGAATTTCTCGGTCAAGCCGACCGAGATGTTGAAGTTGTTGAGTTGCTTCTGGTCGGCCTTGCACATGATGAAATCCATGATGTTGGGATGGTCGACCCGCAGGATGCCCATGTTGGCGCCGCGCCGGGTGCCGCCCTGCTTGATGGTTTCGGTGGCGATGTCGAATACCCGCATGAAGGAGAGCGGGCCGCTGGAGATGCCGGTGGTCGAACTGACCACGTCATTGGCCGGGCGCAGGCGCGAGAAGGAAAAACCGGTGCCGCCGCCGGATTTATGGATCAGGGCGGTGAATTTGACGGCGTCGAAGATCTCTTCCATGGAATCGCCCACCGGCAGGACGAAACAGGCCGAGAGCTGCCCCAGTTGGCGGCCGGCATTCATCAGGGTCGGGGAGTTGGGAAGAAATTCGAAGTTGGTCATCATGCGGTAAAACGTGTCGGCCAAGCCTTTGAGGTCGGCCTTCTTGTCGAATTTTTTATTGGGGGCCGCAATGGTCTCGGCGACGCGGCGGAACATGTGCGCCGGCGTCTCCAGCACCTTGCCCTCGGTATCGCGCCTCAAATAGCGCTTTTCAAGGACGGTTGCGGCATTTTTCGAAAGGTCGGGGATCGTGTCGTGCGAGGATTCCTTTTTCATGGGCGGTTCTCCTTGTGGCGTGAAAAAATCGAGTTATTTTGAGGAATTGGGGGTAGAATGAATTACTCGCGCAAAACCACAATATTTGGTGGAGCGCGCAAAATAAAACCACAACATATATGACAAGTCAATATAATATTTACGACAAATATAACGTACTGAAAAGAACAAAAAATTTACAGTTACCCCGCAACTATGGTAGAAGCTAAGACACTACCGAATGGAGCACCGTGTGAAGAACCTTGTTTTCAGGTGCGTCGGCATCTGCCTCATCATAATCCTGTCCATGGCCGTTTGTCGGAACACCTGCGTCGCGAATGAAGAAGCCCCGCTCACCAGAAGCGACATGGCGGCACGGCTTCAAGGCATTGTCCCCCTTGAACCGGCCCGTCCCCAGGTATCACATGCCTTTGACGGCCCCTCCTCGTCCCCCCCAAAACGCCCCGATATCCGTTACGACCATGCGACCCTCACCGAAGACGTCACCTGGCGTGGAACCGTACTGATCAAGGGGGCTTTGGTGATTGCCCCTCAGGCAACGCTTCGCATCGAACCGGGAACGACGGTGCGCTTTGCCCGGGTCGATGGCGCTCTCCGCAAGGCCCGCCTGGTTGTCATGGGGCGTATTCAGAGTATCGGCACGGCCGAACGGCCGATCCTGTTTTCTTCGGACGCCCCCATGCCGGTCACGGGGGACTGGGGCGGTATCCTGCTGCTCGCCACCGAAAAACGCAACCAGTTCGAGCATACCACCATCGAAGGCGCGGAAACGGGGCTTGAGGCGCATTTTTCGGCCCTTACCGCCAAGTCGGCGCGCGTCACCCTGTCAAAAACAGGTTTGTCGCTGCGCGACAGCATCGCCACCGTCGAGGCGTCGAGCTTCTCCGCCTGCGAAACGGGCATGGAGGTTCATGATGCCGAATTCGAATTGCGCGACAGCAGCGTAAGCACGAACCGCCAGGGGATGTCCCTGTCCCGTTCGTCGGTCGTCCTGGCGTCCACCAGCGTGACGGACAACGGCCAGCGAGGGATTCGGGCCGAGGAATGCCGCCTCAGGATCAGTTCCTGCAACATCTCCTCGAACGGTGCCGGAGCCGTGGTGACGGGCGGGGAGGGGCAGATCTTCATGACGCGCTTCATGCTCAATAAGGATACGGCCCTGCATCTCGGCTCCAGCCGCATGAAGATCAATCGGTCTCTTTTCGCCGACAACGACCACGATGCCCTGCGGACGGAGGACGGCCGGGCCACGGTCTGGGGATGCGCTTTCCGCGGCAACGGCGGCTTCAATCTCTATAATGCCGGACGTGAAGAGGTGGTTGCCGTGCAGAACTGGTGGGGGGACGACGATGAAAAGGCCATTTCATCCAAGGTGTTCGACGGTTCACGGGAGCCGCGTTCCGGTACGGTGCAGGTATTCCCCTGGCTTTCCAGCCAGCCGGCCATTCTGCCTTGAAGCGTAACCCTATGTCCATTTATCTCGATAACGCGGCGACATCCTACCCCAAACCGGAATCCGTTTACCAGGCGGTCATGCACGCCATGCGGGAGGTCGGCTCGTCGCCGGGGCGCGGGGGGCATCGACGCTCCCTGGAAGCCGGCCGTCTGCTGCTCCAGGCACGCGAAGCCATCGCCACCCTGTTCGCCATCCCCGACTCTTCGCGGATCATCATGACCCATAGCACCACCGAGGCGCTCAACCTGGCGCTTCGGGGCGTTCTCGTTCCGGGTGACCATGTGGTTACCACCTCCATGGAACACAACTCCCTGGTCCGTCCTCTGGCCGCCTTGCGCGCATCGGGGGTGGAGGTGACCGTGGTCAGGGCCGACGGCACCGGCATGGTGGACCCGGACGATGTCAGACGCGCCCTGAGGCCCACTACCCGGATGGTCGCCATGGCCCATATCTCCAACGTGTGTGGTGCCATCCAGGCCATAGGCCCCATTGGGGCGATCGCCCGGGAGGCCGGCGCGCTGTTCCTGGTGGATGCGGCCCAGTCGGCGGGCAGCGAACCGATCGATGTGATCGGGACCGGCATCGATCTTCTGGCCGCACCGGGACACAAGGGGCTCTATGGCCCCCAGGGAACCGGTTTCCTCTACGCCTCCCCGGCTGTGCATCTGAAACCGCTTCTTCAGGGAGGGACCGGCACCAGCTCCACTGCCGAGGAACAGCCCCTGACCCTGCCGGACGGCTTCGAGGCGGGCACCCATAATATGCCCGGCATTGCCGGGCTCAAGGCCGGGGTGGAGTTCGTCCTGGAACAGGGGGCTGCCGCCATCGGGGAGAGGGAGCGCCGGCTGGTGACGTCGGCCGCCCAGCGCCTGGCCGAGGTGCCGCAGGTCACGCTTTACGGTCCATCCGACCCGGCCCTGCGCGGCGGCGTGCTCTCCTTCACCGTGGCGGAAACCGACCCTGCGGCCCTGGCATTCATGCTGGACCACAACTATGACATCGCCGTGCGGGCCGGGTTGCACTGCGCCCCCCAGGCCCACCGCACCCTGGGCAGTTTTCCCGGCGGCACCCTGCGCATGAGCCCGGGCTGGTTCTCCACGGGCGAAGAGATTGCTATTTTCTGCGATGCCGTTGTAGAATGCTGCCATCCTAGGTAGGCACAGACCGTCTGCCGCAAGGCGCAAAGGCAGGGACCAACCATTGCGGTATATAAATAGCTAATAAAATTATTGATATGTGTGGTAATTCTGTAAGTTGCAGGTCAAGCTTTTGCGCAGTTCTCCGAGTCTCTGTGGCAGATTGAGGTTTTGGTTCGTTTGATTAATCCTCCCGACAGAAAGGCCTTCCGTGAAAAACTTCATCCTCGACACCAATGTGCTGCTGCATGATCCCCAGTCCCTGTTCAGATTTCAGGACAACAACATCATCATCCCCATAACCGTGATTGAAGAGGTTGACCGTTTCAAGAAGGACATGAACGAAACCGGCCGCAACGCCCGCCAGATCTCGCGCATCCTCGACACCATGCGGGAAAAGGGCTCCCTGGCGGCCGGCGTCACGCTCCCGGGCCAGGGTACCCTGCGGGTTGAGCTGTTCAGTGAAAATTACCTCAAACGGTTGCCGGTGGACCTGCGGGTGGACAGCGGCGACAACCGCATCCTGGCGGTAGCCCTGGATATGCGCGACCGCTTTCCCGACACCGAGCTCATCTTCGTCACCAAGGACACCAACCTGCGCATCAAGGCCGATGCCATCGGCCTGTCCGCCGAGGATTACGAATCGGACAAGATCGATATCCAGGATCTCTATTCCGGGACCCGCAGCATCGAGATGGCGCCCGACGCCGTGGACCGGTTTTACGGGCAGAACTGGCTGGAGGCGCCGGAAGGGCTTGCGCCCAATGAGTTCATCACCATTACGGACAGCAGCAACGCCTCCCATACCGCCATCTGCCGCTACGACGCGGAGAGCGGGCACATCGTCCCGGTGCGCAAGGTCCCCAAGGAAGGCATCTGGAGCATCTTCGCCCGCAACCGCGAGCAGTCCTTTGCCCTGGACGTGCTGATGGACGACTCCATCAAGCTGGTGACCCTGGTGGGCAAGGCGGGCACCGGCAAGACGCTTTTGGCCATCGCCGCCGGCCTGCACAAGACCGCCGAGGAGAATGTCTACAACCGCCTGCTCGTTTCCCGGCCGGTTTTCCCCATGGGCAAGGACCTGGGATTCCTGCCGGGCGATATCGAGGAAAAGCTGACACCCTGGATGCAGCCGATCTTCGACAACGTGGAACTGCTCATCTCGGGGCACGAATCGGAGAAGCGCCACAGCAAAGGGTATAAGGAGTTGATGGCCATGGGGCTTCTGGATATCGAGCCCTTGACCTACATCCGCGGCCGCTCCATCCCCAACCAGTACCTGATCGTGGACGAGGCCCAGAACCTGACCCCCCATGAGATCAAGACCATCGTCACCCGGGTGGGGGAGGGGACCAAGATCATCCTGACCGGCGACCCCTACCAGATCGACAACCCCTACGTTGATTCGTCCAGCAACGGCCTGAGCTTCCTGGTTGAGCGGTTCAAGGGGGAGAAGATCGCCGCCCACGTGACCCTGACCAAGGGAGAACGTTCCGAGTTGGCGGAACTGGCGGCGAACCTGCTGTAGAACAAAATCTAAGCGACAAAATCAAATTCCGCCACAGAGACGCAGAGGTTCACAGAGAAAGGCGAGAAGGGCACAAACGATTCGGGCAAACCGGCATCGAAGTCCGTGTCGTTTGCCTTACTCCTTGTTTTTCTCTGTGTCTCCGTGTCTCTGCGGCAGGTGTAAAAAGAGGTGTCGTATGACATATGAAGAAGCGCGCGATAAAATCATCTTTGCCCTGGATGTGCACGGCCTGGCCGACATCGACCGCTGGGCGGCGCAACTGGCCGGCCATGTGGGGATGTTCAAGGTGGGCAAGGAGCTGTTCACCTCCTGCGGCCCCGAGGCGGTCAGGACCGTGCAGCGTCACGGTGGCAAAGTCTTTCTCGATCTCAAGTACCACGACATCCCCAACACCGTGGCCAAGGCCATGGTCGAGGCGGCCCGGCTCGGGGTGCAACTGGCCAACCTGCATGCCCTGGGGGGCGAAGAGATGATGGCTACGGCCGCCGCTGCGGTGCGCACGGAGTTCGGCGACGAGCGCCCCCGGCTCCTGGCTGTGACCATTCTGACCTCGTCCACGGCCGAGACCCTGCGCCAAGTGGGGATCGAGAGGCCGGTGGAGGAGATGGTCGTCCGCCTGGCCCGTCTGGCCAAGGATTCCGGCATGGACGGCGTGGTCGCCTCGCCCCTGGAGATCGAATCGATCCGCGCGGCCTGCGGCCCGGATTTCCTGATCGTCACCCCCGGCGTCCGGCCCTCGTTCGCCTCCCTGGACGACCAGAAACGCGTCATGACCCCGGCCGAGGCGGTTACCGCCGGGGCAGACTATCTGGTGATCGGCCGCCCCATCGCCAAGGCGGGCGATCCGGTGGCCGCCAGCCGGATGATCGTGGACGAAATCGCAGGGGGATGCCCATGAAAGGCGAACTGGTCTTCGGCGTCAATCCGGTCAAGGAGGCGCTGCGCGGTACGCGTGGCGCCTTCGAGCTGTATGTGCAGTCATCGGCAACCGACCATCGCCTGGAGAAGATCCTCAAGCTGGCCGAGGAACGGGGCGTCCCGATCCGCCGGCGCGAGCGCGACGATCTGACCAAGCTGTGCGCCTCCAGCCACCACCAGGGGGTTGCGCTCATGGTGGAGCCCTACCGGTATGCCGACCTGGACGACCTCGTGGCCCGCATTGACGAGGCGGGACGCAGCGGTTTTCTGCTGGTGCTGGACGGCATCCAGGACCCCCACAATCTGGGGGCGCTGATCCGCACCGCGGCCTGTGCCGGTTGCGACGGCATCATCATCCCCAAAGACCGCGCCGTCGGCGTTACCCCGACCGTGGAAAAGGCTTCGGCCGGTGCGGTCGAGACCATCCCGGTCGCCCAGGTGACCAACGTGGCCCAGAGCCTCCAGGTGCTCAAGGATGGCGGTTACTGGGTCTACGGCCTGGCCGGCGAGGCCGGGCAGTCGCTCTACGATGTGGATTTTTCCGGCAAGGTCGTCCTGCTGGTGGGCAACGAAGGGGAGGGAATTCGTCCCCTGGTGCGCAAACAGTGCGACGTGGTCCTGTCGATCCCGCTCTATGGCGGCGTATCTTCCCTGAACGCCTCGGTGGCCGGCGGCATCGCCCTGTTCGAGGCGGCGCGCCGCCGCGCCGTTTAACCTGAATCCGTGACGCCTCCATGCCTTCGCTGGTTCGGAAGGCCTCTGCCTTTGCGTTTGAAAAGTTTGCGACTATCAGTCGGAGTACCAGCATAGTGTGTAATCTGTCACGACACGGCGACGTACGAGCCCCGGCTCTTCCGGGCACTACGCCATTACGGCGTCACGGATTCAGGTTTAATTCATGAGCAC
Source organism: Oryzomonas sagensis (assembly GCF_008802355.1). Classification (NCBI taxonomy): domain Bacteria; kingdom Pseudomonadati; phylum Thermodesulfobacteriota; class Desulfuromonadia; order Geobacterales; family Geobacteraceae; genus Oryzomonas; species Oryzomonas sagensis. Next base: position 513,646 of record NZ_VZRA01000003.1, on the reverse strand, counting down.
GGACATCCCCGAAATACCCACACCCGAACGACGCCTGAATCTCCTCAAAAACCGTGTGAAGCCGACCCTGCTGCTGGCCGTGGGGTTGGGTGTCGCGAGCGGCTTCGTGCTGATCGCCCAGGCCCTGATCGTGGCCAGACTGGTGCACCGGGTCATGATAGATGGTTCCGGTTACCGGGAGGTGCTGCCCCAACTGCTCTGGCTCCCCCCCTTGATGCTGGCGCGGGCCGGACTCTCCTGGATTTCGGAGCGGGTCGCCTTTGCGGCCTCGGCCACCATCCGCCAGGAGGTGCGCAACGATCTCTTCCAGCGCCTGCTGGATGCCGGTCCTTTGCGACTCAAGGGGGACCGAGCCGGCGAGGTGGCCACGGTGATCGTGGACGGCGTGGAGGCGCTGGAAGGGTACTACAGCCGCTACCTGCCCCACCTGGCCGTGATGGCCGTGGTGCCGCTCTCCATCCTGGCGGCGGTTATCCCGGCCGATTTGGTTTCGGCGGGGATCATGCTCTTCTCGGCCCCCTTCATCCCTTTTTTCACCATCATGATCGGCCGCGGCGCCGAACGGCTCAACCAGCGCCAGTGGCAAACCCTGGCCCGCCTGGGGGGATACTTTCTCGACCGGGTCAACGGCCTGGCCACCCTGCGCATGTTCAACGCCTCGCGGCGCGAAGCCGGGATGATCGCCCGCATCTCCGACGATTACCGCCGGGCCACCATGTCGGTGCTCTACATGGCTTTCCTCTCCGCCCTGGTCCTGGAGTTCTTCGCCACGGTCAGCGTGGCGTTGATGGCGGTGGTTATCGGCTTTCGGCTCTTGAAGGGGGGCATGACCTTTCAGGACGGTTTCACCGTGTTGCTGCTGGCGCCTGAATTCTACCTGCCGCTGCGCCTGATGGGGAACTACTACCATGCCCGCATGGAGGCCATCGGCGCGGCCGAACGCATCTTCAGCCTGCTGGACACCCCGCCTGCCCCCCGCCCAGTGACGCCTCGCCCGCTCCCCCCCATCTCGCCGCTCCAGCTCTGCGTCGAAGATGTCCGCTTCCGCTATGCCCCGGACTCGGCCCCGGTGATCGACGGCGTGACGCTCAACCTGGCGCCGGGAGAACGGGTCGCCCTGGTGGGGCCGAGCGGCGCCGGGAAGAGCACCCTGGCGGCGCTGCTGTTGGGCTTTGCCCTACCGGAACAGGGGAGGGTGCTGGTCAACGGCGTGGACCTGGCACAATGCGATCCCGACCAATGGCGCTGCCATGTGGCCTGGGTTCCCCAGAGCCCCCACCTCTTTCACGGCACCATCGGCGACAACATCCGCCTGGGGCGCCGGGACGCCACCGAGGCGGACATTGTCCGGGCAGCCGCCCTGGCCCGTTGCGGGGAGTTTATCGCCCGCCTGCCCCGGGGGCTGGATACGGTCATCGGCGAACAGGGGGCCGGACTATCCGGCGGTCAGGCGCGGCGCATCGCACTGGCACGGGTATTCCTCAAGGACAGTCCCCTGATCATCACCGACGAGCCGACAGCCGGACTGGACGCCCATTCGGAGGCGTTGGTCCGGGAGGCGCTCGGCGAACTTGCCCAAGGCCGGACCGTATTGTCCATCGCCCACCGCCTGGCCACCCTGGAGGATGCCGATCGGGTCGTTGTCATGAGTGGCGGGAGGATCGTCGAGCAGGGGCGCTATGAGGAACTGAAGGGTGCGGGTGGGCTGTTCGCTCGCATGGCGGCCGCCGGGGAGGGGGCATGAGGGATATCCTGCGCCTCCTGAAGCTGGCATGGCCCTATCGCTCCTGGCTCGTGGCCGCTCTCGGGCTCTCGCTGATGACGCTCTTTGCCAATGTGGGGCTCTTGGCCCTCTCGGGCTGGTTCATCGCCGCCATGGCCCTGGCCGGGATCAGCGGCACCCCCATCAACTATCACTACCCGGCGGCCGGTATCCGCACCCTGGCGATCGGGCGCACCCTTGGGCGCTACGCCGAACGGGTGGTCAGCCATCAAGCCTCGTTGCGGCTCCTGGCGGGCCTGCGGGTCTGGATCTACCGCCGCATCGAACCGCTGGCCCCGGCGCGATTGGAGAGCTACGCCAGCGGCGATCTTCTCAGCCGTATCCGGGCCGACATCGACAGCCTGGACAATTTTTACCTGCGTCTACTGGCGCCGGTACTGACCGCGCTCTGTTCCAGCCTGCTGTTCGTCCTGTTCCTGTGGTATTTCAGCAGCGCCGTGGCGTTGGCGACCGGGGCGCTGCTCCTCGCGGCCGGCGGTTTCCTCCCCCTGGCGGTTCACCTGCTGGGGCGCAAACCGGGGGCGCGGGTGACCCAAACCTCTGCGGAACTGCGCACCGCCGTGGTGGACGGACTGCGGGGGATGGAAGAACTCCTGGCCTACGGTGCGGCAGGGCGCCAGAAGGAGCGGGTAGTGGAACTGAACCGGCGCCTGCTGGCCGATCAGGCCCGTCTGGCCGGACTGGCCGGTGTCTCCGCCGGTGGCGTGGGGCTCTGTTCCGGCCTTGCCCTCTGGCTGGCGCTGGTCGTCTCGATCCCCCTGGTGCGCGCCGGTTCCCTGACCGGGCCCCAGATGGTCATGCTGGCGCTCTTCTGCCAAGCCGCTTTCGAGGCGGTCCTGCCGCTCCCGCCGGCCTTTCGCCTGCTGGGGCAGACCCTGGCGGCGGCCCGGCGCATCTTCTCCCTGGCGGATGAGTCCCCGGCGGTCACCGAGCCTCAGGAGCCCGCCCCACTGCCGGAGCAACCTCTCCTCACCCTGCGGGGAGTGGGTTTTTCCTATGGGGATGGCGCGGCAACCCTGGTGGGGATCGACCTGGACGTGGCGCCGGGCCGCAAGGTGGCTGTGGTGGGGACCAGCGGCGCGGGCAAGAGCACCCTGCTGGCCTTGCTGCTCCGTTTCCGGGAGTACGATAGCGGCTCCATTACCCTGGCCGGGCGGGAGATCAGGGCGTATGACGGCGAAACCGTGCGGCGGCTCATGGCGGTGGCCAGCCAGCAACCGTTTCTGTTCAACGCCACCCTGCGGGAGAACCTGCTGATAGCCCGGCCCGAGGCCAGTGATGAGGAAATGATCGCCGCAGCCCGCATGGCAGGAATCCACGACGAGATTGTAGCCCTGGTACAGGGGTATGATACGCCGGCCGGCGAGGGGGGGGTGAAGCTCTCCGGCGGCCAGATCCGCCGTCTGGCCATTGCCCGTGCCATCCTCAAGGACAGCCCTATCCTGCTGTTGGACGAACCGACGGAAGGGGTGGACGCCGCCGCCGCCCGTTCGCTGCTGGAACGGGTGTTCAGCTATGCCGAGGGCAGGGCGCTGTTGGTGATCACCCATAGCCGGATCGGGCTGGAGGCCATGGACGAGGTGCTGCTCATGGACGGGGGGCGCATCGTCGAGCGGGGCAGCCACGCCGAACTGCTGGCACGCAGCCGGCGTTACCGGGACATGTGGGAGTTGGACACCGGGATGCCTGATGGGGCGGGTGGGCATGAGGGGGGCGGCTTGTGCTGAAAATGTGGGGAACGTGGACCTGCCCCTTGAGCAGGTCTCGTTCCACTCCTGCTTCATATGGTGCACTTACCAATGAAATCTACCTGGCGTGTATCCCCTTCAAAAATGATATCCTACCAGCGCGACGATGCTGGCGTTTATGTTCGTTGCGGCGATAGGGCTGGATGCGGCGTCGCTTAGCAACCTTTTGACCCGGCCATCGCCCGATACGAACCAATTTTTATCAATCGAATACGTTACGTTAAGCCCAATGCCGGCATCCTTCATGCCGGCTTTAGCCTTGTAGGCCGAAAACTGCGAACGTGTCGCCTGCTCCGGGGTAACGCCGAAGTAATCCTGCATGTAATGATCGTTGGCCCAGGTCGTAGCGACCTTCGGCGTCAGCCGCCAGTTCTGGCCGAGTTGAAATGGCATCGAAATGTCGCCCTGCACGAGTACACCGTCGTTAGTGCTGCCGCCGATCAATTTGATAACCGAGGCATCGAGTACGATCAGGGGAATGTGTTGGAAAGGATGCACGTCATAGGAAGCAAATGCTTTGAGGCCTGCAGCCGGCTTGATATCGCCCAGTCCCGCCAGACGGTGATCGCCCGATGACATGCCTAACAGGTTCTTGCCGTTTTCCTTGCGGCCCGGGTCATAGGTCAGGCCCACGCCATAGCGGACCCCCCCACTCTTATGATAAAGTGACAGGCCATTGATGCCAAGGGATACGGTATCGCGCCACGTGATGGCGACCACGGGTATCGGCGATGCCAGGTAATGCGTGCTTCCCTCATAGGCGGGGGCAGCAGCGAGGCCGAGGCCGAGCGAGACATCCCAGTCGTTTTTGCCTTCTTTTCCCGACTCTTCCGCCAAAGCCATCGCCGGGATGGAACATGAAAGCGCGAGAGCAATCACAGCTTTAATGAACAGCTTCATTCCACCATCTTGCACTATCTTCAACAACATGTAACTCTCCTTTTTGTTTGGCGTTGTATTTGGGGCTTCACGGTTTCTTTGTGCCGGCTGCTTCCGGCTCGCTGCGGTCGCAGTATAATTTAATTTAGAAGGGTATTGTGTATAAAGAATGTCTGTTTTCGTACAGCGCCGATATATTGTGTCCGACTTGACACAAATTGCCGATATCCAGACATAGCACCGTGGATTTAAAATGGTAGACTTGGGGGTATGATTGAGATGCCGCAGCTTTTGATTGTTGATGACGATGAGGAAATCTTATCGTTGCTGACCAAGTTTTTCAGCCAACATTACCATGCCGTCACGGTCGCCGGGGACGGGACGGAGATATTGTGCTCAGAAACAGGGCTGGGGCGGGCTGGAAGCGGTCATTACGCTTCCATTTTCAGGTTAGGTTCATAAATTCCTGTGGGTAATCCCCCGGTTTTGCCGGGGACCCCCCTAGGTTTAACAGCCCGTGATCAGGTGTGCTCAATGCCGCTTGCGTCGAACATGCCGTTCCAGTTCATCTTTTCCGTTATTTTCCGGAAGTGGTAGCCATAGATGGCAAAGGTGATGGCGAGCGGGAGCAAGCGCGGCCGCCTGACAAGGGACCAGAAGAAGAGTTTCCAGAACTGGAGCCGCTCTTTGCCGATGATCCCCAGCATGACGATGGATTTGAAGAACGCCCCGCAATAACCGGGCTTCACATGGAAGCCTCCCCGCTTGAGAGGCCGGTACTCGCGGAGAAAGCCGGTCACCCGCCGATAGTAGTTCTTTGGGGCGTAGATGCTGGTAAGAATGCTCCGGTAGCCGTTGATGAGCGCCTCCACCTTCATGCGGGGGATAAAGTTGAGGGCGACGGCCGTGTTGTTGCCGGAGGTATCGCCCAACAACCTGCCTTCCTTGAAGAGCCGCTGGTGGAGCTTGGTGCCGCGCAACGCGGTGAGCATCCCCACCATGGCCGTGGCAATGCCGCTTTCCTGGATGAAGCGGATCTGCCGCTCGAAGATCGACAGGGGATCGCTGTCGAACCCCACGATAAACCCGCCTTGGACCTGCAACCCCGCGTGCTGGATTTTTTTGACGCATGCAAGGAGGTTGCGGTTTTTGTTCTGAACCTTGCCGGTTTCGCTCAGGCACTCCTCATTCGGGGTTTCTATGCCGATGAAGACCTCTTCAAATCCGGTCCGCACCATGAGGTCCATGAGGTCCGGGTCGTCCGCCAGATCGATGGAAACCTCGGTAAAGAAGGCGAAGGGATGCTTGTGCCGCTCCATCCATGCGAGCATGGCCGGGAGGGTTTCCTGCTTCAGCTTGCGTCTGTCGCCGATGAAGTTGTCGTCCACAAGAAAGATGCCGTTGCGCCACCCCCAGGCATAGAGGGCATCGAGTTCCCCGGTCAGCTGCGCGGTGCTTTTGGTACGCGGCTTGCGCCCGAACAGCTGGGTAATGTCGCAGAACTCGCAGTCGAACGGGCAGCCCCGGGAATACTGGATATTCATGGCTGCGTATTTTGAGGGATCGATCAGGTCCCAGAGCGGGACGGGGGTTTCCCGCATCTCCGCCCAGTGGTCGGAAACATAGCTATGGGCAGCCTTGCCGCGCTCAAGGTCGTCAAGGAAACGGGGAAGGGTGACCTCGGCCTCGCCCAGCACCAGGTGATCCGCCGAATCAAACTCGGTCGGGGCGGCGGTGAAGAGCGGCCCCCCCACGACCGTCTTGATCCCCAGGCTCTGGCAGCGCGCCAGAACGTCGTTGACGGATTCCTTCTGGACCGTCATGGCGCTGATGAACACATAGTCCGCCCACAGGATCTGCTTGTCGGAAAGCGGTTGCACGTTCATATCCACCAGCCGCTTGTCCCACGCAGGCGGAAGCATGGCGGCCACGGTCAAGAGGCCAAGGGGCGGGAACGCGGCCTTTTTGCCGATGAACTTGAGTGCGTGGCGGAAACTCCAGAAGGTGTCGGGGTAATGGGGGTATACGAGAAGGATTTTCATGCTTGCTGCCTTTACGGTGTTCCGGGGGAGGTGGTTGCGGGTGGAGGGTTAACCTTTAAAAAGGATACAGCAGTTATGGCAAATGCAATGTAAATCTATTGTAATATTCTTGAAAAAAACGTGTGTCTCGGAGACGCTTAGGGGAGGGGAAAAGGACGGCTGTCGGCCGGGGCGGGATACTCAAACCCCTACGCTTCGGTGCCTTTGGGGGAATGTCGGTCAGGCCTCGCCATATCTCTCGCCGAACCTGCGGAAATATTCCTCCCGGCACCAGTTCTCCACATCCACCAGCGCCTGGAAGGCCTCTGCAAAATCGTTCCGGCCGAGGGTAAATACTCCGTGGCCATAGACGATGGCCCGGCCCGGCTCTCCGATGACCGGCGGAACGTTTTTGGCAATCCCTCCGGCGCCGATCTCGCCCGCCACCACGGGCGTGCCCCCCAATATCCTGACCTTGGGGCACTCTTTCCAGCAGTCGGCTATGGGGCAGTGTTCCGTCTCGTCGCAGAGCATGCTCATGACCACGGCGAAGCGGGGGTGGCCGTGCAGGATGGCGCGGCAGCCGGCGGTTTCGAAGATGCGGCGATGGGCCACCAGTTCGCTGGAGGCGGTGATGCCGACGGTGGAACTGTTTTCAAAGGGGACCGGGTCGATGCAGCCCGCCAGTTCGTCCAGGCTGGAAGCGGTCTGGGAGATGTAGATAAGATCGCCGTTGGAGTAGGAAATGTTGCCGAAAAACGAATCGACCAGGCCCCGTTCCACCGTATAGCGTCCCACCCGTGCCATCTCGTCGAGGATATCTGCCTTGTCCCGCAGGGGGCCGTCTCTGAAGATCAGCCCCTCCGCCGTAAGTCGCGCCAGCCATTTGGTGCGGAAGTGTTCAAAGGCCCGGGCCTCGTCGGGCAGCTTGAAGCCGTCCCGCAACACGTCCTCCAGATACTTGATGAACGTGGAGTGGAACACGGAGGACCAGTTGATGAAGGCCTGTTCGACGGTCAGGGCGCCGCTGGCCACAATGCCGATGCCTTGGACGATGACGCCCTTGCGGTTGCCCAGCACGCGGGCGATGGCCCCCACGGGATCGGCGCCGAGATCGCTGTGGCGCAGGATCGGGATGTCGTGCAGAAAGGTGCGGGTTTCGGTGTCGCGCGGCACGATCTCCCGCTCGTTGTTCCCGGCACGCTGCAACAAGAAATCGGCGAAGGGGAGGGCCGGTGCTGCGGCGCAGAGCGCCAGGCAGTTGAGCCGTTCGAGAACGGCGGCCGCCAGGCGGGCCAACCCGGCGTCTCCCGCGGCGATCACGGCGTCGTCCTGGGCGGCAAAGGCGATCCGGTCCGGCAGGGCCGCGCGGTCGGAGATCAGCTTACGGCTGTATTTTTCTATCTGATCGTACATCAGGGAACGGAGGCGGGGATATTGGTGAAGAGAACCGAGCCGTCGGCCAGGACCTGTTTGCGGAAACTGCTCCTGTGTTTCGCCGCCGCCAGGTGCGTCCGGGGCAGGGGCACGGTGCTGCCGGGCATGAAGGCCGGTGTGACGTTGACGCCCGCCTGCCACGCCTCGAAATGGAGGTGGGGCCCTGTTGACCGTCCGGTGCTGCCGGACAGCGCAATGGTCGTATCGGCGTCAATCTGCTGTCCCTGGGCGACCAGCAGACGGCTGTTGTGACCGTAGAGCGTGACCATGCCGTTGACGTGTTCGACCAGCACCGTGTAACCGTAGCCGGAACGGAAGCCGCTGTAGACGACGACCCCCGGTCCAACCGCCTTGACGGCCGTTCCCTCGGGGATGGCGATGTCGACGCCGTTGTGGTGGCGCAACCTCCCGTCGATGGGATCGATGCGCATGCCGACCCCCGAGGTTATTGTCCCGCCCACCGGCGGCAGGTGCGGCTCAAAGTTCGCCGGTGGCGTTTCCCGGGGATTGATCGAGGCGTTGACGGTTTTTTCCACAACCTCGTTCAGGGAGACATCCCTGACTTTTTCGTTTTTTGCAGCCTTCTTTTTCTTTTTGGACACGGGCGTTCCATACTCCTTGATGACGACCTTGGCCGTCTTGTTCTGGGGAGCATCGGTGAACGTCTCAACGCCGTCAACCGTAACGAAACGGTAAATATCGGCGCGGCACTGCCCGGGCAATGCCGGGATGGATGCGCACACCCATAATATTACAAGGGGTTGTATCCTGAACACGGGGAATGTGCGCCGATTGTGCATAATTGTTTCCATTAGTGCTTGTCGTTCGAAGGCATTTCTGTTAAAAAAAGTCCTGCCCGTTTATACAACAGTCGTGTGTTTTCTGCAATTCAATCAATTCCCCGGGGAATTTTGTGATGTTCCAGTATTTTGACAAAATCGTTAAAGGGACCGAGCGCGAAGATTCCTTGGTAATTATTCAAAATATGAAAGAACTGATTGGGACGAATTTTTCCTTTCTCAATTATTATAAAGAAATTCCGGTATCCTACGATGCCAAGTTGGTCAACGTTGATAATGAAATGGCTGAATTCGAAGTGCATGAGTACCAGGCAAAGGTCATTACCCTGGAACATAAGGCCCTGATTCGCTCCCATGAAAAATTTTCCTTCCGCGAAGATATGTTCGGGGAGGCTTTTTACGTCAACGTTGCCCGGAAAAAGGTCATACTCTGCAACTTCGGCTACGCCAAGATCAGGTCGGATATGCGCCGCTTTGTCAGGGTCGTCCTCGATAGGCCGCTTGAAGCCGAAATAATAGTTGCGGAGGATATTCTCAAGGGAGACATTAAGGATATCTCCCTTGGCGGTGCCTCCATAAATGTCATGTCCACGGAACAACTGCCCACGGGGCTCGACATCAATATGTTCCTGAAGCTCCCCGATATGGTCAATGGTTCGATACACGAGGTCGGGGTTGCCGCAACGGTCATCAAGGTAACGGGGGATGAAGCCCCCTACAATTGCTTTGTGGAATTCTACCCGGAAAAACACTCCCAGCAGCAGATATCCTACTACATCAACCAGCGTCAGGTTGAAATCATCAAAGAGCTCAAAGAACAAACGTTGTAATCGGGAATTGTCGCACTGCCTCTTTTGTGGGCACATCCCCGCAATGGTGCTTTGTTTTTGTGCAGCACCGCCTTTCCGATCCGCGGTGCTGATTTGTCCGGCAATTGTATTTGCCTGATATTGTTGAAATTTATATGTGATGATTTTGGCAAAGTGTTTGCAAGAATAATCGGTGGAATGCGGCAGCTTACCGCTTGCAATTTGAGTGATAATTCATATAATCTCCCCTGTCCAATTTCAAGAAAGGGAGGGTCACGCGTTTGAAAAAAGTCGAAGCTATAATCAAACCGTTCAAGCTTGATGAAGTCAAGGAAGCTTTGAATGAGATCGGCGTGCAAGGTATTACCGTCAGCGAGGTCAAAGGTTTCGGCCGTCAGAAGGGACATACCGAGTTGTATCGCGGCGCCGAATATGTCGTGGACTTTATCCCTAAGATCAAGCTCGAAATCATCGTATCGGATGCGATTGTTTCCAGAGTCGTGGAAGCCATCGAGCAATCCGCCAAAACCGGCCGGATTGGCGACGGCAAGATATTCGTGACGTCGGTTGAGGCCGTGATTCGCATCAGGACCGGCGAAACCGGCGAAGACGCGCTGTAAGGCACAAAAGCGGTTTATTACATATCCCCCCGAAAGGAGAAACTGATGACCCCGAAACAGGTAGTAGATTTTGCCAAAGAAAATGGCGCACTGATGGTAGATTTCAAGTTTATGGATTTTGTTGGTATCTGGCAGCATTTTTCCACACCCATAAGCGAATTCGGTGAGGATATATTTGAGGACGGCCTTGGCTTCGATGGTTCTTCCATTCGTGGTTGGCAGCCCATTCATGCTTCCGACATGATCATCATCCCCGACGCCACCACCGCCAAAATGGATCCGTTCACCGCTCTTCCGACCCTGTCGCTGATCTGTAACATCTTCGATCCGATCACCAAGGAAGGCTACAGCCGCGACCCGCGCAACATCGCCAAAAAGGCGGAGGCATACCTCAAGTCCACCGGTATCGGCGACACCGCCTTCTTCGGCCCGGAAGCCGAATTTTTCATCTTCGACGACGTGCGTTACGACTCGACCGCCAACCAGTCCTTCTACGCCGTTGACTCGGTTGAAGGCGCCTGGAACTCCGGCCGCGAAGAATTCCCCAACCTGGGCTACAAGCCGCGCCACAAGGAAGGTTACTTCCCGGTTTCCCCGACCGACTCCCAGAACGACCTGCGTAACGAAATGGTCATGGAGATGCAGAAGGTCGGCATCCAGGTCGAGTGCCAGCATCACGAGGTAGCCACCGGCGGCCAGGCCGAGATCGACATGCGTTTCGACTCCATGGTCAAGATGGCCGACAAACTCCAGTGGTTCAAATACATCGTCAAGAATGTTGCCTACCGCAACGGCAAGACGGCTACTTTCATGCCCAAGCCGCTCTATGGCGACAACGGCTCTGGCATGCACTCCCACCAGTCCATCTGGAAGGACGGCACCAACCTGTTTGCCGGCGACAAATACGGCGGGCTTTCCCAGATCGCCCTGTACTACATCGGCGGCATCATCAAACACGCCAAGGCCCTGTGCGCCTTCACCAACCCGACCACCAACTCCTACAAGCGTCTGGTGCCGGGCTTCGAGGCTCCCGTGAACATGGCTTACTCCAGCCGTAACCGTTCGGCCTCCCTGCGTATCCCGATGTTTTCCACCAACCCCAAGTCCAAACGCGTCGAATACCGTACGCCGGACCCGTCCTGCAACGGCTACCTGGCCTTCGCCGCCATGCTGATGGCCGGCCTCGACGGCATCGAGAACAAAATCGATCCGGGCCAGCCGCTGGACAAGGATATCTACGGCCTTTCTCCGGAAGAGCTCAAAGACATCCCGTCAGCGCCGGGCACCTTGGAAGAAGCGCTCAAATGCCTGGAAGAAGACCACGACTTCCTGCTCAAGGGCGACGTCTTCACCTCCGACGTTATTGAAAAATGGATCGAGTACAAAACCGAAGCCGAAGTCAACCCGGTCCGTATGCGTCCGGTACCGATCGAGTTCCAGCTCTACTTTGACATCTAGTCTGGGCACAACGGCTGAGCAACACCAAAGAGGCGGGATTTTCCCGCCTCTTTTCGTTTTTGCTTCAATTGACTTTACACGGTCACTCTGTTAGAAAGACAGTGGTTATCAAGTTTTAAAGGATGTTCATGGAAAATTTCCTCTTCAAGCTCTCCGTCATGCTTGTGCCGGGTATGCTGGCCATTGTCTGCCATGAGGTCTCCCACGGTTTCATTGCCTGGCGTTACGGAGATCCCACGGCACGGATGCTCGGCAGGCTGACCCTTAATCCGTTCAAGCATATCGATATCATCGGCACCCTGATGATCTTCTTTATCGGTATCGGTTGGGCCAAGCCGGTTCCGGTGAACTTTTCAAATCTGCGTAATCCCAAACGCGATATGATCTGGGTGGCGGCAGCCGGCCCCATAACCAATATCATTCTGGCGACAGCTTCCGCTTTTTTGCTGCGGGGGCTGGTTGCTGTCGACAATTCGATGGTTGCACAGGGGGCGCCCCTTTCCATGCTGGTTGAGCCGGTTGCCCTTATGCTGGCTTTCTCGGTCTACATCAACCTGCTGCTGGCGATCTTCAACATGATTCCGGTGCCGCCGCTTGACGGCGGCAGGGTATTGGTCGGGCTCCTCCCCTATCGCCAGGCGTCGGCATGGGCTCGCATCGAACCATTCGGGATGGTGATCATAATCGTACTGGTATTCTTCACGAATATCTTTTCCTATGTCATTTCGCCCATTCTCAACGTGGGGGTCCATATGTTGGCAGGACCGCAGAGCGGTTTGGTGTTGGGTGTTACACAACTCATGATGCGTTAGATTACGGGAAACCGCTTCCGGTTCCGGCCTTGTAACACTCAACATCTCTTGGGTGAAGCCGTGCTGTTATGCCCCCGCATAATTCCTCGACAATCGTGCCGGGCCGAAGACTCGCGGTTTCCATACTATAACTTCTGGGAGCACTAAAATGGGTACACAGCAGCGTATTGTCAGCGGCATGCGGCCGACCGGGAAACTGCACATCGGCCATTATCACGGCGTATTGGAGAACTGGATCAAGATTCAGGACTCCTTCGACTGTTTTTTCTTTGTAGCGGATTGGCATTCATTGACCACGGAATACGACAATACCGCCGGTATCCGCACCAGCATCCACGAGATGGTGCTGGATTGGATCGGTTTCGGCCTCGACCCGGCCAAAAGCGTCGTTTTCCGCCAAAGCCTGGTGCCGCACCACTCCGAATTGAACCTGATCCTGTCCATGATTACGCCGGTCTCCTGGCTGGAGCGCAATCCGACCTACAAGGAGATGCTGGACAACCTTGCGGCCAAGGACCTTTCCACCTTCGGCTTTCTGGGATATCCGGTGCTGATGGCGGCCGACATCATTCTCTACAAGGCTACCCGCGTGCCGGTTGGCCACGACCAGTTGCCGCACCTTGAAATTACCCGGGAGATCGCCCGGCGCTTTAACTACCTGTACGGCAATGTCTTTCCCGAGCCCGAGGCGTTCCTGACCGAGACCCCCAAGCTGCTCGGCCTTGATGGCCGCAAGATGAGCAAGTCATACGGCAACTCCATCTACCTATCGGACACGGCCGAGGAAACCACCAAAAAGGTCTTGTCCATGATGACCGACCCGGCGCGGATTCGGCGAAGCGACCCCGGCGATCCCGATGTCTGCGTGGCCTTTAATCTCCATCGTATCTACGTGCCCCAGGAGAAGCTGGATGAGATCATCCCGGCCTGTCGCAACGCCGCCATCGGTTGCGTGGAGTGCAAAAAAATCCTGGCCGAGTGCATGAACGAACGCTTGTCGCCCTGCCGGGCAAAGCGGGCGGAGTTGGCCACCCGCCCCGATTTTGTGAATGATCTGTTGCAGGATGGCAGCCGTCGGGCTTCGGAGATCTCCGATGTCGTCATGGCCGAAGTCCGTGAAGCCCTGAAGATCTGACCGTGGCTCTGGATTTGGCGCACTACCGATGAATCCGACCCGGGAGGAAAACCCCACGCTTCTTGACGGCTTCCGCGATGGTTACAGCGTTCATCTCGACAAGTTCGACGGACCGCTGGACCTGCTGTTGCACCTGATCCGCAAAAATGAGGTCGATATCTGCGATATTCCCATTGCAGACATCACCCGTCAGTACCTGGACTACATCAAATTGATGAAGGTGCTCAACCTGGATGTGGCCGGAGATTTTCTGCTGATGGCATCCACGTTGTTGCACATCAAGTCCCGCATGCTGCTGCCGTCGGATGACGAAGAGGAAAACGAGGAAGAAGAGGGGGACCCCAGGGCCGAACTGGTGCGGCGCCTGCTGGAGTATCAGCAGTACAAAGAGGCCGGCATGGTCATTGGCGCCAGGGCGCTTCTGGGACGCGAGGTCTTTGCGCGCGCCTGCCCTGACCCTGCGTTGGCTGCGGCCCGCACGGAAGAGGGGCCGCTGGAGGTGTCGCTGTTCGAGCTCGTGGATGCCTTCCGCGCCCTCCTGGCGCGTATTCCGAAGGAAAGCTTCCATGATGTCGCCCCCGGCGACTCCCTTAATATTGCAGACTGTATCAATGAAATACTTTCCCTGCTCCAGGATCGTGATACACTACAATTCGATGAGCTCGTCAAAGACGAATTGACCAGCGAGCGGGTCATCGTCACCTTTCTGGCCCTCTTGGAGTTGTGCCGTCTTAAACTGATCCGCATCTTTCAGAATGGGGAGTACGGCGCCATCTGGTTCGTTCCTGCCGTTGCCCCGGAACAAGCGGGGAGTGACGGAGAGGCCGTTCAATCTCCCGCGTAAAGGCGCGGCCTTCAACCAAGTGGTGCAATCGCTGGTGAACGACATCGATTTCACTTGCGACCCCGCGGCTCTGCGGCCTAACTCACGTCTTAAGGTTTGACCATGTCTTTGCCTGCCATTATTGAAAGTATCATCTTTGCCGCCGATGCGGCCCTGCCCCTTGACCGGCTCTGCGAGATGCTGCCCGAATACGAACGCGGCGACATCAAAACCGCCTTGACCGAACTGGCCGAATTCCATGAGGGGAGGGGAGGGGGCTTCGGGCTCGTGGAGGTCGCCGGCGGCTGGCAGTTCAGGACCCACCCGGTATTGCAGGAATACGTGGTCCGGCATACAAAGGCCAAGGCTGCCAAATTTTCTCAATCGGCTCTGGAAACCCTGGCCATCATCGCCTACCGCCAGCCGCTGACCCGGGCCGAGGTGGAGCATCTGCGCGGCGTCGATTGCGGCGGCGTCCTCAAGTCGCTTTTGGAAAAAAAAATGGTCAAAATCCTTGGCAAAAAGGATATCCCCGGTCGGCCACTGATCTATGGAACCTCTAAAGAATTTCTTGAAGTATTTGGACTTAAAGACCTAAAGAGCTTGCCGACTTTGCGAGAGATTCAGGCTCTTGACGAGGCCCCTGCGTTTGAACGCCAGGAGGAGTTGCCGCTGGAGTCGGAGCAGCCATCCCCGGTCGATAGTTCGCTTCCGTTTGACGATCCTGAATAACCGGGCGGGAAAAAGCCTGATAAACGCAGGAGGTATGCCATGCAACGTTATGCGGCGGTTGCGGGACAGTTCTATCCTGGTACGCGGGAACAGCTTCAAACCGTTTTGGGCGAGCTGGTCCCGCGCGAGTCGAAAAAACGGCGCGCCTTGGGCATCATCGCGCCCCATGCCGGTTACGTCTACTCTGGGGCCATTGCCGGTAAAGTCTACGGCCAGATCGCCATCCCCCCCACTGTAGTGATCATCGGCCCCAACCATCATGGCGCGGGAGCGGCCGCCGCCCTCTATCCCGACGGGGAGTGGTTGACTCCCCTCGGTTCCATCGCCATCAACCCGCATCTCAATGCGCTGTTGCGGCACCATGTCCCCTTTGTGGAGACCGACAGCAGCGCCCACCGCTTCGAGCATTCTCTTGAAGTTCAAGTCCCCTTTATCCAACACATGCGTTCCGATGTCACCATGGCGGCGCTCTGTCTTGGCCATGGCGACTTTCCGGCGGTAGAGGCGATCGGCAAGGGGGTTGCTGCGGCTGTGCGGGAGTACGGCGGGGACGTGCTGATTGTGGCCAGCTCTGACATGACCCATTACGAACCGGCCGATTCGGCTCGGCGCAAGGACGAGTTGGCGTTGGCGCGCGTGCTGGCCTTTGATCCGGAGGGGCTGTTGAAGATCTGCCACCGTGAGCACATCACCATGTGCGGCGTGATTCCGGCGGCGGTCATGCTGGTGGCGAGTCGCGAACTGGGGGCTACCCGGGCCGAACTGGCCGCCTATGGGAACAGCGGCGATATTACCGGTGACAGCAATCAGGTAGTGGGGTATGCAGCGGTTTCGGTGTGGTAGTCGGGTCAGGGCGACTGATTGGCGTCGAGGGAGCGTCGCGCATTGGCTGCAATCCTGGCGCGCAGGCGTATGGCCTTTGGAGGGGTATCAAGGGGCACGAGATGCTGAAGGCCGTCGTGTTCGCCCGTCAAGAGCTCCAGATCAGGCTTGAAGATCGATACGATTACCAGCAGGACCAGGGCTGCGATCTGTAGGGAAACCGCAACGATTCCTTTGTGGAAAAGCTGCTGGTAATCGATGCTCTGTGTCACGTCGTCCCGAAGGATGTCTGAAAAATGCGCCAGATCCCTCATCCAGGGATTGAGGTAGGCTATCCCCACATAGATGGCAACCAGGGTTCCGATCCACTTCATGATTACCCAGCCGTGCTTGAAGAAACCCCATTTCGATGTGAGGCAGAGGAGTGCGCCGCTCAGAAGCGACAGGGCGGCCGCCGGTCCTATGAGCATATCGTCGATGGTCGTGATGGCGGAATTGAAGGCGAATAACTCGTCGCCATTAATGGTGCGCCGGTCGTTGTTGAGGATTATCATGACGGCTGATACGCCTCCGACCCAGGCGCATGAAGCAAAGGTATGAAGGGTTCTCAGCAGGAGCTTTGCCCTACGGCTGTATAGAAGCTGCATCATGCAGTTGGTTCCTTCCCGGGCGCAAGCCGTGGATATCTTCAGTCGGGGGTAGTAATGAGCAAGGACAGTGCCCATATTGCTTGTCTGTGGTTTACGTTTTAACTAGCTGGTATTGCTCGATATTGAATTATTATTCAGATATTCCGTTTTCATTATAAAGAGACCAAGATGACACACTATTGGTTGCGGGGTTTGTTCTGAGGGGGTGGTAAGACGTGCTTCAGGGCTGTGGGTCGACTGATTTTTGTTGCTTGCAGTGATTTATGGGACGGAAGTGGCACATAAATCTTTGAAGTGCTATGAGACTGTAACCAATTGACATGGGCCAATTTGAAGTGTATACAGTATGCATTTTTACACGTGGCAGATGATGGACAAAGACAAATAACGACCGCAGTATATATCCCAAAGGAGGATGTCAGATGATCGAAGCCTATTTAGCTCACGAAAAAGAACGGGCGGCTCAGGGAATCCCCGCCTTGCCGCTCACTCCCGAACAGACCGCCGAGCTGTGCAAGTTGCTGGTCAAGCCCCCCAAGGGAAAAGAACAGTTTCTGCTGAACCTGATCACCAACCGCGTTTCTCCGGGCGTTGATCCGGCCGCCAAGGTAAAGGCCGAATTTCTGGCCGGGATCGTCAGCGGCAAGAAAAAATCTCCTCTGATCGATCCGGTTGCCGCCATCAAACTGCTCGGCACCATGATCGGCGGCTACAACGTGGCTCCGCTGGTAGAGGCCCTGAAGGACAAAAAACTGGCCGACGAGGCCGCCAAGGCGCTCTCCCACATCACCCTGGTCTACGACGCTTTCGACGAGGTGGTCGCAATGGCCAAGGCCAAAAACGCCGCGGCGGCCACGGTGCTCAAATCCTGGGCCGATGCCGAGTGGTTCACCAGCCGCAAAGGCGTGCCCGAGACCATCAAGGTCAAGGTCTACAAGGTGGACGGCGAGATCAATACCGACGACTTCTCGCCCGCCGGCGACGCCTGGAGCCGCCCCGACATCCCGCTGCACTCCCTGGCCATGGGTAAGACCCGCTTCAAGGACGGCCTTGCCACCATCGCCAAGTTCCGCAAGGAAGGATTTCAGGTCGCCTTCGTGGGCGATGTGGTCGGCACCGGTTCTTCCCGCAAGTCGGCCTGCAACAGCGTGCTTTGGGCCATCGGCGACGAGATCCCCTGCGTGCCCAACAAGAAAACTGCCGGCGTGATCATCGGCGGCGTCATCGCCCCGATCTTCTTCAACACCGCCCAGGACTCCGGCGCCCTGCCGCTCAAGGCCGACGTGACCGGCATGAAAACCGGCGACGTGATCGTGATTGATACCAAGAAGGGGGTTATCACCGACGAGAAGGGCAAGAAGGTCCTCTCCAAGCTGGCCATCGCCCCCAATACCGTGCCCGACGAGTTCCGCGCCGGGGGCCGTATTCCGCTGATCATCGGCCGTGCCGTGACCGACAAGGCCAGGAAGGCCTTAGGCCTCAAACCGACCACGGCCTTCACCCTGCCGGACAACCCCAAACCCAAGGCGAAACAGGCGTACTCCCTGGCCCAAAAAATGGTCGGCGTCGCTTGCGGCGTGGCCGGCATCCTGCCCGGCACCGCCTGCGAGCCCAAGATGACCACCGTCGGTTCCCAGGACACCACCGGCCCCATGACCGCCGACGAGTTGAAGGAACTGGCCTGCCTCAAGTTCCAGGCACCTCTGTTTATGCAGTCCTTCTGCCACACCGCCGCCTATCCCAAGCCGGCCGACGTCAAGATGCACAAGTCCCTGCCCGGTTTCGTGGCCGAGCGCGGCGGCGTTGCCCTGCGTCCCGGTGACGGCGTGATCCACTCCTGGTTGAACCGCCTGCTGTTGCCCGATACGGTCGGCACCGGCGGCGACTCCCACACCCGGTTCCCCATCGGCATCTCCTTCCCGGCCGGTTCGGGCCTGGTTGCCTTTGCCGGTGCCATGGGCTTCATGCCGCTGGATATGCCCGAATCGGTCCTGGTGCGCTTCAAGGGTACGCTCAACCCCGGCATCACCCTGCGTGACGCGGTGAACGCCATTCCCTACTGGGCCATCAAACAGGGACTTCTGACCGTGCCCAAAAAGAACAAGGTCAACATCTTCAACGGCCGCATCCTCGAAATGGAAGGGCTGCCCGACCTGACCGTGGAGCAGGCTTTCGAACTGACCGACGCCGCTGCCGAGCGTTCGGCCGCCGCAGGCTGCATCCAGCTCTCCGAGAAATCCATCGCCACGTACCTGAAATCCAACGTGGCCCTTATGAAAAAACTGATCGCCGATGGCTACTCGGACAAGAAAACCCTGCAAAACCGCATCAAGGCGGTTGAGGCATGGCTCAAGAAACCGAGCCTGTTGAAGGCCGACAAGGGGGCCGAGTACGCGGCCGTGATCGAGATCAACCTGGCGGATATCACGGAGCCGATCCTGGCTTGCCCGAACGACCCGGATGACGTCAAACTGCTCTCCGAGGTGGCCGGCGACAAGATCCAGGACGTATTCCTCGGCTCCTGCATGACCAACATCGGCCACTTCCGCGCCGCAGCCGAGATCTGGCGCGGTCAGAAGTTCAACGCCGACGTCCGCACCTGGATTTGCCCGCCGACCCGTATGGATCAGCAGCAGCTCAAGGACGAGGCATACTTCTCGGTCTTCAGCGCTTTCGGCGCCCGCATCGAGATCGCCGGCTGCTCGCTCTGCATGGGCAACCAGGCCCGCGTACCGGACAAGTCCCACGTCTACTCCACTTCGACCCGCAACTTCGACGACCGCATGGGTGACGGCGCGCGCGTCTACTTAGGTTCCGCCGAACTGGGAGCGGTAACGGCCCTCATGGGCAAGCTGCCCAAGCCATCGGAATATATGAAGATTTACAAGGAAAAGATCGAGCCGAACAAGGAGAAGATTTACCGGTATCTGCAGTTCGACGAGATGCCCGAATACAAGAAGTAGGGTAGTGTGAGGAAATGCTTGAGGCTGAAAGGCCGATGGCGTACTATGACCCCCCGTTCCGGCTTGCCGGGGCGGGGGGTCATGTTTCCTTTTGCGCTAAATTTCAAGCCTGACGCTGGCAGGATCGGACATCAGTCCTGGTTACGCCGCAATCGCAACACGAACAGATAGGTGATGAGCAGGACGGGGAAGGTCGAAAAGGAAGCCGCCAGGTTGCCCGCAAAGAGTTGCCACGTCGCAAAGCCAACCAAGCCAAGGACAAAAACAAGAAGTATGATCATGCTGAATTTATTCATGGGGTCCGCCGCTTAATGGGATGACAGGCACGGCTAGTGATAGCACACCGCCGGCAGAAGCACAAAGGGGTAAACGCGAGACGAGACGTATTTAGCGTATTGATGCCGGCGTGGAGAAAAAACGCAGTGCTAAGGCGGTCGTGACGTGTCGCTCTATTATGATACGACAAAACAATCTATTCCATGACAGGAGATGTGAAGTAATGAAATTCAGTTATGAAACGACCGGCACCTGCAGCAAGCGGATCGACATCGAGGTGGAGGCGGGCGTGCTCGTGAGTGCCGACTTCATCGGCGGTTGTTCCGGCAATTCCCAGGGGGTGGCCGCCCTGGTCAAAGAGATGCCGGTGGCGGAAGTGGTGCGGCGCCTGAAGGGGATCGCCTGCCAGGGGGATACGTCGTGCCCCGACCAGTTGGCGCGGGCCTTGGAAGCGGCTGCAAACGAGTAAATAACGGCGGAATCGTCAATCCGTTGTAAAAAGTTGGTGTGGAATCCCGTCCCCATACATCTCTGCGATCAACTTCTCCTCCTTGCCCTTTTTACGTCGTGCATCGCAAAAATACTTGAAGCTGAAAAGCCGATGGCGTAATGTGCGTACCCCCGCGGCTTGCCGGGCGAGGGTACGTTTGATGGTGAGGAGCTTACACGTGCAGATCGTATTCGGTATCGACTTTGGCACCACCAATTCAGCGCTTTCGGTTTACCGGAACGGTTCGGTCGAGGTGGTTGCCGTGGACGGCGGCGACCGGGATGGGGAGTTGATGCGGTCGGTGCTCTATTTTAACGAGGAACACGAGATCTCTGTCGGGCAGGAAGCCATTCGCCAGTATGTGGACGACGGTGCCTGCGGGCGCTTCATGCAGTCGATCAAGACCTTCCTGCCGAACACCAGTTTCGACAGCACCGAGGTGTTCGGCAGACGCTACGCCATCGATGACCTGGTGGCGATTATCCTCAGGAAGATCAAGGCCCGGGGCGAGGCGCATGTTGGCTGCCCCGTGGAGAGCGTGGTGCTGGGCAGGCCGGTGGTGTTTTCCCCGGACCCGGAGAAGGACGCCGTGGCCGAACAGCGCCTTGAACGGGCCGCCCGCAAGGCCGGCTTCAGGAACATCTGGTTCCAGTACGAGCCGGTGGCGGCGGCGCTGGCCTTTGAAGAGACGTTACAGGCCGGGCAGGAACGGATCGTATTCATCGGCGATTTCGGCGGCGGCACGTCTGACTTCTCGGTGATCCGGGTCAAGGGGGGCGCCTTTGCCCGCTCCGACCGGCGCAGCGACGTGCTCTCCCTGGGGGGCGTCTATGTGGCCGGGGACAAGTTCGATTCGCAGATCATGTGGGACAAGGTGGCGCACCATTTCGGGCGCTATGCCCGCTACAAGACCATGGGCAAGGATGAGTGGGTCAATGTCCCCAAGAGCATCGTCTACACCCTCTGCCAGTGGCATCGTATCCCGCTGTTGCGATCACGCAAGACCAGGGAGCATATCCGGGTGATCAAGGGCACCACCGATGACCGCCAGGCCATCGAACACCTGGAGAACATCATCGGCGACAATTACGGTTTTTTTCTCTTCCAGGCCATCGAAAAGGCCAAGTGCGAGCTTTCCGACCGGGAACGGACCCTGATCAGCTTCCGAGAACGCGATCTGTACATTGACGAGGAAATCGGCAAAGGGGAGTTCGAGGCGATCAATGCGGAAAATATCCGGCAGATTTCCGACTGTATCGATGCGGTCGTGGCCCGCTCCGGGCTGGTGCCGGCCCAGATGGATACGGTCTTTCTGACCGGCGGCACCTCGCGGATTCCCTGCATCCAATCTCTTTTCGCCGAACGCTTCGGCCGGGAGAAACTGGACAAGCGGGACGCCTTCACCAGCGTCGTCCATGGCCTGGGCTCCAGCGTGCCGCTGTTTGTCTGACACCTGAAAACACGGCCATCGGGGGAGCTTCGTTGTATGAACGGTTTTGCCATGTTACCGACCCCATACATCAAACCATAAATCCTGTGGAATGGTACGTCTACATCATCCTCTGTTCCGACAACTCCCTCTACACCGGTGTTACCACGGATATGGAGCGGCGCTTCCGTCAGCACGCTGAGGGGAAGGGTGCCAAGTATTTCCGGGGGCGGCAGCCGGTGCGGGTGGTTTATCTTGAGGGTGCCCACAGCCGCTCTTCCGCCGCCAGCCGGGAAATCAGGATCAAGGCCATGGATCGGACAGAAAAATTAGTTCTGATATCCGGACGTACCGCGATTCCCCTGTCACTAAATGCTTGAGGCTGCATGCCTGATGTCGTAAAATAACCCTGCCCGGGCTTGTGCGGGCGGTTTTTAGTAACCTATTTCAACCAGCAAAGGTACGTATTCCATGAATCGACAAAAACCTGAAATCCACCTTAAAGAATGGCAGAGGCAGGAAGCCGTTGCCGAGGGCATGTTGCCGGTCATCGGCCGGCTGTACCGCGAACACAACATCGTGTTGACCGTCTATGGCCGCTCGCTGGTGCATGGAACGGTGATCGACCTGCTCAAGGCCCACCGC
Organism: Oryzomonas sagensis; assembly: GCF_008802355.1. NCBI lineage: Bacteria > Pseudomonadati > Thermodesulfobacteriota > Desulfuromonadia > Geobacterales > Geobacteraceae > Oryzomonas > Oryzomonas sagensis. The sequence goes on along the minus strand of NZ_VZRA01000003.1, from coordinate 491,314 downwards.
TTTGCCCGGCTCACCCTGGACGGCGAACTGACGGTGCTGGATACTCAGCCGGTGCTGGAGGCCATCGCCAAACTCGATCTGGCCCCGGCCCGGATCGATCTGGGCAAACTCTCCGTGCGCTTTTGCGCCTCGGGCATGCCGGTGGATGCCTTTGTGGCCCGGGAGCTCGCCTCCGTCAATACCGGCAGGACCTCGCTTCTGGCCGAACCCCAGGATATCGTGCTCTACGGCTTCGGCCGCATCGGCCGTCTCCTGGCCCGCATCCTGATCGACAAGGCCGGCAGCGGCGAGAAACTGCGCCTGCGGGCGGCCGTGGTGCGCAAGGGGGGGGACGACGATCTGGTCAAGCGCGCCAGCCTGCTGCGCCGCGATTCGATCCACGGCCAGTTCAACGGCATCATCACCGTGGATGAGGAAGAGAACGCCATTATCGCCAACGGCAACATGATCCGCATCATCTATTCCGATGCGCCCGATTCGGTGGATTATACCCAGTACGGCATCAGCAACGCCATCCTGATCGACAACACCGGCAAGTGGCGCGACCGGGAAGGGCTGTCCCGCCATCTCAAGTCCCCCGGCATCGAGAAGGTCATCCTCACCGCCCCGGGCAAGGGGGATATCCCCAACGTGGTGGCCGGCGTCAACAACGAGCTGATTACCCCCCAGGAGCGGGTGTTCTCCGCCGCCAGCTGTACCACCAACGCCATCGTGCCGGTCATGAAGGCCATCAACGACCGCTTCGGCATCGTGCACGGCCACATGGAGACCTGCCACTCCTACACCAACGACCAGAACCTGATCGACAACTACCACAAGGCCTCGCGCCGCGGCCGCAGCGCCCCGCTGAACATGGTCATCACCGAAACCGGGGCGGCCAAGGCGGTGGCCAAGGTCATTCCCGATCTGGCCGGCAAGCTTACCGGCAACGCCATCCGGGTGCCGACCCCCAACGTCTCCCTGGCCATTCTCAACCTTGAACTGGGGCAACAGGTCACCGTCGCGGAGATCAACGACTACCTGCGCGGTATCTCGCTGGACTCACCCTTGCAGAACCAGATCGATTACACCAATTCCCCGGAAGTGGTCTCCAGCGACTTTGTCGGCTCACGTCATGCCGGCGTGGTGGATTCCCTGGCCACCATTGCCGAGGGGAACCGTTGCGTCCTCTATGTGTGGTACGACAACGAATTCGGCTACAGCCGCCAGGTGGTCCGCATGGTGCAGAAGATGGCCGGCCTGGAACTGCCGACCCTGCCGTGCTGATCCCGGTAACGGTTGCCCATTGGCATTGCTGAATGGACAGAGGGGGCAGGTCGCTTGTTTGGGGGACCTGCCCCCATCTGGAAAAAAGGGGTGCACACATGAAACGCCTCAGGCTGGAACAGAGAACGTCGCAGTTGCTTCCCCGCGGGGATTTTCTGGTACGCTTGGGGTGGTATTGGTTGTTTGGCTGCCTGTTTTTGGCGTTTTCGTTGGGCATCGGCACCGTCGGCTATCACATCTCCGCTCATCTGAACTGGGTCGATGCCTTTCTAAACGCCTCGATGATCCTTACCGGCATGGGACCGGTCGATAAGCTCGAAAGTGCCGGCGCCAAACTTTTTGCATCCTTCTACGCCATCTTCAGCGGGGTTTCATTCCTGACGTTCTGCGGCGTTCTCTTTACCCCGATCTACCATCGCTTCATACACCGCTTCCATCTCGACCTGGGTGATAAGAACCTTTAGCGGCGTCGGGGCTTTTTTCACCAGGCCCATAATCAGTGGCAGCCCCTAAACCCTCCTCGACGTTCAAAAGCCGGCGCCGACTACAGGCCGACGGCATCCCTCAGTTTGCCACATGTCAAGCATCTCTACGACGGACCATACTCACACCCTCCATGGATTGTAACAAGACAGGTTTATACCCTCGCTCTCCAGGTGAATTTCGAAAGGAGCGAGGGCCTTGAGATCTGCGTATATTGTGCTATCGTCAATCCATGGTTTGATGGAATATCGCTCGGTAAGCACAAGGAGATATCGCCTATGAAAAAGAGTCTCGTGACAGTGGTACTACTCTCGGCCGGAGCCTTAGCCATAAGCGCGCAGGCGGACATGGAGGGGAAACTGGATGCCAAGGCGGAGTTCGAAAAACACTGCGCCGCATGCCATCCCGGGGGCGGCAATACCATTAACCAGGCAAAGCCGTTGAAGAGGGAAGCCCTTAGGAAAAATGGCATCAAGAGCTGGAAGGACATTGTGGCAAAGATACGCAACCCTGGGCCGGGCATGACCAAGTTCGACAAAAAGGAGATGCCCGACAAGGAAGCGAGGGCAATTGCCGAGTACGTTTTAAAAACCTTCAAGTAGCAAAATCAGGGCAACCAAACAGGGACACCGCCGGGGGAACGGCCGGAATCGGCTCGTTTCCCCGGCGGTTAAGGAAGGCAACAGGAGCGACGGCGTATAACCCGCTGGAGTTATGGTGTCGAGGACGTGTCAATCTTCGGACATGCCACGGCACACCGCTCACACCCGCCGGGGCATGGTTCGATATGCACCAGGGTATGGCTGTAGGGCAGGCATTGCTCGATGTCTGCCGTGATCTGATGGGCAAGCGTATGCCCGGCTTCAACGGTCATCTGTTTCGGCACGACCAGATGCATGTCGATATGGCGAATATGACCGGACTTGCGGGTGCGCAGCTTGTGATACTCGATAAAGCGACCGGTGTAGCGCTCCATAACGTCGTGAATCCTGGCCTCCTCGTCATCGGGAAGCTTGACGTCAAGGATGTGGAAGAAGGCTGTCTTGATGAGATCCCAAGCGGCTTTGATAATCAGGAACGCCACGGCGACGGCGACGATCGGGTCGAGCATGGCGATGCCGGTGAGTTTGATGGCGGCCAGCCCCCCCAGTACGCCGACAGAGGTGTACACGTCGGTCCTCAGGTGCAAGGCATCGGCTTCAAGCGCCACCGAATCGGTTTTGGCCGCAACGCTCAGCAGATGCCGGGAAACCAAGTAGTTTGCCAGGGCAGACACCGCCATCACAGCAGCACCCATTCCCAGGCTCTCGATCTCTACGGTCCCCGTTCTCAGCTTGCGCACCGCCTCCAGGATGATATAGACGCCGGCGCCGAAGATCAGGACCGCCTCGATGGTTCCGGCCACGTTCTCGATCTTGCCGTGACCGAAACGGTGATCGTCATCGGCAGGTTTGCCCGCCTCTCTGACCGAAAACCAGGCGATGATTGCGGCAATCAGGTCGATGCCGGAATGTACCGCTTCCGAGATAACGCTGACCGACTGCATCGCAATGCCGACGATCAGTTTCAACAGGATCAGTATCGTATTGGAGGCTATGGACAGGGCCGCGGCTCTGTTTTTCGCCGCCAGGACTTCGGGGGATTGAATCATTGCGGTACTCCGGCTTGTGCAAGTATGGATTGGTGTTTTTCAGCGGTTCCGTGGGAGGATTGCTGCTTTATGTGACTTATTAGCATGATTCCGTTGACGAGATCAATCCGTGGATAACGATTTTGACGCAGAGACGTATGGCCAGACCGGGCGCCAAGCTGGGAAAGCACGGCAATTGACCAAGCCGCCGCATGGTATATAATAAGAGCGAACCATCGATAATCAATGCCGTTAAGGAGAATAACCATGTGGAAACAGATCATAGTCGCAGCGGCTCTCGTCGGTTGTGCAGCCTCTGCCGAGGCTGCCGTCAAGACCAAGGTCATAGAATACAAGCAGGGAGACACCGTGCTGGAGGGATACCTGGCCTGGGACAACGCCAAGGCCGGTAAACGCCCCGGGGTGCTGGTGGTGCATGAGTGGACCGGGCTTGGCCCTTATGTGAAGAAACGGGCCGAGATGCTGGCAAAACTGGGGTATGTGGCCTTTGCGGCCGACATTTACGGCAAGGGGGTGCGCCCAGCAACTCCCGCCGATGCCGCCAAGGTCGCCGCCATCTACAAGGATGACCGGCCTTTGATGCGTGCCCGCGCCCGGGCCGGGTTGGAGGTTTTGAAAAGCCAGAAGTTGGTTGATCAGAAACGCCTTGCCGCCATCGGGTATTGCTTTGGCGGCACGACCGTGCTGGAACTGGCCCGTGATGGCGCCGACCTGAAAGGCGTCGCCAGCTTCCATGGCGGTCTGGCTACGCCCAGGCCCGAGGATGCCAGGAACATTAAGGCCAAGATCCTGGCGATGCATGGCGCCGATGATCCCTTCGTCAAGGCGGATGAGGTCGCCGCCTTTCAGCAGGAGTTGCGCGCAGCCAGGGTGGACTGGCAGTTCATCAGCTATGCCAATGCGGTACACAGCTTTACCAATCCCGAAGCCGGAAACGACAACAGCAAAGGTGCCGCCTACAACGAAAAGGCCGACAAACGATCGTGGGAGGCGATGAAGCTGTTCTTCTCGGAGATTTTCAAAGAGGGCAGGTAAGTTTTCCGCCAGTCGGATGGTGAAATTTTCGCGAATGGGGGAAGAAAAATATGAAAACCATGAAAGCGGTGCGCATTCACGCATACGGCGGCCCCGAGGCACTTGTGTATGAAGATGCGCCATTGCCGCAGCCGGGAAAGGACGAAATCCTGGTTCGCGTTCATGCCGCCGCGGTCAACCCCGTGGACTGGAAAATCCGCGAGGGGTACCTCAAGGGGATGCTCAATAGCCGCCTGCCCTTAATCATGGGCTGGGATTTGTCCGGGACGGTGGAGGCGGTGGGCCCGGAGGTGGTCCGTTTCAAGGTGGGGGATGAGGTGTTCAGCCGCCCGGATATCGAGCGGGACGGCGCGTATGCCGAGTTCATCGTCATCAGGGAGAATGAGGCGGCGTTCAAGCCGCAATCCATCGACCACCTGCACGCTGCCGCCATCCCCCTTGCCGGTCTGACGGCGTGCAAGTCGCTCTTTGCCGCCGCCAAACTCTCAGCCGGGCAGGCCATACTCATCCATGGGGCGGCAGGAGGGGTGGGAACCTATGCCGTACAGTTGGCGAAATGGAAGGGCGCCCATGTCATCGCCACCGCTTCCGAACGCAATCACGACTACCTGCGCGAGCTGGGCGCCGACGAGGTCATCGCCTATCAGAACGTACGCTTTGAGGACAAGGTCCGGGATGTCGACGTGGTCTTCGACACCATAGGCGGAGAGACCCAAACCCGTTCCTGGAACGTGGTGAAGCAAGGGGGCGTCATGGTCTCCATCGTCAGCCCCCCGTCGCAGGAAGAGGCGGTGGCCCACGGCGTGCGCGCGGAGTTTGTCTTTATCCAGCCCGATGCGGCGGAGTTGTCGGCGCTCGCCAAGCTGGTGGATTCGGGAAAGCTCAGGGTCATGGTGGAGGCGGTACTGCCCCTCGCCGAAGCGCGACGTGCCCAGGAGTTGAGCCAAAACGGCCATACGCGGGGCAAGATCGTTCTGAAGGTGCGATAGATCACATATGCTGGGATTTGCGAAAAAATGCCCATTCTGTTCCGATGAAATACAGCACCGCATCCTGATGGAGCAGGGGACGGTCTTTGCCATTGAAGACCTCTATCCGGTCACCCAAGGACACCTGCTCGTCGTCACCCGTCGCCACACCCTTGATTACTTCACCATGACCGACGAGGAACGTTTCGACGCGCAACAGCTATTGCTTGCACTCAGGGATCAGGTCATGCGGTATGACTCCACCGTCCAGGGGTTCAACATCGGCGTGAACTGCGGCCCGGTCGCCGGCCAATCCATTCTGCACGCCCATATCCACCTGATCCCGCGCCGTGAGGGAATCGAGCTGTTCAACAAACATTTCGATTATCTCAGGATGAGTCATTCATAACTCCGCCTGCGGCCGTGTCGGCCATCAAATTTCCTTCATATTGCGGTGTACGTCCAGGAGGCATACTCTCGTTACGCGATTGCATGAATTTTTTTTAACATATTGAAAATACTGTTGAATATCATACAGTTTTGGTGTAAACATGATAAAAAATAAAAGCTAAGAGAGAAGACGTCTATGAATGCTCTTCAGGATTATTATTTCCGCCTCTCCATCAAGATGCGAATTGCCCTGCTCTGTTTCTGCTACAGCATCTGCATGATCGCATTGACCGTTCTGGCCCGTTCCGACTCCTGGACGGTACGTTGGGGGGCGTTGGGGCTCTTTATCGTTCTGGGAGCTTTCTTCGGCTTACTGAATATCCTGGGCATCGGAAGTTCCATCGACCGGGTTATTGCCTACCTTCAAACCATGGCCAACGGCGATTTGTCCCAGAATATTGCCGCCAAGCGCAATAATGAAATCAGCCTTATTATCAAAACCATAGGCGAGTTGCAGCAAAATATGCGCTCGATGATTTCCGCGATTCAATCCACTTCGGAAGGGTTAAACAAGGCGGCTGGCGATCTGCGCCGGACCTCCGAGGGGATGGCGGCCGGCGCCGAACAGGCGGTGGGGCAGTCGGCCTCGGTGGTGAATGCGGTGGAAGACCTGACGTCGGTCAGTTCGGATATTGCCCGAAATTGCCAATTGATGTCCAGTAAAGCGACGGAGACAAAGGAATCCACCCAGGATGGCGAGCGGACCATCGATGCCATGTCCCGGATGATGACGGAGATCGGCTCGTTAGTGAGCGACACGACCCGTGCCGTTGAGTCGTTGGGCAACAATTCCCACCAGATCGGTGAGATCGTGGGTACGATCGAGGATATTGCGGACCAGACCAACCTGCTGGCCTTGAACGCGGCCATCGAGGCGGCCCGCGCCGGCGAACAGGGGCGTGGGTTTGCCGTGGTGGCGGATGAAGTCAGAAGCCTGGCGGTACGCACGACAACGGCAACGCAGGAAATTCAGAAGATCATCGCCGTGCTGCAGAACGACGTCAGGAACGTCGTCGATTCCATGGGGCAGAGTTCTCGGAGCGTCAAAAACGGCGAACAGGGGGTCCAGCTTTCCAGCCAAGCCATATCCGACATCAAGTCCCACATCGAGGTCCTGACCGACAGCGTTGCCCAGATTGCAACCGCAATCGAGGAACAATCAGCCACCACCGCCGGGGTCAGAAACAACATCAGGGCGATCAGCGACGTCATCGACACGGTTTCCCACGGCACCAGGGATACCGACCAATCGGCATCGGGGCTGACGAGTTCGGCGATCGAACTGAAAACCCTGGCGAGCAGGTTCCGGGTGTAAAGAGTCCCGCCTGCCGCGTCCCAACCGGAACGGTGTAAGATTCATCCCGTTTTCACTTCCAACAGAGGCGTTGCCATCCGGCACGCCCACATCACCACAAATGCAGATTCATGGTCTTTTCTCCAAGCGCAACTTGGAGTATGGCGATTACCAACGGGATAGTAAGCAGCGAAAGCGCCGTGGACAGGAATATGCATCGTGATGCGAGTTGGGTGTCGCCATCGAATTTTTCGGCGAACATGGCGGTGTTGGCCGCCGCAGGCATTGCCATGCTCACGACGCAAATCCCCAGGACCATCCCCTTGATTCCCAAAAGCGACAGGACCGCCAGGACCAGAAGCGGTACGATCAAAAGGCGTACCGCACTGCCGTAGTAGATCGCCAGGCCGGAGAAGAGATCGCGCAGCCGCGTATCGGCCAGGGATGCGCCGACGACGATCATGGACAGGGGAGTGGTGGTAGCCCCCACCAGTTCGCAGGCCTTGAGCAGGGGCGTGGGGAGTTTGATGGAGCCGATGAAGATGACCAGCCCGGCGGCAACCGCCAGAACCCCCGGATTGATGAGCGCCTTTTTGAACGCCTGCGGCCCCTTTTCCCCGGTAAACAGCATTACTCCCAGGCTCCAGAGGGCGATGGTGAAGGGGACGCCAAAGATTGAGGCGTAGAAGATGCCGATCTTTCCGTACAGGCTTTGCAGCACCGGATACCCCATGAAGGCGCTGTTGGAAAATATGGTCATAAAACGCAGCACGCTGCGCGTTTCCTGGGGATGGCGCCGAAAAAACAAGCCGCTGATGAGATAGAGAGCCACATGCAGGGCAAAGGAGACCATGAGGAGTTTCATGGCGGTGGAAAGCATCTGCCGGTTGAAGTCAAAGGTAAAGGAAACCAGGATCATCAGTGGAAGGGTCACATTGAGAATCAGTTCGGTGATGGCCCGGTTGGCGGCCGCGTCTATGAACCTTCTGCGGCGGGCGTAGTAGCCTGTTGCCATGATCAGAAAAAGGACCAGAACTTCCGTGACGATGTCGGTTTGCATACGGTACATCTCCTGTTGAAAGCCACTCCTGGGGCAGTCTGCGGCGTTGCTGCCCGTTGTTCAACAACAGAGGCGTACCTCTTGGTACGCCTCTGTTTTCTCCTGCGCGTGCGCCTTGTATGGCAACCGACTCAGAGCGCTGCCCGACAACCTGCTTCTGCAACACGGTCCATGAATCAGACGATCTCTCGCAACTCTTCAATCAAGTCCTTCAGGACGTCATACCCCTTCTGCCAGAAATCCCCCGCGGTAATGTCGATCCCCGCCAGGCGGGCCGTGTCGGCCGGCGGCAGCGCCCCCCCCGACTCCAGCAGACGGCGGTAGCCCGGTTTGAAAGCGTCACCATCTTCGCGGTATTTCTGGAACAGCGCCAGAACCAACAGCTCGGCAAAAGTGTAGGAATAGCAGTAAAAACGGCTGTGGATAAAATGGCTGATATAACTCCACCCCCAGCGGTAGGCGGGGATGGACTCCACGGCATCGCCGAACAGCCGGTTGTTCTCCTCCAGCCAGATTTCCGCGATACGGTCGTTGGAAAGCAGGCCGGCCTGCCGCTCGTTATGCAGGCGCAGTTCGAAGCGGGTCAGCACGGTCTGGCGGAAGGTGGTGGCGATGATGTCCTCGATCTTGGCGCACAACAGGGATGTGCGCACCGCCGGATCGGTTTCCTTTTCAAGCAGCATGCGGGTCAACAGCATTTCGCCGAATACCGACGCGGTTTCGGCCAGGGGCAGCGGGGCGTGGTAGTTGAGCATGTTCTGCTTTTGGGACAGGACGAAATGCAGGCCGTGGCCGGCCTCGTGGGCGATGGTGGCCAGATCGCGCAGGGTGCCGGTATAGTTGAGCAGGAGAAACGGCGGGGATTGGGGCGAAATGCCCATGGCAAAGGCCCCGCCCGATTTTCCGGTACGCGGCAGCACATCCACGCGGCGTTCGTCGAAAAATGCCCCGACGATGCGCCCGAAATCCGGGTCGTACTGGGCGTAGGACGAAACCACCATGGCGCGGGCCTCGTCAAAACCGTACTGCTTCTCCGCTTCAGCCACCGGGGCGTACATGTCGCAGTTGCGGATTTTATCCATGCCGAGCATCTTGGCCTTGAGACGGAAATAGTCCTGGGCGAGACCGTAGTTGGCCTCGGTCACGCTCATCAGGTGTTCCACCGCCTCGTCCGGAATCTCGTTGCCGATGTTGGTGGGCTGGATCGGCGCGGCATAGCCGCGCAGTTCCATCTCCTGGCCGTGGTCCAGGGCCATGTTGTTGAACACCGCGTTGAAGACGATGCCGTGCTCGGCGTGGCGCTCCAAAAAGGTGGTCTGGGCCCGGAAGCGCACATCCGCAGACGGGTGGTGCAGCAGCGAGAGCAATTCCTCGCCGGTGAAATCACGCTCCTCGCCGTCCAGTTCCATCCGGTAGCTGAAGGATGCCGACAACTCGTCGAACAGCTTGGTGAAGGCGTTCACCCCGGTCAGGTCCTTGCGGGTCAGGAGCCGTTCTTCGTTTTCCTTGAGGCTGTAGGGGCGGAATTTGCGGATGCCGGTCAGGAAGTGAACGTAGGGGGCCGCCTCCGGCAGGTTGCAGAGGGATTCGAAACTCCGGTCGTCCAGGTGCATCAATTCCAGATCGAAGAACAACAGTTGCTGCGACAGGCTGCTCCCAAGCTCGGAACAGCGCTGCGCCAGGGCGCGGTTGGCTTCGTCGGCCGAATCCGCGGCAAAGAGCAGGTGGGCGTAACAAAACGGCTTGGCCATGCGCACCTGCAAGGCCTCGTACTCCTGAACGGCCGCCAGGATGGCGGCGCTGTCCAGACCGGCTATCTTTTCAAAATACCGCTCGCGGAAGGCAGCGGCCAAGGCGTCGAAGGAGGCCAGGTCGCTTTCCAGTTCGGGCGAATCCGGTGCGGGGTAGAGCAGGGCGGTGTTCCAGGTCAGATCGGTTTGAGACATGTGGGGCTCCATTGGTTGTTTTTACCTGCGCCAAATGATGTGCTGGTGAAGAAGATACCCTGTTGGACTGACGGCGTCAAGGCGGGGCGTTCCCTCCCAGAATTTATGCTGGATACCAGTAATTTATCTTGAAACGCACACCGGTATTTTGTAGATTACCGATTATCGCTATCGCAATTGCAAATAGAGGTGATTTTCCATGACCTTAAAACAACTCGAGGTGTTTGTTGCCGTTGCCGAAACCCGCAGCTTTTCCCGGGGGGCCGACAAGACCTGCATTACCCAATCAACCGCCAGCCAGCATATCCAGGGCCTGGAGGAGGAGTTGGGCATCAGGCTCTTCGACCGGGGCAGGGGGGGCGCCCTTCTGACCGAGGCGGGCAAGCTGCTCGTGGGGCGTGCCCGGAAGATCCTGGCCGAATGCGACGAGTCCCGCTCGGCGGTGCGTCGCTTCGTCGGCATGGAGGATGTGGTGCTGCGCGTCGGTGCGAGCAACACCCCCGGAACCTGTCTGATCCCGGCGCTCCTTGACCAATTCCACAAACAATACCCCCGCGTCCGGTTGGAGGTGTTGCAGGGGGACAGTACGTCGGTCATTGAGCAACTGGTCAACGAGGAGGTCGAACTGGGGTTTATCGGCGGGCGTTTCAATGACGAGCGGATTCATTTCGAAGCCTTGGGCGAAGACACCATTGTGTGCGCCGTTACTTCCGATATCGCTGCAAAGAGCAAGCACAGCCTCAGCCAGGCCGAATTGTGCAAGGTGCCGCTGATCGTCCGCGAACAGGGATCGGGAACGCAAAAAGCGGTCTATGACGCCTTTGCCGGAACCTGGATCAACAAGGAGTCGTTGCGCATCGTCGCGGTGCTCGGCAGTAGTGAAGCCATCAAGCGCGCTATCCTGAACGGCATCGGTTATGCCTTCATTTCCAGCATGGTCATTGCGGAAGAACTTAACCATGGGCAACTGACCACGGTCAGAATCCCGGGGCTGAATATTTCCAGGACATTCTATGCCGCCCGGCGGGACGGCAGGGAACTCTCGCCGGCCGCCGCCGCCTTCTGGGATCTTATGCTCTCCCATTGGAAAGGGTAATATCGAAATAAGTAGCCAATAAACTATCTGATTTTATCGAAAAACCGGGCGCCGACTGGTTGATGAAGCATATCTCCGATGGGGATGTAGCGCGAGAGCAGGCCGGAGCCCGGGGCGGCCCGCTCGTTTGGAGCCCCCCGGGGGATGCCGGCTACTCAGCCTTGACAAACTTTCCCTTTTCTCCGCATTTTTCGCACTTTTGGGGTTTGCAACGCCCTTCCTTGGTAAATCCGCAGACACATTTCCAGGTTGCCATCGTGTATCACCTCCCGGTTTTGTTGTGGTCCCGCCCGGCCAGGCTTCATCCGGAAAACAGCCGTGGCGCCCGGATTGAAAAGCGGCTGGCGAGTGCTATAGTTGTAAAATAATAGCCCATTATTTGCGAGGAAAAAATGAGCGAACTGGCCTTCCTGTTGTTGCTGTTCGGCTTGCCTGCCGCCGTCGGTTTCTATATGGCTCGAAGGCGCGGCAAAAATCCGTTTCTCTGGGGGGTAATATCGGGAATATTCCCCTTTTTCCTGGTGGTTCTTCATATGCAGCATAAGCCGCTGGACAAAAAAAATACCCCTTAGCATTTGATCTGATCCTGCTTTCTTCTGCCGGTGAGCAGGGCCGGGTACCTCTGCCCAGCCCCCCAGCCTCTCCGGCCCCATCAGGATGCCCCTGAATCGTGTCCCGTTTATTCCATCCGCATGCGCACGTGGCCGGTATGTTGCCGAGCTACAAGTCGGTTAAATAACGTTATTAATCTGTGTATTTCATCAGGAGAAATTCTGTTTTGTCGCCAGCATAGAGGCATCAGCCGAGTATGCTTTTTAATAATATGCGCTATATGACCATTGTATGCGCACATTTGTCGTCCATTTTGCGCAATAAGCCCCCACACGTGGAGATGGATTTATGCAGTGAACTGAAAGGCCATATGTAACAAGCTGTAATAGCACGGTTTTGAGCTTTGTTTTAAAAAATTGTACACCTGAAGCAGGTTGGGCAGAATTTTGCAACACAGTCAAAAGTTTCGATTCAAGCAGCACCAAGACCATACGATGGAGATTTACCATGATGTCGACGCTAACGGCCCTTATGATGACATTGCTTACCATGGTCACATTCTGCATGATCCCCCGCATCGGCTTCGACTGGCTGCGGTTCAGGGAATACGCGAAAGAGGATGATCGGGAAAAGCTCCTCATGCTGCAAAGACAGGAGAATGGCTGGGTTATCCGCCATGTGGCCTGTGCGCTTTGTGCCGTTGCGCTGGTCGTTGCCATGAAAACCTGCCCAAATCTTGGGCAGCCCGAGCGATTGGCTGCCGTCACGGCACTCTATGCGGTGATTTCATTCTGCTTTGCCCTGGTTGAATCGATCCTGTCCCAGAGGATCGATCAGCTTACCGCGAGCCGCTTGGAAGCGGTCAAGCAGCGGAGCGATGATTAGGCCGTCATCCCGCCCGCCAAACCAACCATTGCCAGGCCCTCCGGAAAGTCGATTCCGGGGGGCCTGGCAATTTCAAAATGCTGCGGCTCACTCCGTTCCTGAGGAATTAAATGATATCTGCCAATTTACTCCCGCAGATATGTTGATACAATATGCGTGGGGAAGCTATCGCCCGGGCTTGACGCGGAGGGCAGCAATGATACAGAATGCGGCCCAACGGTTTTCTGGCGTAGGAACAGGGCCACGCGGAGAGGGGATACATGAAATTACGGGTATTGGGGAGTGCCGGGGCGGAATTTCCCGGCTTCAGACCACCGGCCTTTCTGGTCGATGACCATCTGCTGCTGGATGCGGGCACCATCGGCTCGGTGCTGACGGCTGAGGAACAGTGGGGCATCCGGCATATCTTCATCACCCACGCCCATCTCGATCATATCCGCGCCATTCCGGCCCTGGCCGACAATATCATCGTACAAAACCTGCGCCAGACCGTTTTTGTCCACGCCATCCCCGCTGTCATCGCCGCCATGCGGGAGCATCTCTTCAACGGCGTGATCTGGCCCGACTTCACCAGCTTGCCGGACCGGGACACCCCGGTTATCTCCTTTCAGCCCCTTGAGGCCGGAGCGGTTTCCGTTGTCTCAAATTACGATATACGCGCCGTTGCCGTTGATCACACGGTCCCTGCGGTCGGTTATCGTGTCAGTCACGGTGGGAAAACGCTGGCATATACCGGCGATACCGGCCCGACCGAGGAGTTCTGGCGTTGCGTGGACGGCATCGATGCCCTGATCGTCGAGGTTTCCTTCCCCGACAGCATGGAGGCTTTGGCGCTGACGACCAAACATCTGACCTCGTCTCTGCTGCGCGCCGAACTGAAGAAGATCAGAAACCTGCCCCGCCGTATCCTGATCACCCATCCCAAACCCCAACACCGTGATACCATCCGCAGGGAGCTCGAAAACCTTGCCATGGAGGAGATTGAACTCCTCCATGATGGCGCCGTTTTCGCGCTTTGACTTCGGAGTCGCCGTTCATGTTCACCGCACTGGGCCGCTGGGCCGTCATACGTTGTTCCATCGTTGCGGATATTTTTCTCACCCTTGGGCGGGCGGGCAAGAACACTCTATCCTTCGAGGGACGAGCCGCAACCCGTGCGGTCTTCCTGAAGCAGATCTATTTCACCGGCCTGGAGGCCTCGGGCATCATCATGACCATCGCTCTGATCCTGGGCACCGTCATTATTACTCAGGTGGTCAGTCTGGTGGGGGATAACGGTTTTCTGACCGGAAAAATTTTGGTGTGGGTCGTGCTGCGGGAACTGGCGCCGCTCTTGACCGCCATCGTCGTCATTGCCCGAAGCGGAACGGCAATCGCCGCCGAGCTCGGCGCCATGAAGATCAACGGCGAAATCGAATCTCTGGAGATGATGGGGATTCCCAGCGAACACTACCTGATTTTTCCTCGCATCGCAGGAGTGACCATTTCGATGGTCATCCTGACCGTCTATTTTGTCCTGACGGCGTTTATCGGGAGCTTTCTGATCGCCTCCGTGGGCTGGCACGTCCCGTATGAGCAGTTCATCCAGGGAATTCTGACGGCACTCGGGGTTAAAGAGGTTGTGGTCCCTCTTCTCAAGAGCGTGCTCTTCGGCCTCTGCACCTCGGCCACCTGCTGTTGCTTCGGCCTCAGCGTTGACCGGAGCGTCACCGAGATCCCCCAGGTCGCCACCAAGGGGGTCATGTTCAGCCTGTTCGTCGTTTTTTTCATGGATGCCCTGGTTACCTACATTTCATCGTTGTAACTCTCCGGTTCATCGCCACTGGGGGGCGTTCGTGCCGCCGCATCAATTGTGTTTGCCTCATCGCCTCATCATACGCTTGTTTTTTTCATCACTTCGGCTCTTTCCCTGGTTTTTTTTTGCCGCCAGGGCCCGGTTCGACAGGCTTTTAGTATTGCTAAAAACGGCTATTTACAGTATGGTTCCAACGTTGCAACATTCAAATAAACGTGACTCAAAGCGGAGGTCGGCAATGCCCAGCGAACCAGGAAAAACCAAATTCCAGATAGATCTGCGCGCGCATTTGCGCGAACAGAACATCAGCGACAACTTGGTTCATCTGATCTGCGAAATCGCCGAGGCAAGCAAATACGTCATCAATGCGGTGCGCACCGGCGATCTGGGCGTTGCAGGGACCTCGAACCTCTATGGCGAAGAGCAGTTGGCCCTGGATGTGCTCTCCGATCGCATCATGCGCAAGCGTCTGATCCATTCCGGCGTGGTGTGCAACATCGCTTCCGAGGAGATGGAAGAGATTTATCAGGTCACCAGTAATCCCCAGGGGATGTTTTCGGTGGCGTACGATCCCCTGGACGGCTCGTCGCTGGTGGATGTGAATCTGGCCGTGGGAACCATTGTCGGCATCTACCAGGGGTGCGACCTGCTCCAGCCGGGGCGAAAGATGGTCGGCGCCATGTATATCCTCTACGGGCCTCGGGTTTCGCTGGTTTACTCCATCGGCAAAGGGGTCTACGAATTCACCATGAACCAGTTGATGGAGTTCACCCTGACCAAGGAGGATGTGCAGATGAAACCGAGCGGGGATATCTACGCCCCGGGCGGCCTGCGCAAAAAATATACGGAAGAGAATGAGCGGTTCATCCGCCACCTGGAGGATAAAGGCTCGAAATTGCGTTATTCCGGCGGTTTTGTGCCGGATATCAATCAAGTGATGATGAAAGGGAAGGGGATATTCATGTACCCGGCCCTCACGGACAGCCCCAACGGCAAGCTGCGTCTGCTTTTCGAACTCAACCCGATGGCGTATCTCATCGAACAGGCCGGCGGAGCGGCCACCAACGGAAAGATTCCTATCCTGGACATCGTGCCGGATGGCCTGGACCAGCGCGCCCCGGTTTACATCGGGAGCCGCGAAGATGTGGAAAAGGCCGGCGAGTTCCTGAACGGTCACGCATAAAGTAAACGTATAGAAACAAGGGAGGACGGGTCGTGCCCGGCAAAGACGACATCGAAGAAAATGTAGCGGGGAAGCCGGTACAGCGGCTGTGCAGCGAAATCCAGTTGTTCGACCTGTGCGAACGGGAACGGTGCGATTATAAGCAAGGCCGTTTCTGCACCAACGGTGAACTGCTGATGCGTTTTGAACGTATCTCCGAAAAAGACGACGCGCGCCCTCTGGCGGTTGACTCTTACCGGTCCGGAGGCCAGGAGGATGGGGACGATCTGGATGAGGATGTCTATGGTGAGGATGATGCCCAGGACGACCGGGACGACGATGACCTGGACGACTGGGAGGACGACTGAGCAAGAGCGCTCGGTGATAGAGGTAAAAAGAGGGGGATGGCTCGTGCCGTCCCCCTCTTTTCGTAAAATATCATGGAATCAGATGAACTTTTTGCCGGCGCATTCTTCCCACTGGCTGCGGGTCAAGGAGAGGAAGAGGTCGGCAATGTCGGGGTCGAACTGGCTGCCGCGGTAGGTGCGCACCTCGCTGCTCACGGCATCGAACGGGAGCGCCTTGCGGTAGGGACGGTCTGAAGTCATGGCATCCAGCGTGTCCACCACGGCAAAAATCCGCGAACCGATAGGAATCTGCTCACCCTTGAGCCCCTTGGGATACCCGGTGCCGTCAAAACGCTCGTGATGGGTGAGGATAACCTCTGCCGGACCTTTCAGAAAACCGATCTCGGATAAAATGGCATATCCCACCTCTGGATGGCGGCGCATTTCTACCCATTCGCCGTCATCCAGAGGACCCGGTTTGAGCAGGATATTGTCCGATATGCCGATCTTGCCGATGTCGTGCAGCAGAGCCCCCTTGGCCAACTGCTCGAGATCGTTTCCATGAATTCCCAGCTTGGCGGCCATGAGTGAGGTGTAGTTCATCACGCGCTCCGAATGGGAGCCGACCTCCTTTTCCCGGGCGTCCAGCGCCCTGACCAGGGCGGTCAGGGTATGGTCGTAAGCCTTGTGCAACTCATTCATGGTGCGGCGGATTTGCTCGGTCTGTTCCAAGACCTTGAACTCAAGGCTGATCTGGTAGTTTTTCCTTTCTATGGCAAGATTGCGTTTTTCTATGAGGTTTTTGACCGTCAGGAACACGCGGTTGATGCTGAACGGCTTGGATATATAGTCGTCCGCGCCGAGGTGGATGCACTCCAGGGCGGTGTTCATATCGGAGAGCCCCGTGACCATCAGGACCGCAATGTCGGCATCGACCTTTTTGATGTCCCTCAGCAGATCGACGCCGCTTCTGCCCGGCATCATGATGTCGGAGATAACCAGAACAATCGGATGTTCGCTCAGAATGGCGAACGCCTCATCCACATTGGATGCCAGATGGCAGACATAGCCTTCCTGGAGAAGCGCCGAGGCGAGCAGTTCTCTGATCATTTCCTCGTCATCGACAATCAGAATGTGTTCATTCATGAAAGGTCTCCGTTCGTTTCGCTCCGGGGGGTGGTTCTGATGTGCTCGGTAAGATCTGCGACAGTTCAAACGGGTTATACGGTTTCATGATAAAGTTCGGTCGTCCGATGGTCTCCATTTTCCGGGCTGTGCCTATCTTGAACGGTTGGCCGAAAAACGGTTCAGAAGCGGGGAACAACTCATGGAACCAGCCGAACGTCATGGAAGCGTCGAACTGGATAGCGGCCATCTGGCTGACGCTGCCGGATTCGATACAATGCAGGTTGGCCGTGGTAATGGCTTCGGTCGAGGTAAGCCGACGTCGCTGGCTGATCTCGGCACTCCGGCAGGAACGCCCCGGCTCGGCGGCAGCCAAGAACATCGATTTTGTGGAATGAGGCTGATCAGGGATCATGGATCCTCGGGACTTTCTTCGCACCGGTAGTATTCCCTTTTACATATCTACCATCCAATCGCGATGTTTTCAAGTGGGCGGCATAATATTGTATCTCTTGCGGTATTCTGGTATCGTTTTGACAGTGATCCCTGCGGTTATTGTCATGGGTGCCGGAAATTCTCTCTGGAGATGAACCGATGTGTTACCGCCCACCTACTGTCCCCCCTCCATGCTCCGGCGCCATCCGCTGCTGATACCCTTCTGGGCGATGGCTGCCGGCCTCTGCCTGGCGGATAGCCGGGCTATGGCCGTGCCGTTCAGCCTCCTGGCCGCTGTTTTCTGCTGTTTGCTGCTCAGTTGTCTGATAAAAACACCCATTGTATATCTCCTCTGCACTACAGCCTTTTTCTTTGCCTTGGGGCTCCATGCCCTGGGGCCTTACACAACTCCTGCCGTCCCGGCAAGCGATATACGCAATTTTGCCGCACGCACCCCGGCCATTGTGGAGGGGGTCATAGATTCACGGCCAACGGCCACCTCCCGTGGGAGCAGTTTTGTGCTGCGGGCTGAAGGGGTTTGCAGGGAAGGTGGCACCACGGTCCCTGCCTGTGGCAGATTGATGGTTTCTCTCGATGGGGGGGACGTCACCCTGGCACGGGGCGACCGGGTCCGGTGCGCCGCGCGAATCGCACTGCCGCATCGGCTCGGGCTTCCGGGGGAATTCGACTATGCGCGTTACCTGGCCTATCGGGAGGTGGCGGCTACGGGGCGGGTCGCGACACCGGACGGGATCATCCTGATTCGCGCCGCCGCCGAAGATTCGCTCCTGCGGCGTATGGATCTCATTGCGCGCCGTCTCGGCGATTTCATCAGGATTGCGGTCCCGGACCGGGAGCGGTCATCGGTTCTCATAGCCCTCCTGATCGGCGACCAGAAAGGTATCCCCGACGACCTGAACGATGCCTACACGCGGGCTGGCGTAAACCACATCCTCTCCATATCCGGGTTTCATGTGGGCATCGTTGCCTGGTTCATGGTCACGGCAGTCCTGTCCCTGGCAGCCCGTTCCGAATGCCTGGCACTCCGTTTCGACCTGCGTCGTATGGCGCTGCTGATCGCACTGCCGGTCATGCTGGCCTATCTCTTCCTGTCCGGCGCGGCACCTGCTACCTCCCGCTCGGTCATCATGTTGGCCGCCTTTGTCCTGGCGCTCCATGCCGAACGTGAAACCGATCCGCTCAATGCCTTGCTGCTGGCAGCCTTTCTCCTGGTCGTGCTTACGCCGCCATGCCTGTTCGATCTTTCCTTCCAGCTCTCTTTCCTGGCCCTGTGGGGCATCGTCATCGCCGTCCCGCCGGTCATGGAGCGCCTCGGAGGAGTGACGAGGGGCTGGCAGCGTAACCTCCTGCAGTTTGTCGCCGTATCCTGCGCTGCGTCGTGCGCCACCATGGTCCCGGTTTTATTCTATTTCGATCAAGCCTCGCTCAACGGCATTGTCTCAAATTTTCTGATTGTACCGATCCTTGGCTATGGCGCGGTGCTGACCGGCTCCAGCGCCCTGCCGTTCGTCTATCTCTTCCCGCCCGCGGCCCGGGTGCTCATGTGGTGTGCGGCGCAACTCACGGCGCTCTCCAACTGGCTGGTGGCTTTGTTCGCACGGCTTCCGCTCTTTTCCTTTCACGGCATTACCCGTCTGGACATGGCATGTTTTATCTGCTTCATGGTGTTGGTCACCTTCCTGCACCGTTCCCGAAGGGCGTTCGCACTCTGTGCCTTGCCCCCCCTGGTGGCGGTTGTGGCGCACCTGAACACCCCTGCCGCGGCTGACGGACGTCTGCACATCACCATGTTCAGCGTGGGGCAGGGGGAGTCGCTCCTGGTCCGTTCTCCCAACGGCGAGACCATGTTGGTGGATGGGGGAGGGTATCTGTACGACAACGGCCGTGACTTTGGCCGCCAGACCCTGGGGCCAGCCCTGTGGAAGCTCGGCGTGCGCAGAATCGACCGTTTGGTGTTGACCCACAGTCACCCCGACCATATGGGCGGCATGCCGTTCATTGTCCGCACCTTTCCGGTGCGTGAATTCTGGGAACCGGTTCAGGGCGGCGTCGGCGCCCAGTACGAGCAGTTGCAGGCAGTTCTGGCCGAGCGGGGCGTTCCGAGCCGACGTCTGGCCGCCGGCGATACATTCGTCTTTGGCGACGGCATCGAACTGACGGTGCTCTCTCCGCCGCGCGGCGCTCTTACCCGGCGGCCGTCCGATGACGAGATGGGAATGAACGATGAGTCGTTGGTTTTTCGACTCCGTTTTCGCTCGTTCAGCATGCTCTTCACCGGCGATGCCGGTTTCCCTGCCGAGGAGCGAATGCTGGCGGACAAGGGCAATTTTGCCTCCACCGTACTCAAAGCGGGACATCACGGCAGCCGCTACTCCACGTCGGAGATGCTGCTCGACAAGGTCTCACCATCCGTGGCCCTGATCTCGGCCGGGCGGGGCAACAGTTTCGGACTGCCGGCCCGGCAGACTCTGGATCGCCTGGGGCGGCGCGGCATCCATGCCTGGCGTACGGACCGGGACGGCACCATAGAATTGACCAGCGACGGCGACGGGTGGAGCGTAAAAGCCCCCTATGGTACGGAGTAATTGTGCCGCAACAGGATAAAGCAATTTGACATGGCTTGCGTAAATGCGGTAAAGAGATACTAACAGCATTTTACGCATCCACGGGCCCACTTCATGGAAAGAATCCTTATTATAGAAGACGACCGTTTCTTTCGCGAGACCTTCTCCGACTTGTTGCAGAAGGAAGGGTATGACGTGGATTGCGCCTGCGGCGGCGGCGAAGGGTTCGAGATGCTTGCCGGGAAACACTACGATCTGGTGATCACCGACCTGATCATGCCGGAGGTTGACGGCATGGAGGTACTGTCCCGCGTCAAGGGCTCCACCCCCGATATCGACGTTATCATGGTGACCGGCAACACCGACCTGGAATCGGCCATTTTTGCCCTGAAACACGGCGCACGGGATTATCTGCTCAAGCCGGTCAATCCCGACGAGTTTCGTCACTCCGTCGCCCTGTGCATACAGCAGCGCAGGCTTTTGAACGAAAACGAAGAGCTCAAGAAGATGGTGAGCCTGTTTCAAGTCAGCCAGACCATCGCCAGCTGCCTTGAGTTGGAGCGGATCTACCATCTCATGGTCGAGGCGGTGGCGCGCGAGGTCGGCGTTGGCCGCTATCTTGGTTTTTTTCAGGCCGACAATCAGCTTGAACTGAAAGAGATGCGCGGGCTTACCTCCGATAGCGCCGAGCATTACCGCACGATTGTCCAGGCCGCGCTCCCCGAAAAACTGCCGACAAGCCACCAGATCGACATGCTCGCGCTTCCTGGCGAGGCCGACAATGAGATCGAGGAGGCCTGCCTGATATATGTCTGCAACCGGGGAATGCTCCACGGGGTAATCGTACTGTTCAATGAACCGGGACATCGGCTGCCCGATATCCAACGTGAGCGGAAAAACATCCTTTTCCTCCTGGAGCAGTCTTCACAGGCCTTCGAGAATGCCGAAACCTATTCCCGGGCCAAAGACATGCTCTTCATCGACGACCTGAGCGGCCTGTTCAACCACCGCTACCTGGAGGTCGCCCTCAATCAGGAGTTGAAACGGGTCGAGCGCTACTCGTCGCATCTTGCCGTTCTGTTTCTTGATATCGACTCCTTCAAGAGCGTCAACGACACCTATGGCCATCTGGTCGGAAGTCAGGTGCTGCGGGAAATGGGCGCCCTGACGCAAAAAACGGTGCGTGAGGTCGATGTGGTGATCCGTTACGGCGGCGACGAGTTCACGATCATTTTGGTGGAGACCGGATGCGATATCGCCCTCCTGGTGGCCGAACGTATTCGGAAACGGATCGAATCCCATGTATTCCTTGCACCGGAAGGCTACAATATCCGCCTGACCTGTAGCATCGGTTACGCCTGTTGCCCCGATGATAC
Organism: Oryzomonas sagensis; assembly: GCF_008802355.1. Lineage (NCBI taxonomy): Bacteria > Pseudomonadati > Thermodesulfobacteriota > Desulfuromonadia > Geobacterales > Geobacteraceae > Oryzomonas > Oryzomonas sagensis. Next base: position 469,803 of record NZ_VZRA01000003.1, on the reverse strand, counting down.
CCTGTCCAAGTATGAACTTCTGGAAATGGCCGACAAGGCCATGTACTCCAGCAAGTCCAGCGGCAAGAACTGCGTCAGCCATTTTTCATTCACTTCCTGAACCATTTTCATCATACGTTTATCTCACTAAACCGAGGATACCCATGTCCATTACGGCAATCAAAGGATTTAACGACATCCTTCCGACAGAATCGGAGCGATGGCAGTATATAGAACGGGCCGCGCGCCGCGTTTTCGAACTGAACGGTTTTTCCGAAATACGCGTGCCGATCATGGAGAAGACCGAGCTGTTCTGCCGCTCCATCGGTGACGCCACGGACATCGTCGAAAAGGAGATGTACACCTTTACCGACAAGGGGGATAACAGCATTACCTTGCGCCCCGAGGGAACGGCCAGCGTCATGCGGGCCTTTATCGAGCACAAGCTCTATGCCCAGGACCCCGTGGCCAAGCTGTACTATTTGGGCCCCATGTTCCGTTACGAACGCCCGCAAAAAGGGCGCTACCGCCAATTCCACCAGATCGGCGCCGAGATCACCGGCGTCAACGCTCCCCTGGCCGATGCCCAGGTGCTGAACATGCTGGTTCAATTCTTCCGGGAGATCGGCCTGGACGAACCGTCCCTGCAGATAAACTCCCTGGGGTGCCCCGAATGCCGGCCCGCTTACCGTGCGGCGCTGGTGGCATTCCTTGAGGAGCGTCTGGACCGTCTCTGCGAGGATTGCAAGCGGCGCTTCACCACCAACCCGCTGCGCACCCTGGATTGCAAGGTGCCGGGTTGCGTCGAGGCCACGGCCGGCGCGCCTTCCATGCTGGATCATCTCTGCGGCGATTGCTCCGACCACTTCGCCAGCGTCAAACGCTACCTGGACTCCACCGCCACCCCCTACAACATCAACCCCCGCATGGTCCGCGGCCTGGATTACTATACCCGCACCACCTTCGAACTGGTGACCAGCCTGTTGGGGTCCCAATCGGCCGTGGCGGCGGGCGGGCGTTACGACGGTCTGATCTCCGACTTGGGCGGGCCGGCCATCCCCGGCATCGGCTTTGCCATCGGATTCGAACGTGTGGCCCTGCTCCTGGGAGACAAGGATTTTTCCCGCCAGCCGGACCTGTTCATTGCCACCATGGGGGCCGGGGAGCGTGATTTTGCCTTCCGGCTGATGCATGAACTGCTGCGGTCGGGGGTGCGGGTCGAGATGGATTACGAAGGCAAGAGCCTGAAGAGCCAGATGCGACGCGCCGATAAGCTGGGCGCGCGTTACAGCGTGGTTATCGGCGAGAACGAGGTTACTTCAGGCAAGGCAGCTTTCAAGCGGATGGAGGATGGGGAGCAGATGGAGGCTCCTCTGAAATGCGCTGATATCGTGAATATGGTGGCATAACGAAACGGCGGGGTGACCCGCCGTTTTTATTTCCGTTTTAATCGTCCTTCTTGATCCGCACCACCTGGCTTACCCCCGGCATGGCCTCGATTTCGTGATCGTTCAGGGTATCCGTATCGCCGATGACGCCGATGATCGTCCGGTTGGCCCCGGTTGATTGATGAATATCGAAGTCGCGGGTGATAAGATATTCCTTTATCCGGTCAAGGGTGTCGTCAGGCGCGTGTTTTTTCATTATAATCAGCATGGTAAACTAACTCCTTTCACTCATTGCTTTAAACATGGCTTCCGCACCGCGCATCTGCGGCGAAGCGGTCAAGCCTCCTCTTCCTGATGCGACATGATGCGTTCCAGACGGCGCGATTCATCCACGACCCTCTCGAAAAGCCTCACAATTGCCCCATCGTCAAGGGGGCCGGGGTTCTCGTCCTTCATGCGGGCGAAGATGCGTTTTTCGCGATTCGGATCAAAGACCGGCAGACTCAGTCCCTTCTTGAGGTGCCCGATCTCCAGGGCGAGGCGGGCACGCTCGTTGAAGATGCGCAGCAATACATCGTCCAACAGGTCTATCCTTGTGCGAATTTCATTGATATCCAATGGTTTCTCCCCAGTACCGAAGAATAAGAGACATTTCTGTTCGGCAAGAAATCAGAATTGCTTCTTGATGAACGAATCCTTTTTGCCATTGACATCATCCCGCTCCGGATAGTCGATATTGTAATGCAGGCCGCGGGATTCCTTGCGCATCTGGGCGCAGGTCACGATCAACTCGGCGACAGTAGCGATATTGCGCAGCTCGATCAGGTCCGAAGTGACAATGAAATTCCAGTAGTACTCCTCGATCTCGTCCTGGATCAGTTTGATGCGCCGCATGGCCCGTTCCAACCGTTTGTCGGAACGGACGATCCCCACATAGTTCCACATACTGCGCCGGATCTCGTCCCAGTTTTGGGAGACCACGACCATCTCGTCGCTGTTCGTGGCGGTGCCCGAGTCCCATCTCGGCAACTCCGGGTGACCGTTGGGCAGTTTTTTCACCGCCTGGATGGCATGGCGATAGGCCTTGCCGGCATAGACAGCCGCTTCCAGCAGTGAATTGCTGGCCAGGCGGTTTGCTCCGTGCAGCCCGCTGCAGGCGGCCTCTCCGATGGCGTACAACCCGGGGATATCGGTCTGCGCGTCGGTGTTGACCGCCACCCCGCCGCACAGGTAGTGAGCCGCGGGCACCACCGGCAGCCATTCCTTGGTCATGTCCAGCCCGAATTCCATGCAGGTTTGGTAAATATTGGGGAAACGGCTGCGCACGAAGTCCGCCGGTTCGTGGGTGATATCCAGGAAAACGCAATCGTCGCCGCTGATCTTCATTTCGTGATCGATGGCGCGGGCCACAATATCCCGGGGCGCAAGGTCCTTGAGCTTATGGTATTTTTCCATAAAAGCCGTGCCGTCCCGGCGCCGCAGGATGGCCCCTTCGCCGCGCACCGCCTCGGAGATCAGAAACGACTTGGCCAGGGGGTGGAAAAGGGTGGTGGGATGAAACTGCATGAACTCCATATTCGCGATGGTAGCGCCGGCCCGGTAGGCCATGGCCACGCCGTCGCCCGACGCCACGTCGGGGTTGCAGGTGTAAAGGTAGACCTTGCCGGCTCCGCCGCTTGCCAGCAGGGTGATCTTGGATGAAAAGGTCTTTACCTCGCCGGCGGTAATATCCAGGGCATAGGCCCCCAGACAGCGGTTCTGTTCCACGGGGCGGCGTTCGACCTTGGCTTGGGTGATCAGGTCGACGGCGATGTGATTTTCGTACACTCTGACATTGGGGTGCTGGCGGACCGCCTCCACCAGGGCCCGCTCTATTTCGCGGCCGGTGATATCTTCCGCGTGCAGGATGCGGCGGGCGCTGTGGCCGCCTTCGCGGGTCAGGTCGTAGGCTTGGCTACCGCTGCCGGTGGTGAATTTGACGCCCCATTCGATCAGATTGCGGATCGTCTGGGGGCCTTCCTCGACCACCATACGCACCACATCCTCATGGCAGATGCCGGCCCCCGCCACCAAGGTGTCGTTCACATGGGCGTCAAAGGAGTCCTCGGTGGAAAAAACCGAGGCAATACCTCCCTGGGCATACTTTGTGGCAGATTCGGAAATGTCACGTTTGGTTACAAGGACGACGCTGCCATGGTCGGCAGCCTGGAGGGCAAAAGAGAGTCCGGCAATACCGCTGCCGATGACGAGAAAATCACTTTCGATAAGCATAACGCACTGTCCCTTCTGGTTTGTATACGCGAAATTTTTGAATTATTCTCCTGTGGGGAAACTTTGTCAAGCGGAGAGGGGCCGAACAATAAAAATGGGTGCAACGAACAAAGCCGTACCTGGGTGAGCAGGTACGGCTTTGTTCCCGTGGCGGTATCTCTTTGAACGCTGATCTTTTATTTGAGCCCTTTCTTGTTCAGATGGGGACCGTAACGCTTGTCGAGTCCCTGGATGTGGTTGACCAGCCAGCTTTTCAGAAAACTCATGACCTCCTGGCTCAGGGCTGTACCGGCCCGGTACTTGTTTTGAATATCCGCGACCTGTTGCACCAGGGCTTCATGGGCGCGTTTTTGCTCATCGTAACCGGCGTATCCCGCGTCCTGCATCAGGCGCTCCTCGTGGGCAAAGTGGGTTTTGGTGTAGGCAACCAGTTCGTCCAGAATGGTGCCGATGGCATCCAGGCCCCGGCCGGAGCGCATGGCGCCATACAGGTTGTTGATGATTTCGATCAGACGTTGGTGTTCCTTGTCCATGACGGGGACATTGACGCTGTAGCTGGCGCTCCAGTTGATCAATTTGTCGGATGCGGCAAGCTTGAATTGTCCCACCAGCCGTTGCAGCTCGTCCGAAAGCCGGGAAAGCTGTTGCGCGGTGGTGGAGGTGTTGCGGGCACCTTCCACCGTATTTTGGGCCACATTGGTGATCTGGTGGATATTGGTGCTGATTTCGCCGGTCGTGGCGGTCTGCTCTTCTGCGGCCGTTGCGATCTGTTGCACCTGTAGATTGACCGCATTGATCTCGTCCTGGATCTTCCGTAACGCTTCGCCCGAACGGGCCGCCTCTTCGGTTCCCTGCTCGACTTCGGCAACCCCCTCTTCCATGGCGGATACGGCGGTCTTGGTCTCCTGCTGGATGGCCTTGATCATTTGCCCTATCTCCCGGGTGGCCTTGGTCGTCCGTTCCGCCAGGGCGCGCACTTCATCGGCCACAACGGCGAACCCGCGTCCCTGTTCCCCTGCCCGGGCGGCCTCGATGGCTGCGTTGAGCGCCAGAAGGTTGGTTTGATCGGCAATATCCTCGATGGTGCCGACAATCGCACCGATCTCGTCGGAACGTTTTCCCAGGGCTTCAACGGTTGTGGCCGAAGACTGGACACGCTCGGCGATGCGGTGCATGACGGAGATCGAATTTTCCACCACACCGGCGCCGTGGTCGGCAGCCTTATTGGCACGCTGGGCGCTTTCCGCCGCAAGTTGGCAGTTCTGGGCAATGTCTCCCGATGTTGCCGACATCTCCTCGCTTGCGGTTGCAACACCTATGGACTGAGCGGCAACCTCTTCCGCACCGAAGGCCATCTTTTCCGAATCGGATTGCATCTCCGACGAGGAGTTCGAAATCTGGGTCGACGAATCGGCCAAGGTGCCGATCATCTCCCGCAGGCTATTGACCATCTTTTCGAAAGAACGCGCCAGTTGGCCGACCTCGTCCTCGGAATCGATCCGGACCTGGACCCCCAGGTCCCCCGTGGCGACAAGCTCGGCATCGGACGCCAGGCGGCGCAGCGGTGCGCAGATCACCCTGACGGTGACCAAAGCGAGCACGACGCCGACGATCAACCCGAACATGACGAGCATGATGATCCAGGTGCGCGTCATGGAAGCCAGCTGATGCACCTGTTTGACGCCGTTATCGGCCTTCTTCTGGTTGTAAACCTGCTGATCGCCCAGGAGCTTATTTGCCTGATCGTACAGCTTCTTGCCCTCGCCACGGGTCTGTTTCTGTGCTTCCTCGAGGTTACCGGCCCTGATCAGGTCCAGCGCCTTATTGGCGGAAGCCGCATATGCCTGCCACACCGAGTCGAAGGTGGCAATCTGTTTCTTTTCCTCATCGGTCAGGTTAAGCTTGACATAGCTTTCCCGTGTTGTTTTCAACTCGTCCTGCATCTTGACCATGCGGTCGCTGTAACGTTTGAAGTCCTCTTCCGTATTCGGCAGGTAAAACTGCAACTCGGAGCGCCGATAGGTGTCCACGGTGTTCCGCATCTTTGCCAACTGCGACACGCTGGGCATGAAATTCTGCCCCATGTCGTCGGCCACCCCGGTCACGCTGGAAAGTCTTACAATGGACAGGATGCCGACGAGGATCATTAAGACCAGGATCGTGGCGACCGTTCCGAGGATTTTGGTGCCGACACTGACATTTTTGAACATAGGTGCAGTTCCTCCCGGTGACTCGAGTAAAAACATTTCGACGAATTGTATAACCTTTTTTAAAAATATCAAATCAAATCGGGATTTATGGTGTGGTATGCATTTCAGCTTCTCCGCTGACATCCAGGGCGCCATCCTTGACCTGCACCCGCAGTTTGCTTCCCTCCGCCACATTACCGGCAATGATGGCGCGCGCCACCCGCGTCTCCAGCTCCCGCTGCAGGTAGCGTTTGAGCGGCCGGGCGCCGTAGACCGGGTCATAGCCGGCCCGGGCGATAAAGCGTTTGGCCTCGTCGGTAATTTCAAGGGTTATGTGGCGATCCTTCAGTCGTTCCTTCAATTGCTCCGCCAGGAGGTCGGCGATGCGCACCACCTCATCAAGATGTAACGGCTTGAAGAGTACGATGTCGTCAACCCGGTTCAGGAACTCGGGGCGGAAGCTGGCCCGCAGTTCGTTCATGACCGCCTTGCGGGCATCCTCCCGAATCTCGCCGTCGGCGGTGATACCCTCCAGCAGATGGGGGGCACCGATGTTCGAGGTCATGATGATAACCGTATTCTTGAAGCTGACCATGCGTCCGTGGCTGTCGGTGACCCGGCCATCGTCCAGAATCTGCAGCAGGATATTGAAGACGTCGGGGTGGGCCTTCTCGATCTCGTCGAACAGGAGAACGCTGTAAGGCTTGCGCCGGACCGCCTCGCTCAACTGCCCCCCCTCCTCGTACCCCACATAGCCGGGAGGCGCGCCGATGAGACGCGACACGGCAAATTTCTCCATGTATTCCGACATGTCGATACGCACCATGTTCTCTTCCGAGTCGAACAGGGCGGCGGCCAGGGTGCGGGCAAGCTCGGTCTTGCCGACCCCCGTGGGCCCCAGGAAGATGAACGAACCGATGGGACGCCGCGGGTCCTTGATGCCCGAACGGGCGCGCAGCACGGCATCCGTCACCAGGCGTACCGCTTCGTCCTGTCCCACTACCCGCTGATGCAGGATGTCCTCCAGGCGCAGCAGCTTTTCCCGTTCCCCCTCCACCAGTCTCGTGACCGGGATACCGGTCCAGTGGGCCACGATCTCGGCAATTTCGTCTTCGGTGACCTCCTCCCTCAGCAGTTTCTCCCCGCCCTGTTTTTCGCTCAGGGCTGCCTCTTCGTTCTTCAGAGCGGTTTCCAACCCCGGCAGCTCGGAATATTTGAGCTTGGAGGCCTGTTCCAGATTGTAGGTACGCTCGGCCTGCTCAATGTCGCGGCGGGTCTTCTCGATCTGCTCCCGCAGCCCCTGAATGCGCTGGATAGCTAACTTTTCCGTGTCGTAGCGGGCCCGCATGCCAGAGGCCTTCTCCCGGTCAGAGGCCAGCTCCTTGCGAAGCGCCTCCAGCCGCTCCCGGCTGGCCGGGTCCTTCTCCTGTTTCAGGGCCTGCTCCTCGATTTCCAACTGCATGACCCTTCGGGATATGGTATCCAGTTCGGAGGGAAGCGAGTCGATCTCGGTACGGAGCATGGCGCAGGCCTCGTCCACGAGATCGATAGCCTTGTCCGGCAGGAACCGTTCGGTGATGTAGCGGTTGGAGAGGGTAGCGGCCGCCACCAGGGCGTTGTCCTGGATCTTTACCCCGTGGTGCACCTCGAATCGTTCCCTGAGCCCCCGCAGGATGGAGACCGTGTCCTCCACCGAGGGCTGCTCCACCAGGACCGGCTGGAACCGGCGCTCCAGGGCGGCATCCTTCTCGATATGCTGACGGTACTCGTCAAGGGTCGTAGCGCCGATGCAGTGCAACTCCCCCCTGGCCAGCATCGGTTTCAGCATGTTGCCGGCGTCCATGGCGCCTTCGGCCTTGCCGGCCCCCACGATGGTGTGCAACTCGTCGATAAAGAGGATGATGCCTCCCTCGGCCTCCTTGACCTCGTTCAGGACCGCCTTGAGGCGTTCCTCGAATTCGCCGCGGTATTTGGCCCCGGCCACGAGCGACCCCATATCCAGGGCAAAGACCGTCTTGTCCCTGAGCCCCTCGGGCACGTCGCCCCGCACGATACGCTGGGCCAATCCCTCCACGATGGCGGTCTTGCCGACTCCCGGCTCGCCGATCAGCACCGGGTTGTTCTTGGTCTTGCGCGACAGGATACGGATTACCCGACGGATGTCCTCATCCCGGCCGATGACCGGATCGAGCTTGTCGCTCCTGGCCATCTTGACCAGATCGCGGCCATACTTTTCCAGGGCCTCGTAACTGGCCTCCGGGTTGGCGGAGGTCACCCGCTGGTTGCCGCGCACGTCGGTCAGGGTTTTGAGAAATTTTTCCCGATCGATGCCGGCCTGCTTGAGTATCCGGCCGGACGGGAATTTGTCCCCTTCCCCCAGAAGCGCCATGAAGAGGTGCTCTACCGAGACATACTCGTCCTTGAGCCGCTTGGCCTCGTTCTCGCCGGCAACCAGGATGCGCGACAGCCGCTGGGAGACGTAGATTTTGCCCGGTTCCGCTCCGGGGCCCGAGACGTGCGGGCGGCGGTCCAGTTCCGCCTCAACCTCCTTTTTGATCGTTTCGGGGCGGACATCCATCCGGGTCAGCAGGCGGGGCACCAGACCATCCGGTTGTTCCAATAATGCCCAGAGCAGGTGTTCGCCGTCCACCTCCACATGGCCGCTGGTTACCGCCTTGTTCTGGGCCTCTGCAAAGGCTTCCTGGGATTTTTGCGTCAAACGGTTGAAGTCCATGATTCGTTCCTTCGGATAAAAATGGAATGTGCTGCTCTCTACATAGTTTAGGTAAGCATGGAAGCGGGGAATGTCAAGAAGGGGAGGGGGAGATTACGAGGAACGACGCGCGTCAACCATGCGCTTGAGTATGTTCAGAAAATTTCGGGCCAGGAGGGGGTGAAAATCGCTCCCGGATCTGTCCACGATCTGGCCGACGATGGTCCGCAGGTCAACCGGGGCGCGGTACGGGCGCCGGGTCCGCATGGCATCGAAGAAATCGGAGATCATGGTGATCTGGCTGCATAGATTGAGGCGTCCCCCTTCTGGCGCGGCGGGATAGCCGGATAAATCGTATTTCATATGATGCTCGTAGGCGGTCACCACCGCCAGGCGGGGAACGCCGGGAACTTCCAGGAGATGCCGGGCGCCCTGCACCGGGTGTTCCTCCAACAGTTTGAACTCCTGGGGGGTCAGTTTGCCGCTCTTGATGAGAATCTCCTCGGGAATGAGGAGTTTGCCGATATCGTGCAGCATGGCGGCAATGCCGATATCGTGCAGCATCTGTCCCTCGATGCCCAGGGAGATGGCCTGGGCCAGATTGAGAATGCAGACATTGGCGGAATGGGTGAAGGTATACTCCTCGTCGCTGCGCATGGTTGCCATGACCAGACGGGATTCGCCCTCCTGCCGGAAGGCGGTGATAAAACCGGACACGATCTCGACGATACCGGTCACCTTCATCTTCTGCTTCTTTTTCAGCGCCCCGTAGATCTCTGTGAAACGGGCCAACTCTTCAGCCGGCATGTCCTTCAGGGGAATTGGGCCCTGAGCGCCGTCTCCGTCGGGCGAAACGGCATATCCGCCGCCGCTCCCCTCGCTGAGTGCCACTTGGCCGAAACGGATATGTTCGCTGGAGGTTAAAGCAGCCCGCCCCATTTCCTGACTGGCTAAAGCAGCGATGAGGGCGGTGATCTCCTCGCGGTCAAGCCCCTCGATGAATTTTACATGACCGATCCCCCTGGATTTGAGCACCTCGGCGAATCGGTTCATAGAGAGGCTGAAGGAGGGCGGTTCGCCGTTGATAATCAGCTCATCCTCGATAACCGTGAGTGATATCTGCCGGGAGATGCCAAGGGCCGCGCTGATGCCTTTAAAGGCCGATTCGGCCAGACGGGCCACCTGAGGATGCCCCATGGTGTAGAGCGCGGCATTGGCGGTTGCCGAGAGTAGCGAGCGGATGGATTCCTGTATGATGAGGCTTTCACTGTCCATCGGATTTCATCCTGACGGTCCGTAGGGACTCTTCGGCCTGCCGGGCCAATTCGTCGCTCCCCCTGGCGATATTTTCCAGGATCGGCAGGACGCTGGGAGGGGGATACGCTTCAAGGGAACGGACGATATCGAGCTTGAGGCGGGTGAGCGCCTTGGCCCGGATCAGGTTCACGGAGCCCAGAAACTTGAGTAATTCGGGGAGGGCCTCCTCCCGCCCCATCTCCTTCAGGGAGGCAATGGCGGTACTTTTCAGCTCGATATCCAGTTGCGAAAGACCGCTTTTGGCGACAATTGCCAAAAGTTTCCTGCAGACATCCGGGGAGCGGCTCTTCTCGGCCATGCCGATGGCCGCAAGCCGGACCTCCTTGTCGTTGCTCTCCAGGTCCCGCAGTAGCTGGCGTTCCGCAACCGGATCGTTATAGGAGAGCAGGGTGCGCAGGGCATCCTGCCGGACCTTGGGATTCCTGTTCATAACCAAGGGCCTGATGTGGGGAACGATTTCGGGATCGTCCAGGGAACGCAGCATGATGAGCAAATTGCGCAGATAATACCAGCGCTGGTCGTCGAGGCGCACCAGGATCGACTCCTTGGCGGCAGGGCCGAATTCCAGGAGGCAATCCATCATGAAACGCCGCAACGACATGTTTTCTTCCTCGGCCAGACTATCCAGAAGCGGTCCGATGAACGGGGTTCCGATCGTTTCGACCAATAGGCGGATGTCCTCGAAGCGGCTTTTGCCCCAGGTGGTAAGGCCATTGAGGACCTCCTCCAGGAAGTCGCGGCGGCAAAATCGTTCCGCGAGGTGTTCCCTGAATGCCGAGGGAAGGGTTGGGGAGTTTGCCTGTTCAATGATCCTGAGCAGTTGGTGGTAATCGCCGGTCTGGAGCAGATAACCGCACATATCCCCCAGGTTCTGGGCGAGGCTCTCCGTTTCCGCCGGGTCGTCCGCGGCAGTCACGAGGCGCAGGATGATCTGGCCGACGCAGTTCTCCAGCCAACCGGCCTGCATGGTTTCCCGCAAGAGGCAGAGTTCCTGGCGGGGGGATGGGAAGGCCACGCCGGAAGAGGAACGTGGCAGAGCCGTCACCCCGTCGTTCTGGAATTTATGTTCCTCCGCAGCATGTTCGCTGAAGACGATGTGTAATTTTTCCTGCGCATTTGGGGAAAAGGGCAGCGAATCGTGAGCCCCGCTCGCCGAGTGCAGGGACAACCGTTGCAGGAGCGCCATGATTGCCGGCGAAACCGAGACCCTGTTGCTGCCGATATCGTCCAGAATTCCTGCAATCACATGGTCTGGCATGTGCCCGAGGATGTCTTCGAGTGCCGAGGGGGTGCCCCATGCGCCGATATCGAAGGATTTGGATAGGAATGTACGGCGGAGGCCGGGGTCCAGGTCTGCCACAAAGGCTGCAATCCGGCTGCCGGGAATGCCCAGGTTGGTGTTATCTTCCCGGTCCCCCTCTTCCGGTTCGATCAGGTCGGCGAAGACGTCGATGTACTCGTCATCCTCGCCGGCGCCCGATTCGCGGTACCGGCGGTTCAAGGCCTGGGCCAGCAGTTTCGGGTCAATCCCGGCCGCATCGTCTGCCGCGTCGAAGCCGAGCGAGCCTCCCAACAATCCGCGGGCAAACTGTTCCCAAAGCCCTGCGCCGGATGGCTCCATCTTCAAGGAGCCGGCCAGAGCATCATCCTCGGTAGCGCTGAACAGGTCATAGCGGATGGCGCGCATGTCAAGGGCGGTGATGTGCGACTGCTCCCAGACCTTTCCGATTCCCCCCCGAGCGCTGAGTTCCTCCCGCTTGAGCCCCAGAATCAGGTTAAAGCTCCTGAGTTCTTCGACGTTCAGGCCCTTGTGGAAGATCAAGGCGCCGATGCCGTGTTCGAAAAGCGCGCCGGCAAAATCGCGAAAGACAAGATTCGATTTGTCGAGGGGGGCGTTTTCCACCACCAGGGCATTTTTTGCGGCGGCAACGACGATTTCGTCATGCGCCGTCATTAATTGTGCATACAGAGCAACCACCTTGTTCAAGGAGGCGTTGATGACAGGGTGCCCAGCGGGATAGGACTTGAAATAGCGGAGCGAGATATTGAGCTCGATGATCAGGGACGCCAGAAGCTTGGTATCGATAGCGCGTGCCGGTATGCCCAGGGGGTGCTTATTCATGAGGACCGTAGAAGATGGTTAGTGAAATGTGTACTCATTTATAGAACTATACCCGAAATAAGCCGACAATTGAATTGTATTTTAATAGTTGGCAATATATTGATTTTATTTGCAAAGCAAGGTCGTATATGGCTTAATTGCACCACTACGCTTCAGGAGGCACACAATGCTGAAGAGACGGAGTTGCGGGGTCCTGCTTCATCCAACGTCGCTTCCAGGACACGACGGCATCGGCACGCTGGGAGACAATGCGCGACGGTTTGTGGACCTGCTGTCAACCATGGGGATGAGTTACTGGCAGGTGCTCCCCCTGACCCCGCCCGCCTGCGGCAACTCCCCCTATTCATCACTGTCGGCCTTTGCCGGCAACCCCCTGTTGCTGGACCTCCAGCAACTTGTCAAGGAGGGCGATCTGCCGCTTGAGGCGCTCGGCAGCCATTTTCCCGAAGGACGGGTGGACTATGGCGGCGTTTCCGATGTGAAGCTCGGCCTGCTCCATCAGGCCGCGGCAACCTTCCTTGGCGCCGGGAGAAGCTCGCGGACCGAGGAATTCTGGCACTTCTGCGATACGACGCCCTGGTTGCACGATTTTGCGCTCTTCATGGCGCTCAAACAGCATTACAGGGGGAAAAGCTGGCAGAAATGGCCCCGGGAAGCGGCGTTGCCGACGGCGGAAACCTATGAAAAGGCTTCGCTGAAGCTGGGGCCCGAGATCGGAGCCCAGAAATATCTGCAGTGGCAGTTTTCCCGCCAGTGGCAAGCGTTGCGGTCATATGCCGCAAGCCGCGGGGTCTCGTTCATCGGCGACATACCTATCTTTGTGGCCTATGATTCGGCAGATGTCTGGCGCAACCGCGACCTTTTCCTGCTTGACGGCCAGGGCAAACCGACCGTCGTGGCCGGCGTACCGCCCGACTATTTCTGCAAGACCGGCCAACTCTGGGGCAACCCGCTCTATGACTGGGAAATCCTGGAACGCCGGGGATTCGACTGGTGGGTCGAACGTTTCCGCCATGCGTTTGCGCTGTTCGACGGCGTGCGCATCGATCATTTTCGCGGTTTTGAGGCTGCGTGGCAGGTGCCGGCCACTGAACACACGGCAGAGCGGGGCGTGTGGGGGGGCGGGCCGGGAGGACGCCTGTTCGAGGCGGTTCGGTCGGCACTGGGAGAGTTGCCGATTATTGCCGAGGACCTGGGTGTCATCACCCCCGAGGTCGAGGCATTGCGCGACCGTTTCGGCTTTCCCGGCATGAAGATCCTGCAATTCGCTTTTGATTCCGGTCCGGCCAACCCCTACCTGCCTCACAATTGTGTCAAAAACTGTGTCGTCTACACCGGCACCCACGATAACGATACGACCCTGGGATGGTATTCCAGCCTGGATGAACACCACCGTAGCCTGGTACGGGACTATGTCGGCTCGAACGGGCGCGATATCGTTGCGGATATCATCAGGGTGGCCTTGATGTCCGTAGCCGATACGGTCGTCATACCGTTCCAGGACATCCTCGGCCTGCCCGGTACGGCCCGCATGAATCTTCCCGGTACGGCATTCGGAAACTGGGGGTGGCGTTTTTCCTGGGATATGATCCACCGGGGCCTGGCGGGCGAGATGAACAATCGGCTGGAACGCTACGGCCGGCGGCGCGGGAGCATGCCGTGACGGGTACCATGTCGATTTGTTCTTGAACAATTCATACTTATTTGGGATTATGAAAAATTATGCGACTTGATCGAATCATCAGCAGGAAGAGGATAGCCCTTTGTGTAGCGGCGGGAGCGTGGTTCGCGGGGCTCCCGGTCATGCCCGCCCATGCCGATATCTACCGTTATGAGGATGCGGAAGGGATCGTCCACTTTACCGATGCCCCCACGGACAAACGCTTCAAGGTCTTCATGCGCGACCTCAAAAAGGACCGGCAATTGCGCACGAGATTGAAGTTCGCCGCCTCGGTCAACCCGGCGGAATACGATCACATCATCAAGACCTATGCGGATAAATACGGGGTCAACCAGTCACTCATCAAGGCGGTCATCCATGCCGAATCCGGATACAACCCCAACGCAGTTTCCCCCAAGGGGGCCAGCGGCCTGATGCAACTCATGCCGGGAACCGCCAAATCCCTCAAGGTCAGCAACAGCTTCGACCCGAAGGACAACGTGGAGGGGGGGGTGAAATACCTCCGTTTTCTGCTGGATACGTTCCGCGGCGATGTGTCCCTGGCCGTGGCCGCTTACAACGCCGGACTGAACAAAGTGGCCCGATACGGGGGCATCCCTCCGTACGCCGAAACCCGCACCTATGTCAACCGGGTGCTATCCTACATGCAATCCTACCAGGCGAACTGAATCCATGACGACACGCACCTCCCATCCCATACTCAATATCCCCAATATCCTGACCATGCTCCGGATCGCCGCCATTCCGCTCATGGCGTTTCTGCTCCTTTCGCCGGACCAGTCGGCAGGCTTCTGGGCCGCGGCGGTTTTTGCCCTGGCATCCATCACCGACTGGCTGGACGGCTACCTGGCGCGCCGCATGGGGATTGTCACGGTGTTCGGCAAGTTTCTCGACCCCATCGCCGACAAGCTGATCGTGATGGCGGCCTTGATCATGATCCTCCCCTTTGGAAGGGTGCCCGCCTGGATGGTGCTGGTGGTTTTGGGACGCGAGATCATCATTACCGGACTGCGGGGGATTGCGTCGAGCGAGGGGATCGTCATTCCTGCCAGCGATCTGGGCAAGTTCAAGACGATCTTCCAGATTGTGGCTATTCTGGGATTGGTGCTGCATTACGATTACAACTGGCTGTTCGGGATCGACAATCCGCTGGTGCATGTCAACATGCATAATGTGGGGATGTTTTATCTCTGGATCGCAACCCTGCTGACCATTTGGTCGGGGGTGGATTACCTGGTGAAATTCGTCCGGGTGATCGTGCGCTGACGGGGGCACACCCCGTTCAGCGCCAGAGCCGAGAAGACGCTGAAATTCTCAAAGCCGGAATGACGGGGGGGCCGGGGTATCGTCGCTCCCCCGGTGAAATATGTAACTCAGCGCCTCCGCGGCACATGCTTTTCCCGGGTTAATTGGACTTGCCCAGGGAGACATCGAACTTCTCCCCCCCATAGCTGAACCGAATGTGATCCTTCCCGATATCTTCGACCTTTGCCCCTTCAACCGTTGCCCCAACAAAGACCGTGTTCCCGTTGACCACGGCAAGGCTGTCGGCGCTGCCGAAATGGTAGGCGATGCCGTCCACCCTGAGGGTGGGGATACGCCTGGACGGCGCTGACGGCACGGCAACGACCGGCTGTGCCACGGCTCCCGGCTGCGCTTGTCCGGCCGTTGCGGGCAGGGCGGCACGGGGATGTTTGGGAGGCTTGGGAGGCTTGGCATGGGGCGCGGCCACGGAAACCGGGGCCGGGGCATCCTGTGCCTGGCGGCGCGGCCGGTCGGCCGGTACGACCTTCCCCGGGGCTTCCGTAACAGCCGCACGGGGGGGGATGGTGCGCTCCGGCGACGGGACCGTGGGCGCTGCGGTGCCGGCCGGGTTGGCCCCGCGCTTCACATACAGGTACGTAAACAGGGAACCGCAGATAAAGAACAGAACCGCCAGCAGGATCACGTTGCGATAGGGGAACCGGGACGAGCTTCCGCCACGCAGGATCTCCGAATCTATCTTGAGGGCATCCGGTGTCCGGGCCGATTTTTCTTCTTCCAGCTTTTTCAGCGCTTTGAGAATGGAACTCATCTGTTTACCCGATCAATTTCCCTTAAGGGAAGGGATGTTGGCGTTTTTATCGTACGCTACAAGCGCAGCCAGGGTCAGTTCACCAACCAGATCGTCCACGGCGATGCCGTGAGCGTGCTGAAACTCCCGCACGGCCGCGGCGGTTGCATCGCCGTAGATGCCGTCGAACGGCCCATGGTACGACCCAGCCTGTTTGAGGAGCCGTTGCAGGGTTCCTATTTCATTCCGGCGTTCTCCGGGCGTAATCGTGACCGGAACGCGGCCGATATTTTTCCAGACAAGATAGAAGGTCCCGTTTACCAGGGAGGCCAACTCCTGCTTCGCGATAGTGCCCTTGCCGAACAGGGCGGGCGAAACGGTGACGCCATCGCCGCGAACCGCCGTCACGGCAAGACAGTAGGGCCCCAATTCACCCGATACCCTGGTGACCGCCAGGAAGGGAAGACCAAAACGGATAGCCTCGTCAAGCGTTCCCTTGAAGGGGGTCAGGCGCAGTCCCCGCTTGGCGGCAAGGCGCGAAAACGTATCCGGGGTTGTCAGCCGGACACCGACCGCGCCGTAGGATTGCCCCCGCCACCGGCCGATGAGGGCATTCAGGGCGTGCAGATGGGTGCTGACCTGATCGTAGGAGAGGAGTTCCTGCTCCGCGCTGGAGATCCGGCGGGCAGCCGATGCCGACAGCGGTGGCGCCTTGACGGACGAACCGCCTGCCTTGGCAGGTGTCGTTGCATCGGGCGGCTCCGTCGGTGCCGGGGCAGGGGAACGGGCCAGCAGGCTCCGTCCCGCGTGCAAGAGGCGGCCGGACTGCCACTGCGCAGCCCAAAGCGCCAGCAACACCACGATAATGACGGCGGCGATCATCGCTGCCAGGTGCCGGGGCGCAAACCGATTCCGCGGCAGATTGAGAATCTCCCTGATGGCTCTGCTGATGATGCCGGCGCTGATGTCCCGGCGCTCGTCACCGTAGGCGATCAGGAGAGCCCGGTCGCAGAGGATGTTGATCATGCGGGGGACGCCGCGGGTATAGAGATAGATGTATTTGATGGCGTAACGGCTGAAGGAGACGCCCCCGCTCTCGCCGGCCACCTCCATGCGATGGCGGATATAGGCGCGGGTTTCATCCATGCTGATCGGGCTGAGCCGGTAGCGAACGGCGATGCGCTGATTGATCTGACGCAGTTCCGGTTTGGACAACAGGCGTTCCAACTCCGGTTGCCCGGCGAGGATGATCTGGATGAGCTTATCATCCTCGGTCTCCAGGTTGGAGATCAGCCGGATCTGCTCCAGGGTGGCCGGGTCGAGGTTCTGTGCCTCGTCGATGACCAGGACAACGGTTCTGCCGTTGGTGTTTTCCTCCAGCAGAAAACGGTTCAGGACCGCCAGGAGTTCATTGGCGTAGTGACTGCCGGCGTCGATGCCGAACTCGTTGTTGATGCTGCGCAGCAGTTCCACGCCGGTCAGGCTGGGGTTGAAGATCAGGGCCGTCCGGTAGTTCTTGTCCTGAAGCTGCCCCAACAGGGTGCGTAATACCGTGGTCTTGCCGGTGCCCACTTCGCCGATCAGCTCAATAAAGCCGTAATGGCTGTTGATGCCGTACAGAAGATGGGCGAACGCTTCCTTGTGATGCTTGCTGAGGAAGATGAAGCGGGGATTGGGCGTCAGGGTAAACGGTTTTTCTTTGAATCCGAAATATTTGGTGTACATGGATACCGCCGTCGCGCAGCACAACAGATGATTTTAATCTGTTGTATATTTCACATAATATGGTTATTTTCAAGACAATTCGGTCTTGCAGACGGATTGCCGTCCCCCGCGAATCGATTCAACCTCAACCGGAAAGCACGATCTCATGAAATACATCAACTACTCAAGCGTAACCGTCGATAAATTAAACATAAATCAAAACATGATGCCTGCCATCAAAGCGGTGGCGGCACGCTATCCGTTCCTGGTCTCCTCATCCTATGCCGGACTGATCCGAGAGCCGGGCGATGCCGTCTGGCGCCAGTGCATCCCGGATGTGCGGGAACTCGAGGATGACGGCCAGCTTCCCGACCCGTTGGCCGAGGTGTCCCTCAGCCCGGTCCCCGGCTTGATCCATCGCTACCCCGACCGGGTCGTGCTGCTCGTATCGAACCGCTGCCCGGTGTACTGCCGTTTCTGCATGCGAAAGCGCCATGTGGGGTGCGGGGATCAACCTCCCGGCACTGAGCGTTTGGAGCAGGCACTGGCCTACATCGGGGCGACCCCGGCCATCCGGGATGTGACGCTTACCGGCGGCGACCCGCTCATGCTCGACGATGCCTCCCTGCACGACATCCTCACCCGGCTGCGCGCCATCGCGCACGTCGGCATCATCCGCATCGGCACCCGCATGCCGGTCACCCTGCCGGAGCGTGTGACCCCGGAGTTGTGCGCCATGCTGAAGCGTTTTCATCCGCTCTACGTCAATACCCATTTCAACCATCCCGCAGAGATCACCGCCGCATCGACGGCTGCCTGCGGCCTGCTGGCGGATGCCGGCATCCAGATGGGCAATCAGACCGTGCTCCTACGGGGGGTCAACGACGACATAGCGACCATGCGCGCATTGATGACGGGGCTTTTGGGCATCAGGGTGCGGCCCTACTATCTCCACCAGATGGACCTGGTCAAAGGCACGGCTCATTTCCGCACGCCCCTGGCCAGCGGCCTTGAGATCATCCGGGCGTTGCGCGGCCATATCTCGGGCTTGGGGGTTCCCCACTACGTGATCGACCTGCCGGGGGGCAAGGGAAAGGTTCCCATATTGCCCGATCAGTTCGAGCGGGACGGCGACGTGGTGTTTCTGACCACCTACCGTGGCGAGCGGGTTGCCTACCGCGACATTACAACTCCTCCGGCGTAAAGGCGACAACATCGTCGATTCTGTCCGCGTCGGCGCAGAGCATGACCAGCCGGTCGATGCCCAGGGCAATTCCGGCGGCAGGCGGCATATCCCCCAGATCGGCCAGAAACGGTTCCGGGAGGGGCAGGGGCGGGAGCCCGGACCGGAGCCGTTTGTCGTTGGCCTCCAGAAAGCGCGCCCGCTGTTCCCGGGGATCGTTCAGCTCGCTAAAGCCATTGGCAAGCTCCAGGCCGCCGGCGTACAGCTCGAACCGCTCCCCGACTGTCGGGTCGCCCGGTTTGAGGCGGGCCAGAGAGGCCGCTGCGGCCGGATAATCCATCAGGATGGCCGGCACATCCTGCGGCAAGGCCGGTTCTATGGCGGTAACCATGATCTCGTCGAATGTGCCGTCGTGGAGCGCCGCCTCCACGGTTGTGCCGCCGAACCGCTCGAACGCCTCGCGGACCGTTATCCGCCTGCTGCCGTTATGTACCTCGATCTTACGGCCCTGGTACGACAGTGCCGTCCCCCCGCTCGTCGTTTCAACCACGGATTTCAGCAACTCCTCGCAGTCTCTCATGAGAACGAAATAATCGCTATCGGCCCGGTACCACTCCAGCATGGTGAATTCCGGCACATGCCTCCTGCCGCGTTCATCGCTTCGCCAACAACGACAGATTTGGAAGATATTCCCGTATCCGCGGCACAAAAGCCGCTTCATGCAGATTTCCGGCGAGGTTTGGAGGTGGCAGGCATCGGACCGATAGGGCTCGATATGCTCTTCGGGCGCGTTGGCCGGAATACGGTGCGGGGTCTCGACCTCCAGAAATCCGCGTGAACGGAAAAACTCCCGGATTGTTTGAATTACGCGGGCCCGCAGGTGAAGATTAGCCAGACGAGATGACGACATGATCCATCCTTTTTTTATGGAATCGGTGAGGCCGCAAGATTAGCACAGCCCGCCCGACAAGCTCAACCGGTCATTCGATAGCGTAAACGCCGACAATCGGACAAAGTGTTTTTTTACGTGCATTTAGCTTGAAATGTCGTCATTTCTAGTATAGTTTCTCATTAGATCGTAATATCATTGCTGGGTAGATACTACAGAGGGAGGGGCCGCACCATGAAGAGGATTGTACTTGCGCTGGCTTTTGTAACGGCTGTTATGGCAGGAGGCACCAACACGGTTCACGCGGATGAGATAAAGGTCGGCGGCGGCGGCGCGCCGATCGACAACTTCATTCGTCCGGTGCGCGACGGTTTTGAAAAGAAAACCGGCAACAAGCTCAACATCGTCTTCACCAGTGCCACCATCGCCTTTAAGCAGTTGGCCAACAGCGAGATCGATATGAGCGCTGCCGGTTCGACCTTCGACGAACTCCTGGCAAGCGCCAAAAAGGACGGGCTCGATGTCAAGGACCCGGCTGCCTATCATCACACGGTCATCGGCCAGGGCAATATCTATGTCGTGGTCAACAACAACAATCCGGTGGGAAAACTGACCGGGGAGCAGGTCAAGGGGATCTTCACCGGCAAGATTTCCAACTGGAAGGAAGTCGGCGGCAACGACGCCCCCGTCATCGTTGTCCTGAGCAACCAGAACCCCGCAACCATGGGGTCGTTCAAAAAGCTGGCCTTGAACAAGGAAGAGTATGCCAAGGACGTAATCGAGGCGGCCAAATTCGAGGACATCAGGAACGTTATCGCCTCCAACCCCGAAGCGGTCGGGTTCGGCCCCTATTCGATCATCGATGCGACGGTCAAGAAGGTGGAGACCCCCGACTACGCGCGCCCCATCATCGCCGTGACCAAGGGAAAACCGTCCCCGAAGGTGCAGCATTTGATCGATTACATCAAGGGCGAGGGTAAGCAGTTCACCAAGAACTGAGGGGTATCTGCCAAGAGCGGAGCAGAAATGCCCCGCTCTTTCATTTATTTTTTTGCTCGTTTTCCCAATAATCCATCAGTTTCATTTCCCGCGGCGTCAGCACCGACACATTGGTGTGATGCGTGCGATGCATGTGCGGAACGAGACCTGCCAGGGGCACTTTCATGACGATCAAAACAAAATTGACGCTGAATGTCGTTATTGTCATTATTATCATCGCCGTAGTGGCTGTCGGTAGTATTGTGGGCATGAGCTTCATAAAGACAAAACTCCAGTATCTGACCCAACGCAGCACCCCGTTCCAGATGCGGACGGTTGAATTCCAACGTTTTATCCAGAGCGCCACAGCATCCCTTATCAAAGTGGAGACATCCCGCAATCAAACGGAGTATAGCGCGGCTAAACCCGCCGCCGAAAAAGCCCTGGCGGAAGTAAAAACCGCCCAGGAAAATCTCGAGGCGCTTTCCAGCGATACCAAGAACCAGACCTATGACGAGTTTGTTGCCGTTGCAGCCGATATCTACTCCGTGACGGAGAGCAAGCTCAAAGCCGAGGCCGAGGCCAGCGCCGCCAGCAAAACCATCATCGACAAGATTCGCGAAAGCAACCTGAAGCTGCGTGAGCTTGACAAGAAGATTCAGGGGCTGCAGAAAACATCCTCGTCGTTGTACTCGAAATCCATCGAAACGACGAAGACGGTATCGGGCAAGGTCCGCGGCATCGAAATGCTTAAATTGTCGCTCAAGGACCTGCAACTGAACCTCTTCGAGCTGCAGAGGGCGACAACGAGGAAGGCGCTCATCCTGGCCCAGGGAAAATTCAACACATCCCTCAATAAAACTCAGCAGAGCGACTACATCAGGGCTTCTTCACACCTGTCGGGCGAACTTCGCATTATTGCCGCCAAATCCGCAGAGTTGCTCAAATCGCTCGGCGCATCCATCGGCCAGGCCAACGCCGATACGTCCAATCGCGACGCCCAGGTCAAGGAGATCAACGACAAGATCGGCGCCATGATGCTCGTCATCGAACAGGAGATGACGACCGCCGGCGAGACCTACTCTACGGAAACCGGACGCCAGGGGGGGCTCTTCACCCAAAACAGCACGGCTACCGGAATCCTTGTGGATAATTCGGAGCTTATCTCGCTTGGGCTTACGGTTGAGGGCATGTCGTCGCGTCTGTTCACCCTGGCTACGGCCAAGGAGGTAACCGATGCCGAAGGCGAAATTCAGCGCACCTTTGTCCGCATAGACAAGCTGCGGGGCGAACTGGACAGAAAACTGACCGGTGTACGAGCCCAGCAGGAGGTGCAGATTCTGCGCGGCGTCGCAACCAGCCTCGCATCCATTAAGAACCTGCTCTTGGCGAAGGACGGAGTGATCGCCAAGATTCAGAACAGGATCGCCATGGAGGCGAAGGCTGCCGCAGTAACGGTCAAAATGAACGAGATTGTCTCCAAGCAGCTGGAGCGGGGAAAAAGCACCGTCAGCGTTGCCCAGGGGGATCAGGAAAAAGCGATCCTGACCGTCAACCGGATGGTGAGCTTTACGACGCTTCTGATAGTCGGGATCAGCGCCGGCGCAGTTATCTTCGGCATCATATTCGGCATCTGGGTCTACCGCTCCATATCCCGGCCGCTGAGCACCCTCCAGCGGGTTTCCAGCAACGTGGCCAACGGAGCGTTGGATACCGATATTTCCGGAGCCGGAACCGATGAAATCGGCAAAGTCCAGGAATCCATGGCCGTCATGGTCGTCAATCTGCGCGATATGGTCGGGAAGATCAAATCGGCGACCTTCAGCCTGGCGAGCAGTTCCGATCAGATGTCGACCACCTCCACCTCCCTGGAAAAGGGAGCCGGGGAACAGACCGCCCGCATCGAACAGTCGGCGGCGGCCATCACGGAAATGTCCCAGACGACGCTGGAAGTGGCGCGAAATACCGCCGAGACATCCGAAGCGGCGGAAAACATGAAGCGCATCGCCATGGATGGCAAAAACGTGATGCAGAGCACCATGACGGAACTGCTGTCGTTTGCCGACATGGTGAAAGATGCGTCCCAAAAGGTGGAGGATCTGGGGGCGCAGTCGGAGGAGATCAACAATATTGTCACGCTGATCAAGGACGTTGCCGATCAGACCAATCTGCTGGCGCTCAATGCGGCCATTGAGGCGGCCCGCGCCGGCGATATGGGACGAGGATTCGCCGTGGTCGCCGACAGCGTCCGAAAGCTGGCGGAACGCACGACCGAAGCCACGGACGACATCGCCCGCACCATCACCAAGATGCAGTCCAGCGTCACGGAGTCTGTGGACTGCATGAAAACGGAGCGGGAATCGGTAGAAAAGGTTCTGGAACACGTCAACCAGACCCTGGCATCCATCGACGGCATCGTGGCCTACGTGGGCCAGGTTACCGACATGGTCCAGCGTATTGCGGTAGCCACGGAAGAGCAGTCATCCACCTCCGAAGACGTGTCGAAGAATATGAACGACATCGCGGGTATCACCCGGAATATTCAGGGCTCATTCACCGACATCAAAAATTCGTCGGTGAGCCTTTCCGCACTCGCCTCGGAGCTGAATGTCATGGTCGAGTGGTTCAAGGTGTAGCTGTCGTGCCGCGGTGAGAAGCGCACCAAAAAGCCCCGTCTTTTCAGGCGGGGCTTTTTGGTGCGCGTGCTAAAGAGAAAATTGTGCGCTGTTGTACGGTTATCCTTTAACGCGGGTGGAATACTCCCCGGTACGGGTGTCGATGGTGATCAGTTCCCCCTCGTCGATGAAAGGCGGCACCCGGAGGACGTAGCCGGTTTCCACCGTTGCGGGCTTGGAATCGTTGCCGCTGGTATCCCCCTTGGCCCACGACTCCGTTTGGGTGACGCGCAGGTTGACGAAGTTGGGGAGCGCAACGCCGATGGCCTTTTCACCGAACAGCATGACATCCACCTTGAGGTTTTCCAGCAGGAAGTTCTTGGCATCGCCCATGGCCTCTTCCTCCATGACGACCTGCTCGTAGGTCTGCTGGTCCATGAAGGTGTAGTGGGTCCCCTCTTTGTAGAGGTACTCCATCTGGCGTTCCTCCAGGCTGGCCGGCTCGAAGGTCTCTCCGGAACGATAGGTGCGGTCGAGGATGGTTCCGTTGATCATGTTGCGCATCTTGGTCCGATAGAGCGCCTGGCCTTTACCCGGTTTGGTAAAGTCAAAGGCGATGACGATGTAGGGATCACCGTCGAGAGTAATCTTCAGCCCCTTTTTCAGATCTGCTACTGTGTACATTCGTTCCTCACTGAAATAAATTGGGTATTCAAAATACGACAAAGCCCATCGTAAGGACGGGCCCTCGTACCAGCCGGCTCGTAGAGGGGGCTATTTGGCGCGATAGGTGATCCGGCCGCGGCTCAGGTCGTAGGGGGACAACTCTACCGTCACCTTGTCGCCGGGAAGTATTTTGATGAAGTATTTTCGCATCTTACCGGAAATGTGGGCAAGGACCACATGGTCGTTTTCCAATTTGACACGGAACATGGCGTTAGGCAGTGGCTCGATGACCGTTCCTTCTACTTCAATCGCTTCTTCTTTGCTCATACCGAAGGGGACTCCTCATGTGTTCATATGTTACGAAACTTTCTTACATTACTGGCAGTCTCGCAAAATTGCAAGTCCAATTACGCTGGATCGCTCAATTATCGATGCTTTTGCTGAACCCTTACGGGAGGTTAATGGTCAATTGGGTGGTGATCGCCGGTTTTCCGCCGGGTATGGCACCGTTGTCCGCCGGGGAAAGGCGGTAGAAGGGATTGAAAATAACCACACCGACCAGCAGGGCAACCTGTTTGGAAAAAGCCCAGCTGCCGGCAAAGCTCATCTCCCCGTTGGGGTTGTTGCCCCCCATATATTCCACGCCAAACCAGAGCTTATCGGAAAGCTCCGTGACGGTGCGATCCCAGGACGCCAGAATGCCGCTGTTGTTCCGCCTGGCATTGGCCGGCGTCGCCAAGGCACGTTCAGACCCGTAATATCCGCCGCAGGTAAGACGGCCAACCAACGGCAGGGTTTTGGCAGCCAGGAGGTAGGCAAGGTTCTGCCGCGTGGAGATGCCATCCCTGATTTCCGGCTTGTCGTATGTCCCGAGATTGTACATACCGACGGCAAAGGCGGGCGAACCATTGCCGATCGCATTCTCGGCCGTGGCCAGCTTCACGTTGAAGGAGAAGGGGTGGGTATCGGCCCTGGAACCGGTGCCGGTTGTGGTGTAATCGACCCCCGCCTCCAGTTTGAGCCGTTCCCAGGGAAACAGGCCGGTTACGATACCGACATTGTACAGGGAACCTCCGGCGTCGGGCGCGTCCGATAACCGGGCATAATTGCTGATATTGACAGCGACTTCCCTGAGCGCCTTGGCATCGGTTGACGGGATATTGATCTGCGCCGTGGGGCCGGCCAGGGCTGGGCGGCATGAAAGAGACAGAACCGTGGCGGCCGTCGTCATCAGGCGTGCCAGGCGCAGCATCGCGGCCGGCCTATCGCGTATGATCCCGTTCATACGGTTCCCCCTGCGCCAACGGCCGCCCGTTGGCAACGTCCATGCCGAGGGTGATTTCCCGGATAATGCCCATGCGAATGTAAAGCGGACGGATCTTCTCCCGGATTTTGGGGAGGTTCCGGGCAAAGATCCCCGCACCGGCCAGACAAAAGCCTGCCCCGATCAGCAGCGTGTACCGGACGCCGACGATGTCTGCCATTGCCCCGGCGCCGAGACTCCCGAACGGCGCCATTCCCATGAAGGCCATGGTAAAAAAGCTCATGACCCGCCCCCGTTTATCCTCTTCGAGGATGGTTTGGAGTATGGTGTTGCACGACGCCACCAGCGTGATGGAGCCGAACCCCGCCATGGCGAGTGCGGCAAGGGAGAGAGGGAGGTAGCTCGACAGGGCGAACAATGCGATGCCCACGGCGAAGAGGATGACGGCCAAAACAATTATCCTGCCGAGCCCCACGACACTCCTGCGGGAGGCGAGGTACAGCGTGCCGATGAGCGCGCCGCAGCCGGCCGCGGTCATGAGGAAACCGAAGGTATGGGCGCCGCCATGGAGGACCTCCTTGGCAAAGACCGGGATGAGAACGATATAGGGCATCCCCAGAAGGCTCACAAAGGCTACAAGCAGCAGAATACTCCGTATCGGGCTAAACCCGAAGGCATAGGCGAACCCTTCACGGAGCTCGTGTATGACGTGCCGTTGCCGGAGGCGGGGAGGGCGGGGCGCGATGCGCATGGCTGCGAGCGCCATAATGACGGCCAGGTAGCTGATGCCGTTGATAATGAAACAGACCCCTTCGCCCGCCGATGCGACGAGGATTCCGGCAACGGATGGCCCAATGAGGCGGGCGCCGTTCACCATGGAGGAGTTGAGGGCGATGACGTTGCCAAGGTCCTCCCGATGTTCGACCAACTCCACGACAAAGGATTGGCGTATGGGAATCTCGAATGCCGTGATGGTGCCCAGGAGAAGACTGAGCAGAACAATCAGCCAGATTTGAGCGAAACCGGCCAGGACGGCGGTTGCCAAAAAAGCGGCCTGGAACATGGCAAACGTCTGATTGATCATGAGAAGGCGGCGCCGATCCCAGCGATCGGCCAGCACGCCGGCAACAGGAGCTATGAGGAGGGTGGGGATCTGGCTGGTAAAACCGATAACACCGAGGAGAAAGGCCGAGCCGGTCAGGCGGTAGACGAGCCAACTCATGGCCACCTGCTGCATCCAGGTGCCAACGAGGGATATCCCTTGGCCGGCAACGAAAAGCTGGTAATTCCTGGAGCGCAATGCCCTTAGCAGGCCATGTTCACGGGAGTTTACGCCCACGATTAGCAACCCTTAGGGGCATGACAGCCCCACATCCTGTACGTTGGCGTCGAAAGCGTTATTTTTTGAATATTTTATCGATAATATCGACTTGATCAACCACGGCTGCGGCCAGTTTGCCATATTCATCGGGGGTTTTCGCCACTTCAAAGCGCTTCATGATTTCGGCAAACTTCTTTACTTCCTTTATCCCGCCATGAGCGGTGACTTGCGGGATCAGTTGCTGCCACGCCAAGTGCAGCTTGGAAACCGTGTCGGAGAGTTCGAAAACGCTTTCAGTTTCCGCGAGTATCTCCAGCTTGCGGCCGCAAAAGCCAATGACCGCAACGTTTATCGGCGTAGCGGCACTACTGGTTTCTGCCAACCGTGCGCCGAGCAGCATAATTTTGTTTGCTGATTTCATTGCAACTATTCGGTCTTGTGCGGCAACGGCCCGCTCAAGGTCCGATGTGGCGCCCATAAGATTCTTATAGTAGGGGATATCCTTGTCGTGCACCATACCGGAGATGGATTGTTCCGCTTTAATAATGGAATTAATTTTTTTATCGAGATGCTTCCAGTGGTTTGTTTTGGCTTTCTCGTAAATATCCCTGGCGCTGCCGATCAAAATTTCAAATTCGTTCACAGAGGTGGGAACCGGCAGATTGGCGGCAGGGGCAGTCCTGAACTGTCCGGCAAAACAGACCGGCACACCAGAAACGAAGGCGGTCAGCAACAAAATTACAACCACTCCGGGAATGCCACAAACTGGAACTAACTGTTTCTTATTCATAGATCTTTCATGACTATTCTGCCAAAGCAGATAATTTTTAGTGGTTGGTGCAACCGTACAACGAAAGGTCACATCCAATATTATTACGCTCAATCATCGTATTTTTCAAGGGGGGTGATATTCTCTGCGAGGCCTGCTGCGTCGATGGACGTTACAGCCACTTTTAAATAAATGTCCCATAAGTTATATTGTATGTAGCTAATATTATTCATAAAATACAATTTCCCTTACCCGGTTTGTCACGGAATTGACGGCAGCCAAAGTCAACCTTTTGGCAGCCAAGTTAAATCGTTTTTTCCGATTGGTCTACTCCTTTCTGTNAGGCTGGTTTTTTAAGGGTGAATGGGCTTGGTCCTGAAAAAGACCGTACGTGGCGACCGTGGCCAGTAGATCATTCCAGATCGACACCAGCAAAGGCTGGTTGTTTGTCTTCGACCCTTGAGGGTCAACGACAGTCAGGGCAACTAAATCGTGCCTGATGGCATCCGAAAAAAGCGCCCATAAGTTATATTGTATGTAGCTAATATTATTCATAAAATACAATTTCCCTTACCCGGTTTGTCACGGAATTGACGGCAGCCAAAGTCAACCTTTTGGCAGCCAAGTTAAATCGTTTTTTCCGATTGGTCTACTCCTTTCTGTTTGAATGTCTGTTTTTGGCCCTAAAACGCCCCTCAGCTCGAAGGGTTCGTTTAACAAGATCGTGGGTCGCCCAAGGGTGAGAAACGGACTTCAGAGCAAAATTTGTTCGCTTGACGGCCTCAGCAGAGGTGAACCCCTGATCGATGAGACTGTCATAGATCGAACAGACCTCTTTGCTAAAATCTGCCTTTGCTTGCTCACGTTCAGCAATCGCCGCCGGGTCAATCGTTTTGAGGTGAGCAGCAGAAGAAACAGCTTTGCGGCTCATTAGCACAAAAACGCTTGTCATGGACTCCATGAGGGTTACGAAGAACCGGGCAAGATCGTAGGGCAAAGCGACATTGAACAAATAGCGCCCGTCACGAACTCCCGCAGCTTGGCAATCGAACAAATTGCCTTGATGCAGCGGGTTGAACGTGGTCGAGACATCGAACAGCAGCTGGTTGATATCAACGGACAAGTAGCCAAGTGCAGCCGCTGCGCCTAACGGCTCCACTTTCGGCGGGCAAACGCCCGCCGAACTGCCGTTCGCCGCCATCCGGCCCCCGCCGGCAGAGCGGGTGCCTGACGGCGGCTTTGTTGATTGCAAGGTAGCCATGTCAAAAGCCCCCAATCGACGGCACAAGGACGGCACAGCGATCATTGAGGAAACGAGCCACCAGATGCCGGATGATAGCAGCCGGATCAGTTCCCTCATGCTCGGCATAAGCCCGTAGCGCATCGTAATGTTGTTCGGAAAAGCGAACCGTAACCCGCTTGGAAAGCACTTTGCTCATTGGCTGGCACCTCCCGGAAAAATCCTGTATTCGGAGTCAACGTTGAGAGCCTCGGCCTTAACGATCTCGGCCCAGAGTTTGTGAGCTGCTTCGATGCTTGAAGCGAAGATCTCCCGTTTCTTAATCGCAACGGATGAGTTTTCATCCAGGTCATCCGATGGCAACAAAAAGTACAGCACCAACCAGGGCAATAAATGTGTTCCAGGCCTCAAATCTTCTTTCAAAAAAACTTCCATTTTTTACTCCTTTCTTAGCAGGTTTTAATCGTTCTTTAATGAATATGTAACGCATTGAAAATACAGGAAATCAGCAGTTTTGTGCCACCATAACCCATTGAAATTACATGAGGGGGGGGGTTGCGTGATTTCGTATTGTTACCAAGGGGGTTCCAGCGACCTCTCAAAACAGGGGTCACAGAGCAGCCGAAGACAGACAACGTCATCGGGCAAATCGTACTCCTTTGACATGCTACCGAGGAAACCAGCAGCGGGTTCCTCCAAAACAACGGACATGTGCACCGGCGTTGCGATCTGGGAGCCGCAGACCGGGCAGTGTTTGAAATCGTATGACAGCTTGACGGAACTGGACATGATGACGCCTCCGTAGGTTGTGCTGGCCCACAAGGCACACAGGCTGACCCGTTCGCCGAGCGTGGCGTTGCCGCGCTCACGGGACGCCTGTGCACTTGTGGACAGCATGAGAGAGGGGGAAAAGACAAAACGGAGAAAGGCTGGTTTTTTAAGGGTGAATGGGCTTGGTCCTGAAAAAGACCGTACGTGGCGACCGTGGCCAGTAGATCATTCCAGATCGACACCAGCAAAGGCTGGTTGTTTGTCTTCGACCCTTGAGGGTCAACGACAGTCAGGGCAACTAAATCGTGCCTGATGGCATCCGAAAAAAGCGCCCATAAGTTATATTATGTAAAGTACAATTTATGGAGCATTAAAACAAAAATACCGTGTAACGGGCTGGAATGACAGACCCATCTTTTCTTTCTAAACAAAACCGCTTAATCACTTTGGCAGACGCTTGGAGAAAAGCCCGCCGGCAGTTCTACCCTGAATTCAGCGCCATCCCGGTGATTCAACACCGTCAGCCTACCGTTCATGTTTTTTTCGATGATCACTTTTGACATATACAAGCCGATGCCGGTGCCTTTGTCCGGCTCTTTCGTGGTAAAGTACGGATCAAAGATCTTGTTGCAGATGCTCTCATCAATACCGCCTCCGTTATCACGCACCGTGACGACCGAAAGATCATTGTCACGGAAAGCCCGGATGGTAATTCGGGGATTATCGACGCGCCTCTCCTGTAGGACATCCTTGGCATTGTTTATGATGTTGAGCAATACTTGGGAATATTCATTCTTGTAGCCAACGGCTGTCACGTCGGTGTCGAGTTGCAACTCCGTCGCGATGTACCCATTTTTCAAGGTGGCGTCAATAAGCCCGACAGCTAATTCCACAGCCTTGGCGACGGAAAAGGTGTGTTTCTCCTTATCCTGTCGGAAAAAATTTCGGAAGTCATCTATAGTGGCCGACATATGGTGGATGAGCTGCATGGTGTCGGCAACTTCCCGGTCGAACTCCTCTCCGCTGATTTCTCCCGACTTCTGAGAGATTTGCAGGTTCTGTATGATGAGCCCCACATTATTAAGCGGCTGACGCCATTGGTGGGCGATGTTGTTGACCATCTCTCCCATAGCCGCCAGACGGCTTTGCTGGAACAGCATCTGGTCTCTCTGGCGAAGTTCGATGATGGTTTCCGACACGCGTTTTTCAAGAGATTGGTTAAGCTCTTCAAGTTGTCGGCTTTTTTGCGAAAGCGTATCTTGCACCCGTTTCCGCTCCGTGATGTCATGAATGATCGCCCACATTGCAAACGGATTTCCCTGGTCGTCGCGAATAAGTTGAGTCCGCAGTTCTATCGGGAAGACCGTGCCGTCTTTTCTCCGGTATTCCTTTTCATATACATCGGAATACCCCCGGGGAATAACCTGCTCCTCAATGATTCTAAGCTCCATAGCATGCCACTTCTCGGGCGTAAGCTCCTCGTAGGTCTTTGAGCGCAACTCTTCAGCTTCGTATCCGAGCATCGTGCGGAAGACTTCGTTGTATTGCAGTATCCTGCCGGTCATATCGACACTGGCAAAGGCGTCCATCATCCCCTCGTAGAGAAAGCTGAACAATATGTCCCTGTTCTTTATCCCCTCCTTGAGCTGTCTGGATTCCAAAAGATAGCGGCTGATAAGTTGATACAGAAGCGTACCGGTGATGACGACGAAGAAAAAACCTTTGAAGACGGAGATATGTACCAAGGTAGCTGGATCGGTTATGATGAGGCCCAGAGCCGTATCGGAACAATAAATCCATAAACAGCTGAAAATTGCATAAATCGCAATGATTTTGAGCAGATCATAACGATCTGTTTTTTCGAGACCACTTTTCATGGTGCCACCTTGCCGACAGCCGAGCAATCAAAGCCAACCATGTTATATTAAAGAAAATTAGGATACATCATATCATACCAAACAAAAAGTCCCTGTCCAAAATTTTGCATCTCCCAACATGTTACTTTTCATTGGCAAATGGGGCGAAAATATGCTGGTATGCGGAAAACAAGAAAAGGAGGCAAACGGTAGATGACTACTAAACAGCCAAAGGATAAGGACCTCATTCCGTGTAAACGAATCGCTCTCGTCGCACATGACAATAAGAAACACGATCTCATCGAGTGGTCCCTCTTCAACCGGGATTTATTGGCCCAACACAAGCTTTACGCCACGGGGACCACGGGAACTTTGCTGGAAGAAGCGCTCCGAATCCCCATCACCAAATTTCAAAGTGGCCCTCTTGGCGGAGACCTGCAGATTGGCGCGAAAATCGCCGAGGGCGAAATTGATTTGATCATTTTCTTCTGGGACCCACTCGAACCCCAACCCCATGACCCGGATGTGAAGGCGCTCCTGCGGATTGCCGTTGTCTGGAACATCCCCGTGGCATGCAACCGCACCACGGCCGATCTCGTTATTTCGTCCCCCCTCATGTCGTCCGGCTATAAACGGACCATCCCTGATTTCAAGGAGTACCGGGACCGTTTTCGCAACTCAAAAGGGATCTGATTCGCCCCATAAAAAAGCGGGCCATGTGTAAAGACATGACCCGCTTGCGTTGGGTGAACAGAAAAACAGCATCAGAGCTTCACAACTGCCGCCTGTCAATGACGCGATTGGCTTTTCCCTCGTTGCGCGGCAGGCTGTTGGGCTCGACCAGCTTGACGGTGACGCCGACCCCCAACACCGTGTCGATCTTCTTCTCGACCATCTCCAAAAAGGCCCGCTGTTTCTTCATCTCGTCAAAGAAGATATGCTCCGTGACCTCGATGCTGACCTCGAGGGTATCCATGGCGCCCTTGCGGTCAACCACCAGTTGGTAATGCGGTTCGCACCCCTCGATGGCCACCAGCACCTCTTCGATCTGCGACGGGAAGACGTTGACCCCCTTGATGATCAGCATATCATCGGAGCGGCCCATGGTCTTTTTCATCCGCACCGTGGTCCGGCCACACGCGCAGACGCCATAGTCAAGACTGGTAATGTCCCGTGTCCGATAGCGGATCATGGGGAAGGCTTCCTTGCTGATGGTGGTCAGCACCAGTTCGCCCACGCTTCCCGGCGGCAATACTTCACCGGTCTCGGGGTTGATGATCTCCGGGATAAAGCCGTCCTCGGAGATGTGCATGCCGCATTTGCAGCGGCATTCCCCCGCAACGCCGGGGCCGATGACCTCCGAAAGGCCATAGTTGTCCGTAGCGCTGAGGGAAAGACGTGCCTCGATCTCCCGACGCATGGCCTCGGACCAGGGTTCGCCGCCAAACAGCCCTACCTTGAGGGACAAGGTCTTGGGATCGATGCCCTGCCTTTCAATGCGGTCGGCAATGTTGATGGCATAGCTCGGCGTGCAGACCAGAACCGTGCTTTTGTAATCCTGCATGATCATGATCTGCTTGTCCGTGTTGCCGCCGCTCATGGGGATGACGGCGGCGCCGATGGTTTCCGAACCGTAGTGCAGGCCAAAGGCGCCGGTGAACAGGCCGTAGCCGAAGGCGATCTGCACCACGTCGTCAGGAGTGACGCCGGCTGCGGTCATGAAACGGGCCACCAGGTTCGACCATATTTTGAGGTCGTTTTTGGTATATCCCACCACCGTCGGTTTGCCGGTCGTACCGGATGACGAATGGATGCGAACCACCTCCCTGAGCGGCACGGCAAACATCCCATAGGGATAATTGAGCCGCAGGTCCTCCTTGGTGGTAAAGGGGAGCTTTGCCAGATCGGAAAGGGCGGTGATATCCTCGGGAACAATACCCCGTTCGGTGAACTTCGTCCGGTAACAGGTTACGTTTTTATAGACACGGTTGAGGGTCGCCTGGAGCCGCTCAAGTTGGAGCTGTTCTATCTCGTCCCGGGGCATGCATTCATGCTGGGGGTCCCAAATAGTATTCTGCATCACAACCTCATAACCGTTTAATTTCAGACCAAGGCCGCGTCGACAAGTTGCTTGATCCGGGCGATAGCCTCTTCAACCGGCAGCAGGAGCACCTCGCCGGTTTTACGGATTTTGACCTCGACCTTCCCTTCGGCCAATCCCTTGCTGCCGACCACAATGCGCAGCGGGATACCGATCAGATCGTTATCCTTGAATTTGACGCCCGGCCGTTCGTCACGGTCGTCGAACAGCGTCTCCACCCCCAATTGCTCCAGCTTTGCGTAGATTTCCTCGGCCGCGGCCATGACGCCGCCATCCTTGGCGTTCAGGGCCACAACCGAGCAATGGAAGGGCGCCAGGGGCAACGGGAAGATGATGCCGTTCTCGTCATGGTTCTGCTCGATGGCCGCGGCAACCGTCCTGCCGATGCCGATGCCGTAGCACCCCATGAAGATGACCTGCTCCTTGCCGTCGGCATCCAGGTAGGTGGCATTGAGGGCGGTGGAATACTTGGTGCCCAGCTTGAAGACATGCCCCACCTCGATACCGCGCCACATCTCAAGTTTCCCCTCCTGGCAGCGCGGGCAGGCATCGCCGGCCACGACCATGCGGATATCGGCAAAGCGCTCGACCGGGAAATCCCGTCCCGGGTTGGCATTGATGAAGTGCATATCCTTTTCATTGGCGCCCATGGCGACGTTGGTCATGCCCTCGACGACCAAGTCGGCAATAACCGTCACCTTTTCCTTGAGCCCCAGCGGGCCGAGGAACCCGATCGGCGATCCGGTGATGCGCAGGATATCCTCTTCGGTCGCCATTTCGATCTCGTCCCACCCCAGGCTGTTCTTGAGCTTGATCTCATTCAGCTCGTGGTCGCCCCGCAACAGCGCCATGACGAACTCGCCACTGCCCGAAGCGTACACCAGGGTCTTGATCGTCTTGTCGGCGGTCACTTTCAGGAAGGCCGCAACATCGGCAATGGTTTTCATGTCCGGCGTCGGGATCTTCTCCAACGGCAGCAATTCGCCACCCTGCGCCACCGGTTGCGCCGGCCGCGCCTCGGCCTTTTCCACGTTGGCGGCATAGCGGCAGGAGTCACAGGAGGCAATGCCGTCCTCACCCGAATCCGCCAGGACCATAAATTCGTGGGAGAACGACCCGCCAATGGTGCCCGAGTCCGCTTCAACGGCACGGAAATTCAGCCCGCACCGTTCAAAGATGCGGATATAGGCCTGGTACATACGGTCATAGGAGTCGTCCGCGGCGCTGCTGTCCACATCAAACGAGTAGGCGTCCTTCATGATGAATTCGCGGCCACGCATGAGGCCGAACCGGGGCCGGATCTCGTCGCGGAACTTGGTTTGGATCTGGTAGAAATTGATCGGCATCTGCCGGTAGCTCTTGATCTCGCGGCGGATCATGTCGGTGATGACCTCTTCATGGGTCGGCCCCATGCAGAACTCGCCTTCCTTGCGATCCTTGAAACGCAGCAGCTCCTTGCCATAAAAGGTCCAGCGCCCCGACTCCTGCCAGAGTTCGGCCGGTTGGACGCTCGGCATGAGCAGCTCGATGGCCCCGGCGCGGTCCATCTCCTCGCGGACGATGTTCTCGAACTTGCGGATGGAGCGCAACCCCATGGGCAGGTAATTGTAGATACCGGCCGCCAGCTTGCGGATCATGCCGGCACGGAGCATCAGTTGATGCGACACGACCTCGGCGTCGGAGGGGGTTTCCTTAACGGTGGGGATGAAATAACGGGAATAAAGCATTGTCACCTCAGAGGATGGTATAGTACATTTTTACTTCTAAAACGCCAAAGGCGGTCTCTCGCAAAGCTCACAGAGGCACAGAGAAAAACACAAGAAAAAGAATAGTGAGCGGGTGAGAGAACGGTTCAGATTCTCAGAGTTTATCGATCTCTTCGAGCAGGGCGTCGGCCAACTTGTTTTCCGGCACCTTACGGACGATCTCGCCGTTGCGGAACAGGAGCCCCTCCCCTTTTCCACCGGCAATGCCCACATCCGCCTCGCGGGCCTCTCCGGGACCGTTGACGGCGCACCCCATGACTGCGACCGTAATCCGCTTGTCCACCCCCTGGAGTCGGCGTTCGACCTCTTCGGCGACCTTGATCAGGTTGATCTGACACCGGCCGCAGGTGGGGCAGGAAACAAAATTGACGCCGCGCTGGCGCAGTCCGAGGCTTTTCAGGATCTCGTACCCTACCCTGACCTCGTCCAGCGGATCACCGGTCAGGGATACCCGCATGGTGTCGCCGATACCGTCGGCGAGCAGGATGCCGAGGCCGACCGAGGATTTGACCGTCCCGGAAAAGATGGTTCCGGCCTCGGTGATGCCGATGTGCAGGGGATAGTCAACCCGTTCCGAAAGCAGGCGGTAGGCGGAAACCGTCTTCATCACATCCGAGGCCTTAAGAGAGATCTTGATCTCCCGGTAGCCCAACTCCTCCAGGATGCGCACGTGGCCAAGGGCGGATTCCACCATGGCCTCGGCCGTGGGATGGCCAAAGCGCTCCAGCAGTTCCTTTTCGAGAGAACCGGCATTGACGCCGATTCTGATGGGCACCTGGCGTTCAGCCGCCGCCTTGACCACCTCGGCCACCTTCCACTTGTCGCCGATATTGCCCGGGTTGAGCCGCAGCCCGTCTATGCCGCCGTCAAGCACCTGCAGGGCCAGCTTGTAGTCGAAGTGGATGTCGGCGATGACCGGGATGGGGCTCTCGTGTTTGATCTTTCCCAAGGCCACGGCCGCATCCATGTCCGGAACGGCGCAACGGATGATCTCGCAGCCGCCGGCAGCCAGGCCGGCAATCTGGGCCAGGGTGGCGGCGACGTCCCGCGTATCGGTGGAACACATGGATTGGACCGCGCAGGGGGCGCCGCCACCCACGGGAACCGATCCGACTCGTATCTGTCTGGTTAGCTTTTTCATATCTGTGCATACTAGCCAAAGAGCGGGAACAAAGTCAAGGAAGACGAGAGAATCAGGCGCCCTGCCCCCCTATTCAAACAAAAAGACCCGCCGGTTGCCCGGCGGGTCCTGATCAAAAAAAGTTACGGCCCCTTCCCTACTTCAGCCGGTTGGCATAAAGCGGGAACCGCTTCATCATGGTATTGACCTGCACCTTGATGGCGGCCAGTTTTTCGTCGTTGTCGATATTGGCTACGGCATCGGCGATGAACGTAGCCACCTGCTCCATTTCCGCTTCCTTCAGGCCATGGGATGTGGCCGCCGGCGTTCCGATCCGGATACCGGAGGTGACGAACGGGGAACGGGTCTCGAAAGGAACGGTATTCTTGTTGACCGTAATGCCCGCCTTGTCCAAGGCCGCTTCAGCCGCCTTACCGGTGATTTCGGTGCCGGAGAAATCAACCAGCATCAGGTGGTTGTCGGTACCGCCGCTGGTCAGCTTGAAGCCGCGCTTCATCAACGCCCCCGCCAGAGTTTGGGCATTCTTCACGATCTGCTGCTGATAGACCTTGAACTCCGGCTGGAGGGCTTCCTTGAAAGCCACCGCCTTGGCGGCGATGACGTGCATCAACGGCCCCCCCTGGATACCGGGGAAGATCTGGGAATTCAAAGTTTTGGCGAGATCTTCACGGCAGAGAATCATGCCGCCGCGCGGGCCACGCAGGGTCTTGTGGGTGGTGGTGGTCACATAGTCGGCATAGGGGACCGGGCTGGGGTGCAGCCCTGCCGCCACCAGGCCGGCGAAGTGGGCCATGTCCACCATGACCACCGCCCCCACCTTGTCGGCAATGGCACGGAACGCCGGAAAATCAATGATGCGCGGGTAGGCGCTGGCGCCGACCACGATCATCCGCGGCTTGTGCTGTTCGGCCAGACGCTCCACCTCGGCGTAATCGATGGTCTGGGTCTCGGGAGAAACACCGTAGGGCACGATGTTGAACAGTTTCCCGGAGAAGTTGACCGGGCTGCCGTGGGTCAGATGGCCGCCGTGGGAGAGGTTCATGCCCAGGACCGTATCTCCCGGCTTGCAGGCGGCGAAATAGACCGCCATATTGGCCTGAGAGCCTGAATGGGGCTGAACATTGGCATGTTCGGCGCCGAACAGCTCCTTGGCGCGCTCGATCGCCAGATTTTCGACCACATCCACCTGGTCGCAGCCGCCATAGTAGCGTTTGCCCGGATAGCCCTCGGCGTATTTGTTGGTCAGGATGCTTCCCTGGGCCTCAAGCACCGCCTCGGAGACAAAGTTTTCCGAAGCGATCAGCTCCAGGTTGTACTCCTGACGTTCGGTCTCGTGGCGAATGGCTTCGGCAACCTGGGGGTCAAATTGGTCGAGAATCGACATGGTGTGTCTACTCCTTATGGGATGGATTCAGTCAGCAGGGGGTTGAAAAACAGGGAGCGGGACTTGTGGTCAAGTCCCGCTGTTATTTATCATTATCTCATTGTATCGAAAAGAGAATTAACTACAACGATATTTTTGTTCCAGGTGGGCGATCTTGTCCAGCCGTTTCTGATGCCGTCCTCCCTCGAAGGAGGCGTCCAGCCAGGCGGCCACCAATTCCTGGGCGGTTGTTTCGTCAATCACCCGCCCCCCCAGCACGAGGACATTGGCGTTATTATGCTCTTTTGCCATGCGGGCCATGAAGGCATCGGTCACCAGTGCGGCGCGAATACCGGGCACCTTATTGGCGGCAATGGAGATGCCGATGCCGGTCCCGCAGACCAAAATGCCGGCATCCGCCTCGCCGTGGGCGACCAGGAGCGCCACCCGCTCGGCAAAATCGGGATAATCCACCGAATCCTCCGAATTGGTGCCGGCATCGGCGACCTCGATGTCCTTGCCCTGCAGGAAGGGGATCAGAGACTGTTTCAGGCTATAGCCGCCATGGTCACTTCCCAGTGCGATTTTCATGTCAGACCTTTTTGAAAAGCAGCGAGGCGTTCGTGCCGCCGAAACCGAAGTTGTTGCTCATGGCGTACTCGATCTTGGCCTCACACGCGGTGTTGGGGGTGTAATCGAGGTCGCATTCCGGGTCCGGTTCCTCGTAGTTGATGGTCGGCGGGATCACGCCTTTCTCAAGGGCCAAACAGCTGAAAACCGCCTCGATGCCCCCGGCAGCCCCCAGGAGGTGGCCGGTCATGGACTTGGTTGAGGAAATTTTCACCTTGCCGGCATGGTTGCCAAAGACCGTCTTGATGGCCATGGTCTCGTACAAGTCGTTCATGGACGTCGAGGTGCCGTGGGCGTTGATGTAGCCAACTTGCTCAGGGTTGACGCCGGCGTTGGCGAGCGCCATTTTCATGCAGCGTGCCGCCCCTTCGCCATCCGGTGCCGGCGCGGTCAGGTGATAGGCGTCGCCGGTCAGGCCATAGCCCACGACCTCGGCATAGATCTTGGCGCCGCGTTTTTTGGCGGCCTCGTACTCCTCCAGGATCACGATACCGGCACCCTCGCCCATGACAAAGCCGTCACGGTTTTTCTCAAAGGGACGTGAGGCGGCCTGCGGGTTGTCGTTACGGTCGGAGAGCGCTTTCATGGCGGAAAACCCGCCGATGCCGAGCGGAGTTACCGTTGATTCGGTTCCCCCGGCGATCATGGCGTCGGCGTCGCCCCGTTTGATGATGTGGTAGGCATCGCCAATGGAATGGGTGGCGGTTGCGCATGCCGAAACGGATGAGATATTGGGACCCTTGGCGCCATATTTGATGGAGATGTGGCCCGGGGCAAGGTTGATGATCAACATCGGGATGAAGAAGGGGGAAATTTTCTTGTAGCCCCCTTCAAGCAGTGCCGCATGGTACTTCTCGATGGTCGGCAGCCCGCCAAGGCCGGCACCCACGAGCACCCCTACCCGCTCGGCGTTCTCATCCGTGATGGCCAGACCGGAGTCCTCCATGGCGAAGTGAGAAGCTGCCAGCGCATACTGAATAAAGAGATCCATCTTCTTGATCTCTTTCTTTTCAATGAAATCCTCGGGGTTGAAGTCCTTGACTTCACCGGCAATGCGCACCGGCATGGCCGAAGCGTCAAAGCGGGTGATCTGTGCGATGCCGGAACGGCCATTGATAAGCGCATCCCAGTTTTGGGCATTGCCGCATCCAAGAGGAGAAACGACCCCAACGCCGGTAATTACGACTCTTCTCATAATTGTATGCTCCTGGTAGATAATGACGGGGTGGAACCGGATAAACAAAAAGAGGGGAGCGTCTCCCCTCCCCTGTTTCGTCGTCGGCCTGCCGTATTAGCTGTGCTCGGTAATGTAATCGATGGCGTCCTGTACGGACTGGATCTTCTCGGCATCCTCATCGGGGATTTCGATATCGAATTCCTCTTCAAGGGCCATGACCAGTTCGACGGTATCCAGGGAATCTGCGCCCAGGTCATCCATGAAGGATGCCTCGGGAACGACCTGAGCCTCTTCCACACCCAGCTGTTCCGCAACTATTTCCTTTACTCGCTTTGCAATGTCAGACATCTTTCACCTCCGTGTTGTAGTAACCCGTAACAGGTCGTAGTCGTTTTGAGCTACAGCTTCTTAACAATGAACGAATCAAAAGTCAAAGATTTATTTGGAAAGGGTTCTTTTCCGCCCATGCGGCGTCAATCTTCAGGCTTGCTTGTGACTTCGGCCGTTGGCCTCACCCTTCGGGCGCCTTCGCGGTCCAATTTAACAAGCTAAATTGTGCGGCGTACCGATGTACGCCTCCGCGCAATCCCTTGATTTCCTTGCCTGGACGAAAAATCCCTCCTTTCCATTACATGTACATTCCGCCGTTGACGGAAAGCACATGCCCGGTGATGTAGCCGGAAGCCTCGCTGGCGAGAAAGACCACCGCATTGGCGATATCGTCGGCGCTGCCCAGACGTTCCAGGGGGATCTGGGCGGTCAGTTCGGCCCGCACCTTGTCCGAGAGGGCATCGGTCATGGCGGTGGCGATGAAGCCAGGGGCAACGGCATTGACCGTGACGTTGCGCTTGGCAAGTTCCCGGGCATTGGACTTGGTAAGCCCGATCAGACCGGCTTTGCTGGCGCAGTAGTTCGCCTGGCCCGCATTACCCATCTGGCCGACCACCGAGGCGATGTTGATGATCCGGCCGTAACGCTGCTTGGACATGACCTTGAACGCGGCACGGGTGCACAGGAACGCCCCCTTCAGGTTGACCGTAAGCACGGCATCCCAATCCTCCTCCTTCATCCGCATGAGAAGGCCGTCACGGGTAATGCCGGCGTTGTTCACCAGAATATCGACCCGTCCGAAGGCTTCCACGGCGGCATCGATCATCCGTTCCACATCCGCAGGTACGGTAACGTTCCCCACGACCCCCAGGGCGTTCCCGCCGGCAGCCTTCAATTCGGCGACAACGGCATCGGTTGCGGCCTGGTCCATGTCAACGGCAACGATCGTAGCGCCTTGTGCGGCCAGCGCCAGGGCGATGCTCCGGCCTATTCCACGGGATGCACCCGTGATGACAGCTATTCTGTCCTTTGGCATCAGCTACTCCTTTCTTCTTTCAGCAGCGCAGGACGCTGAAGTGAGTACATGTATCTATTTATCGGCAAACGTGGCCATCAAGTCCGCCGCGGCGGCAAGCTTGTCCGCTACCAGCACCTTGCCGGCAAACTTCCATATGCCCCGCTTACAGCCGACAGCCTCAAGTTCAAGGCGGAGCTGGTCGCCGGGAAAAACCGGTTTGCGAAAACGTGCATTGTCGATACCCACGAAATAGGTGACCTTGGAGCGGGCGCTCTCGTCGGACGAGACATAGGCCAGGACGGCGGCTACCTGGGCCATGGCCTCGACGAGCAGGACCCCCGGCATGACCGGATGGCCGGGAAAGTGCCCTTGGAAGAACGGCTCGTTGATGGTGACATTCTTGATGCCGACGATACGCTTGCCCGTTTCCACTTCTTCAATGCGATCCACCAACAGGAAAGGGTAGCGGTGCGGCAAGATCTTCATGATGTCGTTGCAATCGAGCATAGCTTCCCCGTGAGTGATCATGCTTACTCGGTCAGCGTCTTCAGGCCGGCACAATCCTCAATGTTTGCTGTTTCCACCTCTTTTGAAATCCGCTTCACCAACCCCGACAGAACCTTCCCGGGACCGATCTCCACAAACCGCGTAACCCCCTGTTCGATCATACCCGTCACCGACTGCTGCCATAAAACCGGAGCGCAGACCTGGGTCACCAGGAGCGGCTTGACGCGGTTACTGTCGGCATTCGGGGCGGCATCGGCGTTGGCGACCACCGGCAGGGTCATCGGGTTGGCCGGTACGGTCTCCAGCACCCCGGCGAGCCGTTCGGCAGCCGGCAGCATAAGGGTGCAATGGAACGGGGCGCTGACCGGCAGCAACAGGGTTTTGCGGAAGCCGCGCCCCTTGGCGATCTCAATGGCGCGCCCCACGGCGCCGCTGTGGCCGGCGATCACGATCTGGCCGGGCGAATTGAAGTTGGCCGGCGCAACGACCTCTCCCTGAGCCGCCTCGCGGCAGATATCCTCGAGCACCTCGCGCTCGATGCCCAGCATGGCAGCCATGGAGCCGGTGCCGACCGGCACCGCTTCCTGCATGAAGGTTCCCCGTGCCCGGACGGTCCTGACGGCATCGGCAAAGCCAAGCGCCCCGGAACAGACCAAGGCCGAATACTCGCCCAGGGAGTGACCGGCCAGATAGTCGGCCCGGAGGCCGGTTTCCTGCTCGACCACCCGCAGGATGGCGATGCTGGCGGTCAGGATGGCCGGTTGGGTCGTGGCGGTCAGCTTCAATTCTTCTTCGCTGCCGCTGAAGCAGGTGGCGGACAGCTTCATGCCGAGGGCGTCGTCGGCTTCTTCGAAGACCCGGCGGGCAACGGGAAAGGCCTCGGCCAACTCTTTGCCCATCCCCGGATATTGCGACCCCTGTCCAGGGAATATGAAAGCGGTTTTACTCATGAGAAACACCTTTCGATGAATAAAAAATCCTTTTTTCCCGCGTCTGATCCGTATTCGAGTGGGGAACAGTCTACCAGCGTACCAGGGCGGAACCGTAGGTAAAGCCTCCGCCAAAGGCATCCATCAAGATGATGTCGCCGGCCTTGATGGCGCCGGAACGGTTTGCCTCGTCGAGGGCGATCGGAATTGATGCGGCCGACGTGTTGCCATAATGGTGAAGATTCACAAACACCCGTTCCTCGGGAAGCCCCAGGCGTTTGGCGGTTGCGTCGATGATGCGGCGATTGGCCTGGTGGGGAATGAGCAGCGATATATCGGAAGGCGACATGGCGTTTGCCGTAAGGGCGGCGGTGGCGGCCTCTTCCATGGCCCGCACGGCGTGTTTGAAAACGTCGTTTCCCTCCATACGGATATAATAGAGGCGCTCATCGATGGTGCGCGGATTGGAAGCGGGGTTCCTGCTCCCGGCGCCGGGCAGGTAGAGCTGGTCCCAGTGGGAGCCGTTACTGAATATGTGGGTGGAGAGGATGCCGTTCTCACCCTCGCAGGCCTCCACGACCGCGGCTCCGGCACCGTCTCCGAAGAGGATGCAGGTGTTGCGGTCGCTCCAGTCGACCACGCGCGACAAGACCTCGGCTCCGATGACCAGGGCCTTCTTTGCCATGCCGCTGCGGATATAGGTCGTGGCGATGGACAGGGCGTACAGAAAGCCGGAGCAGGCGGCAGAGAGATCGAACGCCGTTGCCTTATGCGCCCCAAGTTCCTTTTGCAGGATGCATGCGGTTGCCGGAAAAGGGAAATCGGGGGTCACGGTGCCGAGGATGATCAGATCGAGCTCATCTGCTTCGATCCCGGCCATGGCAAGGGCACGTCTGCCGGCTTCGGCGGCAAAGGTAGAGGTATATTCACCCTCGACGGCGATTCGGCGTTCTTTGATGCCGGTCCGGGTGGTAATCCATTCGTCGCTGGTTTCAACCATCTGTTCCAGGTCGCGATTGGTAAGAATTTTATCCGGCAGAGAGGAACCGGTTCCGGTTATCCGCGCTCCCGACATGGTATGCTCCTTCATGCGACCGCCTGCGGTTTCAGGTTGTCGCGCTGCATGTTGACCATGCTGTTTTCCGACAGTTTTTCCGCCACCCGTTCGGTGACACCGCTTTTGGCGTAGTCATGGGCAAAGCGTACGGCGTTTTTGATCGCCTTGACGTTGGAACCGCCGTGACAGATCATGCCCACGCCATTGATGCCCAGCAAGGGAGCACCGCCGTATTCGGCATAGTCAACGATCTTTTTGAAACGGCGGAATGCGCCGTGCACGAAGAGATACCCGAGTTTCGACACCCAGCTCTTGACGATCTCTTCCTTTAACATCCTGGCCGCCGCTTCCGCAAGCCCCTCGGACAGCTTGAGCACGACATTCCCCACAAAACCGTCGCAGACGACCACCTCCACCGTGCCTTTGAAGATGTCGCGCCCCTCCACATAGCCAGCGTAATTGAGCGACGTTTCCCGCAGGATGGCGTTGGTTTCACGGGTCAGTTCGTTGCCCTTGGAATCCTCCTCGCCGTTGGACAGCAAACCGACCGCCGGATTGGTGATCCCCATGGCATAGTGGGCGTAGACCTCGCCCATGATGGCGAACTGGGCCAGGTGTTGCGGTTTGCAGTCAACGTTGCCGCCCACATCCAGCACGAGGGTCTGTCCCTTGA
Source organism: Oryzomonas sagensis (assembly GCF_008802355.1). Lineage (NCBI taxonomy): Bacteria > Pseudomonadati > Thermodesulfobacteriota > Desulfuromonadia > Geobacterales > Geobacteraceae > Oryzomonas > Oryzomonas sagensis. Next base: position 426,142 of record NZ_VZRA01000003.1, on the reverse strand, counting down.
TGGTAGGAAAAATCTGGGCGATGGCAGGCCGCTCGATACCGTTGATACGCTTGAGCACGACCATGCCCGCCGCCATGGTGGCACCGGAGTTTCCGGCGCTGACCGCAGCGCAGGCCTTACCCTCCTTGACCAGTTCGAACGCCAGACGTACGGAAGAATTTTTCTTCTTGCGGACGGCATCGGAGGCTGAGTCGTGCATCCCCACGACTTCACTGGCATGGAAGATGTCGATGTCCAGACCGTGAGTCTGATGCTTGGTCAATTCGGCCTCAAGCCTGGCACGATCGCCCACCAGGGTTATTGCTATCCCAAACTCACGGCAAGCGGCAACGGCTCCGGCGACTTCCACGGATGGGGCATTATCCCCCCCCATTGCGTCAACGGCAACTCTCATCATTCCCGGTAGTAACACGGATGGCTGCGCTTACTGGGCCGAAGAGAGATCGATGACTTCTTTGCCCTTGTACGTGCCACACGTCGGACATACGCGGTGGGGAAGTTTGGGGGATTTGCACTGGGGGCAGGTCGAAACCGACTGGGTCGTCAGGAAATCGTGAGCCCTTCTCATATTTTTCCGGGATTTGGAGGTTTTCTTCTTGGGTACTGCCATGTCGATTCTCCTTTTTTCGGTGGAACGGCAACGCCGTCACCTTGGTAATTATCGGGAAACCTTGAAATCCTTCAGGGCGCTGAACTTGAAATTAACGTCATCGCTCCCGCAGGAACAGTCTCCCTGGTTCAGGTCTATCCCGCATGTCGGGCACAACCCCTTACATGTTTCACTGCAAAGCGGCTTGAACGGAACCTCCATGGCGACCTGTTCTTCGATTTCATGGGTAAGATCTATCTCGTCGCCGCTGTAGGTGGCCGAGACAAGGTCCTGATCATTCAACTCGGTCTCTTCTTCATCGCTTTCCTGGCTTGCCGGGCCTTTGCGGAAAAAAATCGTAAAGTTCGATCCGATCTGCGTTCCATAGGGCGCGAGGCAACGGGAGCAGGTAAATGTTGCCGGCACCGTGACGTTGCCCACAATCCGCAGATGGTCGTATTCGCGCACGGCACTGATCCGGCCCCTGACAGGGCCATTGAAAATGCACGTCCCGTCGGCCTGCATCCCCGAAAGCACCGGAAAGGTATCCACCGGCTCATCTACCTCTATAGTAAGCGCTTTCTCCTGAATATGGTCAACACTGATTTTCATGTATCAATCCGCAGCCATCGCCAAATAACAGCGCTTAAAATAGAAAGCTAGTTAGTATATGCAACGCGACCGGTTTGTCAAGACAATTGCAAATAAAGCGAGTCAGGCTGCGCATATTTCGGTCAGAATACGCTTCATCAGACCCGGCGGCGGCATCTTTCCGGTCCAGATGCGGAAAGCCAACTCCCCCTGGGCCGCCAGCATCCCCAGCCCGTTGGCGTGGCGCAAGCCCAGCCGCCGGGCTTCCTGGAGCAACGGCGTGACCGGCGGCGCATAGACCATATCGTAGACCACGCAGGTTGGGGGCAACGCCCCAAGGTCGAGACCTGCAATGACTTCGTTGTTCATGCCCAGCGACGTGGTATTCACCACCAGTCCGGCCTCATGGAGCGAAGTCGTCATCTGTTCGCCGTATTCAGCGACCATGAGGGCGACGCCCGGGTAACGCTCCGCCATGGCGGCAACCAAGGCCGCGGCCCTATCCTTGCTGCGATTGGCGACGATGACCCGCCGGGCGCCGGCCCGGCAGATGGCGGCCACGGCGCCGCGGGCCGCGCCACCGGCGCCGATGATGACGACCGTGCTCCGCTCGGGAAGAAAGGCGCATTCCTCGGCCAGCGATCTGACCAGTCCGTCGCCATCGGTGTTGTAGCCTATCAGGCGGCCATCCTCGTTGTTGACGGTGTTGACGGCCCCCGCAGCAGCGGCGCTTTCGTCGAGTCCATCAAGGTACGGTATGATGCCGACTTTGTGGGGGATGGTCACGTTAGCCCCCCTGACGCCGAGGGCGCGCAGGCCGGCGACAGCCTCACCCAGCTCTTCCGGCCGGACATCGAACGGGACATAGACCCCGTCAAGGCCGCCCGCTTGCATGGCTGCATTCTGCATGGCCGGGGAAAGGGAATGGCGCACGGGGTGCCCGATAATGCCGAAAACCTTGCTGGCTCCGCTCAGAGAGACAACCACGCCGTCACCTCGCCATGCCGTAGCGCATGAGCACCTGCTGGATATTGGGCTTCATCTCGGGCGAGATCTGTCCCGCCATGGTCAGCATCCGCATCCCCTCCGTGGGCCGGCCCACACTGAACAGAAAATCGCCGGCCTCAAGATAGCTGTTGGCATAGATCAGGATCGCCTTGCCGGTATCCAGATCCAGGAAAGATATCTTCTCCAGAATCCCCCGGTTGTTGTAATTTTCCCAAACGGAGATGTCCGGCAGTCCCCCGGGTTCCGAACTGCGGCGCATACGGTAGACAAGCCCTTTTTGGACCGGTATGAATTCACTGGACGTGATCGAGTAACGGGTCGAAAAATCTATATACACCGGCCGTTGGCCGATCTGTTCGGCAATGGCCATGCGCAGGCAGGCTTCGGGGTCCATGGCCTGAACATCCATTCTTTTCAGGGCGGAATTCCGGAATACCCGCGGCATGGAGTCAAGATACCAGCCGAACACCAGATGGGGCGTATGGGGCAGGTCCACATCCTCGCGCATCCGCTCAACCCCTTGCAGATACCAGAGCGGGAAGGCGCCGCTGTCGCCCCAGGTGAACATGATCGTATTCTGGGGCAGTGACCGCAGGGAGTTAGTGGCATAATCGTAGGCGATATAGTTGTCGTGCTGGTCGTTCTCGTAATAGTTCACGGCGCACAGGGATACCGGCAGCGCAAAAAACATCACCGCCACCAGGAGATACACCCGCAGGTCGTAGCGTTCGGGAAGTTTTGCCCTGTGCAGCGCAAATCCGAGCAGGTGAAACAACCCGATACCGATCAGCACGGCGGTCAACAGATAGAGCGGGGTAAAGAACTCCTCGGTCAGGAAGATGGTTTCATTCGGCGTATTGAAGTACCCGGCGATGACGGCAAGAAACGTAATAACGCCGGCGAGATAGACGATAACCACCTCCCGCTGCCGCCGCCAGAGGCAAACCAGGGCCAGGATCGCCAACGCCCCCCCCAGCCAAGTGAATTCGTGGGGGATGTTGAATGCCTTGATTTGAGCCCACCACAAAGAGGCGTCGCGCGTATGGGGCTCGGCCGGGTACCCTTTGCGCAGGAAATGCCACATGAATTGCCCATAGGTTTTGGGGTCGCCCCAGTTCAGGAGGGGATTCTGGGTTGCCCGCAACGGCAGGTAGAGGTGTATGGAAAACCCCAGCAGGGCAAAGGCCGTGGCCAGGATCAATTCCTTGACCCTCAGAACCATGCGCCAGTCAGTCAGCACAATCAGCAAAAACCATGACGGCAGGAGCAGAACGACCGACTGGTGGGCCGCCATGCTCATCCCGGCCAGAAAGGTGCACGCATAGACATAGGCCGGCCGTTCACTGCCGTTTTGGTAATGCTCGCGCCACTTCCACAGCAGGAGAAAAATAACCGCCGTGATAAAGGCGAGCAGGGGATAAGGCTTATCGTGATTGGATTGGAGCCAGAGCCGCGGGGTGACGCCGAAGGCGAGTGCTGCGGCCAGTCCAGCGCCTTTGACGGCAAAACCGGCAAAACGCTCCTGTTCCACAATCCGCTCGTCCTTGAGGATGCGGAGCGTGAGCAGGTAAACGCTCATGCAGGCCAGGGATGACGAAAAGGCCGTGGCCATATTGATGCGAAAGGCGATATTGCCGAACGGCAGCCAGGTAAAAGGCTTGGCATACATGAGAAACAGGGGGTAGCCGGGCGAGTGGGCCGACCCCAGGGCGTAGGAGGCGGTCAGAAATTCACCGCTGTCGAAAAAAGTCACCGAGGGGGCCAGGGTCGCCATGTAGAGCCCGAACGGTATGGCGAAGGCCAGAATCAGATAGGGGTCCACGCCTTCCGGGAGAAGAAATTTCCAAAAAACGAACGAGAATTTTTTCTTCATGAAGCCTCACCAGCCTTTCGAACCGAATTAAGCGATATTCCGCCGCTCCAGAGGTGGTAAAATCCGGCGATGATAACCGGGAAAAAAGCCGTGCCGTGAATGATCAGGGCGATGCTGACCGAGGTGACGTCGGCAATGCCGAAAGCCGAAAGCCCCTTGAAACAGGCATAATGGTAGGTGCCGATAAAGCCGGGTGAGGCCGGCACCATGACGGCAAACACCAGCAACACCAGAATGAACATGGAGGCGGTAATGGGGAGATGAATGCCGAACCCCCGAAGCGCCATGTCCACCGGCAGCACCGCAAACATCCAGATGAAAAACGATGACGCCAGAACGGCCAGGATATGCCCCCCCTTGCCGGACAAACGGATGCCGGTGATGAACGACCCCAACAGCGGGATGAGATGCCCGCTCACCCTTTGGGGAAACGGTTTCAGCAGCCACGCCACCAGATTAAGGGTCCTCATGGTCTGCCGCTTCAGCAGATAGAGGAACACGAGCACGCCGCAGTAGAGCAGGAACATGGCCACACCGCCGGCCCGCAGCGCCGTTTCGGCGTCGGCCATGTTGCCGGGCAGGCGCAGAGTGAACAGGGTCGCCAGAAGGATCAGGAGCACCGTGAATCCGTCGAACAGCCGGTCAATGACCAGGGACGCGAAGACCGCCGGCGTCTCCAACCCCTCGCGCCGGGCCAGGACATAGGCGCGCACGAACTCCCCCAGTCGGGCCGGGAGCAGGTTGTTGGCCATATAACCGATGATGGTTGCCGGATAGAGCGATGCCAGCGGAATCGCTTTTTCGGAGATCAGCAGGTAATGCCAGCGCACCGCCCGCAGGAAATAACTGACAAAGGTGAACAGCACCGCCAGCGCGATATAGCGGTAATCCACCATCCGCAGGGCCGCGCCCAGTTGCTGGAAATTGATTTTCCTGAAGAGCAGCGCCATGAAAAAGACGCTGATGCCGATCCCCAGCCAGAACTTCACATCAAAGGTGCGTTTCACGTCATTCTCCGATCCGTTCCGGGGAAAACAAGGGCTTGATCAGGCTCCGATCGGCCGCGGCCAGGATTGATTTGGTAGTAGCCACATCCTGCTGAATGGCCGTGATGAGCGCAGCGACATCCGGGAATTTCATGACCTCCCGCAAACGCTGCACAAAGCAGATAGCGATTTCATGACCATAGAGGTGGCCGGAAAAATCGAGCAAAAAGGCTTCGATGGTCCGCGCTCCGCCTTCGAAGGTCGGGTTGTTGCCGATGTTGCAGGCGCCTTGCAGGATGCGGCCATCCACGGCAACCATGACCGCATACACGCCATCGGGGGGAAGCAGCTCATTGCGGGTCGAGATATTGGCGGTAGGGAACCCCAGGGTCTGGCCGATCTCCCGACCATGTACGACCGTGCCCGAGATGACGTGATACCTCCCCAGAATGCCGGTGGCCGCCGGCATATCTCCGCGGCTGATGAGGCGGCGCGCCAGGCTGCTGCTGAAAATGGTGCGCCCCTCCCCGACCGGGCTGATATCCTCTAGGGTGAATCCGTATTCTCTCCCCAGCCGTTCCAGGGTTTTCTGGTTGCCCTGGCGGTCCTTCCCAAAGGCGTAATCATGGCCGATGATGATATGGCGCATCCCCAGGCACCCCATGAGGATGTCGCGCACGAACGCCTCGGCCGGCATCCGGGAAAATTCGGGCGTAAAGTCGATCACAGCCAGGCAATCGACACCCGCTTCGGCGATCAGGGCCTTTTTCTGGGCAAACGTGGTGATCAGCGGAGGAGCGTTTTTAGGCGCCAGCACCGCCAGCGGGTGCGGTTCGAAGGTGACCACCACCGAGGGGAGGCCCCGCTGGGCGCCCGCTGCCTTCACCTGCCGGAACAACTCGGCATGGCCCCTATGAACTCCATCGAAATTACCAATAGTTACAACAGAACTATCAAAGTTTTTCTTTAAAACGTCCACACCTGTCAGTACACGCATACCGCAAACATCCTATTCACCAGTGAGAAGTAAAAACTACCCGATCAACGCCAACTCCAGCCGCTGTCCCCAGCGGCGGAGCAACTCTTCCCTGAGGGGGCCATGGCCCACCGCCGACAGGTCGGGGTCCTGCTCCAACAGCCCGAACGCCGCCTGGCGGGCCTGTTCCAGGATGCCCCCGTCCCGCAGGATATTGGCCACCCGGAAATCGGGCATGCCCGACTGGCGGATACCGAGAAAATCGCCGGGTCCCCGAATCTCCAGATCGGCTTCGGCAATGCGAAAGCCATCGTTGGTCGACTCCATGACCCGCAGCCGCTTTTCGCCATCATCGGAGAACTTGCCGGCGGTCAAAAGGATGCAGCGGGACCGTGCGCTGCCCCGCCCCACCCTCCCCCGCAACTGGTGCAGTTGGGAGAGGCCGAAGCGTTCGGCATGCTCGATGACCATGACCGTGGCGTTGGGGACATCGATTCCCACCTCGATAACCGTGGTGGACACCAGGACGTCCAGTTCCCGGGCCTTGAAGGCCCCCATAACGGCTTCCTTCTCATCCGGCGCCATACGGCCGTGCAGCAGGCCGATGCGCAGATCGGGAAACACCGCCCGGCTCAAATGGTCGGCCATCTGGCTGGCCGCCTTGAGGTCCGATTTCTCGGATTCCTCCACCAGGGGATAGATGACATAGGCCTGCCGTCCCTGGCGTACCTCCTCGCGAATCGCGGCATATACCTGCGGCCGCCGCGATTCGAAGGCTATTCGCGTCTCTACCGGCGTGCGGCCCGGCGGCAGTTCGTCGATCACCGACAACGACAGGTCGCCGAACAGGGTCATGGCCAGGGTCCGGGGAATCGGGGTGGCAGTCATCACCAGGATATCGGGGTTGGCGCCCTTCTTCTTGAGAATGCCGCGCTGCAGGACACCGAAACGGTGTTGCTCATCGATGACTCCCAATCCCAGGCGGGCAAACTCGACCTTATCCTGGATGACGGCATGGGTGCCGATGACGATCTGGGCGGCGCCGGACGCCACGCGCCCCAAGGCTTCCGACTTTGCCTTGCCCTTCATGCCTGCGGTAATCAACGCTGTTTCAACGCCCAATTCCTTGCAAAAGCGGTGGATGGTATGCCAGTGCTGTTCAGCGAGGATCTCGGTCGGGGCCATGATGGCCACCTGATAGCCGTTTTCCACTGCGATCAGCGCCGCCATCAGCGCCACCAGCGTCTTGCCGCTCCCCACGTCCCCCTGCACCAGCCGGTGCATGGGATGCGGCGCCATCATGTCCACCTTGATCTCGGACAGGACCCGGCGCTGGGCAGCGGTCAGCTCGAAGGGGAGCATCTTGGCCAACTGTTTGGTGTAGCGATGGGTCACCTGGAAGGCAATCCCCTCCTCCAGGGTCACGCCGCGCTTTTTCAAGGCCAGGCCCAGCTCCCAGAAGAAGAACTCGTCAAAGGCGATGGCCCGGTGAGCGGGGGTGCGCCCCTGGTTGAGGTCGTCCAGCCCGGCTTCGGGCGGCGGCAGGTGCAGCTCCCGCACGGACTGCCGCAGGCCGGGCAGCAGCAGCGGTTCCAGGATGGGCGCGGGGATCAGTTCCTGGAGCGAACCGAGGAAACCGTCCACCACCTCCTTCATCACCCGCCGCATGACCTTCTGGCTCAGCCCTTCGGTCAGGGGGTATACCGGCACGATCCTGCCGAAGTTGACCGGGTCGGCATCCAGGATATCCTGGATGTCCTTGCCCTCCGCAAGCCACTCGACGTCCGGGTGGTGTACTTCCCGCTGGAAGCCGAACTGAGTGACCTCGCCGACGAAGACGCCGGTCCGGCCCGCCTTCCAAACCCGCTTCATGAAGGTGGGGTTGGCATTGAACCACTTCAAGGCGATGGAGCCGCTGTCGTCCGCCACCAGGGCCTCGAAAAAACGTCTCCCCCCCTTGGTGGCCGCGATATCGGCCGACAGCACCTTTCCGGAAAAGACCGCACTGAAACCGGGCTTCAAACGGGCAACAGGGGTCAACTCGCGGCGGTCCTCGTAGCGATGCGGCAACAGGTACAAGGCATCCTCGACGGTCACAACGCCGCGTTTTTCCAACAGTTCCGTGAGCTTGGGACCAACCCCCTTGATGAACTGCATGCGGGTCTGGAGGTTCTTGCGGGCAATAGCCTCCTTCAGCGGAGCGCCATCATCTTTGGGGTGAGACCTCACCGGTGCGGGATTTTCCACCGCCGCTTCCGGGGACGCGGCACAGGGGGAGACGTCCCCTGCCCCACGAAGCACCAGTGTACCTCCCGCCTCCAACTCAACGGAAACAACGCCGCCCGGTCCGATACCGAGATGGGCGAGCCAATCGGGGGGGATTACCAGGGCGTTATTGGACGAAAGCGTTACCTTCGGCACAGGACAACTCTCAACTCCGGTGCGGTTCGGGCCGCCTTTCCGGAAAGGTGTGCGGGGCCGGCAATGGTTATGGATGCTGAACAGCCTGGGCCGATATCCATGGTGAGACGGCAACTTTCCAGAATCGCGCTGAAGTTTATGGGGTCAGAGATAATTCGGCATTTATACACCATAACAGCGCCAAAATCCACATCAAACGGGGCACGCCCGCCTCCCCGACCGGAAAGGGCATACTCCCGGCGTCAGCCGGCTGGAACGGATGGGCAGGACGATCAATTTTCCTCCAGGGCCCCGCTGGACGCCGCATCAGCCCAAAGGGCAAACCCTTGTACCGGCGTATGAATGGCCCCCTGGGGCGTCAGCCGGCTCTGAAAGAGAAGAAACTCCCGAACGTCGATCGGCGGGAGCTCCAGCGTGCGGTGACGCGTTAGAAACGCCTCCACCTCACGGGGAGCGGGCAGCTTGAGGCGGGCAAGGGTGATGTGGGAGAAAAAGGGGCGCTCCTCCTGGGCGATGGCGCACGCCACCGCCGCTTCGCGCACCAGAGAGGCCAGATCGTCCAGCTTTGGCTCCGGTTCCAGTCCGGCCCAGAGCACCCTGGGCCGGCGCAGGTCGGGAAAGCAACCGGTGCCGTTGAACCGGAGGGTGAAACCTGGCACCCGAATCCTCGCCAAGGCCCCGGTCAACTGCCTGAGCGTGCCGTCGTCAACCTCTCCGAGGAATGCCAGGGTCAGATGGAGCTGGTCAGCCGGCACCCAGCGGCCACCCGGGATCCCGGTGCCCATTCCTTCCAGTTGCCGCTTGATCTCGCCGGGAAGCTCGATGGCGATGAAGAGTCGCATGGCGACCTCCCTTACGCTCAGTCTTTACCGTTTTGATTGTACACACTTCATTCCGGAAACGCAAAAAGCCCCGGGGGAAGAAATGTTCCCCGGGGCTTTTTGCAATAATCGGCCTGGCTGCGAATCAGGCGATGGCCGCGTTCAGGTCCTTTACCAGCGCCTCCACATCGATGCCGTGGGCATTGGCTCCCTGTTCGAGGCTTTCGTTCTGGGCGCCCATGCAGCCGATACATCCCAGGTTGTACTTCTGCAACACCGCGACGGCGTCGGGATACATGCGCATAACTTCAAAAAAGGTCATATCCTTCGTAATCGTACCAGCCATTGTCGTCTCTCCTCGCAAAAAGGGGGATGCCCCGCCCTTTACTCGTATTTGATGTCGATGATTTCGTATTCCTTGGTGCCCGATGGGACCATCACCTTGACGGTATCGTCAAGCTTGTGGCCGATCAGCGCCTTGCCAACGGGAGACGTGCACGATATCTTGCTCAGCTTGATATCCGCCTCATCCTCGCCGACGATCTTGTAGCACACCTCTTCCTCGGAGGCGGTGTCGTACAGGGTGACGGTGGAACCGAACACCACCTTGTCCGGTTTCATGCCGGAAAGGTCAACCACATAGGCCCGGGCCAGCTTGCCATTCAACTCCTGAATGCGTCCTTCGATAAAGGCCTGACGGTTTTTAGCCGCGTCATACTCGGCATTTTCCGAGAGATCGCCGTGACTGCGTGCCTCGGCAATATCCTGAATGACCTTGGGGCGTTCCACGCGGATCAGGCGTTTCAACTCTTCCTGGAGCGCTTCAAAACTTTCTTTTGTCAACGGTATGGAATGGGACATCTACTATCGATCTCCTGAACACATAAATTAATGTCACTATTGCACAAGCACACAAAACAAATCGGCGGGAGGACATGCCTCCGGCCGCTATTCTTCCAGATATTCCTGCAGGGTCTTGACGTCCAGATCCTGGGCTTTCAGTGCAATGATGCTGTCCACTGCCGCCTTGGCACCGGCCACCGTAGTGTAATAGGCGATGCCGTGCATCAGGGACTCGCGACGAATGGAGAAGGAATCTGCCACGGCCTGGGCTCCATGGGTCGTGTTGACCACCAGGCTGATCTCGTCGTTCTTGATGGCGTCAACCACATGGGGACGCCCCTCGACAACCTTGTTGATCCGGCGGACCGGAATCCCCTTTTCTTCCAGAAACGCGGCGGTGCCGCCGGTCGCCCAGATTGCGAAACCATTTCTATACAACTTTTCAGCTGTGGTTACAACATGTTTCTTGTCGGCGTCCCGCACACTGATAAAGGCATTGCCGGTCAACGGCATCTTCACATTGGCCCCCAGTTGCGACTTGGCAAAGGCCTTGGCGAAGGTGTCGCCGATACCCATCACCTCGCCGGTGGACTTCATCTCCGGCCCCAGAATCGTATCCACGCCGGGGAATTTGACAAAGGGGAACACCGCCTCCTTGACCGATATGTGCTTCGGCACGATGTCGCCGTGCACACCCAACTCCTTGAGGCTTTTGCCGGCCATGATCCGGGCCGCTATCTTTGCCAGGGGGCGTCCGGTCGCCTTGGAAACGAAGGGCGCGGTGCGTGAAGCCCGGGGGTTGACCTCCAGGATGTAGATATCGCCATTCCTGACGGCGTACTGCACGTTCATGAGCCCCTTGACGTTCAGTTCCAGGGCCATCAGGACGGTCTGGCGGCGAATCTCGGCCACGGTCTCGGCGGCAATGGAGTACGGCGGCAAGGAACAGGCCGAATCGCCGGAATGGATGCCGGCCTCCTCGATATGCTCCATGATCCCGCCCATGACGACCTCGCTGCCGTCGCAGAGGGCATCCACGTCGATCTCGATGGCCTCGTCCAGGAACTTGTCGATCAGGATGGGGTGCCCGGGCGAAGCCTTGACGGCGGTGGTCATGTAACGCAGCAGGTTTTCCGCGTTGTAGACGATCTCCATGGCGCGCCCGCCCAGCACGTAGGATGGGCGCACCACGACCGGGTACCCGATACGGTTGGCCACCTTCTCGGCTTCTTCAAAAGAGCGGGCCGTGCCGTTCTCGGGTTGGCGCAGCCCCAGTTTATGGAGCATTTCCTGGAACCGCTCCCGGTCTTCCGCCCGGTCGATGGCATCCGGCGAGGTGCCGATGATCGGCACGCCCGCTTTTTCAAGCGCCACCGCCAGCTTGAGCGGTGTCTGGCCGCCAAACTGCACGATCACGCCCGCCGGGTTCTCTTTGGCGACGATCTCCAGCACGTCCTCCAGGGTCAAGGGTTCGAAGTAGAGCCGATCCGAGGTGTCGTAATCCGTGGAAACCGTCTCCGGGTTGCAGTTGACCATGATGGTCTCGTAGCCGTCCTCGGCCAGGGCAAAGACGCCGTGCACGCAGCAGTAGTCGAATTCGATCCCTTGGCCGATGCGGTTGGGGCCGCCCCCCAGGATCATGATCTTCTTGCGGTCCGTCGGTTCGGCCTCGCACTCTTCCTCATAGGTCGAGTACAGGTACGGGGTATAGGCCACGAACTCGGCGGCGCAGGTATCGACCCGCTTATACACCGGGCGCACCCCCAGAGACCAGCGCAGGCCGCGCAGCGCATCTTCGCCCATCCGCCAGAGCTGCGCCAGGAATTTGTCCGAAAAGCCCATCTGCTTGGCTTCGCGGATAATCTGTTTAAGGTCGTCTTCGCTGGATTTCTTCGGCTCGACCAGCTTCAGCCGTTCCTCCATCTCGATGATCTGGCGGATATTGTGCAAGAACCAGGGGTCGATGGCGGTGTGCCTGTGGATCTCGGCAACGGTCATGCCGCTGCGCAAGGCGTCGCCCACGTACCAGAGCCGCTCCCAATTGGGGGTGTGCAGCTTCTCTATCAGAAGTTGCTGCTCCTTGACGGTCAGAGCCCGGCGTGTTTCGGCATTCAGGTCGAACAGGCGCGACTCGAAACCGGAAAAACCGATCTCCAGGGAACGGAGCGCCTTTTGAAACGACTCCTTAAAGGTACGGCCGATGGCCATCACCTCCCCTACCGATTTCATCTGGGTGGTCAGGATGGCATCGGCGGCCGGGAACTTCTCAAAGGTGAAGCGGGGTATCTTGGTGACGACGTAATCGATGGTCGGCTCGAAGCAGGCCGGCGTCTCGCGGGTGATGTCGTTGGTGATCTCGTCCAGGGTATACCCCACCGCCAGTTTGGCGGCGATCTTGGCAATGGGGAAGCCGGTGGCTTTGGAGGCCAGGGCCGACGACCGGGAGACGCGCGGGTTCATCTCGATCACCACCAGGCGGCCGTTCTGGGGATTGATGCCGAACTGGATATTGGAGCCGCCCGTATCCACGCCGATCTCGCGGATGATCTTGAGGGCCGCGTCACGGAGAATCTGATATTCCTTGTCGGTCAGGGTCTGGGCCGGGGCGACCGTGATGGAGTCGCCGGTATGCACCCCCATGGGGTCGAAGTTTTCGATGGAGCAGACGATCACCACGTTGTCGGCCGTGTCGCGCATCACCTCCAGTTCATATTCCTTCCAGCCGATGACCGACTCCTCCACCAGGATTTCGTCGGTGGGCGACGCGTCGATGCCGGCCAGGGCCATCTTTTCGTACTCTTCCATGTTGTAGGCGATGCCGCCGCCGGTGCCGCCCAGGGTGAACGAGGGGCGGATAATGGCCGGGAACCCGACCTCCTTGACGACTTCCATGGCCTCCCGGTAGTTGTGGGCCAGACCCGAGGAAGGAACGGCCAAACCGATCTTTTCCATCGCCTGTTTAAAAAGCGTGCGATCCTCGGCCTTCTTGATGGCCGGCAGCTTGGCGCCGATCAACTCCACGCCGAACTTGTCCAGGATACCCGCTTCGGCCACCGCCACGGCGGTGTTCAACGCCGTCTGGCCGCCCAGGGTGGGCAGCACGGCATCGGGACGCTCCCGCTCGATAATCTTGGCCAAAATATCGGGGGTTACCGGTTCGATGTAGGTACGGTCGGCAAAATCCGGGTCGGTCATGATGGTGGCCGGGTTGCTGTTCAACAGTACCACCTCGAATCCCTCCTCCTTCAAGGCCTTGCAGGCCTGGGTGCCGGAGTAGTCGAATTCGCAGGCCTGACCGATGACGATCGGGCCGGCTCCGATGATGAGAACTTTCTTGATGTCGGTACGTTTCGGCATATATGCATGACTCCTTCTCGTGATTAGCGAAATATGAAAAAAACGGCTCCAGCCAGACAAAGACCGGCCCAGAGATAATTCCAGGTCAGGGAGGTGCCCATGTACAGTACGGCAAAGGGTACAAAGACCGACAGGGTGATGACCTCCTGCATGATCTTCAACTGAGCCAGGGAAAAACGGCCGTAACCGATGCGGTTGGCCGGCACCTGGACCAGGTATTCAAAGAAAGCGATCCCCCAGGAAACCGCTACGGCGATCAGCCAGTGCCGGGTACGCAGGTTCCTCAGGTGGGCGTACCAGGCAAAGGTCATGAAAATGTTGGATACTATCAGCAACCCTATCGTTTTCATCCGTCCCTCTCCGTCCGGGGCTTGGTCACATCGGTCAGGAATTTCTTCAGCAGCTGGACATGCTCCTGATCGAAACGCATCATCGCTCTGAAGATCTTTTGGATGGAATCATCCGCAAACCTGACGACGCTCTCCATGTGTAGGTCGGCCAGCGCTTCCTCCATCTCGATGGCCCGTGACAGGGCCGTTTCGAGATCGGGGGGCTGCTGCCGGACATGGGACACAAGCATGCCCAACTTGTGGCATACCCTTTCCGCTCGCTCGGGATCAATCGCTACGACAAAGTCCACATTGCGATAGAGCCGGTCGGCAAGCTCGAACTGCCGGAGGTGATTTTCCTCCTCAAGCGCTGTTTTGTGCCAAAGTTGCGCCGCATCGCGGTTCTCGCGAAAAAGTTCGCTGTAATAGTGATAGAGTTCCGCGGTCTGGGCCTCTATCCTGGCGCAGATTTTAAAGATAAGGCAATGATCCGCATGGTTGCTCGTGGTATCCATCGCCGTTATGCCCCTTTCGCTCAATCCTGCACCCAGCCGTTGTCCAGATCGAACTCTTCCAGTGCTTCCAGCGCCTCATCGTACTCGTCATCGGTGAGCTTGCGGCCGAGTACCGGCATGTCCACGGCCAGGTGGGCCGGGAAGTACTGGCGCATCAGGGAGATATGGGTTGCCGTCCCCAGGTTCCCGGCAATCCAGGACAAGGTTTTACGCGTTTCCGCCAGCCCCTCCGGCAGGACCAAATGACGGATAATCAACCCCTTGACCGCCAAGCCTTCATCGTCGAGTTCAAGGTGCCCCACCTGCCGGAGCATCTCGGCGACAGCCGGCCGGTTGATGTCCGCATACCCCGGGGCCGAGGAGATGCGCTCGGCGATTCCGTTATCGGCATACTTCATATCCGGCAGAAAGATGTCCACCACACCGTCCAGGAGCGCCAGGACATCAACCTTCTCGTAGCCGCTGGAATTCCAGACCAGGGGGAGCCGGAACCCCTGGGGAATGGCCAGATAGAGCGCAGCCAGGATCTGGGGCAGGTAGTGGGTGGGGGTGACGAGATTGATGTTGTGCACCCCCCGCTGTTGGAGCTTGAGCATCCGATCGGCCAAGACCTTTGTCGTTATCACCTCGCCGTTGCCCATCTGGCTGATGGGAAAATTCTGGCAGAAGCGGCATTTCAGGCTGCACCCGGTGAGAAAGATCGTGCCGGACCCCCGGCTGCCGGAGATGGGCGGTTCCTCGCCGTTATGGACATTGGCCGAAGCGATTGCCGGATGCGCCCCGGCGCCGCAGATTCCCCGCTCCCCCCGAAGACGGTTCACGCCGCAGTCGTGGGGGCAGATATCGCAGGCGGCCAGGCGGCCATAGGCTGTGCGAACACGTTCCAGCAATTCGCCCGATTGATAAAGGGTCAGATAGTTCAAAATCATTTTTTCTTCGGCCTTCGGTTTTCCTGTCGGTTGCCGATTTTGCGTCAGATCAAGGCTGTCGAGGGAGGCCGCGGAGGCGTAGCAGCGCTACGCCGCACAAGGACCTCCCGAAGACTTACGCAGAGCTGGCGCAAAAGCGGCGGCCGTAGCCGTTAGCGATACTTCTCCATCATTTCCACAAACCTTCCAAACAAATACTGGGAATCGTGCGGTCCCGGCGAGGCCTCGGGGTGATGCTGCACCGAGAAGATCGGCAGGTCGCAGTGACGGATCCCCTCCACGGTCTGGTCGTTCAGGTTCTCGTGCCCCAGGCAGGCCACAGTGCCCAGGGAATCGAGATCAACGGCAAAACCGTGATTCTGGGCCGTGATCTCGACCTTGCGGGTCGCCATGTCCATGACCGGCAGGTTGGAGCCGTGGTTGCCAAAGGGGAGTTTCATGGTCTTGCCCCCCAGGGCCAATCCCAGCAACTGGTGGCCGAGACAGATGCCGAAGATCGGCTTTTTGCCGATAAGCTTGCGCAGGTTCCCGATCACGCCGGTCAGCGGCTCCGGGTCGCCCGGGCCGTTGCTGAGGAAGATGCCGTCCGGATTCATGGCCAGCACCTCTTCGGCCGGGAACGCGGCCGGCACCACGGTCACGTCGCAGCCGGCATCCACGAGGCAGCGCAGGATGTTGTACTTGATGCCGAAATCGAAAGCCACCACCTTGTAGTTGAGGGTGGCGGGATCAACCGTGGCATAGCCCGTCTCCAAGTTCCACAGCCCCTCGGTCCAATGGTACGGCTTGTCGCAACTGACGCCGCTGGCCAGGTCCAGACCGGCCATGCTGGGGATGGCCCGCGCCTTTTTGACAAGACTCTCCCGGTCGAAATCAACCGTGGAGATAATCCCGTTCTGGGCTCCCTTGTCCCGCAAGTGCCGGGTCAGGGCACGGGTGTCGAGACCCTGGATGCCCACGACGCTGTTTTCCTTGAGGTAGGCGTCCAGGCTCATGGTGGCGCGCCAGTTGGAGTAGCAGTCCATATACTCCTTGACGATAAAACCGGAGAGGAAAAGACCGCGGCTCTCGATGTCCTCGGGGTTGATGCCGGTGTTGCCGATCTGGGGGTAGGTCATGGTGACCATCTGCCCCTTATAGGACGGATCGGTCAGGACCTCCTGATAACCGCACATGGAGGTATTGAAAACCACTTCACCCGTGGCCTCGCCGCCGGCTCCAAATGATTTTCCCTCAAAAATGCGCCCATCGGCGAGCGCAAGGACTGCTTTCATACGTATGACTCCTTTTGATAAGACTCGATGACTTGCTTCAGAACCACTGCATTGTTCCGGTCGCTATCGCGCGCGGCAAACAGCAGGGTTATGGTTGTATCGTCCGCTTCGTTGCGCAGTTGCTCCACCAGGGGGGCATGTTCCCGGAGCTCTTCACGGTAACGGCTGCGGAACTCCTCCCATTTTCCGGGGTCATGGCCGAACCAGCGGCGCAGTTGGTCGCTGGGCGCAATGTCCTTGAGCCAGGCATCTATCCGCGCCGCATCCCGGGAGATCCCCCGTGGCCAGAGGCGGTCGACCAGGATACGCTTGCCGTCCCCAGCTTCCGCTGGTTCGTACACCCGCTTGAGTTGCAGCATGGTGTCCTCCGCCGTCAATTACCGGGAAAAAACCACTGCGCCGCCCCGGATGGTGCAGGCCGCCGCCCCTTTCATCTTCCAGCCGGCAAAAGGGGTGTTCCGGGACTTGCTGACCAGCTTTTCCGTCTCCACCGTCCACTCGGCGGCGGGATCGATTACGGTCACGTCCGCCACACCGCCGACGCGAAGACTTCCGCGCGATATGCCAAGTATTTTCGAAGGATTACACGACATTTTTTCAATCAGTTGATTAATGGTCAGGATACCGTCCCCGACCAGTTTCAGGGAGAGCGGCAGCGACGTCTCCAAACCGATGATGCCGTTTAAGGCCGCATTGAACTCCACGTCCTTTTCATCCAGATGGTGCGGCGCGTGATCGGTGGCGATACAGTCGATGGTGCCGTCCCGGAGCCCCTCCTTGACGGCGGCCACGTCGTCGGCCTCGCGCAGCGGCGGGTTCATCTTGGCGTTGGTGTCGTAACCGCGGACCGCGTCATCGGTCAGGGTGAAGTAATGGGGCGCGGTTTCGCACGTCACCTTGACGCCGCGGGCCTTGGCCTCGCGGATGATGCGCACCGACCCTTTGGTGGAAACGTGGGCGATGTGGAGCGGCGAATTGGTGTATTCTGCCAGCATCACGTCCCGGGCCGTGGCGATATCCTCGGCAACCCGGGGGATTCCCTTCAAGCCGAGTTCCGTGGAGGTGAAGCCTTCGTTCATGACCCCCTCCCCCACCAATGCCAGGTCTTCGGCATGGGAGATGACCAGGATGCCGATGCCTCGGGCATATTCGAGGGCGCGGCGCATGAGCTCCGCATTGGCGACCGGCCTGCCGTCGTCCGAAACCGCAACGCAACCGGCTTCTTTCAACTCGCCCATCTCGGCCATGCGCTCCCCGCCCATGCCGTAGGTGATGCAGCCGACCGGAAAGACGTTGCAGAACCCGTCGGTAGTGGCTTTGTTGATGATATAGCTGACCACGGCCTTGTTGTCGATGGCCGGCTTGGTATTGGGCATGCAGGCCAGGGAGGTGAAACCGCCCGCCGCCGCGGCCCGGGTGCCGCTGACGATATCCTCTTTGTACTCCAGCCCCGGATCGCGCAGGTGCACGTGCATGTCCACCAGTCCCGGCACCACGTACTTCCCGGCGGCATCGACGGTCTCCACGCCGGCCGGCGCCTTCAGGTTCTTGCCGATCTCCTTCACCAGCCCGGCTTCCACCAGCACATCCGCTATTTCGTCCAATCCCTGGGAAGGATCGATCACCCGGCCGTTCTTGATCAAAAGATTCATATGGTCACCCCTAAGTGTTAGGTTTATGTGTTCCCTTGAAGCGGTCGATTTTTCGTCAGATCAAGGCTGTCGAGGTATCGCGCGGAGGCCCTCACCCGGCTTTGGCCACCTTCTCCCCGGGGGAGAGGGTAACGGTATCCCTTCTCCCCCGGGGAGAAGGATAGGATGAGCAGCGCTATGCCGCACAAACGGTACCGAAGACTTACGCCGAGCTGGCGGAAAAGCGGCCGCTTCATCACACCAACTCCCCGCCGCATACGTGGTAGAGCATGGCCATCCTCACCGCCACGCCGTTCTCCACCTGTTTGAGAACATGGGACTGGCTGCCGTTCACCACGTAGGAGGACATCTCCACGCCGCGGTTGATGGGGCCGGGGTGCATGACCATGGCTCCCGGCTTGGCCAGCTTGAGGTTCTCGGGATTGAGCCCGAAGTAGCGGGAGTATTCCCGAGCATTGGGCATCAAGGTCTTGCCCTGGCGTTCCTGCTGGATGCGCAGCATTATGACCACGTCGGCATCCTGGATGGCTTCCCGCATGGTGGCGCACACCGTGACGTTCCCCAGCTTTTCCACTGCCGGCGGCATCATGGTCGGCGGGCCGGCCAGGTAGATGTGGGACCCCATCTTGGTCAACCCCTGGATATCGGAGCGGGCCACCCGGCTATGGGTGATGTCGCCCACAATGGCCACCTTGAGGCCATCCAGCCGGCCGAACCGGTCCCGTATGGTCAACAGGTCCAAAAGCCCTTGTGAAGGATGTTCATGGGCGCCGTCACCGGCGTTGACCACCGAGCAGGTCACCTTTTGGGCCAGGTGGTAATGGGCGCCGGAAACCGCATGGCGCATGACGATGATATCAGGCTTCATGGCCAGGAGGTTCAGGGCCGTATCCGCCAGGGTTTCCCCCTTGGTGGCCGAACTGGTGGAAGGGGAGATATTGACGGTATCGGCGGAAAGCCGTTTGGCGGCTATTTCAAAGGAAGTCCGCGTGCGGGTCGATGCCTCGTAAAACAGATTGACGATGGTCTTGCCGCGCAACGTGGGGACCTTCTTGATGTCGCGGCTGTTGATCTCCCGCATGTTTTCGGCCGTCGCCAGGAGCAGCTCCATATCTTCCCTGGTCAGGTCCCTGAGTGCAATGATATTTCTGTGTTTGAACTCTGCCATGCCCCCTCCCCCCTATGAGGTTGTTGAAAAACAGCCATCTCGCCGCCATCCTCGAAAGCCCTTTTGTGCGGCGTAGCTCTGCTACGCCTCCGCAGGGCTTGTCTAGCGGGTGCGACGATCTGACCATTTTTGAACAACCTGAGTTTTTTTAACAGACTCCTATTTTTCAAGAACAACTTCAAGCGGCTGATTCTGTGCGCTGAATATGACCTGAACATTTTCCTTCAAACTGGTCGGCACGTTGCGCCCGACGAAATCGGCCCGGATGGGCAGTTCCCGGTGTCCCCGGTCGATCAGCACCGCCAGCTGGATGCATTCCGGCCTGCCGTGATCCATCAGGGCATCCATGGCGGCCCGGATGGTGCGGCCGGTAAAGAGCACATCATCCACCAGGACGACCTTTTTCCCCTGCAGCGAAAAGCCGATCTCCGTTTTTCCCACCGGCAGACGGGAGGTATGACTCTTGATGTCGTCGCGGTAGAGGGTGATGTCGATCGCCCCCACCGGAACCGCTGCACCTTCAATCATCGCAATGGATTGCGCGAGTTCCTCGGCCAGGAAGGCCCCGCCCGAGCGGATGCCGATCAGGACCACATCCTGCACCCCTTTGTTTCGCTCCAGGATCTCGTGGGAGATGCGGGTCAACGCCCGCTTGATGCCGCTTTCATCCAGCAGTACCGTCAGATTGTCCGCCATGGTCGGCCACCTTTCCGTGAGACACAAAAAAAGAGCCTCACCACGCATGCGGCAAGACCCTTCGATATATGATTCGCTTCGGTCATCGGTGTCACCCTTGCCAACCTCTCGGGCTGGATTAAAAGGTAGTGGGTATGTTGTGGTGGGAGACTACCACTCTCCGTAGTCAAGGTCAAGGATAATTGATCGCGGGGCCGCCCCCCCTACGAACCGGACCTCTTGCTCTTTTCAACCGGTTCGTCCAGTACCACCAGATAACCGTCCGGGTCGAAGCACCACAACTCCTTGATGCCGTAGGGCTTGACTTCAAGGGGGTAGAGAAGCTCCAAGCCCTCTTCAATGATGGCCTCGCTGATGCCTTCGATATCGTCGACCCGAAAATGCAGCGTCATGCCGATGCCGCGGGGGAACATGCTGAAGCGGGGTTCAAGCATTGGATGGGACTTTATGACGTCATCCTCTTCCACGAAGATCAAGGCCATGTTGTCCATATCCATTACGAGGTAGTCCGGGGCGCCCGGGGAGGTAAAGGAGCGCTGCACCGGCAACTCCAGTATGCCGGCATAGAAGGCTTCGGTCACCGATAGTTGCGACACGGCAAGTTGCATGGAGTGCCGCGCCCGGTGAATCTTCACTCAATCCCCTTGAAGAGCATGCCGGCATAACCGGAAAGACGCGCCAGGCCGTTCGTATAGATCAGGACGCCGACCAGCACCAGGAAAAGGCCGGTACAGATCTCGAATACGCGAATAAACTTTTTGAACCGGTTGAAGACGGCCATGAAGTGATGCATGGCCAGGGCTGAGAGGAAGAACGGGATACCCAACCCCAGGGAATACAGCAGCAGCAGAATGATTCCCTGCATGATGCTGCCTTCGGTGGCGGCCACCATCAGGATCGAGGCCAGGATCGGACCGATGCAGGGGGTCCATCCGGCGGCAAAGGCGATACCCACCAGAAAACTTCCCACATAGCCCGCCGGCTTTTGATGAAGCTGCACCCTCTTCTCGCCCATCAGGAAATGAAGCGGCACCAGCCCGGTTACATGGATCCCGAACAGGACGATCAATACCCCGCCGACCTTGCGCACCACCCCGATATGCTCCTGGAGGAACGAACCGACAAAGGTTGCCGAAGCCCCCAACAGTACGAATACCACGGTAAAGGCAGCAATGAAGGCAAGGGCGTGCAGCATAGCCTTGCGGCGGACGATGTGAGACGGATGCTCGGCCTGCAGATCGGCAAAGGAGAGACCGGTGATATAGGTGATATAGGAAGGGATCAGCGGCAGGACGCAGGGGGAGAGAAACGAAAGCAGTCCGGCGATGAAAGCGCCTGCATATGTGACATGCTGGGAATGCACGGCAAGACTCCTATTTTGTCAAACCATCCAGATAGGACAGGACATCGGGGGAATCCCACGCCATCGGGCCGATGACCTTTTTCAACAGGATGCCATTTTTGTCGATGACAAAGGTTTCAGGTACGCCGGTTATGCCGTATGCCTTGGCAGCGCGGTTATCCGGATCGGTATAGGCAGGCAGGCTGAATCCGCTGGTCTTGAAGAACGACTCGATCGCCGGTTGCCCCCCCTCGTCGATGGAAACCGCCACCATTTGAAACGGTTTGCCGGCCATGGCGCTGTTGAGCTTCATCATGGAAGGAATCTCCTCGCGGCAGGGGGGGCACCAGGTCGCCCAGAAGTTGAGGACCACCACCTTGCCCTTCAGGTCCGAAAGGTTCAGCGGCTTGCCGTCCAGGGCGTTTACCGTGATCGCCGGGGCCGGGCTGTTTTCCTGGAGCGGCCCTTGGGGTTTGGCTGTTTCCTTTTTGGTACATGCCGTAAGCGCCACCACTGCACCCAGAACGACGAGACACAGAAACCGTTTCATGTATTCCTCCAGAAATTTGCGGTACGTGGCAGTCGGGAAAGGCTTAGCGGCTTCGGGTAACCACATAATCGGCAAGCTCCGCCAGGGCGTCCCTGAGCGGCGACGGGGCAAACAGGTCGAGGCGCCCCTGGCTTGCGGCAATGTAGCGTTTGGCCGCCTCCACGGTATATTCGATGCCGCCGTACTGCTTGACCAGGCCTGAAACCTCGCGGAATTCATCCAGCGACATCTCGTCCTTTTCCACAACCACTTCGATAACGGAGCGTTCTTCGGCGGTACACTGGCGCAGGGTGTGGATCAGCGGCAGGGTGATCTTGCCCTCTTCCAGGTCATGGCCGATGCTTTTGCCGAACTCCTCCTCAGAGGCGGTGTAATCGAGGAGGTCGTCCATGAGCTGGAAGGCGATTCCCAACTCCATGCCGAAATCGGCCATGGCTTTTTGCCGGTCAGCCGGAACAGCCCCCAGGATCGCCCCCGCTTCGCAGGCAGCCGACATGAGGATGGCGGTCTTGGCGCGCACGACGCCGATGTAACGTTCTTCCGTCAGATCGAGTTCACCGGTGGAGAGCAGCTGCAGGACCTCTCCCTCGGCAATGATCGTGGTGGCGCCGGAGAGCACCCGCAGGATATCAAAGCTGCCCACGCCGACCATCAGGGAAAAGGATTTGGAAAAGAGAAAATCACCGACCAGCACCGAGGCCTCATTACCCCACAGGGTGTTGGCCGAGGCAATGCCCCGGCGCAGGGTGGCACTGTCAACCACATCGTCATGCAGCAGTGTGGCGGTATGGATGAACTCGATCACGCTTGCCAGAGGGACCGCCTTGTCCCCCTGATAGCCGCAGAGCTTGGCGGCGAGCAGCAGCAAGGCCGGACGGACGCGTTTGCCGCCGCTGGACAGCACGTATTCCCCGACTTTGCGGATCAGGGGTACGTCGGATTCCAGGTCTTTGCGAAATTGCTGCTCGACGAGCTTGAGTTCGTCTCCAATGATGTTCAGGGCGGCCTGCATCTGGGTGGTTTCCTTGAAGTGAAGTTTTGTCATAGTAATGGAATGAAAAACGGTTTGTCAAAGCATTTCTGGCCGCCGCACCGCGCAAATTCTTCATGTTTCCATTGCCAGACGCTACGTCACGGTATATGGTATGGAACTGGCAACAATCAGATATTTTTGCGTAACATGAGGAAGCAGACTAATGCGATTCGACGAGCTTTCAATCCCTGAAGAGGTCCGGCAAGGCATCCGGGACGCCGGTTTCAGCGAATGTACCCCTATTCAGGAACAAACCCTGCCGCTCACCCTGAGCGGGAAGGATGTGGCCGGCCAGGCCCAGACCGGTACCGGCAAGACCGCCGCTTTTCTGATCACCCTGTTTACCCGTCTTTTGGAAAACAAAGGTACTGGTACGCACCAGCCGCGGGCCCTGATCCTGGCACCAACGCGGGAACTGGTGGTCCAGATCGAGGAAGACGCACAACTGTTGGGCCGGCACTGCGGCCTGGTCACCCAGGCGATTTACGGCGGGGTCGACTACATGAAACAGCGGAGCGCCCTGCGCGAAGGGGCCGACGTCATAGTCGGCACCCCGGGCCGGTTGATCGATTATCTGAAACAGAAGGTCTATTCCCTCAAAGGGATTGAGATGCTGGTAATCGATGAGGCCGACCGCATGTTCGACATGGGCTTTATCGCCGATCTGCGTTTCATCCTGCGGCGGCTCCCCCCCTACGACAAACGCCAGAACCTGATGTTTTCGGCCACCCTCAGCCTGCGGGTCATGGAACTTGCCTACGAGTTCATGAACATGCCGCAAAAGCTCTCGGTCACACCCGAAAAGATGACCGCCGAGCGGGTCGAACAGGTTCTGTACCACGTCTCCCGCAAGGAAAAATTCCCCCTTTTGCTGGGATTGCTCCGTCGCACCGGGATGGAGCGCACCATGATCTTCATCAATACCAAGCGTGAGGCCGAGTACCTGTTCGATAGGCTGAACGCCAACGGTTTCCCCTGCCGCGTCATCTCGGGCGATGTGGAACAGCGCAAACGCATGCGCATCCTCGACGATTTCAAGCAGGGCAAGCTCCCGATCCTGATCGCCACCGATGTCGCCTCACGCGGCCTGCACATCGAGGGGGTTACCCATGTCATCAATTACGACCTGCCCCAGGACTGCGAGGACTACGTCCACCGCATCGGCCGCACCGCGCGGGCCGGTTCCACGGGTAAGGCCATCTCCCTGGCCGATGAGGACGGCGCCTTTTTCCTGGAAGCCATCGAGGAGTATATCAAGGACAAGATCCCCACGGAGTGGGCCGAGGACGAGCTGTTCGTCAACGACTACGTGCGGACTCCGCGCCCCAAACGCAAGCCGCTCGAGGCAAAAACCGGCGGCAGCCGGGGCCGGGGCGGCGAACGGACGGCTCGTCCCGGAAGGAGCGGCAGCGTAAAACCGAAACCGGCGGCTGCGGCAGTCCTCCCCTCTCCCGCCGCCGCTACGGAGGGCGCAGCCGGAGAAGCACCGGCGAAAAAACGCCGCCGCAGACGCCGCAAACCGGGTGAAAAAACGGAACCGGGAAGTGCTGCCGCTCCCCAGGCAGAGTAGCAGCCCGGCCGCCCCGCCACGGCAGAGCAAAAGCCCGTTGGAATCGTCTCCAACGGGCTTTTTTCGTTTGACCCGCCAACCCGCTAAAACCTAAGGGAACTCTCCATGTGCATGCTGCCCCCCGGATAGGTGAACAGCATCACGAATCCCCCCCAGACCTCGACGCGCCGCTACCCAGGCCTGTGCCTGCCGATTTTGCAACTCCCATCGGCGCAGGCAGCGTTTTGCTTGGGCAAGAACCGGCGAATCCGGGCAAAAAGACGATAGCCCAATCGGGCAATGGCGGTACAACCGGGCAGCGATAGTACGGTTGCGAGAAGACCGTAGCCTGTCGAAGCCGGAAAGGCCCGCCAGATAGCCCCGAAGGCGTCTGTTCCCCGATAGACCGTGTTGTTCCGGTCGATGGCATGCAACTGATACATGAACTCGGCCAGGGGGATGCCATAGGCCACAGGATCGAATTCCGGAGCGCTGATATCGATGAAGTTCAGCTTCCCGCCGCCGTCCTTGACACGATAGCGGGCCATTGCCGAACTGCACACCGAGCAGGAACCGTCATAGAAAATACGCAGGGGAAATTGGGGAGCACTCTTCACCAGGCTGCCTCCTGCACGTCAGGCACGGGATACTAGCTGTCGGAGAGATCGGCCTCTCCGCGGATCTCCCGCAGGAATGCCGCCCCGTAGCGGGCCAATTTGTGTTTCCCTACCCCACTGATACGCGCCAGGCCATCGTCATCCGCGGGGCGATAGGCGGCCATCTCCACCAGGGTGGCATCCCCGAACACAACGAAGGGGGGCACCTGCTGTTCGTCCGCCAGGCGCTTGCGCAGCATACGCAACCGCTCGAAAAGCTCCCGGTCATACTCCAATTCGCCCCTGCCCCGTTTCGGTTCCTTCTTCGCCGCCACCACCCTGACCCGCGGCCGGGCCAGCACCACTCGCTCTTCCCCCCGCAGGACCGGCTTTGAACGGGCAGTCAGATGCAACACCGAGTAATTGCCCACATCCTGCTCCAGATAGCCCAGGTGCAGCAGTTGGCGCATGAGCCCGCCCCAGGCGTCCTGGGACAACTCCTTGCCGATGCCGTAGGTGGAGAGCCGATCATGCCCCAGGCTCTGGATGCGTTGACTGCGTGAGCCGCGCAGCACCTCGATGACATGCCCCATGCCGAAGCGCTGTCCGACCCGGTAGACGCAGGAGAGCGCCTTCTGGGCATCCTCGGTGGCATCGTAGCGTTCCGGCGGACTCTGGCAGACATCGCAGTTGCCGCAGTCCTCCTCCAGATGCTCGCCGAAATAGCCCAAAAGGACGCGACGGCGACAGGTCAGCGCCTCGGCAAAGCCGACCATGGCATTCAACTTGTGCAGTTCGATCCGTTTTTGGTCCGGGTTGCCGCCATTTTCGATCAAGGCCCGGGAGATGGCGATATCACCGTAACCGAACAGGAGCAGCGCCTCGGCCGGCAGTCCATCCCGGCCGGCACGGCCGGTTTCCTGGTAGTAACTCTCGATGTTCTTCGGCAGGTCATAGTGCACCACAAAACGCACATTGGGCTTGTCGATCCCCATGCCGAAGGCCACGGTAGCCACCACCACCCGCAGGTCGTCCCGCTGAAAGGCGTCCTGGGTCTGCTGCCGCTCCCTGTCCGAAAGGCCGGCATGGTAGGGGGCAACCTTGATGCCGGCCTCGGCCAGACGTCCCGCCAACTCCTCCACCCGTTTGCGGGAAAGGGCATAGACGATCCCGGCCTCATCGGGACGTCCCTTGAGAAACGAGCTCAACTGCTGGAACGGTTTCTGTTTTTCCAACACCGTGTAGCGGATGTTCGGGCGGTCAAAACCGGCCACGTGACAAACCGCCTCCGTTAATCCCAAACGCCCGATGATATCGGTGCGTGTCTGGGGGTCGGCGGTGGCGGTCAGGGCAATCAGCGGGATTCCGGGAAACAGGTCCCGCAGCCGGCCGAGTTGCACGTATTCCGGCCGGAAGTCATGTCCCCACTGGGAGACGCAATGAGCCTCGTCAATGGCGAACAGCGCGATGTCCAGGCCCTGCAAACGGTCCAGGAAACCATCGCTCATCAGCCGTTCCGGCGAGACGTACAGCAGGTCCAGTTGGCCGCCATGGAGTCGGGCCAGCACCTGCCGGGCCTCAGCCTCCTTCAGCGAAGAGTTGTAGAGCGCGGCAGCGACGCCGTTGGCCGT
Source organism: Oryzomonas sagensis (assembly GCF_008802355.1). Classification (NCBI taxonomy): domain Bacteria; kingdom Pseudomonadati; phylum Thermodesulfobacteriota; class Desulfuromonadia; order Geobacterales; family Geobacteraceae; genus Oryzomonas; species Oryzomonas sagensis. The sequence goes on along the minus strand of NZ_VZRA01000003.1, from coordinate 399,413 downwards.
CAGGGCGTCCACCTGGTCCTTCATCAGGGAGATGAGCGGCGAAACCACAATGCCCACCCCGGCCCGGTGCAGGGCCGGCACCTGGTAGCAGAGGGACTTGCCGCCGCCGGTCGGCATGAGGACAAAAGCATCCTCGCCGGCGATGATGGCGGAAATAATCTCCAACTGGTGCGGCCTGAAGGAGGTGTAGCCGAAAATATTCTTCAGGGTTTCCTGCAAGGACGTGGTCATGGCGCCACCGGGTGTTGCGGAGGACGACTCATCAGCTGATCACCATGCCGCCGGAAACCACGAATTTCACGGCTTCCTCCACGGTCATGCCGCTGTCGAAGACCTCATCCTCCCGGAAGAACAGGGCGAAGCCGGAGGTGGGATTGGGCATGGTCGGCACATAGACCACCACCAGCGGCACCCCGTCACGCACGACCTCGGCCGTCACGAATCCGATGGCGCGTACGCCGGGACGCGGCCACTCCACAAAGACCGCCCGGCGATAGGAGGTTTTCCCTTCCCGGAACACCTTGAGCAGTTGTTTGCTGGACGAGTAGATCGACTTGACGAGCGGGATGCGCTCCAGCAGGTTATCCCCAAGCTTGAGGAACTGGTTTCCCAGAACATTGGTGGCGAAGATGCCGGCAAAGTAGATGACGACCGCGCCGGTAATCATGCCGAGACCGGGTATATGGAGATCGTGGTGAATAAAGAGACTGAACAGGGTGTCCAGGTAGCTGCCCAGGATGCCGTCGGCAAAGTTGAACAGGAAGGTCAGGATAAAGATCGTGATCCCCACCGGGATCACCACGAACAGGCCGGCGATGAATTTTTCCTTCAAATGATCGACAATGACTTTCATGAAACCCCTCGCGATGATGATGTGCCGAGCATACCTTGTGCTTTGATAAAGTCAATAGCGGAGGCACGGTCAGGACATGCAGCATGAAGCAGTCATAGAAACGGCCCGCCGGTAGGGACAGGCCATGGGTAGAGCGGGAGGTTTCTTCAGCGATGCGTGGATAAAACGAAATCGCCACCGGGTTGATCGCTAAAAAGCCGGCAAAAACGGGTAATTCAGCAATATAATGTAAAGTGTTACACCAGTCTACCGACTATTTCAGCCGATCCTGACCCCTTTGATCGTTTCGCCGCCCTCTTCCCTGGCCGATGTGAGACAACGATCCGCATTATCAATCAGCACATCCGCGGTCATGCCGGTCTTCTGCTGGCTGGCGGTAAAACCGGACACGCCGAAACTGGCGCTTACCCGCACCTCTTTGTCGTACATCGTGATGACCTGGGAAGCGATCCTGAGTCGCAGGCGCTTGGCCACGATCATCGCTCCGGCCATGTCGGTTTCCGCCAGCACCACCACGAACGAGTCCTCGCCGTAGCGCGCCAGCCAGTCCACGTCCTTGCGAATCGACTCCGCCAGGCAATCGGCGCAACTTTTGAGCACCACATCGCCGGAGTAGTGTCCGTAAGCTCCGAGAACATCCCTGAACTGATTGATACTGACCAATATCAGGGAAAGCGCACGTTCATAACGATACGCCCGCTTGATCTCCTGGGGGATATGATCCTCCATGTAGCGACGATTGAAGATTCCGGTCACCGGATCGATGAGGGAGAGGTTTTTGATCTCTTCGATGTAGCGCTGCTGGGAACTTTCCAGTTCTAACACCCGCTTGGCCGTTTTCAGGCGGGAAACCAGTTCGGCCTGATGGGCCGGTTTGATCAGGTATTCGTCGGCCCCGGCCTCAAGCCCGGCAATGATGTCGTTTTTGGAATCCTGGGAGGTGAGAAGGATAATATAGGTATAGCGGCCGGAATCGTCGGCGCGGATGGCCCGGCATAGCTCAAGGCCGTTCATTTCGGGCATCACCCAATCGGTCATGACGATCGGGTAATACCCTTTCCTGAAGATCTCCAGACCTTCCTTGCCGTTTTCGGCAACGACCACCTCATGCCCCGCCGCCTTCAGGCCGGCTTCGAGAATGGTTCTTTGCAGAAGGTTGTCATCCACGACAAGGATGGGAAACGGTTTTTGCGGATTTTGTTGGGGTTCTTCCATTGGCGAATCTCCCGGCGGATTTTACCGCCCAGCAGCCGGCGCAAGATACGGGCTATTGACCACGTTGGCCGGAACTCCTGCAAGATATGATGCGACATTGGCGGAAACAATACCCATGAGCCGCTGCCGCGCCGCCAGCGAAGCCCATGCTATATGGGGCGTAAAGATACAGTTGGGAGCGTCGAGGAGCGGGTTATCGGCGAGCATCGGCTCATGGGCGACCACATCCAGCCCGGCGCCGGCAATCCGGCCGGTTTGCAACGCCTGGGCCAGATCGGCTTCGTTCACCAGCCCTCCCCGCGCCACATTGATCAGGAACGCGCTGGACTTCATCATCCCCAGAAGCCGCGAGTTGACGAAGCCGGCATTGTCGCCGGTCTGGGGACAGTTGAGACTTACGACATCCGCCGTAGAGAACAGCTCTTCCAGAGCGACGAACCGGATCGGGACCGTTCCCGGATCCTGAGGGATGCGGGGGGCGTGGGCGATGATCCGCATGCCGAAAGCTGCGCCGATACGCGCCACCGCCCGGCCGATCGTACCGTACCCCACGATCCCCAGCGTCAGGCCGTCCAACTCGACGATCGGCGCCTTCCAGAAGGAATGATCGGGGCAACGGGTCCATTCACCGGCCCTGACGGCGGCATTGTGAACCCCCACCTGCACGGCCAATTCCAGCAGCAGGGCAAAGGCGGTCTGGGCAACCGATTCGGTGGAATAGGCAGGAATATTTGAAACCGGAATGCCAAGCCGGCCGGCGACGGCCACATCGATATTATTGTATCCCGTGGCCAAAAGCGAAATATATTTGAGTCTCGGCAGGGCGTTCAGGATGGCTGCATCCAGCTTGACCTTGCTGGTCAGAATTATTTCCGCTTGAGCGGCGCGCTCCAGGGTGAGTTCAGGCGGGGTGCGGTCGTAAACGGCACATATCCCCTGGCTCTCAACCGGGGTCCAGGGATTGTCGCCGGGGTTGATGGTATAGCCGTCAAGGATAACGATCCTGGTGGTTTCAGACATGAATATTCACTCCTTTTTGGAATAACCGCCATTTTCGGACACGCCGACGCAGGAGAACCTCACGTGGTACACGGCAGGGGTTCCCGCCAGCGCCGCGCTCTTTACTCGATACCCCACGTGCGAACCATTGCCGCAAAGCCATCGGCAGGCAGGGGCCGGCTGAAGTAGTATCCCTGGATCATCTCGCAGCCGTGCTCAGCAAGAAAATCCAATTGTTCCCCGGTTTCCACCCCTTCGGCCACGACCTTCATATTGAGGTTGTGCGCCATAAGGATAATGGTCCGCACAATAATCGCGTCATCCGGATTAATAAGAATATCGTCCACAAAGGATTTGTCTATCTTCACGACATCGATGGGAAACCGCTTCAGATAGCCCAGAGACGAATAGCCCGTTCCAAAGTCGTCCAGAGAGAGGCCGAGTCCCATACTCTTGAGCCCGTGAAGTTTTGCAACCGCCTCATCGACATTGTTCATGAGATAGCTTTCGGTAAGCTCCAGCTCCAGGAGCCCGGGGTCAAAACCGGTTTCGGCAAGGATTGCACCTATTCGCTCCACCAGGTCCTGCTGCTTGAATTGGCGCGCCGAAATATTTACCGCCATCTTCATCGTCGGCAGCCCCGCCGCCTGCCACTTACTGCTCTGCTCACACACCGTGCGCAACACCCACTCGCCGATCATGATAATCAGACCGGTTTCTTCCGCCAGGGGAATGAACGTATCCGGCGGAATCAAGCCACGCTCGGGATGATTCCAGCGCAACAGCGCTTCCATCCCCTGTATCCGCCGGGTGGCCAACTCGACCTTTGGCTGATAATGGATGACGAATTCTCCCCGTTCAAGGGCACGTCTCAGCCCGACTTCCAGCTCCATACGGTCCACGACGCGAGTGTTCATCTCGGTTGTAAAGAACTGGAATCCGGCCCTTCCCTTGTCCTTGACGTGATACATCGCCGTGTCGGCCTTGGTGAGCAGGGCCGCCGCGCTGTCGTCGTCGTTGGGGTACAGGGCGAGCCCGATACTGGGCGACACGAAGAACTCATTGTCATTGACCACAAAGGGCTTGAAAAAGTGTTTCAAAAGGTGTTCCGCCACCAGGATCACGTCCTCAATCCTGCCGATGCGGGTGAGGATAATCACGAATTCATCGCCGCCGAGCCGGGCGATGGTATCGCCGCTCCGGACAACGGATTTCAGCCGATTGGCAACGCTTTTCAGAAGTTGATCACCAACCGGATGACCGTAGGTATCATTGATGATCTTGAAGTTGTCCAGATCCAAAAGCAGGACCGCCACGATATGCCCTTCCCGTCGTGCCGCCGCCAGGGCCTGTTCCAGGCGGTCATGGAGAAGATAACGGTTGGGAATGCCGGTCAGAAGGTCGTGATTTGCCTGAAAAAACAAGGTTTCCTCAAACTGTTTTCGCTCTCTGATATCCTTGACCATAATGCACAGGGCTTCCCTGCCGTCATAGGGTATCAGGCCGGCGCTCAATTCAGCATCAAGGGCAGAGCCGTCTTTACGACGGAGGCGATACTCCCGTTTTTGCTGCAAAAGCCTTTCTATCAGGGTATCGGTTATGGCGGCATCGCCAAAGGCAAGCTGACCGAGATACAGGCCGATCAACTCTTCAGCGGTGTATCCCAGATAGTTCTGGATCGCACCGTTGGATTCTATGATCGCCCCGGTTGTCCGCTCCGTGATGAGGATCCCCTCGTTGGCCCCCTCGATAACCAGACTGTAGCGCTGCTCAAGCTCCTTACCCTGTTGCTGCGACACGGCGAGTTTTTTCAGCAAAAAATGCACGATGACCGCAAATCCCAGAACCAAGCCAAAGAAGCAGAGCAAGAAATATCCTACGGCCCGCATCCCCCTTCCATAGATGGTGCGCCGGTCGGTTACTTTGACAATAAAAGCCTTGTGGCCGTAAATATCCTTTACCAAGGCATATCCGTTAATATAGCGGAATCCGTCCGCCACGACCGTACGTGGGCTGGCCTCGTTCAGCATCACCCCATCCTCGCCCAAGACGCTCGTTGCCCCTCCTGGCAGCAGGCGCAGGGAAAGGCGGGCCATCGTTGCCAAACCGGCAACCTCCGACGCATTCAGGTACCGCCCCATGATCAACGTGCCCCGGATGGGCCCCCTGTACTCACTGGTCAGTATCGGCCGAGAAGCGACTATCATCAGGCCTTCCGGCAGGTTGATGACACCTTTGACCGTGCTGTCGGGCGTGGAGTGGCTCAGCAGCAGGTTCCCGGGAGCGATGTGGCGAAAAAATCCGGCAGGAACTGGCGTAAACCGGCCTTTTTCAAGATCAAAGACCTTGCCGAAGATGACATCCCCGGCACTGTCGAGATACATGATCAGGTTGAGACGTTGCTTTGCGAAGGTGGGGGCGGTCAAATTCGATTTTTCAAAAGCATGGTTGCCATCCCTCACGTAGCGGTAGGCATCATCCCAAGCGGAATAATCACCACAGACTATGTTGAGGTTATTGGCTTCATCGTTGATCAGGTTGACCGCTCGTTCCACGTTCTCTGCGGCTTCCCGCACTTCGATCCTGGCAAAGCTATCGAGCAGGAACACCTTGGTAACAAAATAGAGCAACAGAAACATCCCAGCCAGAGACACAGACAATATCGGCAAAGATTTGGAGCGCAACTTCATAGAGGAGCCCGGTAAGACGAAGTGGATAGAATAAGAAAATGATCATAAAAACGCGGCACAGCGTTTCAATTGGACTGTGCCGCAGTTTCAGTCATTATATATAATTAAAAATCAATGGGTTGCAAGTAAAAAAACAAGTGATTACTGTGGAGTTGGGTTAAGGAAGGATATTGAAGGGGTTTCGTTTATGTTAGCGCCGCCCCCGCTCTGCAAAATTCGCAACGAATTCGCTGACAGCGGGCAGAAAACAACGGAAGTCCTCGCGCAACTCGGCATAGTTCCGTCTCAGTTCCCGTTCACCGCCGGCCAGAGGGTTATCTCGCGTCACCCGGCGCGACATGCGCTCAAGGGCTAGGCCGATGCCGTCTATCTCGCAATAGGAGGGAAGCAACTCATCAAAAACAACCGGCAGCAGGCCCTGCAGACGTTCCGGCAGCCATACCCGCCGTGCCTCAACCATCTTCTTGGCTCGGGCCAGATAACTCGTCAAGGATTCATCCGTCCACTCGTTCCAGCCCGCAGATAAGAAGTGATCATAAAACAGATCGACAAATACCCCACGCCATAACCGGTACTGCGGCGCAATTCGGCCATAGCTCCGACGAAAGATAATATGCTGTTGCGCAAAACTGTCGATACGACGGTGCAGCATGATCCCAGCCGCCACACCGGGAGGGTAGTTTTCACCCACCCTCCCCTTGACAAAATCGCCCATGAAATTGCCGGTCAGCAGGTCCGGATCATTGTCGGAGAGATAGAGATGGAAGAGGAAGTTCATGGTACTCCGAATTCAATTTATCCATTTCATTAAAATAGCCTCCGCTCAGGCAAGCTATAAGAGTACATCATCAGCCTTTAATCGATATGGTGCAGCTGAACACTTGGGACGGAACATCAACTTACCATAAACTGTCTACTTGATAGGACAACTTGCGCACGAGGCAAAAAACATATGCGATCTGCTCTTGAAAATACGCATTGAAGAAGCAGAAGAAGCTATACGCCAATCGCATTCCTTGTTAATATCAAACCAAATTAACGCTTCTATCCGCTCAAATCGTGATGGCAGAATTGAAAACATATCACTTATCCAATCTGGCTTTTCTCCGCCTAACTCTGCACACCCGACTTCGCCAATTATCACAGGTCTTCTTGAAAGAGAAGTTACAATATCATACCCATCTCTGAACAAATCAACGAAACTATGCCAATTACTCCATTCAGTTGACGCCCCCCAATTGTAGCCGTCAAGAGCTATCATATCGATTTGGTCATCACCAGGAAAATAATTACAGATTCTGTTTTCATGAGTATCTGGATATGATGAAGTATATGGCGACCAGACCCATTTAACATTTGATGCACCAACTTCAAAAAAAAGTGTTCTGATATGGTTCCAAGCTTTCAGAAATTCCTCAGGTGTATTATTATTTACAGTGCCACCCCAAGGGTACCAAGAGCCATTCATTTCATGCATCGGACGTAGTAAAATAGCCTTTGGGCAAGCTGCCAGAGTAGAGGCAAATGCCCTAATGTAGGTATCAAATACTCCGGCGGTAATGTTTATAAGTGAAAAATGGGGCTGCTTTTCGAGCACACCAAATTCAGAATTGATGGACCAAGGTTCCCATGTTAAAAGGATTTCTTTTGGCGCAGACAAAAGCCAACTCAGCCAAGGCAGGTCATCTTCAATCTTGCAATCATTCCAGGCTCTATAAAAAGAAAGGATGGAAATTTCGGTTCCATATTTTTTTTCAAGAATAGCAAGAGCAGCTCTATCTAAATTATAATTTAGATGGTAAATTCCAAACTTCATCGCATGTACATTTGGGGCCACAAGCTAAGACCGATAAATCTACTAAGGGTAACGATAGTCCAGGTCGCCCAAAAAATATTTACTATTAAAAACCAGGGATCATTATGTATTGTCACAATACCATATACTATTGCTATAAGTGAAAACAGGGAAATGAGCATATGAGGCCAACATGATAAAATCTTTGTCGTGAACAGGGAATGTTTTTTGACCTTGCTAGTTACAGTGTAGTCAGGAAGCTTTGTGCGACAGCGAAGAGCAGTCACCACAGCGCTGAAATACACATAAAAAAGTCCCGCTTGACACTGAAATACTTTATAGTTGTTGAGGCCATCCGTGAGAAGCTTGTTAGCTATCAAATAGACAATAAAGTATGGTAATCTGGCAAGAAAGTATTCCGACAAATTCGCCTTAAGCATGAAATTATGTGTGAAAAGAGACCAAATAGGTAGGAGGAAAAAAATCGGTAAAAAAACGCCGAAAGAGATGTAATTGTAGCCAAAGTGCAGATACTGAGCTTTTTGCCTCCAAGAGAGCCCTTTGTGACGCAGAGGCGAATCCCAAAAAAAAAGTCGCAACGAATCCACTGCCCATTGCCATCGTTGTTTCAGGTGGCTGCAAACATCTTCCGGAGCATGGCCAATAGTAAAGGCTGTATCATGGTATACAGTTTTCCACCCCTTAGCATGGATACGCATAGATGTGTGAAGGTCTTCCACTAAGTTCCACTCTGAAAACCCTCCAATTTCCATCAATGCTTCTCGACGATAGACGACTCCATTACCGCAAGAAATGGCAGCATTATCATTATCTTTACCAGACTGCATGGCTTTGTAGAAAACCTCGTCAGAATTTCCCCATGGATCGTTTTTCGGTAGGTTAAAGCGCTGTTCAGTCTGTACAAAAGCAATACGAGGAATTGAAAAATAGCCGACAATACTTTTCAAAATATTACTTTCAGCAACTTGATCGGCATCAAGAGCAAGGATCAAGTCTCCATTGGTTCGACTAAATGCATAATTAAGGTTGCCAGCTTTGCGGTTTTCATGGGTGGGACGACGGATATAGCCTATACAAAATTCCTCGGCCATAGAGAGAAGTTTATCGTCTTCGCCATCGTCGAGGATGTAAACAATCTTGTTCTCATAATCAATAGTGCAGGCGGCCATAACCGTCCGTCTTACGATTTCAAGCGGCTCTCTGCAAACAGGAATAAAGACGTCTACTGAATATTTTTTTTGAGAAATAACCCCTTCAGGGTGGTGATGGCGTTTGTACCAGAGCAAATTAATCCAGAGTAGGTAGTGAACAAGGAATACACTTTCACTTAAAATAAAAGGTATGAAAGTATACCAATACTGCCAATTAGCTTTATAAACACACCAAGAGAAATAAAACACCGCACACGGAATATTGAGAATTGCAAATATTTGCCCCAAGACCCTTCTGGTACGAGTTTCTTGTTCTTTGTATCGTTGATATTTTTTCTTACCCTGAATATCATCCAGCCAGCTCTTTATGGCTGTATTTATGGACATGTGCCCCTCCTAGAACAAGACAAAATAAGACAACAGAATTTGCTGGGCGGCATAATGACCACTAAACGAATCCCGATTTTCTCCTCTATTCTGATAAAAATACTTTGCCTCACAATGCAGCCCTTGGGTGTTACCAATATCAAGGCCGGTAAAGATTGAAATAGTGTTGCCAATGCCCCCGCTACGTTGAAGATAGTTTAGGTTCCACTCCCCTCCGTAGATAAAGCGATCTGATTTTACGCGGTATGCCATTCCGGTAGTGTGGGCAGAAAAATTTGAAGGGTCAAAATACGCACTCTCTAGAGCTTTATGGGAATAATCCAAAAAAAAGTAACTATAATATGCCTTAAAATTTGGAAACAGTTCTGGTGAATAATCTACTCCAACAACGGAGCTAAGTTTAAGATTATCGTCAGAATAATCGCCATATGTCAGTTTTCCCCACAGAGCCCATTCCTTGACGATCCCTTGTCGAAGATAAACAGAATAGTCATTTGTGGTCAACTTTAGACGTGCTGCGCCTATAGAGACGACAGGGTTATAGAATTGATTACCAAAGGCCGGTTCTGTGTCGATTATGTCAATATGGTCATAACTTAGCTTAACTACGCCTAAAGAATTAAGTTCAACGGTTGAAGACAGGCGTAAGTTTAGGTGATTTTGTTGATTGTCATAGAAGTTGCCATCCAACCGACCGGTTATAGCGAGATAGTGTTGAATTTTCTTTTCTGCCTGCACAAAAACTGATTGACGGTTAATGGTATTAAAACCGTTTTGGCGAAACCTAGAGTAGATATAGCCAGTTTTGGTTAACAGTCCCACCCACAGTGGGCCTTCAAAATCAAAACCACTATTTAAACGGGAATAATTATTAGAATTGCTGTACCAATCTGTCCGAACAGTTATTCGTGGCAAGCTTGATATTTTAAGTATCTCTAGCAATTCATAAATACGTGGGTCACTATCGTTAATAGTTTCAAGTTGTTTAATAGCATTCATCGCATCGTAAACAGGGCCAGTTTTAACGGAAATTTCAGCAAGTCCCCAGAGAGCTTCCTGATTGGCAGGATATAAGGCAAGAATCTGTTTGTATAGTTGCTGTGCTTTATTTCCATTCCCAAGAAAATGGTTACAGCGCGCCTCTGTCAAGGCCGCAATTAGCGGTCGTTCCTTGTTTTGAAGAAGTAGTTGAGTTGATTTTAAAGATTTCTGGCTGTCCCCCCTACGAGCATGCAGTTCGGCCAAATCTTTGATAATTTCGGGTGTTGCCGGTGCAAGTAGTAATGCCCTCTCAAGATTTTTTCCGGCCTCTTCAAGCCTATTTCTTGCCGACTGAACTTTTGCCCATTCCCAAAGTATAAAAGGATTGTCTGGATGAGTTGCGGCCATAGATGCAAACTCAGAGTCGGCTTGTTCAAGTCGATTACTCCAAAAAAGCATGCGCGCAAACTCCCAGCGAAAATGAAGATTGTTAGGATCATCGTTGCGAATTTGTTGACCGATGCGAAAGGCATCGTCCCACAACCTCTGATAGGTATATGTTCTGAACAGTTCTTGTTGAGCAGAGGTATCCGATGGTGACTGGGAGAGATGGACAAGAAGCTTATTTATTTTAGCGGCATTATCTTCGCTAAGCCGACGACGGATACTAACTAATGTCCTCGACTCAAGGAATGTTGATGATATATCAGGAATAACTTTTCGATATGTTGCAACAGACTCAGCCAGATGCCCGACAGCCAATTGGTTCCAGGCAAGTCCACGATAGATAGTATCAGTCGGTTTAATTTTTACCAAATTTAAAAAAAACTTTTCGGCTTCTTCAGAGAAGCCATATTCATTGAGGAACCACGCGTTATGTTCTTTATAACCCGTATTGTCTGGCTCTATCTGGGTCGCTTTAGCAAAACAACTACGCGCTGCAAACGTCTGGAGAGATGCCTCCAGTGACATACCCTTCATAAACATTGTGTGGGCATCTTCTGTTGCCGAAGAAAATTGTGGGAACAAAACGATCAGAGCAATCAGGGGGTATAGCAGAAACTGGGCGAACATCATTTTCCTTTCGCTCAGACAGAATAAATTCAATTAAACAACAACTTACCAGCCAATTGGTCGACTATTCAATTAGTTTCAATCTAAATTGGAATATAATTTAGATATTACAATACATTACAAAGAAAGTGTTTGTCTGCAACGATTTAAATATTTAAATAAAGTCTGGCACTATTAAATGGTTTCCTCCAACACAATATCAGCAATATAGCCCCACCGGTAAAGAGCATCAAGAGACCGGAAGGTTCCGGTACGGGGGCAACATCCACAATTACATTGTCGAGCCCCCATGATTCGTCAAGATATGAAGAGCCATCTAATCCAGTGACATAGTTATCTTGCAAACCTTTACCCGAAAAAGTAATAGCCATGAGGTTGGAGAGGCTTGGGAGCGTAAGGACAAAGTGGTAAACTGAATCCATGTTGGAATATGTTACATTATATCCGGGGAGGCCATTGTAATAGGAATATCCAAGGGTATAGCGTTCAGCAGCTTGTGATGCGTTTGACTGCATACTGAGGTCACCGTTGCTGAAAGATTGGTGTAGAAGCTGAGAATTGTTGATTGCCACATTAAAATAATCAGGGCCAAAAGCCTGGTTGTCGCCGTCCCATGATCGGATAAAATACACATCAAATGATACAGTTGCTAAACCTGCAGAAAGGCCACTCAGAGTAAGAGTTGTAGAGTCGTTGGAAAAATCACCTAAAAAGTGACGATTGCCTATGGGGGTTACAGATGTTGTATTGACTGACCATTCACTTCCAACGGTATCCTCAAAATTATTTGAATAAATCAAGGTTGCATTAGCATCAACTCCCGATACAAAAAATATCGCTAGAGCTGCGAGGATAGCCTTGGTAATTTTAAAATTTGTTAGTTTCATCTTATCCCCCCAATAAGTGCAGCGCTTTGTTTACTACAGAAATTAGAAGCAATTTGTGTGCCACCTTAAACAGCGAGACCAGTATTGCTTTGCTTTACATTTACTTTTCATCTCCAATTAAGCTGCACGTTTCATTAATATTAACAACAAGCTAAATATGCAAATACATATATTTGATATTCACAAACATGATAAGGGCACGAGACTAACCTGTCAGTAATTTTTACACTTTTTTAGATGTATGAGAGGTCCCGTGTCGGATAATTTAACAAAGCTCTTGGCAATTTTTTAGGCTATTATTAGACCTCATTTTATTATCGTAAGACTCAATAAACATACCTTTCCCGCAACGCCACCTTATTAATCTTCCCCACACTCGTCTTATCAATAGTCTCCACCATCCGCGTCCTGAGAAGGACGACCTGCTTGGAGATCATCCCCTTGTCGGCGTATTCCCGAACATGGTGCTGAATCTGCTTTTCAACGACCACCGTGCCCGGTTTTGGCACCACCAAGGCCAAGGGCCGCTCGCCCCATTTTTCATCGGGCAGGCCGATCACGGCCACCTCGGCCACAGCGGGATGATGGGCGATGATATCCTCCAATTCCAGAGAGGATATCCACTCTCCACCGACCTTGATGACGTCCTTGCTCCGGTCGGTTATCTTCACGTATCCCCGCTCATCCCGCACCGCCACGTCACCGGTGTGCAGGTAGCCTCCCTCCCAGAGTTTCTCGGAGGTTTTGTGATCCTTCAGATATCCCTGGGTCAACCAGGGGGCGCGGACGACAATCTCGCCCGTGCTGCGGCCGTCGCGAGGCATCTCGTCCCGCCCTTCCCCCACCACTTTCAGATCGACCAAGGGAAGCGCCAAACCGGTCTTGCAGCGGATCTCGGCCTGCTCTTCCGGGCTTAGCTTCAGCATATCGGGGGTCAATTGGGCAAGGGTCAGGATGGGACAGGTCTCGGACATGCCGTAGCCGGTAAAAATATCTATGCCGTGTCCCAATGCCGCCATGCACAACGCCTGGGACATGGCAGCGCCGCCGATGATCAGCTTCCAGTTGCTCAGGTCGATCTTGGCCGCATGGGGATGTTTGAGCAGCATGTGCAGAATGGTCGGCACGCAATGGGAAAAGGTGACCTTTTCGCGTTCGATCAGTTCCAGCAGCATATCCGGTGCGTAACGACCGGGGTAGACCTGTTTGAGCCCCAGTGACGTGGCCACATAGGGCAACCCCCAAGCATGAACATGGAACATGGGAGTGATGGGCATGTAAACGTCGCCGCGATGCAGACATCCCTGGACAACCGAGGAGCAGAGCGCCGCCTGGACCCCCAGGGTATGCAACACGAGTTGGCGGTGACTGAAGTAGACCCCCTTGGGCATGCCGGTGGTGCCGGTGGTATAAAAGGTGGTGGCACGGGTATTTTCGTCGAAGTCGGGAAATTCGAATTCCGGCGGGGTCGAGGCCAGCAGTTCCTCGTACTCGGCGGTGAATGTCAAGGTTGTCTCGTGGGGATGCGGTTCGTCGCCCTTGAGGAGAATAAAGTCGCGCACCGTGTCAATGCGGCCGCGGATCTGTTCCAGGATTGGCAGAAACTCGGAGTTGACCAGAAGCACGTCATCCTCGGCATGGTCGATGGTGAAGAGAATCTGTTCCGCGGAAAAACGCACGTTGATGGTGTGCAGCACCGCGCCGATCATCGGCACGGCAAAAAAGCACTCCAGATAGCGGTGACTGTCCCAATCCATAACCGCCACAGTATCTCCCGGTTTCACTCCCATCCGTGTCAGGGCCGCCGCGAGGCGCTGGACCCGCTCGCGGAACTGGCGGTAACTATGGCGGACTTGGTCCCGGTAGACGATTTCCTGGTCCGGCGCATCCACTATGGGGTGCAGGAGCAGTCGTTTGATCAGTAATTGGTAGTCATGGGCGGATTCGGTGCGGGGAATGGGGATGCATTTCATGAAAACAGTGTCCTTTCGACATCATTGTTCGCTTTCGCTGCGGGCCGATCCGGCCGCAGACAAACGGATTCATACTACCGACGTGTTCTCCAAAAGTCCACCCGCTATGTTGTATTTATGTATCCTTCTGTGCCTTTTTGCCCTCCTGTTTTATGCCGTTGCCCTTGTCAAACTCTTTCCTTAGCCGCTCCAACCCTTTGCGATAACTTTCGGCGTCGCCGTACTCAAAAAAGCGAGGATAGCGATCATGGGCGGCCCGGATGCGGCGAGCATGCTTGATCGGGCACCAGTACTGTTCGGTGCGGGCGGCGATCTCCCGAAAATAGGCTGCCAGTCCATTGCCATAGGAGCAGTAAAAGCAGTTCAACTTTTCTATGATGTTGAGATAGGGGAGGTCCTCACGATCAAAAACCAGGTATTCCGCACGCTTGACCTTGGGAATTTCGTAGATCGGGAAACAGACCGCCTGGTAGATCAACAGGAAAAGATCCAACAACAGAAAAGGGATGAATCCGGCATAGATGACCGGGGCGGTCAGAACGTTCAGCGGCCGGGATTCAGCCAAATAGCGGAAAAACCCGGTCTTGAGGCGGCGCTGCTGGCGTGCCGCCTCTTCGGCGAAACGGACGCGCTTCTCCTCGATGATAAACTGGAACTGCTCCCGTTTGGTGCGGAACTCGACCTCCAGTTCTTCTTCAAGCTCCCTGATCTTCTGGATCAGTTCATCGATTTGTGGTGCCATGATGGTCTCCCGGCGGACAGAATTGCAAAAAAAAAAAAAAACGCGCAGCCTGACCTCTATTCAGACTGCGCGGTATGATCACGAGAGATACTACTGATGTTTCCATCCTGCAACTACGGGGGAAGAGAGCGACAGCGTTTAGCGCTCGCCGGGGTTCCCTCCTCCCTTCATCTGTCGCCTCGCAACTCTGCGATCATCTGGTGAATCTCCAGAAGGGCCTGGTCCTGGGCTGCCAAATGATCCAGAATGGCACGGATTTCCTTTTCAGCCTTTTGGTTGATCAGGTAGTCGTTGTGGGCCTCCAACCGGTCCCTGGCCGCCTGCCGGTTCTGGCTCATCATGATGATGGGGGCGGCATAGGCCGCTTGCATGGACAACACCAGGTTCATCAGGATAAAGGGATAGGGATCCCAGTGCCGAGCCCAAGCGGTCACGTTGACCACGATCCAGACGCCCAGGATGATGGACTGGATGGTAATGAACCACCAGGAGCCGAGATTCAGGGCGAACCAATCCGACGCCTTCTGGCCGAACGTCAATTGAGCTTCGAGTATTTCGTTGACGTTTTGGACCGGTTCGTGTTCATGCTTGAACGGTTCAGGGAATCGCAGTGAGCTCATGTGATCCTTTCAAGATAAAACTGAGGCTGCACTAGGTCGTTTTTTCCGGTCCTGTTCCTCCTGCATCACCGCAGGCTAGAAGTAGGTGACCTGCAACAGCGGTGCGAGAATGCCCCGGTTCGTTCCGGTGGTATCGTTGATTTCAATAAGCCCCGACGAAGCGATCCCCGCATCACGCAGGATACGGACCTGGAAGTTGAGCAGTCCCAACCGCTGTGCTTCCACCATCAAACCTGTCACATCCACCGTTACATGCTTTCCGAAATCTGATTGGGAAATGGGAGGGGTGATCGTGGTGGTTGCCAGCGCCGGTTGGAGCGTTCGATCAAAATCCGTTCCCACCAGCGTTGGCGGCTGAAAGGAAACAAGGTCGATGCGGACCGGGATCGTACCGCTCAGGGGCTGGGGCTGGATACTGGTGATAACGATATCCAGGAACGCCGACAAAATAACGGCATTCCCCGGGACGCCGCCCGCCTCGGTCAGGGGGAAATCGAGGAATGCGCGGTATTCGGCCCCGGTAGCCGGATCTATGCCGGCGAACACGCTTTGGACAGTTGGCGACATGCCCTGCGTAACGGTGAAAACGCCGCTGACGGAATCCCGTGCGATATCGCCGTCAGAAGTAGAATCGCTCACAATCTGGGCAACGAATGTCGGGTGCGCTCTGCCGCCGTCATTGCCGCACCCTGTCTGGATCAAGATCGTGAGCCCCATCAGTGCCGCCAGGATAAGCCGTTTCATAGCCACCTCCCGTTGTGCGACGCGAGAAACCAAACCATCCCCTTTTCTAGGAACATACTACCACAACTGAGGTACAAACTAAACACAACGTCACAGGGATAACTTTACGCCACCCGCCGCACGACGACCTTTTCGACCTCCAGGACGGCGAACAGCACTATTCCCGGGACAAAGACCCAGGCCAGCGCCTCGGCAGCCAGGGTGGTGGTTTTGAAGAAGGCCTGCATGGCCGGCAGATAAACGACCATCCCCTGCAGCAGGATCACTAATCCGACCATGGAGAGGAGCAGGGGGTTGCCGAAGAGCCCCATGCGGAAAAAGGAGTGCCGAAATGAGCGCAGGGCCATGGCTTGGCCGATCTGGGCAAAGGCCAGGGAGGTGAACAATACGGTCTGCCAGTTCTCGGGGTGGAACCGCCAATGGTGATAGGTCAGCAGAATGGTCGAAGTGCCGATAATCCCCCCGGTCAACAGGGTATGGCGCACCATGCGGCGATCGAAGATCTGGGAGGTTGGAGAAAGCGGGGGACGGGCCATGACGTCCGGCTCGGAGCGTTCCACTCCCATCCCCAGGCCGAGCAGGCCGTCGGTGAGCAGGTTGAGCCAGAGCAGTTGCAGCGGGGTAAGGGGGCTGGGCAATCCCAGAAATGGCAGGGTCAGCACCGCCAGAATCTTGCCCAGGTTGCCGGCCACGGAGAATTCGATGAACTTGCGGATATTGTCGTAGATGGTGCGCCCCTCACGCACCGCAGAGACAATGGTGGCAAAGTTGTCGTCCAGGAGCACCATATCGGCCGCCTCGCGGGCCACGTCGGTGCCGGTTATCCCCATGGAGACGCCGATATCGGCCTTTTTCAGGGCCGGGGCATCGTTGACGCCGTCCCCGGTCATGGCCACCACCTGCCCCTGGCGTTGCAGGGCATCGACGATCATCAGCTTGTGCTCCGGCGAGACCCGGGCATAGACCGACACCTCCCCGCCCGCCGCAACCAGGCCGGCCGTGCCGATATGCTCAAGCTCGGCACCGGTCATGACCCGCCCCCCCTCCCCCATACCCAGCCCGTCGGCAATGGACCTGGCGGTCAACGGGTGGTCGCCGGTTATCATGACTGGCCGGATGCCCGCCTGGCGGCAGAGTTCAACCGCATCCCGCGCCTCGGGGCGCAAGGGGTCCATCATAGCGACCAAACCGATCAGGGAAAGACCGTGAACAGCGTGTGTGTCCCGGCCGCCGATGCCGCAGGCAACGGCCAGCACCCGCCTTCCCTGGCCCGCCAGGCGGTCGACGGCCGTCATGGCCGCCTGACGCTCCGCTGCCGCAAGCGGCTGGTCGCCGACCCGGTCGCACAGTTCCAGCACCGCCCCCAGCGCCCCCTTGCCGACCACAAGACATTCACCGGTGTTCAGAGGGGCGGGAAGTCCAAGCGATGCCGCAACAGCAGCATCTCCAACCGTGTGGAAGGTGACCATGCGTTTGACCGTGGAATCAAAGGGAGTCTCGGCAACGCGCGGCAGGCGGGCCTCCAGCTCATGGCGCAACAGTCCCTCTTGTGCCGCGGCCGCAAGAAGCGCGATCTCGGTCGGGTCCCCTACCCCCTGCCCCTCTCCTTCCGCCAGCACGGCCTCGTTGCAGAGCGCAACACAGGCCAGTATTCCACGGCGGGCGGCTTCAGCTTCCGATTCCGCGCCGTCGAGCTGCGGAGCGGCCTGTTGCAGGACTTCTGCGCTGGTGACGACCTCGGTGACCGTCATGCGGTTCTGGGTCAGGGTGCCGGTCTTGTCGGAACAGATCACGGTCACCGAGCCGAGGGTTTCAACAGCCGGCAGCTTGCGGATCAGGGCGTGACGTTTCAGCATGCGTTGCGAGCCGATGGCCAGGGTAATGGTGACTACCGCCGGCAATCCCTCCGGGATAGCGGCCACCGCCAGGCTGACGGCGGTCATCAGCATCAGGCGCAGGTCCTCGCCACGCAGCAGGCCGATGGCCAGAAACAACAGCGAAACCGCCACCGCGGCAAGGGCCAGAATTTTTCCCAAGCGGTCGAGGCGCTTCTGCAACGGCGTCCATTCCTGGGCCACATCCTGCAACATGCCGGCGATACGCCCCAACTCCGTGTTCATGCCGGTTGCCACCACAACGGCCGCCCCACGGCCATAGGCAACCGTGGTGCCCATGAAGACCATGTTCACGCGCTCGCCGGTCGGAATGGGATCATCCATTGTTCCCAAGGCCTCGACACACTTTTCGACCTCTTCGGCCTCCCCGGTCAGGACCGCCTCCTGCACCCGGAGGCTGTAGACCTCAATCACCCTGCAATCGGCCGGCACCAGGTTGCCTGCCTCCAAGAGGACGATATCGCCCGCCACCAGATCGACTGCCGGAATTTCAACCGGCATCCCGTTGCGCCGCACCCGCACCACAGGCACGGCCAGCCGTTTGAGCGCCCGCATGGCCCGCTCCGCACGGTATTCCTGTACAAATCCCAGGAGGGCAAAGAGGCAGACGATGGCAAGGATAGTCAGGCTGTCTTTGAAAGAACCGACAAAAGCAGAAAGGAACGCTGCCCCGGTCAGGATCAGCGCCATGGTCGAGGTGAACTGCTCCCACAGAATCAGCCAGGGCGACGTGCCGCCCCGCTCCCGCAATTCGTTACTGCCGAAACGGGACAAGCGGCAGGCGGCTTCGCCGGATGAGAGGCCGCAGGCGGCATCGACCTTCTGTTCCGCCAGAACGGTTGCGATGTCCCGCAGGTGCCACTCCATCAGTAGACCCGGGGATCCGGGGTGTCGAGCATGGGGTTGAGGCGGACGGCCAGGGAAAACAGGTAGGGGTAGTCAACCCTGAGGTGTTGCATGTACAGGACCCATTCACGGGACAGGTGCCCGAAAACGCGCTTGATATCACCATTGATGTGTTCGGTATCGCTCGGAGACATTGCCTCAAAGGATGACCGCGCCTCCAACTCCTCCACCAGATGGAATACGGCCCACAGCAGGTCGGTAAACTGCTCGTGCTCCAGCAGGTTCTGATTTTCCAGGAGCCCAACCAGAAACGTGCGCTTTTCGATCAGGAACGCCTTCAGCCGGTTCTTGCCCCCTGCATCGCAACTGATCCTGATATCGGTCCGGCCCAGGTAGTCCAGCGCCTTTGCGAATTCGTCATCTTTCCAGTTCCCGCCAATCACGAGATGGCCTTTCAATTCTCCACAGGTCGCCACACAGGTCGATAGCTCCCTGAGCAGACGGTTGCCGACCTCGCTGAAAAAAACACCGATCACCATATTGAGCTTGCGCATGACCGCCTGGCGCTCCCGCTCCCGGACAATTTGCTCAACTATTAGTGTAATAAATATGACATAAAGTGGCAGGAATGCCAGATTTCCTAAAAAACTGGAAGCGATGTCGCGGCTGTTGCCGAGAACAGAGTAGTCAATCAGGTACAGGGCCAGCGATGCCCCGGCCAGGGCCGCCAATACGATGTGTTTTTTACGGAACAATCCGTTCATCAACGCTTCTCCATTTCAACCTTCCCGCAGGGCATCGACGATATTCAGACGACTGGCCCGCACGGCCGGGATTACGCCACCCACAAACCCCATGAGCAGTGAAAACAAGAGTGATTTGTAAATAATTTCGACAGTAAGGGTAAATGAAAAGGCAAGCTCGGAAAAGGTCTGCCAGTTCATGGTCGAGATGGTGATAAATTGCATGAATGACGCCATGAAAAGTCCGGCGACACCGCCGATCAGGCCGAGCAGCAGGGACTCCATCAAAAAGGCCAGCATGATGCTGCTGCGCTGGAAACCGAGGGCCCGCAGGGTGCCGATCTCTCCGACCCGGTTGGCGACGGCGGCATACATGGTGATCATGGCACCGATGATGGCGCCCAGGGAGAAGATCACCGTCAACGACATGCCGAGTATGCGTAAAAACTTGGCCATGGCCTCGGATTGATCTCGATAGTAGCGGGTTTCGCGGCGCACATCCAACGTCAGTCGCGGGTCGGCATCCAGCTTGGCCTTGACCGCAGAAAAGTCGCCGCTGTCGCGCAGCCGGAAGGTGACCGAGGAGTACACCGGCCGTCGGAAAGCCTGCATCAACTGGATGGCATCACCCCATATCTCGGAATTGAAACCGGTAGCGCCGGCATCAAAGATACCGACTACCGTCCAGTCGCGCATGCCGAAGCGCAGCGATTCGCCGATCCCGCCGCCTTTGAAGCGCTGCGCGATACTGCCGCCCGCCATGATTTCCGTTGAACCGGGACGTGGCATGCGCCCCTCTACCAGTCGCACCTGGGGACGGAGCTTGAGGGACGCCGGATCAATCCCCCTGATGACCACATTGGCCGGCTTGTCGCTGCCCCGCTTGGGAAGGCTTATCAGGACGACCAGTTCCTTGGCCGCCAGGAGGGTGCCGTCGCTTCCGGTAGCGATATCCGGCAGGCTCTCCACAATGGCGGCCTGGGAGCGCTCCACACCGCTTTGCACCTCCGAGTTGGCCGCCTTGCGGGTGACAATGACATTATCGTCGGAACCGGTTTCAACCAGCGTTTTCTCCAATCCCGCCGACAACATCAGGATCGAAGCGAAAACGAACACCACCAGCGCCATTCCCGTTGCCGTCAGAAAGGTTGTCAGGCGGCGGGTGAAAAGATTGCGAAAGCTGTAGGAAACCGGGATGGGCATCTCAATCGGCCTGTCCGTTACACAGGGAGCGTGATGGTAAAACAGCAGCCGCCCTCGGGAGGCGATTCGACGGTGATGGTCCCGCCGTGGGCTTCGATAATGCGGTAGGTGACGGCCAGCCCAAGGCCGGAACCCTCCGCCTTGGTGGTCCAGAAGGGTTCGAACAGGTGGGCCGCCGTAGTGCTGTCGATACCGCAACCGCTGTCGGTCACCGTAATAACCGCTGCGGGGGTTTTGTTGAAACCATCCGCTCCGCTGAGTTGAAAACGCGATTCGATCCCCACCACGCCCCCCTCCGGCATGGCCTCCGCGGAATTACGGAACAGATTCAGCAGGACCTGCCGCAGTTGATTGATATCGGCTTGAATCAGTATATGCGCGGCAACGAGATTACGAAAGGACACCGTACTGAAGTGACTGTCCGAAGACAGGAGCATAATCAGGTCTTCCACCAGCGGCCGCAACTCGAACCGCTCCTTGCAGGGGGATGAAGGACGGGCATAGGCAAGAAAATCGGTAATCAGACCGTTGAGCCTTCCCGCCTCGCGCAGCACGATCTTCAACAGCCGCTGATCGTCTTCCGATACGGAACCGTGCTCGGCCAGCATCTGGACCGAGCCACTCATGGCCGCCAAAGGGTTTCTGATTTCGTGGGCCATGCGGGCGGATACCTCGCCGAGCGCCGCCAGCCGGTCCGCCCTTTTCAGGGCCGTTTCCATCCGTTTCATGGAGGTGAGGTCCTTGAAGTTGACGATTGCCCCCGCCGATGCTCCCTGGCTGTCGCAGAACGACACGGTGTTGTAGCCGAGGGTCATCATCTCGCCGCTTGGCAGTGCATATTCGAGCTCCCCGTCCATCCGGGAGTCCATATTGCCGGCAATATCCGCAAGCGCCGGAAAGATGTCCGCAAGCCGGGTATCATAGGCATCAGCCTGCGTCATGCCGGTAATCGTTTCGGCATAACGATTGAAAACCCTGATCCTGCCGGCCGGGGTAATCGTAAGCAGACCGCTTTCCAGATTCGATACGATGCTCGTGCTCAAACGCTCCAGCTCATCATAGTTGACGGTTTTCTCGCGGAGCGCTTCCTCGCTTTCCCTGGCGCGCGCCGAAAGAAAACTGGTGATAAGGGCCGTCAGATAAAAGCCCATGAGGTTGAAGAAGATCGTGTAAAAAATGTGCGATGCGCCAAGTTGCTGGGCATCGGACCGGCTGAGGCCGATCGAGGCCAGCAGGCCGAAGTATTGCAGATCGACGATGGAACCGTAGAGTATGCTGCAGAGGGATGCTGCGTAGAGCGCTTGCCGCCCCCCCAGCAACAGACCGGCGCTCATGATGGAAAGGAGATAGAGAAAGGAATAGGGGCTGAGTATGCCGTTGGTGAACAGCAGGAGGACCGTTACGAAGAGCAGATCCCAGATCGTCTGGAGGTAGGCGATAAAGGCGTGGTATCTCTGGAGCCGGAGAAACAACAGGCAACACAGGGAGAACAGAAACGAAAACGCCATCAAGCGGATCAAACCGCTTTGAAGGTGCCCATCAGCCGAGGTAAGGTCCTGATAATTCAGGAGTACGGTAGACGCCAGGAACAGGAATGACACCACGATCCTGGCATAGATGAAAAGCCTGAGTTTTCGTTCAAGCCCCATATCTTAGCCGCCGACGGTCCCCGCCAGCTTGAAGATCGGCAGGTACATGGCAACGACCAAACCACCGACAGCCGTTCCCAGAAACACCATCAACAGCGGCTCCATCATGGCGGTCATGGCCGAAACGGCATCGTCCACCTCGTCATCGTAGAAATCGGCGATCTTGCCCAGCATGGCGTCCATGGCGCCGGTCGCCTCGCCAACGGCGATCATCTGGACGACCATGGGGGGAAAAACGCCGCAGGAGGCCAGCGGCTCGGCCATGGTCTTGCCCTCGGAGATGGCTTGGCGCACGCCGTAGATCGCCTCTTCGACGATCTTGTTGCCGGCGGTCCTGGCCACGATATCAAGCCCGTCCATAATCGGCACGCCGGAACTGACCATCGTGCCCAGGGTCCTGGTGAACTTGGCAACGGCAACCTTCCTGATCAGCGGCCCGGCTATCGGCGCCTTGAGCGCCATGCGGTCGATCTTCTTCTGCCCGCCGGCCGTGGCGTAGTATTTCTTGATGGCGGTAATAATGCCGAAGATGACGGCAATGATGACAATGATGTACTTCATCAGGAAATTGCTCAGGCCGATGACAAACTTGGTCGGGGCCGGCAAATCGCCGCCGAAATCGGCAAACATCTTGGCGAAGGTCGGGATGACGAAAATGAGGATGACCCCGACGACAATAACCGCGATGGACATGATGGTGATGGGATAGACCATGGCCCCCTTGATCTGTTTCTTCAGCTTCATGGCCTTTTCGATGTAGGCCGCCAAGCGGTTCAGGATGGTGTCGAGGATACCGCCGACCTCGCCTGCGGCCACGAGATTGACATAAAGCTGGTCAAAGGCCTTGGGATGCTTGCCGAGGGCGTCGGCAAAGGTGGAACCGCTTTCCACACTCTCCTTCACCTTATAGAGTATATCCTTGAAGGTCTTGTTCTCCTGCTGGCTGGCAAGGATCTCAAGGCATTGGACCAGCGGCAGGCCCGAATCGATCATGGTGGCAAACTGGCGGGTGAAGACGACCAGATCCTTGGTTTCGACCTTGCCGCCGCCAAACTTGGGGAGTTTGATGGAAAACGCCTTGACCTGTTCATTGATGCTGATATTGGTAAAACCGTACTTTTTCAACTGGGCTTCAACGATGTTGGTATTTGCAGCCTCAATGACGCCCTTCTGCACGCCACCGGTTTTGGTGCGTGCTTCCCATGAAAATTTTGGCATTGTCCGATACTCCTCGCTTTTAGTGAGCAGGCGGCCGTCTCTGCATATTCAGGCCGGCAGAGGGGTTATTGATCATCTGCTTGAGTTCTTCCGGGTCCTGAGAGCGCCCAAGGGCCTCTTCCAGGGATATCATTCGTTTCTGATACAGGGACAGGAGCGACTGGTTCATCGTCTGCATGCCGTACTTCTCCTGCCCGACCTGCATCTGTGAATAGATTTGATGGACCTTGTCTTCACGAATCAGATTGCGAATGGCGGCATTGGGAACCATGATCTCCAGGGATAACGCACGTCCCCGCGAGTTCATTCTCGGGATCAGCGCCTGGGATATGACTCCCTCCAGTACAAAGGAAAGCTGCGCCCGTATCTGGGTCTGCTGATACGGGGGGAACACATCCACAATACGGTTTATGGTCTGGACGCAGGAGTTGGTATGCAGAGTGGCCAGACAGAGATGCCCGGTTTCCGAGAGGGTCAGCGCCGCCTCGATGGTTTCCAGATCGCGCATCTCGCCGACCAGAACCACGTCGGGATCCTGGCGCAGCACGTACTTGAGGGCATTTTTGAACCCCTTGGTGTCGGCCCCCACCTCGCGCTGGTTGACGAGACACCCTTTATGGGGGTGCAGGTACTCGATCGGGTCCTCGATGGTGACGATGTGCTCGTGGCGGTTGATATTGATGTAATCGATGATGGAAGCCAGGGTCGTGGACTTGCCGCTGCCGGTCGGGCCGGTCACGAGAATCAGCCCCCGGGACTTGGCCGCCAACTCGGAAACGATGGCGGGCAGCCCAAGCTCTTCGAACGTCAGGACGCGGTAGGGGATAACCCTGAATACCCCGGCCACGGCCCCGCGCTGGACGAATATATTGCCCCTGAAGCGGGAAAGCCCCTTGACCCCGAACGAAAGGTCCAATTCGTTTTCTTCTTCGAACTTGTGCTTTTGGGCATCGGTCAGGACGCTATAACAGAGCTGCTTGGTCTCAACCTGGTTCAGCGGCGGGAAATCCAGCGGCGTCAGCTTGCCGTCAACCCTGATCTGGGGCGAGGTGTTGGTGGTGATATGCAGGTCGGAACCATTGCTTTCGACAAGAACCTTCAGCAGTTGGTGCAGATTAACCATTGAGCCCGTCCTTTCTAGTCGTCAGCAACAGTTACCCGCAGGACCTCTTCAAAGGAAGTGACTCCTTCCTTGAGCTTGGTGAGCCCTGACTGACGCATGGTCTTGATGCCCAGCCGCATTGACTCCCGCTTGATCTCGGCGGTATTGGCGCCATTGAGGATCAGTTCACGGATTTCATCAAGCATGGGCATAACCTGATAAAAACCGACCCGCCCCTTGTAGCCGGTATTGTTGCAGACGGAACACCCTTTGCCGCGCATGCAGACAAAGGAAGGCGCCTCATCGGGTGAGACGCCGGCGTCGATCAATGCCTGGACCGGGATGTCTTCCGGTTCCTTGCATTCGGCGCAGACCCGGCGGGCAAGGCGCTGGGCCGTAATCAGGTTGACGGCCGACGCTACCAGAAACGGTTCGATCCCCATGTTGAGCAGGCGGTTGATGGTGGCCGGGGCATCGTTGGTGTGGAGGGTGGAAAGCACCATGTGGCCGGTCAAGGCCGCCTTGGTTGCTATTTCAGCGGTCTCGAAATCACGAATCTCGCCGATCATGATGATATCGGGATCCTGCCGCAGAAAAGAGCGCAGCGCCGCGGCAAAATTGAGGCCGATATCCTCGTGCATCTGCACCTGATTGATGCCGGCAAAGTTGAATTCAACCGGGTCCTCGGCGGTGGAGATATTCTCGGAAACCTTGTTGAGCTCCGCCAGGGCCGAATAGAGGGAAACCGTCTTGCCGCTGCCGGTGGGGCCGGTGACCAGCACCATGCCGAACGGCTTGTGAATCTCGCGCAAAAAGTGCGCCAGGGCCTCAGGTTCGTACCCCAGCTTGGTCAGGTCCGTTTGCAGGTTGCTCTTGTCCAGGAGCCGCAGGCAGATCTTCTCGCCGAACAGCGTCGGCAGCACCGAAACGCGAAAATCCATGTCCTTGCCGCCGCCCAGTTTGATCTTGATACGGCCATCCTGGGGCAGTCGCCGTTCGGCGATATCCAACTCCGACATGATCTTGATACGGGAGGTAATGGCGTTTTTCAGCTTGAGCGGCGGTTTCATCACCTCGTAGAGGACACCATCGATACGGTAGCGGACGCGGAACACCTTTTCGTAGGGTTCGATATGAATATCGCTGGCCTTTTTCCTGATGGCGTCCTGGAGGATGGCATTGACCATCTTGACAACCGGAGCGTCCTCGGTGGCCCGTTCCAGGGAGTTGACGTCCACCTCGTCGGTCTCGCCGACGACCTCCACATCCTCAAAATCCATGTCGCCCATGACATCGGCCAGCGACGCGGACTGATCGTAATTCTTGTCGATGGCGTTTTTGATGTCCGATTCGGACGCAACCACCATCTCCACATTATAGCCGGTCATGAACTTAATGTCTTCGATGGCGAACAGATTGGACGGATCACTGACCGCGACGATCAGCGTTGCGCCGGCGCGGTTGACCGGTATAAGCTGGTATTTCTGGACAACTTCCTGGGGAATGACCTTGATGACGGCGGGGTCTATGTCATAATCAGAGAGATTGACGGCAGGAACGCCGTATTGCTTGGAGAGAAACGAGGTAAGATTTTGGTCGCTGATGGCATTTTGCTTGATCAGAATCGTGCCGAGACGCATCTGGCCACCGGAAAGCTTTTGTTCCTCAAGCGCCTTGGCAAGCTGTTCCTTGGTGATCAGGTTGTTTTTTACCAGGATCTCTCCCAGCCGGCTCGACTGCATATCACCCCCGCTAATGTCAGCGTCGTGAGATATTATGCGGAGTACCCAGTATTGTCAAGCTGTTGTTGTTGCCGGACCGGCACGCTACCAGAGCCGAACAAATCAGCTTTTGCAGTTTGAAATTGACATTTTACCGCCCGTGTTTTACAAAAGTTTTTCATCTAAGGAGGTAGAGGGTTTGAGCGAACGAAGGATAACCTATAAGGATGCCGGGGTTGATATAGCGGCCGGCAACAGCTTTGTCAGCATGATTAAACCGCTGGTCAAGGCCACGTCCCGCCCGGAGGTCATGGCAGATATCGGCGGTTTCGGCGGCCTTTTTTCGTTAAATACCGCCAAATATAAAAACCCGGTGCTCGTGTCCGGGACCGACGGCGTCGGCACCAAGCTCAGGATCGCCTTTATGGCAGACCGCCACGATACCGTTGGCATCGACCTGGTGGCCATGTGCGTCAACGATATTGTGGTACAGGGAGCGGAGCCGCTCTTTTTTCTCGACTACCTGGCAACCGGCAGGCTCCAGCCCGAGAAAGCGGCGGACATCGTCAAAGGAATTGCCGAAGGATGCAAACAGGCCGGCTGTGCCCTTATCGGCGGCGAAACGGCTGAAATGCCCGGTTTCTACGCCGATAACGAGTACGATATCGCCGGTTTTGCCGTAGGGGTGGTGGAGCGGGACAACATCATCGACGGCTCGGGCATATCCGTCGGCAACCGCCTGATCGGCATAGCCTCCAGCGGACTCCACAGCAACGGCTACTCGCTGGCGCGCAAACTCATCTTCGAACGCCTGGGGCTGTCCCTGGACTCCCAGCTGGCCGACACCGGCCGGACCGTCTGCGAAGAGCTGCTGACGCCGACACGCATCTATATCCGTTCCATCATGAACCTGCTCAAGGATTTCAGGATCAACGGCATTGCCCATATCACCGGAGGCGGACTGCTGGAAAACATCCCCCGCATCCTGCCCAAGGGGTGTAAAGCCACCATCCACCTGGATCGCTGGGAACGGCAACCCCTTTTTCACATCTTGCAGGAGGCCGGCAACGTCGAACGTGCGGAGATGTACCGCACCTTCAACATGGGGATCGGCATGGTGGTGGCTGTCTCGGAGGAGGAATCCGAGGATATCGTCTACCGCCTGAAGGGGCTTGGCGAGCAGGCTTGGGTTATCGGCGACATTACCACCTGCGCGGACGGCAGCGAGTGCGTCGAACTGGTGGAGGGGTAGTGACTGACGGAAATCCGGTCAGGCTGGCGGTTCTGGTTTCGGGAAACGGCACCAATCTCCAGGCCGTTATCGACCGCATTGCGTCAGGCGGGATCAATGCCACCATTGCGTGCGTGATCAGCAACAGACGTGATGCCTTTGCCCTGAAACGCGCCGAAAAGCACAACATTCCGGCAATCATCCACGAGAGTGGCGCTTACGCCGACCGCCGGGAGTACGATGCCGCCCTGGTGGATCTGTTGCGGGACCATGGCGCCCAGTTGGTGGTCCTGGCCGGCTTCATGCGGATTCTGACCGATGTGATGGTCACGGCGTTTCCCCACGCCATCATGAACATCCACCCAGCCCTTTTGCCGGCTTTCCCGGGCCTTCACGCCCAGAAACAAGCCCTTGACTACGGTGTCCGCTTTAGCGGCTGCACGGTTCACTTCGTGGACGGCGGAACCGACACCGGTCCGATCATCCTCCAGGCGGTCGTTCCCGTCCCGGAAGACGACACGGAAGAAAAGCTCGCGGCCCGCATTCAGCATGAGGAACATCGTATCTATCCCGAGGCCATACGCCTCTTCTGCGCGGGGAAGATTCGTGTGGAGGGCAGACGGGTCAGGCTGTCGCCATAATTTATCTTGACAACGCAACCGCAGTAGTGTTACTAAACTAGCTTCAATTTAGACATTACACGCGAAAAGAATCATACGGAGGTGCAGCTTGGCACATCACAAATCGGCAATCAAACGGATTAAACAGAACGCCAAGAGGAATGCCCGCAACCGGCACGTTACCTCAACGCTGAAGACATATATCAAACGGGTGCGCGAGGCTGTCGAGGCCAAGGACAAGGAAGCCGCCACCGCAGCCCTGAAGGCCGCCATTCCGGTCATCGACGCCTCCGCTTCCAAGGGCGTGATCCACACCTCCAACGCCTCCCGGAACGTGTCGCGCCTGACCAAGCTCGTCAATACCCTGGCGTAAGACACACCGGCACATACACATATGAATCAAAAAGGGAACCTCCCTCAAACGGGGCGTTCCCTTTTTTCGCATCTGACGACCATGTGGCGGCGCCGGCACTACCCATCACCTATCGGTGGTTGCCCCGTTCATCCCCGTTTCAAAATGCATATGCATTACCGTGCCAGCGTTGCCGTACAGATCCCGACCACCAAGCCGTGCATCAAACCGGCCGACTGCCCTCCCCCTGTCTTGGACGCAACGTCGCAGCGATAAAGTTCCTCGAACAACATTCCCAATTCATCCCGCGAAAAATTGCGCGCCTGCTGGACCACTTCCCCCAGAAAAAACGTGTGGATATTGAGTTCCCGGCCGATATCGGCCTGGGACACCCTGCGGTCCAGCAACTCCCTGATCCGCCACAACTGCCGGAAATGCCGGGTCAGGGCGCCGATCATCATCGGCGCATCCTCGCCGTTGCGAAAGAGAGCCCCCAGACTCTTGAGGGCATTCTGCAAATCGCGCATCCCCAGGAAGCGGGCAAGCTCGAAGGCGGTAAACGCCTTGCTGCTGCTGGCGATGACGCGTACGTCCTCCACGGTTATCCGCGACCGGTCGCCGCAGTACACAGCCAGTTTTTCAATCTGGGACGCCAACTCCTGGAGGTTGTTGCCGATCAGAAGAGACAGCAACCCGGCGGCGGCCGGGTCGATCGTTTTTCCCTGGACCACCGCTTCGCTCTGGATGAAGCCGCTCAGCTTGTTGTCGTAGAGCCGCTTGTATTCCACCAGGCAGCCCTGTTTCTTGAGCTCCTGGAAGAATTTCTTGCGCTGGTCGATCTTGGCGCCGGTGAACACGAGGCACGTGGTTGCCGCCGGATTGCGGACATAGGGCAGCAGGCTCTCCAGCACATCGGCCTTGAGCGCATCGGCGCGTTTTACCAGCACGGCCCGCCGCTCGGCGAACATGGGCAGGGTCTGGGCGGCATCGAGGATTTCGACCCCTTTGGTTTCATTGCCGTAGAAAACGTTGAAGTTGAAATCCTTGAGCGAAGGATCGATGGCCCGTTCCAGCAATTGGCGCACGGCCCGTTCGATCAGGAACGTCTCCTCGCCGTACAGATAGCTGAGCGGCGGGATGGTCCCCTTGTTGACGGCGGTTTCGAACTCCTGGGCAGTCATGATCAATAGGCCTGTTCCACGGCCACGAGAAACCGGTCGGCCAGGGTCCGGGAGGCCGCCTTCAGGGCCGCCTCCTCGGCGTTATGCTGCAGGGCCAGGTCGGTGGACGCGGGGAAGTCCTGGGATGCCTGGACGGTTCCCTTCCACACAGGGGCCGTCCCGCCCTTTTTATGCAATTCCAGATCAACGGAGATGGTCAGACGGTATTCCTTCACCTGGTCGGCGGCAGAATAGGAGACCGCCTTGAGGGTATAGGAGGCCAGTTTGCCCCGCACCCTGAGGTCGGCCGCCGCCTCTTTGTCCGCCGGGGACAATCCCCTCATGGTGTGGCTTTCCTCGTACAACGCCCGCCGGATCACGGTCTGCGCAGTTGGGCTGACCGTCTCGTTGACGATGAACGCCACCCAGATCGACTGGCCCGTTGCCAGCGTGTTTCCGGCCGTTCCGGCGAAGCGATAGCCGCACCCCGCACATAACAACGTGCAGCAGAGCAGCAGGAGCGGGAAAAGGCGGAATAGACCTCCGAAAGACATGTCCCCTCCCCCTACGCCACCACGATGTTGATCAGCTTGCCCGGCACGCAGATGACCTTGCGCACCTGTTTGCCCTCGAGAAACGGGAGCACCTTTTCGTCCGCCAGGGCAGACTTTTCGAGCTCCTCCATGCTGGTCCCGGCACTCACCGTGATCCGGGTACGGAGCTTCCCGTTGACCTGGACGACAACCAGCACCTCTTCGTCCACGACCGCATCCCGGTCGTATTCCGGCCAGGCGGTGCGGGAAAGGGGCGTGGCATTGCCGAGGCGCTGCCACAACTCCTCACTCACGTGCGGGACAAAGGGAGCCAGCAGCAGCACCGTGGTTTCCAGGGCCTCTTTCATGACGGCGCCGTACTGCGGCGTTTGGAGTTCCGCGGGCTGAAGCGTGTTGAGCAGTTCCATGATCGATGCGATGGCGGTATTGAAATGGAACCGTTCTTCGATGTCCTCGGTCACTTTTTTGATGGTCTTGTGGACGGCACGGCGCAGGGTGCGCTCCTCGGTCGTAAGCGTTGCCAGGTCCGGCGCAGCGGCGTTTTTCACCAGGTCGAGGCGGTCATGGACCAGTTTCCACACGCGGTTGATGAAACGGAACGAGCCGTCCACCCCTTGGTCGCTCCAGTCCAGATCCTTTTCCGGCGGCGCTGCAAACAGGGAGAAGAGGCGGGCCGTATCGGCGCCGTAGCGCTCGATGAGGGCATTGGGATCGACCACGTTGCCCTTGGACTTGCTCATCTTGGCGCCGTCCTTGATGACCATGCCCTGGGTCAGCAGGTTGGTGAACGGTTCGTCGCAGGAGACGTACCCCAGGTCGCGCAACACCTTGGTAAAGAAACGGGCATACAGGAGATGCAGGACGGCGTGCTCGATACCGCCGATATACTGGTCAACGGACATCCAGTAATCCACCCGCTTTTTGTCCAGGGGGCCGTCCTGGAAGTCGGGGCAGCAGTAGCGCAGGAAATACCAGGACGACTCGACGAAGGTGTCCATGGTGTCGGTCTCGCGCCGCGCCGCCTTGCCGCATTTGGGGCAGGTGCAGGTGACAAAGGAGTCCAGCTTGGCCAGCGGGCTTCCCCCTTCGCCGCTGAACTCCACGTCCATGGGGAGCCGCACCGGCAGGTCCTGTTCCGGCACCGGCACCACGCCGCAGTCGTCGCAGTAGATGACCGGGATGGGGTTGCCCCAGTAGCGCTGCCGGGAGATGCCCCAATCGCGCAAACGGAAATTCACCGTCTTCTTGCCGATCCCCTCCTGCTCCAGGTAATCGGCGATGGCCTCTTTGGCGGCATCGCTCTTCAGACCGTCGAACCGGCCCGAGTTGACCAGTGTTCCGACCTCGGTGAAGGCGGCCTGCATGGAGGCGGTATCGAGGCTCTCCCCTTCCGGCTGGATCACGACCTGGAGCGGCAACGAATATTTACGGGCAAACTCGAAATCGCGCTGGTCGTGGGTCGGCACCGCCATGACCGCGCCGGTGCCGTAGTCGGTCAGGACAAAGTTGGCCAGATACACCGGCATGCGGGCCTTGGTGAGGGGATTGATGCAGTAGGAACCGGTGAAGACCCCTTCCTTTTCAAAGTCATCGGCGGTCCGCTTGATGCGGTCGGTCTTTTTGACCTTCT
Organism: Oryzomonas sagensis; assembly: GCF_008802355.1. Classification (NCBI taxonomy): domain Bacteria; kingdom Pseudomonadati; phylum Thermodesulfobacteriota; class Desulfuromonadia; order Geobacterales; family Geobacteraceae; genus Oryzomonas; species Oryzomonas sagensis. The sequence goes on along the minus strand of NZ_VZRA01000003.1, from coordinate 367,357 downwards.
CGATAAAGGCGTCGACCTCGGCTTTCCGGTCGGAAGTGGTCACCTGTCGGGCCAGGGGGTGTTCGGGGGCCAGGGACATGAAGGTGGCGCCGAAGACCGTATCCTGGCGGGTCGTGAAGACCTTGACGGACTCGCTGCGCCCTTCCAGGGGAAAATCGATCTCGCAGCCGATACTCTTGCCGATCCAGTTGCGCTGCATGGTCAGCACCCGCTCCGGCCACCCGGGGAGCTTGAAGGTCCACTCCAGCAGCTCCTCGGCGTAATCGGTGATGCGGAAGAACCACTGATCGAGCTCCTTCTGCTTGACCTCGCTGTCGCACCGCCAGCAGGCGCCGTCCTCCACCTGTTCGTTGGCCAGCACGGTCTCGCATTTCGGGCACCAGTTGACAAAGGAGGTCTTCTTGTACGCCAGCCCCTTGGCGAGCATCTCCAGAAAGATCTTCTGCTCCCAGCGGTAATAGGCCACGTCGCAGGTGGCAAGTTCGCGGCCCCAGTCGTAGGAAAGCCCCATTTTCTTGAGCTGGCCGCGCATATAGTCGATGTTTTCATGGGTCCACTTGGCCGGATGGCTCTTATTCTGGATGGCGGCGTTTTCAGCCGGCATCCCGAAGGCATCCCATCCCATGGGGTGAAGCACGTTGAAGCCGCGCATCTTCTTGAACCTGCCGACCACGTCGCCGATGGAATAATTGCGCACGTGGCCCATATGTATCCTGCCGGAGGGATAGGGAAACATCTCCAGCAGATAATACTTCTTCTTATCCGGATCTTCGGTGACGGCAAAGGATGCCGCTTCCTCCCAACAGCGCTGCCATTTTTGTTCTATATCCTTGGGGATGTACTTCTGTTCCACAATGATGTTCCTTTCTGGACCATAAAATTGGATTACGTATAAAGAGCACGTGTGCGTACCGGCGGCGATACGAGATTAGGTAAATGGGCCTTTGGCCAGGATTTCCCGGTGCACGCATTGCATGGGGACAACCCTGTCCACAAGGCCGGTCGCTACGGCTTCGCGCGGCATCCCGTAGACAACGGCCGTTTCATCGGATTCGGCGATCACAAAGCCGCCCTGGCCTTTGACTTTGCGAACGCCCTTGGTGCCGTCATTTCCCATGCCGGTCAGGATGACGGCAATCATGCGCTTTTTGTAGATATCGGCACAGGATTCCAACATGACGTCCACCGACGGCACATAACGGTCGGCACTCGTGGGAGGGACGACCCGCGCAACCGCCCGCCCGTTGTGCAGTTCCAACACGAGGTTCGAACCTCCGGGGGCTATCAGCACCCTGCCCGGCAGCACCAAATCGCCATCTACCGCCTCCTTTATCTCGAACAGGGAGGCGCGGTTCAAGCGCTCGGCAAAGGCGTGGGTGAACCCTGACGGCATATGCTGGGCCACCACGACGGCAAAGGGGTATGCCCTCTCGAATGCGGAGAAGAAAAATTGCAGCGCCGGCGGCCCGCCGGTTGAGGCACCGATGGCGACAAGATCGAAGGGCGATTGGCCAACAACGCCGGGCTTCGCCGCGCCCGCATCTCCCCGCCCCCTTTCATGGGACGGCAACGGTGGCTGCTTTAACCGCGGCAAGCCCTGATTGACAAACTGGAGCACCTTCTGCTGAAGGTCTTCCCTGATGAGCAGCAGATCGTTGGAGGCCCCGCTGGAAGGCTTTGCCACGAAATCCAGGGCGCCCAGCTCCAAGGCCTTGAACACCTTGTCTGCACTGCTCAGGGCGCTCACGATAATCACCGGGGTCGAATAGCGGACCGTCAGGATGCGCAGCAGCGTAAATCCGTCCATTTTCGGCATCTCAAGGTCAAGGGTGACGAGGTCCGGCTTAAGGGTTGCCACCTTGTGGATCCCCTCCTCGCCATTGGTGGCGTAGCCGACCACTTCGACACACTCAAGTCCCTCGAGCATCTTGGTGATGGTGCGTCTGCTGAAGGCGGAATCGTCTACGACAAGCACCTTGAGCCTTCTCATAAATCGTCTCCCAGTGCAGAGCGCTCCGGCTTCTGATAGATCATATCATTCTTGAAGTGGCGCAGCGTAAAAAGCGTGGTGACGTTCATCAGCGACTCGGAATGCCCCAGAAGCAGGAAACCTCCGTCATGGAGGGAGCGGTGAAACTCTTCGACGACTCTCTTCTTGGCCGCCAGATCGAAATAGATGATCACATTGCGGCAGAAGATGAGATCCATCTTGCCGAGCATCATCATGCGGATCTTGTCGAAGAGGTTGAGATGGCTGATGGTGACCATTTCCCGGATATCGTCCGTCACCTTGAGCCCGCCGTCATATTCGTAAAAGAAACGTTTGATATAGCGTTCTTCGGTCGCCCTAAACGACGATTTCGTGTAGACTCCGCGCCGGGCGTGCTGAAGGACCCGCTGGCTGATGTCGGTGCCGATGATCTCGATCTTCCACCCCCGCAAACGGGGCATGTCCCGCAGCAGCATGGCGATGGTGTAGGGTTCTTCTCCCGTTGAACAGCCTGCGCTCCAGATGCGCAACGTTCGGTCCCCCCGAGCCGACTTTACGCTGATGAGTTCCGGAACGACTTCATCCGTGAAAGCGGAAAGCTGGAACGATTCCCGAAAGAAATAGGTTTCGTTGGTCGTAAGGACATCCATGATGTCCATCATTTCCTGGTCTTTATTCCGGTCGTATTTCAAAAAGTGATAATATTCGCGGAAATTATTCAGGCTCAGGGCGGTCAGGCGGCGGGCAAGACGCTTCTCCAGAAGGTATTTTGAGTCGTCGTCGAAAAAAATGCCGCAATGGCTGTAAATACTGTCCCGTATGACCCGGAACTCATCATCGGACATGGGCTGTCCTGTATCCAGGGATAAAGTCATGCGCCCCCTTTCAACAGACGTTTCATCAGGTCCCTGACCAGATTGTTCCCTTCATTCCTGAGGGCGTTTTTCAGAACGGCCCGGGGCCGTTGGCCGGCAAGTCCCGCCAGAGTCACCGCCGTGTCATACCTGATGCCGGCATGGTGATGGGCAAAAAGCCGCTCGGCATTCCGCAGGATTCGGTCCTTGTCGTGACGGGCAAGGATGTTGAACGCCAATATGACCAATTCTTCATCCCTGTTATCCAGGACCGTCTCCACCAGGTCCAGGGCGGCGGCATCCCCTAACGACTCCAGCACTTCAAGGCAGGTGATCATGAGCAGACCGCCGGCAGCGGGAAGCAGGGGTTCGATCACGTCGAGAATAGCCGCCGGTTCCAGGCGGGTCATGCTTTTCAGGGCCGCGCACTGCACCCGGGAGTCGTCATCGCGCAGGGCCAGCCTCAAAGGCTCGAGGGCAGCGGCGTTCCCCGATTCACCCAAGGCCTCGGCCGCCACCATGCGCACCTCCGGGGTCTCGTCCACCAGGGCAATCTGCAACACCCCCTGCAGGGAGGGAATATGGAGCTTCCCAATGGCAGCCGCCGAGGTCTGCCGCACGGAGGGATCCTCGTCCTTGACGAGCCGCGACAGGTAGTCGCCGTCACGCAGGGCGGCAAAGAGCGAGGCCGCGTCGCGGCGGCGCTGTGGCTGCTCGGAATCGGCCAATTGGCGCGCAACCGCCCTGACGGGGTTGCTGTCCTTTTGGGCCAGGAGTTGAAGGCAGGAGATGATGGCGCCGCAGAAGCCATCGTCCGCCTCTTCGAGCAGCCCGATGATCTCCGGGATGCAGTCCGATAGTCCCCGCCGGCCGGCGGCCTGTACCGCGGACCTGCGCACCAGCGGCGAGGGGCTGCGCAAGGCGCTGCGAATCAGGTCGTCTCCCCCGGGGTAGCCCAATTCCCCAAACAGCGTACAGATGGCGCCGCACACCTTTTCGTCGGCGTTGGGATAGATTTCCCGCAACGTATCCATGCCGGCGGGGCCTAAAGCCGAAAGGGCGTTGAGCGCCAAACTCGAAAGCCGTTCGGTGAGATATGCCGCCAAAAGAGGCACAGCGGCGCGCGGGTCGCCGATAACCCCCAGCAGGTTCGTTACCGCTTCCGCCAGGGCGGTATCATGCCCTTCCACCTCCAGCAGTTCCATGAAAGCCGGCACGACCTCGCCGCCCGACAGGCGGCGCACTGCCCCCTGGAGTCGCTGACGTTCCATGGCGCCGGAACGGAGCAGGATACGGTTGAAGGCCTTGACGGCAGCGCAACGGGCGCTCTTCTGGCTGGAGAGAAAGCCCTCCAGGAGAATGGGTGCGGCCGTATGGTCACCGATGCTCCCGAGGCAGTCATAGAGCACCTTGCTGAAGATATCCTGCCCGACAAGCTTCTTGATCTCCTCCGGCACCGGCCCCGGGGTCCCGAGTTTTCCCAGGGCGGACAGGACGCTGAAACGAAAGAAGGCGTTTTCATTCGCGGCGATTGCCGCGAGCAGTTCCGGCACCACCCCGGCGTCGCCGATGGTGCCCAGATGTTCGGCTGCGGCGGCGGAAACGTTCACATCGGAGTCATAGAGGGCGGCCAGCAGCACCGGGATGAACTCGACGTCCCCGATCCCCCCCATGACATCGACCACGAACTTCCGCACGCCGGCATCGGGGTCGGCGGCAAGGGTTTTCAACTGGAGGGCCGCCCGCGCCCCAAGCAAGACAATAGCCTCGGCAGCGGAATTTCTCAGCCCGGCATTGCCCTCATCGCGCAACAGTTCCAGCAGTTCGGCGATAAAATGGCCGGAGGGCTCTGCCGCCACAAACACATTGACCGCTTCCTTGCGCACCCGCCAGCTGCCATCGCCCATGGCGGTAAAAACAAACTCGCCCACATCCTCCAGGTTCCTGCCGCGCAGGGAATCGATGACCGCGCGCCGCAGTTCTTCGTCGGCTGATTTGAGGGCGGTGCGTATATCTTCCCGATTATCCACGAAGCGACTCCAGGCGCATATCAGAGGGGGCAAGCAGGGAGTCGATGTCCAGGATCATGAACATCTGCTCATGTGAAAGGCACATCCCCAAAACGTATTCCATGCCGATTCCTTCGGTGATATCGGGAGCGGGTTTGATCTCGCCCGCCGGAACGGTGATGACCTCCTGGACGTTATCCACCGCCAGAGCCAGCATCTGTCCCTGAAGCGAGACGATCAGGAGTCGGCCCGGGACGCGCTCGCGCTCATCGGCTTTCGGCATGCCGAAACGATTCCGCATGTCCATGACCGGAATCAATTCGCCGCGCAGGTTGATGACCCCTTCCAGCAGGTCCGACTCCCGGGGCAGACCGGAAAGCTTCTGGGGCAGGATGATCTCTTTGATGCGCATGATATCCACCGCAAAGAGCCTGTTACCCAGGCTGAAACACGCCAACTCTATGTTCTGCAGATCTGTTTTCATAATCTATTCGTGCGGCTCCGTTCAAACAGCCATAGTGGTGAACAGCGGCCGGCAGGGCCGGGACCGGCGTGCTTCAGCAGAGGTTGATATCGGTAATGCTTGCCACATTGAGCAGAATGATCATCATGGTTCCGGTGCGGCCGATGCCGCAGACAAAATCCCGGTCAATCCCCTCAAGAACGGCTGGAGCGGGTTCGCGTTCCTCTTTCCCGATACGCACGACCTGAATAACCTCGTCCACCAACAGGCCGGCGAACCCTTCGTTGCGCTTCGCGATCACAATACGTTCCCGGCCGGTGCGGTCCCCCAGAGGGAGGCCAAGGCGTTCACGCATGTTGAATATGGGAATGATGACGCCGCGCAGGGAAATCACCCCCATGATAAACAGCGGGGCACGGGGGACCTCGGTCGTCTCACGGGGTTTGATGATCTCCTTGAGTTCCATGATGTTGATGCCGTATATCTCGTCCGATATCCGGAAACAGAGTATTTCCTCGTACTCCGATACCTCGGCGACCACCTGGCCTTCGGACGCCAGCGGCAGGTCGTCGTCGCATCCGGCCGCTGCCCGCCCCGCGAGGATGATGTCGAGAGGATCGATATTCCTGGCCCGCCTCGGCAAGGGGTTTTGCCGGCTTTCAGGAATCACTGCGACCGCCGTATCGGCAACGGACGGGCGATCATCAGCGGCAACGGGAGAAGGGGCGGCGGCGACCTGGAGTGAAGGCGCCTCCAACGGCGGCGCGTCCAGACTGATGCGCTCCGCTTCGACAGTCCGCTCCCGGGCCTCTCTGTTTTGGACTTTTTGCCGAATCTTTGCCAGGTTCATGCGGTTGGAATCCTTCTACATCATCAGTTCGTCTTTAATTTCATCGATGACCGTCGAATCGATCAGGGCTGCGTCGTTGCCGTAGGCGACCAACAGGGCATTGGTTGCAATGGAGTTGATCTTGCGCGGGACGCCGCCGGTAATCTCGAATATCTTCTGGACAGCGTCGGGGGTGAATAAACCGGGCATACCGCCGGCCTTTTCAAGCCTGAAATCGAGATATTCCATGGTTTCTTCCAGCGTAAGCGGCTCCAGATGGTAATTGAGGGCGATCCGCTGCCGCAGGGGCTCGAACCGGGACGAAGCCAGCATGGGACGCAATTCCGGCTGCCCCATGATGATCACCGCGAGCAGATTGCGGTCATCCAGCTGGAAATTGGTCAGCAGGCGGATCTCGTCAAACACCTCCGCATCGGAGATCATCTGGGCTTCATCGACCACGATGACCGGGCAAATCCCCTTCTGGTAGCTGTCGTAGACGACCGTATTGATCTGCTCAAGCAATTCGTCCTTGAGCGCCGCCGGCTCCTCGATATCGAGCAGGCGGGCCGTGGTCCGCAGGAATTCCAGTCCCGTCAGGCGCGGATTGACGATGTAACAGAAGCGGTAGCCATCACCAAGCCGGTCCATAAGCGCCCGGGAGAGCGTTGTCTTGCCGCAACCGATCTCGCCGGTAAGGACGGCTATTTCCCGTTCCTCCAGCACAAACTCCAGGCGGGCCAAGGCCTCTTCATGCCCCGCGCTGAGAAAAAGAAAACGAGGGTCGGGGGTCTTGCTGAACGGCTTCTCCCGGAATCCGAAAAAGGCTTTATACATGGCCTCAGCTCCCGGATCTCAAGGTATCGTTGACCATGCCGCCCACATCCAGTACCAGGATCGTGCGCTGATCCCCGAGATCGGCCGCTCCGGCGATGCCGGGAAACCGCCTGAAGCCATCGCCCAAGGACTTGATCACGATGTCCTGCTGGCCAAGCAGTTCGTCCACCACGACGCCCAGCCGCTTTTCGGCTACGCCGACCACCACGACATAGAACTCCTCGGGGCGGTCCGACCGGCGGTTCAGACAGAGGAACTCCTCCAGCCGGAGAAGCGGCAGGGTCGTATCACGCAGTTGCGTGACTTCACGGCGCTCCACGGTCTTGATATCACCGCCGGTCAAAAGCAGCGATTCCAGCACCGAGGTCACCGGCAAGGCGTAGGTTCTGCCGGCACAGGAGATGATCAGGGACTTGATGATGGCCAGGGTGATCGGCAGGGTGATGATGAAGCGGGTACCCCGCCCTTTCGTGGTCTCAATATCGACCATGCCCGAAATAGCGGCGATATTGTTTCTGACCACGTCCATACCGACACCGCGTCCCGAGACCTCACTCACCTGGTCGGTGGTGGAAAAGCCGGGAAGGAAGATGAAATCGAGCGCGTCCTTGTCGGAAACGGCGCCCAGATCCTGCACAAAGCCCTTCTGGAGCGCCCGGTCCTTGACCTTGTCGATATCGATCCCGCCGCCATCGTCCTCCACCTCGATAACAACGTGGTTTCCCTTCTGGAACGAGGAAATTTTTATGACGCCCTTTTCAGGCTTGCCGGCCGCCAGCCGCTTTTCCGGGCTCTCGATGCCGTGGTCGATGGCGTTTCTGATGATGTGCATCATCGGGTCGGAGATATCCTCCACGATCAGTTTGTCCAGTTCCGTATCCGCCCCGTAGAAGAGCAGTTCAACCTTTTTGCCCTGTTCGCGGGAAATGGTGCGGACAATGCGGGACATCTTCTCGTAGAGTTGTCCTACCGGGATCATGCGAATATCCATGACCCCTTTCTGTAGGTCGGTCAACTTGCGCTCCAGCACCTTGGCGGACTTGCCGAGCTCGACGGCTACCCGGGAAAAACGCTCGTTCCGCAACCGCTCCGCCAAGGCGGCAATGGAGGAGTGGGCCAGGACAAGCTCGCCGACGATGTTCATCAACTCGTCAAGCTTGCCGATATCCACACGGACCGTGCGGCTGATGCTCTTGGCGGACAGGGGGGGCGTCCCGGCGGCCGGGCTTGCCGGGGCAGGGGCCGGCAGAGCGTCCGGGGGCGCGGGAAGGTTTGCCGGTTCTTCGTTCCCGTTTTTTGGGGGAGCGGTGGCCGCACCAGCGGCCGGCTGTTCCGGATCGCCGTTCAAGAGCGCCACGGTCACACTGTCGTGCCGGACGGCCGGCGCAAATTCTTCCAAGGCATGAGCGGAACCGGCCAGGATATCGAAATCGATGTTGGTTTCCATGTTGCTGCTCATGCTGGGCAGGGTACTGATAATCTCGCCGCAGGTCTTGATCGCGTCGGAAATCGCCGCCAGGTCCTGATCAAAGGTCGCCAGTTCGAGGGAGGCATGGACACGGTAGATGTTCTTGCCCTTGGAGAGATTCTCCAACAGGCGATGTTCCTCATATTCCGTGAGGGATTTCAACACCTGCTCGGAAAGCCCCAGGGCCTCCAGGGGCGAAGCCTGCGCCGCATCGCGGTTCGGTTCTTCCAGGCAGGCATTGATCCTGGCCGTGCAGGCCGAGATCTTTCCGTCAGGCTCGCCCCCCCCCTCCCCTTCGGGCAGGCTCCGCACGAGGGAAAGCAGAACATCGTGGGCTTCGAGCAATACTCCGATCACTCCGGCATCGAGCTTGAGCTTGCCGAGCCGAAGCCAGTCCAGAAGATTCTCCATATTGTGGGACAATTCGGAAATGTCCGCAAAGCCGAACATGCCGGCCAACCCCTTCAGGGAGTGAGCTCCCCGGAAGATGGCATTCAGCAGGTCGGGGTCCACATCGCCATTGTCGGCCACATCGGCGAGATCGGCCAGTTCGGAACCGAGGTGCTCGACAATTTCCTCGGCTTCGGCCAGAAAGTCCCGTACGGCTTTGCTTATAAGGGGGTTATTGTTGTCAGCCATGGAGGGTGTCCGTCATCTCAGGTGATCATCCCAGATATTTCACGATGATATGCTTCAGGTCAGAGCAATCCAACGGTTTGACGACATATTCATTGGCGCCGAGCAATCTGCCTTTTTCTATATCGCCCTGGCTTCCTTCCGTGGAGATGATGATGACCGGTATGTGCTCGTAATTGGGGTTGTTGCGCAGATAGCTGAGCAGTTCCAGACCGTTGATATCAGGCATATTGATGTCCGTGAAGATCAGGTCGACGTGTTCCCGCGGCAGAAGGCGCAGGGCCTCGAAACCATTGGCAGCCTCTACGATGCGGAAATCGCCCAGAGATTCGATGATGGACACCAGCATGGCCCGAAGCGCCGTGGAGTCGTCCGTAATGAGTATTGTCTTTCTGTTCACCGCTTCACCTGTCGTACCCACAAGCATCATACCTCAGCGCCACACGTGATTGGTTCATTAAAGCTCTTCACCATAGTCGATACGATATCCCCTCGTGCGCCACAAAACTGCGGCATCATACCCGTGCCGCTTCACCCGCTTCCGAGCGTTGCAACGCTTCCAGAAGCGACGGCAGAAATGCCCGCAGGCTTTCAGGTGAAGAACATTCGGCGCGGTGGGGTTTCATCACGCAGCGGTAGCCCATGTCGCTGACCCTCTTTTCCGCTTCCGCGTGATGGTAGTCGGTCATCACCACTATGGGGATGTCCGTGAAATTGTTGTGGAGAAGTTCCAGCAGCTCAATCCCGCCGAGGACCCCCGAACCGTCCATCCGGGGCATGATCAGATCCACGAGAACAAGGGGATACCCGCCGCCGCGATAGAGATTATCGACCCTGATCAGCGTATCCTCGCTGCTGGTCATGGCATGGACTTCGTAGCCGTTTTCCCGCAGCAATTCCGCCAGTGTCTTTAATGTCGTGCCGTCATCGTCGACAATCACCAACGGGCGGGCGATTGCCTCTTCGGGTATGGTCTCCGGCGTGTGGACCACATCGGATAGGTTGAAGGAGATTTCCGCCTCATCGGTGCCGCCGCTATCGTGGCCCGCTTCGACGGCGGCGCGGCTCTCGCTGGCGGCCTGGGCGACTTGGGTCCCTTCCATGGCCAGAAACTGCGGGTTAAGCCCCTTGGAAAGCATGAACTGCAGCGGGTCGACAATACCCTCGTCAATGGCCTCGATATTATCCTGAGGCTCAAAATCGAACGTTCCCTCAAGCCAGGTGAAAAGTGACAGGACAAGCTGTTCGATCTGTTCGCGGACGACCTCTTCAATGGTTTCGTGGACCACAGAGAAACGTTTGGTCAGGATTATTCCCAGGTGTTCGCTGAAGCCCCGTTCCTTCTGGAGTTCCAAGGCCTTGTCGAGGGTATCATGGTCTATGACGCCCCTCTGGACAAGCAATTCCCCCAGCCCCATCCTTGAGGCGGACGAGAGCGCCTTTACCACCAGCCCATGCCTGAAGACGATCGTTCCTTCACGCCCCCCGCTGCGGAGGGAAAGCACCCCGGTCTTCCGACTGAGGCTGATCAGTTGCAGAATCTCGCCCAGTCCAAGCTCTTCAAGGTTTCCGACAAGACTCATACGGAAATGCCCCTACCTGTGTGGTGATGCAAAAAATGGACTGAATTGTAAACCATCGATATTGGCAAGTAAAGCCTTTATCAATGCCGCTCACGCTTGGCCAGGGGGTGGCGGGCAGCGCCGTTTTTTTCGCGTCCTCTGAAGATAAGCCGGATCGGCACGCCGTCGAAACCAAAGGCTTCCCTGAAGCGGTTGACCAGATAGCGTTCATAGGAAAAATGAATGCTGTCCGGCTGATTGGTAAAGATGACAAAGGAAGGTGGACGGGTAGCGACCTGGGTGGCAAAGTAGAACTTTACGCGGCGACCATGGGCCAAAGGCGCATGGTGAGTATCCGTAGCCTCGGAAAAGACCCGGTTCAAGTCCGAGGTCGTCACCCGGTGTATGTACTGCCCCATGACCTCATCCACGGTGGTCATGATCTTGCCGATGCGCTGGCCGGTCTTGGCGGATACGAAGACGATCGGGGCATAGGCCAGGTACTTGAAGCCGGTCCTGACCTTGTCCACATAGACCCCCAGGGTGCTGTTGTCTTTTTCCAGGGTATCCCACTTGTTGACCACAAAGACGCATCCCCTGCCCGCCTCGTGCACATAACCGGCGATGCGCTCATCCTGCTCCGTCACCCCCTCCTCGGCATCGAGGACGACCAGAACGACGTCGGCCCGCTCGATGCTGCGCAGGGAGTCCACCACGCTGTATTTTTCCAGTTTTTCAGTGGTCTTGCCCTTGCGGCGGATACCGGCGGTATCGATCAGCAGGTAATTCTTTTTGTTGCAGGTGAAGAGGGTATCCACCGAATCGCGGGTCGTACCGGCCGTCGGATTGGCCACCATCCGCTCGAAACCGAGCAGCCGGTTGACCAGGGACGATTTGCCCACATTGGGACGCCCCACCACGGCAATCCGGGTGATCTCGTCATCGGGTATGCCGGCATCCGCCTCGGGAAAGACATCCAGCAACTCCTCCATCAGGTCGATGATGCCCCGATTATGTTCGGCCGATATGGTATGGAGGCGCTCGATCCCCAGGGAGTAGAACTCGGCCGACTCATTCTCCAGCTTCTCGCCGTCCACCTTGTTGACCACGTAGAAGATCGGCTTCTTAACGCGGCGCAGCATCGTGGCCACTTCGATATCGGCGGGGGTCAGCCCGCTCCTGGCATCCATCATGAAGATGATGACATCGGCCTCTTCCATTGCCAGACGGGATTGTTCCCGCATCTGCTGCAACAAGCGGTCCTCGGTCACCGGTTCGAATCCGCCGGTATCGATCAGGATGAACGGCTTGTCGAATCGGGTGATGGTGGCGTAGTTGCGGTCGCGGGTTACGCCGGGCAGATCGTCCACGATGGCGCGGCGATGGCCCAGCAGGCGGTTGAACAGGGTGGACTTGCCCACGTTGGGGCGGCCGACTATGGCGACAATAGGTTTCATTCGTATCCCAACTCCCTCAGAACGGCCGTCCGTTCGGTCCAACGCTCCTGCACCTTGACGAACAGTTCCAGAAAGACCCGGGTCCCCAGCAGGCGCTCAATATCGCCGCGGGCCGCCTGGCCGATCTTTTTGAGCATGGCCCCCTTTTTGCCGATGATGATCCCCTTCTGCCCTTCCCGTTCCACCAGGATGGTGGCACTGATGGCGATCACACCATTCTCCCGTTCCTTGAAGGAATCGACCATAACAGCCGTAGCATAGGGAACTTCTTCGCCGGTCAAACGAAAGATCTTCTCCCGCACCAGTTCGGCGCAGATCACCTTTTCCGGCTGGTCGGTGAGGATATCGTCGGGGAAATAGGCCGGCCCTTCGGGGAGGCGTCCGCGGATCACCTCCACCAAGCGCTCCACGTTGCCGCCGGTCTGGGCCGAGATCGGCACCACCTCGGCAAAGGGGTGCAGGCGCGAAACAGAGGCGATCAGCGCCAGAAGCCGCTCCTTGGGCTCGACCAGATCGACCTTATTCAGGACCAGGAAGACCGGAGCGCCAGCCTTGGTCGCGACCTCCCGCACAAAGGCGTCGTCCCGCGGCGCCGTGGCGTCCACCACCAAGAGGAGCAGGTCGATGCCGGAAATGGCCCCGTAGGCCGCATCCACCATGGCCCGGTTCATGCGGCTTTTGGCGGCGTGGATGCCGGGCGTGTCCACGAACACGATCTGGCTCGCCTCATCGGAGACGATGCCGCGAATAACGGTGCGGGTCGTTTGCGGCTTATCCGAGACCGCCACGATCTTCTCACCGAGGATGCGGTTCAACAGCGTGGACTTGCCCACATTCGGGCGGCCGACAATAGAGACGAATCCCGATTTAAATTCTTTGTTTTTCATATAATTGGATCACACTCTTTCATGTATCACTTTTTAGTCCAGGCATCCCTGAGGGTGACGATCCGATTGAACACCGGTTTTCCCGGTTGCGCATCCACAGGGTCCGGACGGAAATACCCCTGGCGCTCGAACTGGAAACGGGTCTCCGGGTCGGCATCGGCCAGGCTCTTCTCCAGTTTGGCGGTCCCTATGACCTCAACGGAGAGCGGATTGAGAAACTGCTTGTAGTCTGCCCCGCCCCGGTCGGGATTCGGGTCGCTGAAGAGGCGGTCGAACAGGCGCACCTCGGCATCGATGGCATGGGCCAGGGAAACCCAGTGGATGGTGCCCTTGATCTTCCTGCCATCGGCGGCAGAGCCGCCCCTCGATGCGGGATCGTATTCGCAATGCACCTCGACGATGGCGTCGTTCTCGTCCTTGACCACACCGGTGCAGCGCACGATATAGGCGTAACGGAGGCGCACCTCGGAACCGGGGGTCATGCGGAAGAACCCTTTGGGCGGCTCCTCCATGAAGTCGTCCTGTTCGATGAACAGCTCACGGGAAAAGGTGACCTGGTGGCTCCCCATTTCCGGTTTCTGGGGATGATTGGGGGCCTCGAACTCCTCGGTCTGCCCCTCGGGATAGTTATCAACCACGACCTTGAGTGGCCTGAGCACCGCCATGGCGCGGGGGGCGCGCTCGTTCAGGTCGGCGCGGACGCATTCCTCCAGGATGGACATATCGATCCAGGAATCGCTGCGCCCCACCCCGATCATTTCGCAGAAGGCCCGAACAGCCTCGGGCGTATAGCCGCGCCGCCTGATGCCCATCAGGGTCGGCATGCGCGGGTCATCCCAGCCGCTGACGATCCCCAGATTGACCAGTTCGTGGAGCTTGCGCTTGCTCATCACCGCATAGGTCAGATTGAGCCGGGCAAACTCGTACTGCCGCGGGCGGCTCGGCACCGGCAGGTTGTCCAGGAACCACTCGTACAGCGGCTTGTGGTCCTCGAACTCCAGGGTGCAGATGGAGTGGGTGATCCCTTCAATGGCATCGGATTGCCCATGGGTAAAGTCGTACATGGGATAGATGCACCAAGCGTCGCCCACGTGGGGATGGGTGGCGTGAATGATACGGTACAGCACCGGGTCGCGCAGGTTGATGTTGGGAGAGGCCATGTCGATCTTCGCCCGGAGCACCTTGGACCCGTCGGCGAATTCGCCGGCCCGCATGCGGCGGAACAGGTCGAGGTTCTCGTCCACGGAGCGATTGCGCCAGGGGCTCTCCTTGCCCGGTTCGGTCAGGGTGCCGCGATAGGAGCGCATCTCATCGGCGGAGAGATCCTCCACATAGGCCTTGCCCTGCTGTATCAGGTACTCGGCCCATTGGTAGAGCTGCTCGAAATATTCCGAGGCGCAGTACATATGCGTGCCCCAGTCAAAGCCGAGCCAGCGGACACTCTCCTTGATGGACTCGATGTACTCCATCTCCTCCTTGGCAGGGTTGGTGTCGTCGAAACGCAGATGGCAGCAGCCGCCGAAATCCCGCGCCAACCCGAAGTTGATGCAGATGGACTTGGCATGGCCGATATGCAGGTAACCGTTGGGCTCCGGCGGGAAGCGGGTGACAATGGCCGTGTGCTTGCCGCTTTTCAGGTCGTCCTCGATGATGGTACGCAGAAAATTGTTGGCTACGGGTGTTGGTGTCGATTCGGTGGACATGATTGCCTCTCAAATTCAAAATGACTTCTGCCACAGGGACACAGAGGCGCGGAGAAATTCATAGACGTTTTACCGGGACAAACAGAATAACATCGTAAAACTGTTTTGGAAAATCAAAAAAATCGTTATCCCGTTCATTCCTGCTTTTGGTCTTTCCCCCGTGTTCCGGGTCTCTGTGGCGGATTTATGGTTACGGGTTTTGCGCTAGTTCCCCCAGCAACGAATTCTGGTAGGCCGCCACGATGCGCACCGTGACGAAGCTTCCGATCAGGGCGGGATCCCCCGGGAAATTGACGATCCTGCCGCTCTCCGCCTTGCCGGACACCTGGCCGGGCCGCTTCCCTTCCCCTTCTACCAGAAGTTCCTGGAGCGTGCCGAGATACGACCTGTTGATCTCAAGGGTGATGCGCCGTTGCAGCCCCAGCAGGCGCTCCAGGCGCTCTACCTTTTGCTCGCGGGAGAGTTCCTCGGGCAGTTCCGCGGCCTTGGTGCCGGGGCGCGCCGAATAGACAAACAAAAAGAGGTCGGCGTAGCGAACCTCTTCCATCAGGGTCAGGGTCTGCTCGAAATCCGCCTCGCTCTCGCCGGGAAAGCCGACGATCATGTCGCCGGTGATGGCGATGCCCGGCCGGGCCGCCTTGAGGGCGCGAATCCTGTCCAGGTAAGCCGCGCGGGAATAGCCCCGGTTCATGCGGGACAGCACCACGTCGCTGCCCGACTGGGCCGGCAGATGAACCTGGCCGCACAGCTTGGGCACATCCGCAAAACAGGCGATCAGTTCATCGGACATATCCTTGGGATGGGAGGTGGTAAAACGGACCCGGCGAATGCCCTCCACCCCGGCGACCTGCCTGATCAATTGGGCAAAAGTCGGCTCGTTGGCGCTCTTGAGGCCGTATGAGTTGACATTCTGGCCGAGCAGCACCACCTCCTGAACGCCCTCTGCGGCGAGCTGCCTGACCTCGTCAAGGATATCGGCCGCGCGTCGGCTGATTTCACGGCCCCGGACATAGGGCACGATACAGTAGGAGCAGAAATTGTCGCACCCCTGCATGACGGTCACGAAGCGGCTCAAGCGGCTCGCCCCCTTGACCGGGGGGAACAGGTCGAGACGCTGGTCGTTATCGATAAAAGCCGTCTCGCAACGCCGCTCGCCCTTTTCCGCGCCCCGCACCATGTCGGGGAGCAGGTGCAGGTTATGGGTGCCGAACACCAGATCCAGAAAGGGAAACTTTTGCAAGAGGTGGTCCCCCTCCTGCTGGGCCACACAGCCGCCGACCCCCAAAATAAGGCCGCTGTGCGCTTTTTTCAGGCTGCGGAAATGACTGAGGCGCTTGTAGACCTTTTCTTCCGCCCCACCCCGGACACTGCAGGTATTGAGCAGGATCATGTCCGCATCCGCCGGCACCGTCGTCGGTCTATACCCCAAATCGGCCAGCATGGTGACGATCCGCTCGGAATCGTTCACATTCATCTGGCAGCCGAAGGTTTCAATAAAGAGATGTTTTTCGTTCATGGTTAAGTGATCGTTTATACGCAATTCATACCTGCAAAGTCAATTAAATTGGGAAATTGACGCTGTTCCGGGCCGGGGCTGCACACCACCACATCCATGCTGCCGTTCATGCAGGGCATGGCCTTTGGCGGAATGCCGCCCCACCAGCCAGACGGTATACAGCCTGTCACCCATGGAATTATGTTTAAGTTTTATGACATCTTCGCTACTATTGCATCCGAATCCAGCACTTCACCAGGGAGAGAGAGCATGCCAAAGGTACTGATTCCGTTAGCCGAAGGCTTTGAAGAGCTTGAAGCCGTTACCATCATCGACGTACTCCGCAGGGCCGGGATCGAAGTCGTCACGGCCGGCCTGCATCCGGGACCGGTGACCAGCACCCGCAAGGTCGCCGTCATACCCGATACGACCATCGATACCGCCCGAGTCGACGAATTCGACATGATCATCCTTCCCGGTGGTCAACCGGGCAGCGACAACCTCAACTCGGACATCCGGATAGACAAACTGCTCAAGGATTTCCACGCAGCCGGCAAGCTGCTCGGCGCCATTTGCGCCGCGCCGATCGTGCTCGCCAGCGCCGGCCTGCTCAACGGCCGCCAGGCGACCTCCTACCCCGCGTACCGGGAACGGCTTGGCGGGGCATACTACCGCGATAAAGCCGTGGTGAACGATGGAAAATTCATCACCAGCCAGGGGCCGGGCACGGCGCTCCCCTTTGCCCTGGCCGTCGTTTCCCGGCTGGCCGGCAACCACGCTTCGGAAGATGTGGCCAAGGCCATGCTGGTCAGCGATGCCATGGATGACGAGGTATGGGATCAACGTCTGTTCAACAGTACCATCCAGGCGCTGGTGGGAGCACTGGAATTGAAGGACACCTATACCCAGGGGCATGCAAAACGGGTTACCGAATACTGTCTCTGCATCGGCTCCAAACTGAAACTTTCCGAGGCCAAACTGCGCGACCTGTACCTTGGCGCCATTCTTCACGATATCGGAAAATTCGGCACCGAGGACGATCTGCTCAACAAGCCGGGACGCCTCAACCGGCGTGAGGAGACCCTCATCCGGGAACACCCCCTCAAGGGCACGCTCTTTATCGTGGGGATCGAAGGCCTGGGCCACATCGTGCCGACCATCCTGCACCATCACGAGCGTTGGGACGGAACCGGCTATCCCGCCCGCCTCAAGGGTGAGCAGATCCCGCTCCACGCGCGTATCGTCAGCATAGCCGACGCCTTCGATGCCATGCTCTCCGTCCGCTCCTACCGGCCGGCCCAGGAAAAAGAGGCCGCCGTCCGGGAGCTGCAAGAACAGAAGGGGGCCCAATTCGACCCGTTCCTGGTGGACGTCTTTATCGAGTGCCTGAACGAAGCACCTTTTGAAATCAAGGATTTCAGCTACTACTTTTAGGCTGCACGCAGCGCCGGGCAAGGAAGGCCAGGCCGAAAAAGGCTAGATTGAGGAGTACGATCATCGCACTGGTGGGCAGGTTGGTGGCGAACGACAGAAAGATGCCGGCCACGACCGAGCAGCCCCCCTGGAGGGCCGCCAGGACAACGCAGGACTTGAAGCTGCGGGCCAGCTGCAGGGCCGATACCGCCGGCAGGATCAAGAGCGACGAGATCAGCATGATCCCCACCAATTTCATCGCCAGGACCACCGACAGGGCCGTCAGCAGCACCAGCACCGCATTGATGGTGGCGGTCCGTATGCCGGAGACCCGGGCCAACTCCTCGTCGAAGGCGATGGCGAGCAGGTCGTTGAAAAAGAGGGACAACAGCAGCACCACCACGCAGAACAGCACGGCGGCAATGCCCACCTCCTGGGAGGTTATGGAGAGGATATTGCCGAACAGGTAGCTCAGCAGGTCAACGTTGTACCCCCCCCCTACGCTCGCCAGGATGATACCCGCCGAAATCCCCAGCGCCGACACGATGCCGATGGCGCTGTCGCCGCTCAGGCGCGCCTTTTCCGTCAGCTTGAGGATGCCCAGCGACGAGAGCAGCACGACCGGCAGCGACACCAGCAGGGCCGAGGCGGAATAGAGCTTGAGCGACAGGGCGATGGCGGTGCCGCCGAAGGTGACATGGGCCAGGCCGTCCCCGATCAGGGAAAGCCGCCGCAGCACGAGGAACACGCCCAGCACCGAACAGAGCACGGCGATCAGCGTCCCCGCCAGAAGTGCCCGCTGGATGAAACCGTATGAGAGTATTTCGATGAAATTCATGGTTCGTTAATGCCTGTGGCACATCAGGTGTTGGGAATACTCGCCAAACAGGGCGGACATATCCGTGGAGCGGCAGAATTCCTCGAAATTGCCGTAAAAGAGCATACGCTTATCCAGATACAGCATCTTCGAGGCGTATTTCCCGATGGCGCCGGTATCATGGGTCACCAGCAGCACCGTAACCTGCCGGGAACGGTTTATCTCTCCCATCAGGGAATAGAAGCGTTCGCGCATCTCGGGGTCGAGCGCCGCAGTCGGCTCGTCCAGGATCAGCAGATCCGGGTCGTTGACCAGGGCGCGGGCCAGAAGAACGCGCTGTTGCTGACCGCCGGAAAGTTCACCTATCAGTTTAGATTTTATATCGCAAATATCCAATTGTTCGAGAACGGCATCGACCTTCGTTCTGTCGGCAGCGGTCAACCGGCGGGGGAAGCGCTTCAACGACAGGAGGCCGAGTCCGACCGTTTCGGCCACGGTGGCCGGGAATATGGGGTTGAGCAGATGCAGGCTTTGGGGGAGATACCCGATCCGGCCCCAAGCGTTGAAACGGCTGCACGGCACGCCGAACAGGGAGGCGGTGCCGTCGCTGATGGCGCTTAATCCCATCAGTGCGCGCACCAGCGTGCTCTTGCCCGAGCCGTTGGGGCCGACAATCCCGACGTAATCGCCCGCCTCCACCGAAATGGAAATATCCTCCAGCACCCGGCCTGTCCGGTAACTGCAACAGAGCCGCTCCGTCCTGACTATTTCGTCCGGCATGCCGCCCCTCCACGCGGGGTGCTGCAGGTAGCGCACACCCCATTGATCTGAAGGATATGGGACGTTACCCGCCCGCCCGAACGCTGGACCGCATCGAGTGTCCCCTCGCCGAGCGCGCACTGCCCCAGGTCCTCCACCCGCCGACAGGACTCGCAGACAAAATGGTGATGGTGGTGGTCCTGATTGGCGCAGAGAAAATAGTACTGCTTGCGGTCGGCCAGGAAGATGCGGGTAATGACGCCGGCCTCGGCCAGTTCATCGAGGATGCGGTACACCGTGGGCAGCCCGATGCTGGCCACCCGGTCCTTGATGCGGTGCCAGACCTCATCGGCGGAGAGGTAGAGCGGTTCGCTCCCCAGGCAACACATAACCTCCAGCCGCTTGGGAGTGACCTTCATATTCAGCCGTTTGAGGATGTCGCGCCCCTGTTCTCTATTCATAAAGAATTATCCGCAATTAAATGAAAATTATTTTTATTTATACCCGATAGTATCCCGTACGTCAAGCGGAAGCGCGCTTCTGGTGAAATATCGGCTGATTTCGACTAGATCGGGGGAGGACACGCAGGGGGAGATGTTCGGGGCGAGTTTCCGGTTCATTCCGGATACTCGCCCCGAACAAATTGGCAGTACTGATTCCGCACAGGGACAATGAAGCTTATAGGGACGTTACCGGCTATTTCCTCTTTTCCACGATTCCCAGGAAGAAGCTCTCAAGATCCTTGCGTTTTGTTTCGACCAGGGTAACCTCCACCGAATGCCGGCCGGCCAGCGCCATGAATTCATTGAAGCCCGCCACCGGCACAAAGTACTCGATAAAGGTTTCATTCGTGCGCGTGACGGCAAAGCCGGCCAAAGGCTCGTGGTTTCCCTGGTTCAGCCGGGTCTGCACGATGTACCCTTCGATCCCTTGCCGCACGATATTCTCGACGCTGTCCAGGGCCTCGAGCTGGCCTTTGACGATCACCCCTACCCTGTCGCAGACCTTTTCCACATCATCGGTGATGTGGGTGCTGAAGAAGACACTCTTGCCCCGCTTCTTCAGGTCGAGAATAATATCCTTCACCAACGCCCTGCCGATGGGGTCGAGCCCGCTCATGGGCTCGTCCAGGATATACAGGTCGGGATCGTGGATCAAGGCTTGCGCCAGCCCGACCCGCTGCACCATCCCCTTGCTGTAGCCGCGCATGGGACGTTTGCGGGCATCCCACAGTTCAAGCTGCTTCAGCGTTTCGTCCGAGCGGCGGTCCAGGAGGTCTTCCGGCATCTTGAACGTCTTGCCCACAAACCGGAGGTACTCCTCGGCGGATAGATAATCGTAAAAGGCCGGGTTCTCGGGCAGGAAACCGATTTTAGTCCGGGACGCAACGCTGCCGATCGGCTCGCCCATGATGGTTGCCGTGCCGGCCGTCGGCCGGATCAGCCCCATCAGGCACTTGATGGTCGTACTCTTACCCGCGCCGTTGGGGCCGAGGAAGCCGAAGATTTCGCCTTGCGTTATGGAGAGTGTGAGATTCCTGAGCGCTTCAATACGCAGCCGACGCTTGCCAATAAATGTTTTTGACAATCCGCGGATATCCAGCATGTTCATCACTTAACTCCCTTTTTTGCTTGCGGGAACGCAAACTTACTTGTCGTTGCGACTGTGCCGTCGGACTGTAAATAAAACTGCCCTCCATAGGGATCACTGGGCAATGCTTCCAAAAAACCCGATTTGAACAATTCCGCCACCGAAAAGGGTTCTCGTCCCTGCTTTTCCCGAAAACGGTCGCGGGCGATTTCTATTTTTCGCACGCCCTCAAAGGCCTTAAGTCTCGTTCCGAATGATTTTCGTGCCGTTTCGTTGCGCGAGGTCGCAATCATTGCCCTAAGATACCCGATAGCAAGACTTGTCTGTCCTGACTCTTGCAGGTATCTGCCCGCGAGGTTGATATGCAATTCCTGGCCGGACAGTTCTCCAGCCTTGCTGTAGTATTCCGCGGCTTTTTTGAAGTCCTTCAAAAAATAGGCGTAATTAAAACCAGCGTAAAACGGTAGATACCAATCCCAGGTGCGATATTTCATACCGTATTGGAGCATGTTGTTGGCCACGTTGAATTGTTGGGCATCCCACGTTAGAAAACCCTGTGCGAAATAGTAGGCATCCATATTATATGGATCGAGCTGCACCGCGCCATGAAGCAGCCGGGACATTCCCTGAAGATCCGGTGATTCGGCAATTACCTTGCTGCCCTGCATTTTGTCGAGAACGCCGCCATAATACATCAGCACCTTCATGGCCAGCGAGGCTCCAACCAACTCCTTCTGGTCAACGCTCAACGGTTTCAGCAACTTAACGCTTGGCACGAAGCCAAGTTTTTCTTCAATCGGCTTGTTACGCATATAGTCAGTGAAAGGGCAAACGAGAAGGCTATAGACAAGTAAACCTGCGATCACCAGACTGACAGGCGTTATATCGCGGGTCACTTTAACTCCCTCCGGCTGAACAGCAATGACGCACAACCCAATAAAATGGCAGTATAGGCCAGGAAATAGGCGAATGTCATACATAATCCCCGCGGATCAGGTGCAATACTATAAATGGCATTTACCTTCAGATCAAAACCAGCCAAATTTGGTAGGAGATAATATACCGCTGTCGCTGCTATTTTGAAAACGGGTGAAATAGCTGTCTGTGCTACAGGCGAGTTAATATATTCGTACACTTGCTGCGTTATGCCGCCAGCGATAAAAACACAAATGGTACCGAAGATCGGCAAAAAGAAGGAGGTGCTGACGGTTGATAACAAAATAGCCACAGAAATCAACAGAATATATTTGAGGGTGGCAAATATAACAGCTAATGCCAAATACCCCAATATGATTGGCCGATCAGGGGGGTAGATGCCCGACGTTACCTTAACCACCAAACACGTGACCGCCCCCAGTGCTGCGGAAGTAAGAACCAGAAACAGAGCCAGACCGAAAAAACGTCCAAACAAGTAGAAACTGCGATTGATCGGAAGACTGAGAACGCTAAAGGTATAGCGTCGCTCCATATCCCTCCAAATGGAAGTTGCACCCAAAAAAACCGCCAGCAATAACAAGATAAAGGAAATAAGCGATAATGACAGCGTGACGGATAGTTCCGTCACCTGACGCATTGACAGAGATGCAGCGGATGGAATGAACAGAAACAGCACCAATAGAGCCGCAATCCCCAAGAAAACACGGTCACGGAAAACCCCTTTCAGGGTAACAAGAATGACATTCATCATATTGGTCTGGTCTCCTTGGTAAAATTCATGGACAAGAAAACGCCCCTACAAATTCATCGATCCGTCAGGGATGAGAGGCTTATAAAAATTTTATTAGTATACCTTGCCACCGTTATTATCACAAGCTCTCTGCAAGCTTCTTGGCGGCATTATGATAATAACAGTCTGGCGCTGAATTCCGCCATGCGCTCTCAAAAGATTGTTTGGCAGCCAATCTGTTCCCCAGTCGTAATTGCACCAGTCCAATCCGGTAGAAATACACCGGATCTCCCGACAGTGAATGAAGATTCCCCAGGATTGTAAGCATTTCCATGCGTATTTTCCGGGACTGGCTCTCGCTTTTTGAAGCTATGAACCGTTGTTCGTTGATCAGGTACATAAGATCCAGGGAATCCTTGTCCTCCTTCCCCCCTCTTGCTTTCCGCTCCCCCATCATCCTGTATGCTTCCTCATACCTGCCGTTGTTCACGGCAACCTTGATTTTATTTATGGATGAGGGCTGGGTATCGTCTCCGCTGTTGGCAAGCAATATCTTATTGGCCTCGTCGGTTTTTCCTCTGCCAACTAGGGCAATAGCCAGCTCATTTTTTGCTGCCGGAAAATTGGGGGATTTTTTTACGGTATCTTCAAACAATGATACATTATCCTGCCAAACGACATTGCGTTTGATTGTGGCAAAACCTGAACAAAAGAGCAGAATGGCCACAAAGAACGTAATTGCCAGGGGCGGCAAACGTGATCGCAAACAGCGGATAAACAGAAACGAGAGAGCGACGAGGAAGGGTGCGGAAGCAATATACGCATACCGTTCGGCGACCGGGGTCCACGTAATCTTTAACAGCGGTACAATAAAGGCGGGCGATACCAGACAAAAAGCGGCAATAAAAAGGTAAGAGACCGTAGTACGTGCATACAGGCAATAACAGCCCCCTACACACACCAGAAGCCCCAACCAGATATAATGGGGCGATATTTCAATAATTCCGAAGTTGAGCGGAAAGGGTACGACCAGTTTTTTACAATAAAAACCGGATGTTTTGAGACCGACCCGAATCATGTCCCATATGCCAAACGCAGCACCGGAACTACTTGCCCCACTCGCCATGGTACTGACAATCTTGTCGCCACCGTTTAAGGCATACCAACGCATCACCAAATAAGCAAAACCTGACGCGAGGTACGATGCAAAAAGAAACGCCCGCAGGCGTCCTGAAGCCATGCAGGCATAATCTCGTGGCGGGACAAGGCACCATAACAATAGAACCGGAAGAACAAACAGGGCGGTTTCTTTTGATAGACACCCGCACAGTAAGAGGAAAGCACCTGCACCCCCTTGCCAAAAGGATGATATATGAATCGACCGCGTGAATAACAAAACTGCCGAGAGGACGAATACCCCGGCCAGGAGGTCTGTACGCCCGGATACCCAGTTGACCGGTTCGGTGGCTATGGGATGGAGACCAAACAGCAGGGCAACAACAAAAGGGAAATATTGCGTATCCCAACGCCATGCTTTTATGAACTGCCGGGCAAGACAAAAAACCAGCAGAGTATTGACAAGATGAAATAAAACATTCTCCAGGTGCATGAAACTTTCCTGCACCCCCCAGACGAATTTATCAAACAGAAACGTGAGGAATAACAGGGGACGGTAGTATTGTCCGCCGGCGCCGGGAAAGAACAAACCTTTAAGGGAAATGGTGTCAACGTTGATGAGCTGGTTGACCATTTTGACGTCATCTACGGAATTAAAGGGGGCAAAGAGTGAGGGGTAATAACTGCTCAGCAGGATAATGATGATAAGGAGAGATTGATTTCGAATCCTAGCGGCAGGGTTTTGCACAAAGAAACTCCAAAAAAAACGGGATGCCGAAGCATCCCGTTACGGTGTAGGAAGGAGATGCTACATAGATGTCCACGAGGTCATCTGGCTGGTATCAGCTGCATTAAGACCGGTCATACCTGTGGAAGCAGTGGAAAGTTCATGATAATACATCTTGGTATCTTGAGAAGAGGTGCCGTACTCGCGAACAGACTGAGTATGCTTCGATGTTATCGAGTATTGGTCTGAGGTAGAATTGATAAAGCAATGCAAAATCACGTTGTTCGACAGCTTGGCAAGATCTTTATAATTTGTACCATCGACACTGTACTGGATTGAAGCTCCAGCCGCCGCAACAAATTCACTCCCTGCTGCTGCAGCAGCAGCTAATGTCAGAGAAGCATTTGACATTATCATGGCTACAAGTCCGGCCATTGCGAAGATTTTCCTTTTCATTAGAACGCCCCTTTCATCGTATTATTAAATTTACTGGAGATTGGTTGGGTACTTCTGGGCATCTGCCATAACGGATTCAAGCGCTGTTTTCGTGTTTTTCAGATCGCTTGATGCAGCACTGTTGTAAGCTTTTTGACGATACGCGTTAAACTGCGGGATGGCGATAGCAGCCAGGATACCGATGATCGCAACAACGATCAGCAGTTCGATCAGGGTGAAGCCTTTTCTGTTTTTCATTTTTTGTAGCATGTTTTTCCCCTTTCGTTGTGTTGTGTTCTTTACAGGTCAAGTAATGATCAAATACGCAATTAGTCATGCAAATCGAAGGCCAGCTTTAAAACAAACATAACAATTTGATATTACATATATATACACAGAGCCCCCACAATACAACTATCTGAACCGGGGCCAAACACGTCACCACTCCTGACAATTATTGTCACTCTTCCCCATTATCCATCCCCAACTTCGCCAACCGATAGCGAAACGACCGAAACGTCATACCCAGCAGCGCCGCCGCCTTTTTCTTGGCGCCGCCGGTCTTTTCCAGCGCCTTCAGGAGGTAGCGTTTTTCCAGATCGTCCAAGAGCGGTTCCAGGAACATCCCCTCGTCGGGGATCACGACCTCCGCGCTCAGGCAGGGCGCCCTGCCGGCGGTGACCTGTTTCGGGAGGCTCCCTTCGGCAATGAGCTCGCTGTCCAGGATCAGGCTGCGCTCGACGATATTCTCCAGTTCGCGGATATTGCCGGGGAACGGGTAATTCATCAGCGCCTTGAGCGCGCCGGGGGCAACCGTTGTCGGGCCGCCGGGATGGAGCTTGCGGCAGAAGTGCTCCACCAGGAGCGGGATATCCTCGATCCGCTCCCTGAGCGGCGGCATGACGATCTGCACCACGTTGATGCGATAGTAGAGGTCCTCGCGGAAGCCCCCACTCTTGATGTCTTCATCCAGATCGCGGTTGGAGGCGGTCAATACGCGCACATCGGTCTTGAGCACCTTGGCGTCCCCCACCCTGCGGAACTCCCGCTCCTGCAGGACCCGTAGCAGCTTGGTCTGCAAGAGGAGCGGCAGTTCGCCGATCTCGTCCAGAAAGAGCGTCCCGCCGTCGGCCTGTTCGAAAAGGCCGGGCCGGTCGGCCACCGCGCCGGTAAAGGCACCCTTCTTGTGGCCGAACAGCTCGCTCTCGATCAGGGATTCGGGGATCGCCCCGCAGTTGACCGCAACGAACGGCTTGGCCTTGCGCGGGCTGCACCCGTGGATGGCGCGGGCCGCCAACTCCTTGCCGGTGCCGCTCTCCCCCAGGATCAGCACCGAGCTCTGGCTGGGGGCGACCTTCTGGATCATGTCGAACAGCTCCCGCATCCTGGCGCTCTTGCCGATGATCCCGCAAAAGCCGTCCCGCTGGGCGACCTCCTGCCGCAGGATGGTGTTTTCCCGTTTCAGCCCCTGTTTCTCCAGGGCCTTGCTGATCAGGACCTTGATCTCCTCGTTCTTGAACGGTTTGGAGATGTAATCGTAGGCCCCCAGCTTCATGGCCTCCACCGCCTGTTCCGCGGCGGTGAATGCCGTCACCATCAGCACGGCGGTGTCCGGGGTCGTCTGCTTGATCCGGGCCAGTAGTTCGATGCCGCTCAGGCCGGGCATCTGCACATCCGAAATGACCAGATCGAACAGGGAACCGCCTATCTGCCGGAGCGCCTCCTCGGCGTTGCTCGCCACCACTACCTCGTACCCCTCCCGCTCCAGCAGGATCGCAAGGAATTCGCGCATACTCAGTTCGTCATCGACGATCAGTATTCTGGTTTTCATGGATATACCTCGTCTAACAGGCTGATCAAAAATTCAGGTCGTGCAAAAATAGCCAGGTCGCCGCACCCACGAGCCAAGCCCCGCGGAGGCCCTCACCCGGCCTTTGGCCACCCTCTCCCGGAGGGAGAGGGTAACGGTATCCCTTCTCCCTTGGGGAGAAGGATAGGATGAGGGGCGCTACGCCGCACAAAGGGGCTTTCGAGGACAAAGGCCTGATGGCTGTTTTTCAACGACCTCCTACTATCCGATCCTGCGCAAGCCGTCGGCAATCCCGATCCTGACCGCCCGCCAGGTGGGAAAAACGGCCGCCACCAGGCCGACCACCAGGCAGAAGACCACGTCCAGGTACAGGGTTGAACGCTCGACCTGGAATACGGGAAAGAACGCACCCATGACCTTGCCGAACCTGGCGGCCACCGGAAAGGTCAGGACAATGCCGGCCGCACAGCCGGTCATGGCGATAAACAACGACTCGCCGAACACCATGCCGGCAATGTAGTACCCGCGAAAGCCCAGGGCCTTGAAGATGGCATACTCGCCGATCCGCTCCCGGGCGGTCATGGCCATGGTATTGGCTACCACCGCCATGATGATGACGATCACCACGTACGACACGATACGGATGGCCACAACAATGGCCTCGGTCATGGAGACGAAGCTGAGCTGGAAGGCCTTTTCCGTCTCGGTCAGGGTTTCGGCCAGGGAGTTCCTGAACCGCGCATCCACCGCCAGGGAGGTCTCCGCCGCTGTTTGCGGGTTTTTCAGCCCCAGGATGATGACGCCGAGCTGGTCGGCCCGGCGCGCGGCCGTCTTCTTCAGGGTCTCGTTCAGATAGTCCCACTGAAAGAAGAACTGGTTCTCATCGGTGGACTTCTCCGCGCCGCGATAGATGCCGCGCAGGACGAATTCCCATGTGCCGGGAAAGATGGTGCCCTTGAGCGTGATATTGTCGCCCACCTTCCAGCCGAAGCGCTCGGCCAGTCTCCGTCCGACCACACACCCCTTGCGGTCGGCCAGAAAGGCCCGTTTGTCTTCGGGAGCGAGCACGAATTCGGGATACAACTCGAAATAGCTTTTCGGCTCCACGGCAAAATTCGGGAAAAAGTTCTTTTCCGTGATGTAGATGCCCCCGAACCAGTTGGCATAGGAAACCGACTTGACCCCCTCCACCTGTCTGATCCGCTCCAGATAGGAAAGGGGCAGGGAAAAGGTCAGGGAGATGGCGTTGCGCGAGATCAGCCGCGCGGCCGACGAGGCGTTGACCCCGGCATACCAGGCGCTGACCACCGTCCGCAGCAGGCCGAAAGCCAGGATGGCGATGGTGATTCCCAGAATGGTGAGCCCGGTGCGCAGATGGTGGCGCAGGGCGTTCCTGGTAAGCAGCTTAAGAAGGAACATCGCTCAACACGCCCTTTTCCAGGTGCCTGACGGTATGGGCCTTCTCGGCGGCGCGGGGGTCGTGGGTGACCATGATGATCGTCTTGCCGAACGCGCTGTTCAGGTGCGTCATCAGGTGCAGGATCTCCTCGGCGGAAACCCGGTCCAGATCGCCGGTCGGTTCGTCGGCCACCAGAATGGAGGGGTCGCTCACCACGGCCCGGGCGATGGCGACCCGTTGTTGCTGGCCGCCCGAAAGCTGGGAGGGGTAATGTTCCATGCGGTCGGCCAGACCGACCACCTCCAGGGCGGCCACCACATGCTCCCGGCGTTCGCGGCGGTTAAGCGGCGTCAGAAGGAGCGGCAGTTCCACATTTTCAAACGCGGTCAGAACCGGGATCAGGTTGTAGAACTGGAAGATGAAGCCGACGTGGGCCGCGCGCCAGTCGGCAAGTTCCCGTTCCCCCAGGGTGGCGATATCCACGCCATCCACCACGATAGCGCCACTGTCCACCGAATCGATGCCGGCAATCAGGTTGAGCAGGGTGCTCTTGCCCGACCCGGACGGCCCCATCAGCGCCAGGAACTCCCCCTGGAAGATCTCGAAGGAGAGATCCTCCAGAACCGGCACCACCTGGCTGCCCCGCAGGTAGGACTTGGCTGCGTTGCGGATACTGACGACGACCCGCCGTTCCCCGGAGTCGGCCATTTCCTATTTTTCCCCGGCCAGACGGATCCTGGCCCCGTCCTTCAGTTTATCCAAGGGCTTGAGCGCGACCCGATCGCCGGACTTTACCCCGCCTACCTCCACCAGATCGCCCAGCGGGGCGCCGCGGGTAATCGGCGTGAAGACCACGCGATCCCCCGTGACGAGATAGACCCCCTGGCGACCGCCGGAGGCGACGATTGCCGACGGTTTGACGGCGATGCGCGGCCGCTGGTCCGCCTTGCGGGCTTCCCGCTCCAGGAAGGCCACCTTGGCGCTCATCTCCGGCAAGATGTGGGGATCGGTGTCCACGAAGCGCACCTTGACCATGACCGAGGCCTTGGTGCGGTCGGCCGTCGGGACGATGGTGTGCACGACGCCGCGGAACCGGGTGTTGGGCAGCGCATCCAGGGTGACCTCGCAGGGCTGCCCCGGCTTCACCACCGCCAGGTTTGATTCGGAGACATCGGCCTCCACCTCAAGCGACCCGAGGTCCGCTATGGACACCACGGCCGCCTTGGCATTGGCCGCCGCCCCCAGGGGGGTGATGATGTCACCCACATCGGCATTCTTGGTCAAGACAACGGCATCGAACGGCGCCCGGATCAGGCTGTAATCGTAGCTTACGGTCGCCCCTTTCAGCGCGGCGAGGGCAACGTGGATGCCGGCTTCCGCCTCCGCAACGCCGGCAACGGCCTTCTTGTAGCGCGCGTAGGCCGCATCGTATTCGGACTTGGCGACGATCCCCTGGCTCAGCAACTCCTTCTCACGCAGGTACGCCTGTTTGGCGTCGACCAGCTCCGCCTTGACCTGGTCAAGTGCAGACCGGGCGCTCTGCACGGCCGCCTTGTTCTGCCGCACGGCCGCATCCAGGTCCTTGTTCTCCAGCCGGGCAATAACCTGGCCGGTCGTAACCCGGCTCCCCTCCTCGACCCCCAGCCATTCCAACCGGCCGGTGGTCTTGGCGGCCACCGCCGCCTTTCGTTGGGCCACCACATATCCACTGGCGTTCAACAGGGTAAATGACTGGGTCGGAAATACCTGGGAGACATTGGTGGTTTCGATGGAGACGGAGCGCCTCTGCACTGCCAGCAGTACGACTCCGGCGGCGATCACGACGAAAACAACGCCCCAAAGACGCGTGCGCTTGCCCGCGCCCCGTTTGTGAGAGGGGTGGCGGGATTTGTCGATGGTGAGACGATCCAGGGAATCTGACGGCATGAATGCCTTCTCCGCTAATCAGGGGGATTCCATCCGCAAACAATGGGCAGGTATTTCATACCATTATTACAACATAATGTGAATATCTGTATGCCAAACCGATGGGGATATTTCCGGGCAGCCACACATTTTTTCTCGGCATATCTGTATTTATTGAAAGTAATATGCTATAGAAATGCTGTTTTGCGTTTACGGAGACAGTGTATCTCCATACCAACTAATTCCATGCAAGGGGGCAGCAATGAGTGAAATCGTAGATGTCTATGCTCGGGAGATCCTGGATTCCCGCGGAAATCCGACACTGGAAGTGGAGGTGTTTCTCGAATCCGGGGCCTTTGGGCGGGCCGCCGTTCCCTCCGGTGCATCCACCGGCGAACGCGAGGCCCTGGAACTGCGCGACGGCGACACGTCCCGGTACCTGGGTAAAGGCGTGCTCAAGGCGGTGGACAACGTCAACAATCAGATCGCCGATGAGATTGTCGGCATGGAGTCCGACGACCAGATCGGCATCGACATGAAGATGCTGGAACTGGACGGCACCGAATACAAGAGCAACTTGGGCGCCAACGCCATCCTGGGCGTGTCCCTGGCGGTGGCAAAGGCGGCCGCCGAGGAGGCGGGACAGCCGCTGTACAAATACATCGGCGGCGCCGGCGCCCGCGAACTGCCGTTGCCGATGATGAACATCCTCAACGGCGGCGCCCATGCCGACAACAACGTGGATATCCAGGAATTCATGATAATGCCGGCTGGCGCCAAGAGCTTTGCCGAGGCCCTGCGCATGGGCGCCGAGGTCTTTCACGCCCTCAAATCCGTGCTCAAAGGCAAAGGGTACAACACCGCCGTCGGCGACGAGGGCGGTTTCGCCCCCAACCTGAAATCCAACGAAGAGGCCTTGGAAGTCATCATGGAAGCCATCGCCAAGGCCGGCTACAAGCCGGGCGAAGACGTGCTTCTGGCCCTGGACGTGGCCTCGTCGGAACTGTTCGAGGACGGCGTCTATACCCTGGAGAACGAGGCCGAGCCGAAGAAGAGCTCCGACCAGTTGATCGACTTCTACGAGAACCTGGTCAACAAGTACCCGATCATCTCCATCGAAGACGGCATGGCCGAAAACGATTGGGACGGCTGGAAAAAGATGACCGAGCGTCTGGGCAAGCGCATCCAGATCGTGGGGGACGACCTGTTCGTCACCAACCCCAAGATCCTCAAGGAAGGCATCCAGAAGGGTATCGCCAACTCGATCCTGATCAAGCTCAACCAGATCGGCACCCTGACCGAGACCCTGGAGGCCATCGAGATGGCCAAGCGGGCCGGCTACACCACGGTCATCTCCCACCGCTCGGGCGAAACCGAGGACACCACCCTAGCCGACCTGGCCGTGGCGGTCAATGCCGGCCAGATCAAGACCGGCTCCCTCTGCCGCACCGATCGTGTTGCCAAATACAACCAGTTGCTGCGTATCGAGGACGAACTGGACAACGTGGCCCTGTTCAAGGGACACGACGTATTCTACAACATCAAGAAATAATATGTAACCCATCAATAAAAAACGAAAAAGGCGGGGTTAGCCCCGCCTTTTTCGTTCCCGTTCCCCTACCCGCTCAAACCTCTATCCTGAATTCCGCGCCATCGGCGATATTGCGTGCCGTAAGCCTGCCGTTCATGTTCTTTTCTATGATGGCTTTCGACATGAACAGCCCCACCCCGGTCCCCTTATCCGGCCCCTTGGTGGTGAAATACGGCTCGAAGATCTTGCCCATGGTGTCCCCGGCGATGCCGCCGGCGTTGTCGGTGATGGTCACAATGGAGCGCCCCTCTTCCATGCCGATGGTCACCACCACCTTGGCGTCGTCGGGGCGCTTGTCCAACAAGGCATCCCTGGCGTTCAGCAGGATGTTCAGCAGAGCCTGGGAGTACTCGTTCGGATAGCCGGAGACCATGGGGTTGGCGTTCGCCTGGGTCTCAACCGCAACCTGCTGGTTTTTGAAACTCTCCTCTACCAGCGCCAGGGTCTTGACGACCACATCGCGGATCGCAAATTCGACCTTTTCCTTGTCGGGTTTGAAAAAATTTCTGAAGTCTTCGATGGTCTGGGACATGTGGTTGACCAATCCCATCGCCTTGCCGACGGTTTCGTCCAGAAACTCCTGGTTGAACTGATCCATGCCGTAAAACAGCCGTATCTGTTGAACCAGAAGCCCCAGCACGTTCAGCGGCTGGCGCCATTGGTGGGCGATGTTGTTGATCATCTCCCCCATGGCCGCCAGACGGCTCTGCTGCAGGAGCATCTGTTCCTTTTTACGCAGGGCCTCCAGGGCGTGCAGCCGTTCACTGGTCTCTTTCCGCAGGGATGAAAGCGCCGTCGCCAACTCCTCGGTGCGTTCCGCAACCCGGTGTTCCAACTCGTCGTGGGCACGGAGCAGTTCTTCCTCCGCCCGCTTGCGTTTGGTGATTTCGTGGGCATACATGCGCACGGCATTGAAACGGGGGATCAATTGGATCGTCTCGCCAAAGACCCTCTCCTGGATGGTAATCTCCCGATACAGGGTCGACTCGCTGCTCCTGTCCCACTCCGCCAGGATTTCGTCGACATCCGGGGGGAGGAAGCGAACGGCATCCTCCCCGGCCAGCCCAACGGTCTCCAGAAACCGTTGCGCGGCCGGATTGGCAAAGACAATGCCGCCCGATGCATCCGCTTCCAGGACCGGGTGCGGATTCAATTGCGGAAACGAGGCGAGATGCCGCGCCTGTTCCTCTTCTTTCTTTCTCTCCGTGATATCCCGGACGATCTGTGATGCCCCGGTGATGCTGCCCGAATCGTCCCTGACAGGCGAGGCGGTCAGGGAGACATCTATGCGCCGCCCATCCTTGGCCAGGCGCACGGTTTCCAGGTGATCAATCCGCTCGCCCGCCTTCAACCGGCCAAGTATCCGCTCCTCTTCGGCCAACAACTCAGGAGGGAAGAGCAGCGAGATCGGTTTTCCGATAACCTCTTTCGCCGGATAGCCGAACAGCCGTTCGGCGCTGCTGTTCCAGGTACTGATGCGGCCGTCCAGCCCCTTGGAGATAATGGCGTTATCCGATGATTCGACAATGGCCGCCAGCCGGGCCCGCGTCTCTTCGGCCTTCTTGTGTCCGCTGATATCCACAAAGGTGATGACGATACCATTGATGGCTCCTTCGTGGTTCCGATAGGGGAGTACCCGTTTGAGGTAACAGCGCCCCTCTTTCAGGGTGGTGACCTCCCGCTCGGCAATGGGATGCCCACCCAGCACCTTGAGGGCATCGCGGGAAAGCGCCGGCCAGTCGAGCTTTCCCGCCAGATGCTGGAAGGGCCGCCCCAGATCGGCCGGGATCAGGCTGAAGATGGCGGCCATGGCCGGGGAAAAACGCTTGATGGCAAGCTGCCGGTCAAGAAAGATGGCCGCGATCCCGGAACTGGCGAAGAGATTTTCCATGTCGCTGTTGGCCAGATTGAGCTCTTCCACCTTCTGCTGCAACTCGGTGTTGACGGCAAGCAGTTCCTCATTGAGCGCCTGCAACTCCTCCTTCGAGGTTTCCAACTCCTCATTGGTCGCCTGCAACTCTTCGTTCATCGACTGGTATTCTTCGTTGATCGTGATGAGTTCCTCGCTGGAGGACGTGAACCCCTCGCTTGAGGTGGCGAGCTGTTCGACGGTGACCTGGAGCTGTTCGTGCGTGATGCACAGCTGCTCTTCCAACTGGCGTAGCAAGGCATCCTTGGAGGAGTCGTCGCCCGGGGCGATTTCGGTTCCGGGAGCCGGCGGGGCCGTAAGTGGCGCACGTATCGGTTCAAAGATCACCATGGCCTGGGGTACGCCAAACGATGCCGTAACAAGGGGCTCCACCAGCACATTGACCGTAGATTCCCCATCGCCGTCAGCAACCCTCACCCCCCGGAAGACAACCTGCCTCTGTTCGCCGAAGGCCGTATGGATCGCTGCCCGCAGCGATGGCCGCAGGGACTTCCGTGCCATCTTCAGGATATCCCGAGACGGTTCGCCGACCGGCACTTCGAGGAAACGGCCGGCGTGGGGAGAGACATGGACCACTTCATATTTCTCGTTGACCATCACCCAGGGAGGGGCATAACGCTCCACGAGGATCTTCTCGGCCCGCTGTGCGGAGACATCCCCCGGGGCGTCGGCAGACTTCGAAGGGCGGGTTGCTCCGGCAGGTTTGGGAACGGGAACGGAAAAAGGGAAGACCGTTTCGCCGGACCGACCGCTCTCCCGACGCTGGAAGATCTTCCACTTCTTATGAACCGGGATGAACATATCGGTGTACTGGCCGATCGTTTCCGACGCTCCCAGAAACAGAAACCCCTCCGGCTTCAGGATTTGATGGAAGAGGGGAATAAGTCGCTTCTGCATGTCGGAGGTGAGATAGATGAGGCCGTTGCGGCAGACGAGCAGGTCGAGGCGGGAAAAGGGAGGATCCTTGATCAGGCTATGGTGGGCGAATACCACCATCTCACGCAGGCGCCTGACCACCTGGTAGCCGCCGTTCGTCCTGGTAAACCAGGTCGCGAGCCTCTCCGGCCCCACGGACGCTTCGATGGCCTCGGAGTACTGTCCGGCCCGGGCCTGGGCAAGCGCCTCCTCGTCCAGGTCGCTGGCAAAGATCAGCACCTCGGCGGTGCGATTCCGGCTCTCCAGATACTCCCTGATCAGAATGGCCATGGAGTATGCCTCCTCGCCCGTGGAGCAGCAGGGGTGCCAGATGCGCACCGGGTCGTCGGCATTCCGCCCCGCAAAGAGACGCGGGACCACCTCTCGGCCAAGAATTGCAAACGCCTCCGGGTCGCGGAAGAAGCCGGTCACCCCAATCAGGAACTCCCGGCAGAGGTCATGGGCTTCCCGGGGGTTAGCGTTCAGGAGGGCAAGGTAGTCCGCAACGCCACGCGCATTGTTCATCGCCATGCGCCGCTCGATGCGTCTTCGGATGGTATTGATCTTGTATGAGCTGAAATCGTGCCCGGTCCGGGACTGCACCAGATCCAGTATTGCAGTTAAGTGTTCATCTGGTTCGGCAGAACACGCCGGAAGGGAGGTATCGGTCGCGGACTTTCTACTCATAGCAGACCCCTATCCTGAATTCAATCCCGTCAGAACGGATGTGACCTCATCCTGATTGCCCTGGAGAGAGGTCGGGTGACGGGCCGCGGCCTCTCGTGCCTTGAACCTAATAAAAACCCCGTGATGTTACAAGATAAAAGTAAACATTCCCTGCATATTTTTTGTCCGGCCGCAACAAATCAGCGGGCAAACGGTCTGGCAACTTGACAAACGGTGCGGACAGGGCAAAATGGCTCTGACGTTTACGACCACAACCGGAGGTTATCATGGGCGATCTTACACTTTGGAAGCGTTATACTACCTATCTCTGCCTGTGTCCAAAGCTGGGGTTGTCTCTGGATATCAGCCGCATGGGGTTCCCTGAAGCGTTTCCGGATCACATGGAACCGTCCATGCAACGGGCCTTCACCGCCATGAAGGAATTGGAGGCCGGCGCCGTGGCCAATCCGGACGAACAGCGCATGGTGGGGCACTACTGGCTGAGAAACACCGCCCTCGCTCCGACCGGCGAGATCCGGGACCAGATTGCGTCGGCCCTCGACCAGATCAAAAACTTCAGCCAACGCATCCACTCTGGCACGATAACGTCGCAAAATAACGAGATATTTAAAAATATTCTCATCATCGGCATCGGCGGTTCGGCCCTGGGACCGCAGTTCGTGGCCGAGGCCCTCGGCACGTCCGGTGACCGGATGAAGCCCTCGTTCCTCGACAACACCGATCCCGACGGCATGGACCGGGTGTTCGCCGAACTGGGGGACGACCTGGGTCGCACCCTGGCCATCGTCATCTCCAAGAGCGGCTCTACCAAGGAGACCCGCAACGGCATGCTGGAGACCCAGGCCGCCTACCGGCGCGCAGGGTTGGAGTTTGCCCGCCACGCCGTGGCCGTGACCGGCGCCGGAAGCGAACTGGACAGGCTTGCCGCCGCAGAAGGGTGGATTGCCCGCTTCCCCATGTGGGACTGGGTCGGCGGCCGGACCTCCGTGACCTCTGCGGTCGGCCTGCTCCCGGCAGCCTTGCAGGGGCTCGACATCACGGCCCTGCTGGCCGGTGCCGCGGCCTGCGACGCCGTCACCCGCCAGACGGAGACCCGGCAGAACCCCGCCGCGCTCATGGCCCTGATGTGGCACTACGCCACAAACGGGCACGGGGAGAAGGATATGGTCATGCTCCCCTACAAGGACCGTCTGCTGCTCTTCTCCCGCTACCTGCAACAGCTGATCATGGAGTCCATCGGCAAGGAAGCGGACCTGGGGGGGAACATCGTCACCCAGGGTATGACGGTCTACGGCAACAAGGGGTCCACCGACCAGCACGCCTATGTGCAGCAGCTGCGTGAGGGGGTGGCCAATTTCTTCGTGACCTTCGTTGAGGTATTGTACGACCGGGAAAAGCCCTCGATGCAGGTGGAAGAAGGGGTTACCAGCGGAGATTTCCTGTTCGGCTTTTTCCAGGGGACCCGCCAGGCACTGTACGAGAAGGGGCGCGAATCCATGACCATCACCGTGGAGCGGATCGACGCCTTTACGGTGGGCGTCCTGATCGCCCTGTTCGAGCGCGCCGTCGGCCTGTACGCCA
Source organism: Oryzomonas sagensis (assembly GCF_008802355.1). Classification (NCBI taxonomy): domain Bacteria; kingdom Pseudomonadati; phylum Thermodesulfobacteriota; class Desulfuromonadia; order Geobacterales; family Geobacteraceae; genus Oryzomonas; species Oryzomonas sagensis. Next base: position 330,826 of record NZ_VZRA01000003.1, on the reverse strand, counting down.
GTCTGATCAATGTCAACGCCTACCACCAGCCCGGGGTCGAGGCGGGGAAGAAGGCGGCCGGTGCGGTCATAGCCCTGCAAAAGGAGATCGTGGGACTGCTCGGGAAGGGGCAAAACGCCATGACTGCGGGCGAAATTGCCGCAAGCCTCGGCAAACCGGAGGCGGTGGAGCAGGTCTTCGCCATCCTGCGGCACCTGGCGGCCAATCCTGATCGGGGTGTTGCGGCGGTGTGCGAGGGGAATGTCGGCGAGTGGCGATTTAGGGCGAAGCAATAAACAAACTAACTTCTGCCACAGAGACACGGAGACACGGAGAAAGTCAAAAACATAAATTCTCGAAATAAGTTGTTCATGGACCCAAAGCCTGTGTTTTTATTTTCTCTGTGAACCTCTGTGAACCTCTGTGTCTCCGTGTCTCTGTGGCAGATTTTTGTTTTCAAATCTAGCTACCCCGTGGTTTCGTCCGCCGCGTCGGTTGGGCGCTCCAGGGGTCGTCCGGCCAGGGGTGCTTGGGATACCGCCCCTTCAACTCCTTTTTCACCTCATGGTAGGCGCCGTTCCAAAACCCCTTCAGGTCCCGCGTGACCTGTATCGGCCTCCCGGCCGGCGACAGGAGGTGCAGCAACACCCCGGCCCTCCCCCTGGCAATGGCCGGCGTATCCGCCAACCCGAACAGCTCTTGCAGCTTCACTGCCAGTACCGGCCATTCCCCGGCCGCATAATCGAGCCTGATGCGGGAGCCGCTCGGCACCTCCAGATGTGTCGGGGCCAGTTCGTCCAAAAGCCGCTGGCGGCGGTAGTCCAACAGCCCGAGCAGCAGCGGGGCGACATTCAGCGCCCGCAATTGCTGGGCGGTGCGCACCCCTGCCAGATGCGGCCCCAGCCACTCCTCCAGCGTCTCCAGCAGGTTTTCGTCCGACAGGTCCGGCCACCCCTCCTCCGGCAGGGCCTGGCGCAGAAGCGCCACCCTCCCCTGTACCCGCCGGACCGCATCATCCATGTCGAGCAATTCCAGACGGGATGCCCGCACCGCCTCCAGGATTACGGGGCATAACTCCTCATTGCCGGGGGTGTAGGGTACAGACGCAAGCCTGAGCGCCCCGATACACTCCTCCCTGGCCGCCACCACACGTTTTTCCCGCTCGTTCCAGGCGATTGTGTTCCGCTGGACGATCAGCCCGGCGCATTCCTGGCGCAGAAGGTCCTCTCCAACCTCCGAGGCCAGGTGGATGATCCCCTCACCCTGACCGCCGCCGTCCACATCCACCGCCACGATGTATTCGGCCTTCCGCGCCACACTGCGGGGCGAGAGCCGGGCGCCCCGGCCGCTCGCCAGCAGATAGCGCCCCTCCCCGTCCCCGCGGCGCCGGGCCAGCCGGTCGGGATAAGCGGCCAACAGCAGCCGGGCTGTCGCCTCATCCGCATCGACCGACCGTTCCTTGCCGGCGGCTGGCTTCAACAGGCGTTCCAACTGGCGGCTCACCCGCTCCACCGCCTTCAGACTCGCCGCGTCGGCCCGTCCTCCGCCGGAACCGCCGCTGCGCCAAGCGTGCAGGCATTCCAGGCGTTCCACCATGTCCGACGGCCCCACACGGGGTGCGCGCTCGCCTCGGGCCGTGCGGAAGATATCCCGCTCGGAGACCAGGGCCGCCAGGTCGCAGCCGAGCCGCGCGCAGCCCAGCTCCTGGGCCCGCAGCAGCAACCTGCTCAGGCGTGGGTGGAGCGGCAACCGCATCATGGACCGCCCCTGGGGGGTGATGCGCCCCTGGATATCCAGGACGCCCAGGTCGGCCAGCAGGTGTCGCCCTACGGCCAGGGACGCAGCGGGGGGCGGATCGAGCCACGCCAAGTCTTTGGGATCGTGAACGCCCCAGGCAGCCAGTTCCAATACCAGGGGCGACAGGTCGGTATCCAGAATCTCCGGCGGGGTGTGGGGCGTCATGGCGCTCAGGGTGTGGCGGCTGAACAGGCGATAACAGGCCCCCGGCCCGAGCCTGCCCGCCCTCCCCTTGCGCTGTTCGGCGGAGGAGGCGGATTCGCGCACCGTGACCAGCCGGTTCATGCCGCTGGCCGGGTCAAAGCGGAGCCTCCGCGAGAGGCCGCTGTCGATCACCGTCCGCACCCCCTCGATGGTCAGGCTGGTCTCGGCGATGCTGGTGGCCAGCACCACCTTGCGCAGCCTGCCGGGTTGAACGGCCCGCTGCTGTTCATCGAAGGGGAGATCGCCGTACAGTTGATGGACCGCAATCCCCCTCTCCCCTAAGCCGCATCCGGCAAGCAGGGAGGCGCAGATGCGGATCTCGCCGCTGCCGGGGAGAAACGCCAGCAGGTCCCCTTCGGTCTCGTGCAGCGCCCGCTGGATGGCGGCGACCATACGGTCGGGAAGCCGCGCAGGCGAGCGCTCGTCCAGGTAGACCTCCTCCACCGGAAAGGAGCGGCCGGCGGAACTCAGCACCGGGGCTTCCCCCATGAGACGCGCCAGGGGGTCCACGTCCAGGGTGGCCGACATAACCAGAATCTTCAGGTCCGGCCGCACCTGGCGCTGCACATCCAGGCAGAGCGCCAGCCCCACGTCGGCTTGAATGCTCCGTTCGTGGAACTCGTCGAAGATCACCATCCCCACCCCTTCCAGCAGGGGATCGTTCTGGATGCGGCGGGTCAGAATCCCCTCGGTGACGACCTCGACCCGGGTGGCGGACGATACCCGGCTCTCGAAGCGGATCGAATAGCCCACCGTCTGCCCCGCCTCTTCCCCCAGGGTGCGCGCCATCCAGCGGGCAGCCGATGCCGCGGCGATGCGGCGCGGTTCGAGCATGACGATGCGGCCCGCTTCGGGCGGGATGATGTCCAGCAGTGCCAGGGGAACACGGGTGGTCTTGCCGGCGCCGGGCGGGGCGTGCAAAACCATGCACGGGGACGTGCGGGCGGTCTGGAGGAGGCGGGGAAGGATGTGGTCAATGGGGAGCGGTGTCGTCGTCACAGCCTGATCAAGTCCTCATGTTCCTCGTCATGGGGGTTGATGTGGATCATCACGTCGCCCACATTGGGAAATCCCTGGAAGATGAGCTTCTTCACCAGGGTGGCCACATCGTGGGACTCCTTGACCGTCATGGCGGGGTCCATATCCAATTTGAGGTCAATGATCATGTACTGGCCGGAACGGCGGGCGCGGATGCCGTGGACATGCTCCACCCGGGCTACGCTCTCCGCCAGGCGGGTGACCTCGCTCACAAAATCCGGCGGGGCGGCGCCGTCCATCAGATCGTTGGCCGATTCCCGGAAGGTCTGAAAACCGATGTGCAGGATGAAAAACGAGGTCAGGCCGGCCGCCAGGGGGTCCATGATCCCCCAGCCGAAATAGGCCCCCCCTACGCCCGCCAGGGTCGAGATCGACGTGATGGCATCCTTGCGGTGATCCTTGGCAACCGCCAGAAGCGCGGGGCTCTCCAGGCGTGCGCCGGTTTTTTGCGAGAAGCGGTAGAGCCATTCCTTGATGATGATGGTGATAAAAGCCGCAAAAACGGCGATCAGCCCGGGCGATTTGAAGTCGCGGTCGATGACGGCATGGACCGATTCAACCAGGATCCAGGCGCCGGTTGCGACGATAACCATGGAGACAAACAGGGCCGCCAGACTTTCGGCCCGGCCATGGCCGTAGGGATGCTTCTCATCGAAGGGTTTGCGGCCCAGCTTGAGCGCCACCATGGTGGAGAAGAGGGCGACGAAATCGCAGGCACTCTCGATACCGTCGGCGAACACGGCGTCAGAACGCCCCCAGTAGCCGGCGGCCAGCTTGAAGACCATCAGCACCGCATTGACCCAAAAACCGATGCGGATGATACTTTCCGCCTGATCAAAACGCTCATTGCGCTGCATGCATCACTCCGTGGGACGTAAGTCCTTCACCCGCAACTGCAGGGTGGAGTTGCCGTTCCATTCGTTCATCTCCGGGAAAAACGCTATATCAACCATACCAGGGAGTTCCCGGGACGCAAGACGGAAGGCGATGGCGTTGAAGTGGCACCCTCCCCCGGCCAGCCGCAGCTTCAGATGCCCGTCCCCCACCACGCGATGCTCCATGACCCGCAGCCCACGCATGAGCAGCACCGGTTCGGGATTGCCGGCGCCGAACGGTTCCAGCCGTTTCAGTTCCCGTGCCAGTTCCGGTGTGATATCTCCCGGCTGCGCCTCGGCATCCACATCCAACTGCGCCACGAGATCATCCGCCGTCAAGAGCCGGGCCGCCTCGGCCTCGAAGGCGGCGGCAAAGGCGGGGACCGCGTCTGCCCGCAGACCGACCCCCGCGGCGTACCGATGACCGCCGAAACGCTCCAGGAAAGGAGAGCAGGCCGTGACGGCGTCCAGCAGGTGAAAGCCGGTGATGCTGCGGCCCGACCCCTTGGCTCCGCCCTCCTCGTCAAGACTGATCAGGATCGTCGGCCGGTGATACCGTTCCACCAGACGCGAGGCCACAATACCCACCACCCCCTGATGCCAGTTTTGGGAGGCCAGGACAATGCTGCGGCAATCGGGGTACGCCCCGGACGTCTCAACCATTTCAACCGCTTCATCCAGGATGCGCCGTTCGGTGGCCTGGCGCTCGGCATTGGCGGCATCCAGGTCCTCGGCGATTCCTTGGGACTCAGTTTGATCAATGCTCAGCAGCAGATCGACCCCCGGAACGGCGCTTTCCATACGGCCTGCGGCGTTCAGGCGTGGAGCGAGGCGGAAGCCGACCTGTCCGCAACTCACCCCGCCCGTCACCCCGGCGACCCGTTTGAGCGCCTGGATGCCAGGCTTCGTGGCTGCGGAGAGCTGTTTAAGACCGTGAAAGGCGAATATGCGGTTCTGCCCGGTGAGCGGGACCACATCGGCGATGGTGCCCAAGGCCACCAGATCGAGCCATTCCCGCAGGTCCGGCTCATGCCCCCCCGTGAAGGCTCCCTCGTCACGCAGGGCCATGCGCAGGGCCACCAGCAGGTTGAAGGCCACTCCGACCCCGGCCAGGGACTTGAAGGGGTAGGGACAGCCGGGTTGCATCGGGTTCACCACGGCAGCGGCATCCGGAAGCGTTTCCTTGGGCAGGTGGTGATCGACGACGATCAGGTCAATCCCCTGCTCACGGCAGAACAGCGCCTCTTCAACCGCCGTAATGCCGCAGTCCACCGATACGATCAGGTTAGCCCCCAGGGCAATGATCCCCTGGATGGCCTCCCGGTTCAGCCCGTAGCCGTCATCGAAACGGTTCGGAATGAAATAGCGGCAGGAAAAGCCGGTCTGCCGCAGAAAGGAGACCAGGAGGGCGGTGCCCGAGATGCCGTCCACGTCGTAATCGCCATAGATGCAGATGGTGTCCCGGTTGCGGCGCGCCGCCAACAGTCGCTTGACCGCCGCCGCCATCCCCCGCAACAGAAGCGGATCGAGCATGTCCGAGAGTGACGGTGCCAGGAACGGGCCTGCTTCCCTGGCGGTTTCGATCCCCCTGGCGGCAAGCACGGCGGCCGTAAGCCGGTGCAGGGCAAGGTCGGTGCCGAGACGCTCGACCGTTGCCGTAGCTATCTTTTTCGTATTCCATTTTTTGTGCAAATCAGGTCATCCTTGCCCGGCGCCTCGACCGATGCCGGGGTAAAAAAAAATCCCCCGTCAGGCGGGGGATTTTTTTGTCTATTTCGTGGCCGGCGGTGTTCCCTTACTGTACTGCTCGATCATGCCCTTGATCTGAATGGCGGTGGCGCTGGTCGGGTCGACCTCGATGTATTTTTTCCAGTACGGCAGCCCCTTTTCCGGCTGTTTCATGTCGACGGCGTAGACGATTCCCATATTATACAAGCTCTGGAGATGCTTGGGGTCAAGCGTCAGAGCCTTGCCGAAGTTGACAATGGCCTTGTCGTACCACCCCACCCTGCGGTACATGACCCCCTGGTCGGTAAGAACGTTGGGGTTGTTCGGGTCCAGTTCCAACGCCTTGGCGTAGGCGCCGATAGCTTTCTGCGCCTGGTCGGTATCAAAATAGTCGTTACCCAGAGAAATCCAGACCGTCACATTTTTGGGGTCCTGGGCAACGACTTTCTCCGCTTCGGCAATACGGCGGGCGTAATCGGTCGGACTGCCGGAGCCGGCCGGGATAGCCGGCATGGCCTGTTCTTGTTTATGGGTGGAGCTGATACTGAACACGAGATAACCACCTAAAAGACCGGCTATCAGCGCCACAACAGCTATGATTATATTTTCGTTTTTCAATGGCTGTTTCTCCTTCAGAATTTCAGTCCCTGAGTTGGTCAGGCCTTGCCGCCCTGTTTTGCCAGAGCGCGGTTTTCCAGCAGGACCACGATGGGGCTGGCCACGAAGACAGACGAATAGGTGCCGACCAGTACGCCGACCAGGAGGGCAAGCGAGAAGTCGTGGATCACTTCGCCGCCGAACAGGAACAGCGATGCTGCCGCGAGAAAAACGGTCGTGGAGGTAACGATGGTACGGGAAAGCACCTCGTTGATACTCTCGTTGAAGATATTCTGCATCGCCCCTTTGAGGTTTTTGTGCAGATTCTCGCGAATGCGGTCGAACACGACCACCGTGTCGGTCAGGGAATAACCGGCAATGGTCAGTACCGCGGTGATGAACAGCAGGTTTATTTCCTTGTTGAACAGGTAAAAGACCGCAAACATGGCCAGACAGTCGTGGATGGTCGCCACGGTGGCGCCGATGCCGAACTTGAAGTCAAAACGCCAGGCGATGTACAGGATGATGCCCAGAAGCGAAATGGCTACCGCCACCAGGGTGTCTTTGCGCAGCTTGTCGCCGATGGAGGGACCGATCTCGGTGGTGCTCTCCACGACAAATGGATTATCGGCAAACTCGCTGGTGAAGGAGGTCTTGACCGCATCGGCGGACTTGCCGACGGCAGCCCCGGCGTTCTTGTCGATCTTGATCAACAGCTTATTGCCTTCCTTGATCTCCTGCAGATCGACCCGGGCGATGCCGTGCTTGTGCAGCGCCGTACGCGCATCCGCCATTGCTATCGGCTTGGCGAACTTGAGCTGCATGGAGGTGCCGCCGGAGAAGTCGATCCCCATGTTGGCCGCACCGCGGGTAATCTGAATGAGGCCGATAATGCCCAGAACGGCGATGATCGACGATATGACGAAGGAAATGTTGCGTTTTCCGATAAAATCTATGTTGGTCTTGCCCAGAAGATGCAAATGCATGTGCTCCCCCTATATGCTCATATTCTTGACGGTCCCCTTGTGCAGGAACAGGTCGAAGGTCACCTTGGTGCCGATCAGCGAGGTAAACAGGTTGATGATGACACCCAGGCTGAGGGAAACGGCAAATCCCTTGACCGGACCGGTGCCGAACTGGAACAGCACCGCCGCCGTGATCAGGGTGGTGATGTGGGAGTCCATGATGGTCAGGAAGGCCTTGTCATAACCCGCATCCAGAGCCGCCTTGGGGCTTTTTCCCAACGCAAGCTCCTCGCGGATACGCTCGAAGATCAGAACGTTTGAGTCAACCGACATACCGATCAGAAGAACGATAGCGGCGATGCCCGGCAGGGTCAGGGTTGCCCCCATGGCCGCCAGCGCCCCCATCAGGTAGATCACGTTCAGCACCATGCCTATGTTGGCCACCATGCCGGACAGTTTGTAGTAGATCGCCATAAAGACGACGACCAGAACCACCCCGATCAGGCCGGCCATCAATCCCTTGTTGATGGAATCCTGTCCCAGGGAGGGGCCGACGGTCACGTTCTGAATGATCTTGACCGGCGCGGGGAGCGCCCCGGCGCGGAGCACGATGGCCAGGTCGGAGGCGGTTTTCTCGGTGAAGTTGCCCGATATCTGGGCGCTGCCGCCGGAGATGCGTTCCCGAATGACCGGGGCTGAATAGATGTTGTTGTCCAACACGATGGCAAAGCGCTTGCCCACGTTGGCGGCGGTCACCTGATCGAACAGCTTGGCGCCCAGGGCGTTGAAGTCAATGGCCACATAGGGCTGGTTGAACTGGGAGTCGATGCGTACCTGGGCGTCGGTCAGCAGGTCGCCGGTGATGAGCGATTTTTTCTGCAGCACGTAGGGCACTTCGCTGACGGCACCGGTGGCCGCGTCCACGGACTTCTCTTTCATGATTTCAGCATCGTCGGGAATGGTGACCGCGGAGGGAGGAATATCCTCACGAACCATCTTGAACTCAAGCCGCGCCGTGCGCCCGATCAGTTCGATGGCGCGCTGCGGGTCCTTGATGCCGGGAAGCTGCACGACGATATGATTGATACCCTCGCGCTGGATGATCGGCTCGGAAACGCCGAACTGGTCTATCCTGTTCCTGATGGTCTCCAGGGCCTGCTGAACCGCCTTGTCCTTGCGGTCCTGGGCGTCCTTTTCGTTCACCCGCAGACTGAGGGCGACGAAACCGCCTTCATCGTGGAGAGGGCTCTGCTCATAGGTGGGGTACTTGTCCTTGAGAAGCTTCTGCACCGCATCGGCAGTTCCCTTTTCATACAGAACCACTGTTACCGCGTCGGAGCCGGTCCGGCTGATTCGTTTGAAATGGAGGTTCTTTCCGGTCAGCGTGTCCTCCAGATCGGTGGCCACGATATCCAGGGTACCTTCGACCGCCTTCTGGGTGTCCACTTCGAGCACCAGGTGCGTCCCGCCCTGAAGGTCAAGGCCCAGATGGATCTTGTCCTTGGGAAGCACACTCCACCAGGATGGCAGTTTGGATACCAGGGTCGGGGTCAGGTAGAGAAACGACAGCAGGACGAAAATGCCTATAAGGCCAATACGCCAGCCAATTCCTTTCGGCATGAGGCTCATTCTCCCTTCGATGTAATTGCATTATATACCGTGTTGCACTTCGTGCCCTGTTACGGTTGTAACATTCTATCTAGTCTTTCTTTATGGTCGCGACATAGCTTTTGGTGATCTTGATGTTGACGCCGGGCGCAACCTCCATGGTCACAATGGTGTCGTCGACCGAGGTCACCTTGCCGTGCACCCCGCCGGCAGTGATGATAAGATCGCCCTTTTTGAGGGCCTCCAACAGGGTTCTGTGTTCCTTGGCCTTCTTCTGTTGCGGGCGGATCAGCAGGAAGTAAAAAATGCCGAACATCAAAACCAGGGGAATAGCCTGCTGAAAGGCGGCCATTCCACCCGCCTGCCCTGTTGCTCCCCCTGGGGGCCCTGCCATCGCAAACGCTAATCCTAACATCTAGCTCTCCTCCTTTTTTTGAACGTGATTATCCGTTTGGCTGCCGTAAAAGTCCCGGCGGAACTCGGTGAAGCGGTTTTCCCGAATCGCCCCGCGCATCCGGCGCATCAGGTCGAGATAATAATACAGATTGTGGTAGGTATTCAACTGGGAAGCCAAAATTTCTCCGGCCCGGTAAAGATGCCGCAGGTAGGCGCGGGAATAGGTGCGGCACACATGGCAGCCGCATGCCGGATCGAGGGGGCCCCCGTCCTCCTCGTACGCCTTGGCCTTGATGTTGATCCGCCCCTGGCTGGTAAAGAGCATGCCGTTTCTGGCATTGCGGGTCGGCATGACGCAATCGAACATATCGAAGCCGTGCCAGACCGCCTCGACCAGGTCTTCCGGCGCGCCGATCCCCATGATGTACCGGGGCGCATCCTGGGGCATGAGCGGGGCGCAAGACTCCATCACCCCGTACATCTGCTCCTTTTCCTCCCCCACCGAAAGCCCGCCCAGGGCGTAGCCGTCAAAGCCTACGGCGCAGATTTCGTTCAGGCTGCGGGCGCGCAGGTCGTGATGCATGCCCCCCTGGATAATGCCGAACAACTGCTGCCCCTCCCGGCTGTGGGCCTCCTTGCAGCGTTTCGCCCAGCGGGTCGTCATCTCCAGGGAGCGGCTGACGTAGTCGTAATCGGCAGTTGCCGCAGGGCACTCGTCGAAGCACATGATGATGTCCGCCCCCAGCGCCTCCTGGATCTTGATGGAAAGCTCCGGCGTCAGCACGTGATAGGAGCCGTCCAGGTGTGACTGGAATTTGACCCCCTCCTCGCTGATCTTGCGCAGTTCCCCCAGACTGAAGACCTGAAAGCCGCCGCTGTCGGTGAGGATCGGCCCCGACCAGTTCATGAAGCGGTGCAGGCCGCCCAGCGTCTCCACCAGCCGGTGGCCGGGGCGCAGATACAGGTGGTAGGTATTGGCCAGGATGATCTGGGCGTGAACCGCCCGCAGATCCTCGGGGGTCATGGCCTTGACGGTGGCGTTGGTGCCCACCGGCATGAAGATCGGCGTTTCAATATCACCATGGGGTGTTTTCAAAGAGCCGAGGCGCGCCCCACACGAGGCGTCGCGGTGAATAACGGAAAAAGTGCCGGACACACGCCCTCTCATATCAGTAACATTGCATCGCCGTAGCTGTAGAATCTGAAACCGCGGGTAACGGCCTCCCGGTAGGCGTCAAGAACGAACTCCCGTCCGGCAAAGGCAGACACCAGCATGAGCAGCGTCGATTCCGGAAGGTGAAAATTGGTTATCAGGCCATCTACCACCCGGAAGCGATAACCGGGGTAGATGAAGATATCGGCCTCACCGGCACCGGCCCGAATGCGACCGTCGTCATCGGCGGCAAATTCCAGCGCCCTGGCGCTGGTGGTGCCGACCGCGACCACCCTTCCCCCCCGTTCCTTCGTGGAACGGATGGCGTCGGCGGTTTCAGGGGAGATTTCATACCATTCCCGGTGGATGCGGTGTTCTTCCACCTGTTCCACCCGCACCGGTTTGAAGGTCCCAAGACCGGTATGCAGGGTCAACCGGGCGCTGCCCACCCCCGTGGCCGCCAGCGCAGCCAGCAGTTCACGGGTGAAATGGAGCCCGGCCGTGGGTGCGGCCACCGCCCCAGGGGTGGAGGCGATCACCGTCTGATAGCGCTCCCGGTCCTGCACATCGTCATCGCGCTGCAGATAGGGGGGGAGCGGAATGTGCCCCTCCCGATCGAGCCACGTATCGAAAGGCTCGGCGCCCGAAAATGCCACCCGCCACGACTCCGGCCCCTGACGGGTGATCACCCGTGCGCTCATTCCGGCGGCAAGCAGGATCGGTTGCCCCTCCCTGAAACGTTTCGAACCGCGCAGGAGGCATTCCCACTCGTCTCCCTCGGCGGTCAACCGTTTCACCAGGAAGAGTTCCACACTCCCGCCGGTTACCTTGGTTCCGAACAGCCGGGCAGGAATGACCCGCGTGTCGTTCATCACCAGCAGGTCGCCGGGACGCAGATACTGCCCCAGATGGGCGAAAACATCCTCACCGATCGTTTTTGAACTGCGGTCCAGCAGCATCAGGCGCGACGCATCACGCTTGGGAGCGGGGTAGCGGGCGATCAGTTCCTGGGGCAGATGGTAAGTAAAATCTTTGACGAGCATAGCAGTTACGACCGTTCAGCGAATGCCAGAGAGCTTTTTCAGTTCTGTGCCGGGATAGTAGTAGGAAAGGATCTCGGCGTACGAAAATCCTTCCAAGGCTCGTTGCTTGGCGCCCCACTGGCAGAGCCCCACGCCGTGTCCATTGCCTAAGCCGGAAAAGACCGCATCACCGTTAACAACCCTGACGGTGAAATTGGTGCTCTTGATGACCCCGTAACCGACAGCCTTGCGGAACTGGTCGCCGGTTATGGCGATATCGCCCCGTTGAGCCACGGCGATGACGTTTTTCAACCGGCCCCGATTGTTGCGGGCCCCGCCCCGGATATCCGTCAAGCCTGCCGCCTTGAAACCGGCAGCCCTGAGCCTGCCCTCCAGCTCTTTCAGGGGCAGCCTCTGGTCCCAGGAACTGGACGACGACAGCAGGCAGTACTGGCAATCGACACCTTTGAGATAGGGGATGCTTGCCCCCCACACATTCTCCGCCGCCTCGGTTTTGCCGCCGCAGTTGGAATGATAGAATGCCTGAATGACGGCGCCGTCGTATGTCAGCACCTCACCGGTCGTTTCGGAAACCCCTCGCCGGGCACGACTGTCCTCGATCTCGCAGCCGTTATACACTTGGTCGATAACCGATGATTCGAGATGGTACAGCGCATTGCGCCGGGCCTCTCTCCGGTTGATGGCATAGGTTCTGGCGATCACCGCCTGGGCCTTGATCGCTTCGATCGGCCAGGCGGAGGATATCTCGCAGTTGATCAACCCGACGAGGTAGTCTTCGAGGGGCAACTCGTTGACGACCACCAGCCCCTTATCGCTGAAACTTATCTCGGCTATCCCGCGGTACGGTTTCCCATTGATACGGACTGCCGAAGCTGCCGAGAAGACCAGCCGGCGATAGGTGACGCCATCCACCGCCACCTCGCCACGACTCGCCTTGACAGTCACCGGGGCTTTCACGGCAACCGCGGCGCCGTTTTCCCTCACCGCCAGGAGGCCTTCGCCGTCCACGGTGACACCTTGGGCGTTCTTGGCGATTGCGACCCTGATCGTATCTGACGAAAGCGCGGCATCACTCTTGCGCCCCGCTGAAACAACAAAGGCCGAGACAATCAAAAATCCGACCAGAAATATGCGTATCTTTATCAGTTGCAAAACTCGATGATAAGACCACATAAACGGGCTACCTGTCAATTTGTTTTAATGCCCGGCCACTGCAGTCGAAAAGTGGGGCAGTTCCGAAAATTTACCGTTGTAAAGTGGCCGGAGACTGGTTACACTGACGCCGCAATGACTCGTCACGACACCACCATATCGCCGTTTCGTCCATCACGGCCCCAGTCACCTTCCGGCAGGGGGCGATGGTGAGCACACTGCTCTCGATCAAAAACCTGAGCACCTGTTTCAGAACCCCGCACGGAGTCCTGCCGGCGGTCAACGACGTCAGCCTGGAGGTCGACAGGGGAAGCACCGTTGCCCTTGTGGGCGAATCGGGCTCGGGCAAGTCATTGACCGCCCTCTCCATCATGCGGCTCATCCCCTCGCCGGGCTTCATCCGTTCCGGCGCGATCACCTTCGACGGGACCGATCTCGTCCCGCTCCCCGAGGATGCCATGCGCTCCATCCGGGGCAGCAGGATATCCATGGTATTCCAGGAGCCCATGACCTCACTCAACCCGGTCCTGCGCATCGGGGAGCAGATTGGGGAACCGCTCCGGCTGCACCGGGGCATGTCTCGCCGCGAGGCGGCCGAATACGGCGAGGAGCTGCTGCGCAAGGTGGGGATACCGTCCTCCGGCGACCGCATGCGCGACTATCCCCACCAATTGAGCGGCGGCATGCGCCAGCGGGTGATGATCGCCATGGCCCTGGCCTGCAACCCGGCACTCCTGATAGCCGACGAGCCGACGACCGCCCTGGATGTCACCATTCAGGCCCAGATTCTTGAACTGATCGATTCTCTCCGGCAGGCGGCGGACATGGGCATCCTGCTGATCACCCACGATCTGGGCATTGTGGCCGAGCGCTCCGAGAGAACCTGCGTCATGTATGCCGGCCGTATCGTGGAATCGGCCCCGACGGCGGAACTCCTCGGCGCCCCCCGGCACCCCTATACCGCTGCACTCTTGGCATCCCTTCCCCAGAACGCGCAACCGGGACAGCCGCTTGCCACCCTTCCGGGGCAGCCTCCCGGCCTGACGAAGGAACTGCCCGGATGCGGTTTCTGCGAACGCTGTCCCGTGGCCTCCCCCCCATGCCGCACCCAGGTCCCCGGGTTGGAGGAGGTCGCTCCCGGCCACTACGTACGCTGTTGGAAACGCCTATGACACCGAATCCGCCACTTCTCAGCGGAATAAAGCTCCGCAAACAATTCCGGGTCAGTGCCGGACCCGCCTCGCAAACAGGGCTGCTCACCTCGGTTGACGGGGTTGACGTGGAGATCGCCAGGGGTGAAACCGTCGGTATTGCCGGTGAGTCCGGGTGCGGGAAATCGACCCTGGGCAAGATACTGGCCGGCCTCATGTCCCCCGACGGGGGGGAGGTCCGCTACTGCGGCAGGGCGATCCACTCGCTCCCTCCGGCGGAACGGGAACGATTCCGGCGGCGGACTCAGATGATCTTCCAGGACCCCTTCTCCTCCCTGAACCCGCGCATGCGCATCGGCGACTCCATCGCCGAGCCGTTGATCATTGACGGAGGCAGTTCGCGACAGGCGATACGCGCAACAATGCTGCGGCTCTTGGAAACCGTCGGCCTGAAGGCGGAGCACGCCAACCGCTTCCCCGACGAATTCTCCGGCGGTCAGCGCCAGCGCATCGGCATTGCGCGCGCCCTGGCCTCGTCGCCCGAGATCATCATAGCCGACGAACCGGTTTCCTCCCTGGACATCTCCATCCAGGCCCAGATCATCAATCTCCTCCAGGCCATGAAGTCCGAACACCACCTGACCATGGCCATCATCTCCCACGATCTTTCGGTCCTGCGGCATATCTGCGACCGGGTGCTGGTCATGTACCTGGGGGTGATCGTCGAGAGTGCGCCGGCAGCCCAACTCTTCCAGCAGTATCAACACCCCTACAGCGAGGCGCTGATCGCAGCCATCCCGCGCATCAGCGGCCAACCGGGACACACGGCGGTCGTCCTTGCCGGCGACCTCCCGTCTCCCCTGGCCATCCCCTCGGGATGCCGTTTCCATCCCCGCTGCCGTTATGCCGTCGAACTCTGCCGCACCACACCGCCGGCGCTGGAAGAGAAACGGGACGGCCACTTCGCGGCCTGCCATCTGAGCAGGGACATCTTCCCCGGCTGACCGGCCCTTTCTTTGGACATTATCAATGTTCTCCCTTTTGCCCTTGACAGCATAGAAATCAATATATATATTTTTTCAATATTTATTCATACGAGGCACACTGATGGAATTTAATATCAATAAGCAATTTGCCGCTGAGGCGGAGGTTTTGAAGGTACTGGGCCATCCGATCAGGCTCAAGATCGTGGCCGGCCTCTGCACCCAGGAATGTAATGTGAAACATATCTGGGAGTGTCTCAACCTGCCCCAAGCCACGGTATCCCAACACCTGGCCCTGTTGAAGCATAAGGGGATCATCGAGGGTAAACGGGAAGGGGTCGAGGTGCACTACAGCGTCATTCACCCCCTGGCCAAGAAGATCATCGCCGCACTGTAGCAACTTGGTTTCAAGCCGGTTTTAGTATGAGGTAGATCACCTCATAGGTGGCAGGGATTTTGCCGTCCACAAGGAAACGCCGCCGATAGGCCTCGGACATATCCTTGAGAATACCGCGCCACCCGAGCCCCCCGGCACCGCCCCGTGACGCCGTTCCGGCGCCGATGCCCTTGATGGACGAGAGGAGCCCCTGCACGTCGGGGTGATACTCCATCTCGATCTCGCTGGTCACCAGCGCCTCCCCGGCGCCGAACCGCTCCACCGCCTGCCGCGCCGCCTCAATCGCCATGAAACGATGCAGACGCCCCATACGCGGGTCGTCTCCCGGCGTACGCCGGGAGAGCGCCTCGCGGTAGCACTCCTGCAATTCCCACAGCGTCGTGCCGCCAAAAAAGGCCAAGGCGATCACCCCATCCCGCTTGACCACCCTCCGGCATTCTTCGAGACAGCCATCCAGGGAATCGAGCCATTGCAACGTCGATGCGGAGACCACAAGATCGAACGTCCCCCCCCGGAAAGGGAGATGCTCCGCGTCGCCATTGACAAGCAGGCACTCCTCCCCCCCCTTGGCGCCGGCGTGGACGAGCATGTTGAAAGCCAGGTCGAGCCCGCAGCACATGGCGTCTGGGTAGCGCCGCTTCAGAGCGCCCGCCAGCGCCCCGGTGCCGCACCCGATATCCAGCGCGGCGCGGGGTGCCGCTGCGATATGTGCCTCCACCAGCTCCATAAGGCGCCGCACCACCCGCTGCTGCACGGAAGCGAACCGGTCGTATGCGTCAGCATGCCGGTGAAATGATCTGCCGACCTTGCGCCTGTCAAACACGGCCCCGCACCTCCCGGCAGTAATCCGTAAGAAGGGCATTCACCGCGTCGCAACGGGTCAGGAAGGGCGCATGGCCGCAGTCGTCATACGACGCATGGCGGCAGGCGGGTATACGTTCCGCCATGTAGGCCGAAGCCGGAGCGGGACAGATCGGATCGAGTCCGCCGCTGATCACCAGGGTCGGCAGGTCGATGGCGGCAAGCTCTGACCTCACGTCGGCCTCCGCGAGCGATGTCAGGGATTGAAGCGCCACCTCCGTTTCCGGAGCCGGTATCCCCGCCACCAGGGCACGAATCTCGTCCGCGCGGTCATTCCCGGCCAGTTCGCCGGAGGCAAACATGCGTGCGGCAAACCCCTCAAGGGCCCGTTTCAGGTTGCGACGGACCTTGAGGGCCATGCCCGCGGCCTCAACCGGCGCGAGCCCATGGGGAAAATCCGCCTGGGAGGTGAAGCGGGGCGTGCCGCAGATCAGTACCAGCCCGTCCAGCCGTTCCCTGAGCAGGGGAACAGCGCTTATCGCCACCTGGGTGCCCAGGGACCAGCCCGCCAGGATGGCGCCATGCAGGTCGAGATGGCGGAAAAGCGCCGCAAGGTCGGCAACGTAGGTCTCACGGCGGCATCCGGCGGAGCCGTGCGGGGAATCCCCGTGACCGCGCAGGTCCGGGGCGATCACGCGGAAACCGGCAGAGAGCCGGTCGAGCTGGAAGCGCCATATGGCAGAGGACATGCACCAGCCATGGATCAGTACCAGGGCAGGTCCCTGCCCCTGCTCCCGATACCAGAGGCGGTCACCGCCACAACCTTCATACCACGGCATCAGATAACCCCCAAACGCCGGCCGACCGCAATGATCCGCTCCGCAGCCCAGATCAGGTCGTCGCTGCCATGGGTCGCCATGAGGGTAAAACGGAGCCGACAAGCACCGGCAGGTACGGTGGGGGGGCGTATCCCCTGAACATACACCCCTTCATCCAACAGCATCTCGGAAAACCTCATGGTGGTGTCGGCCTGCCCGGTCACAAGTGGTACGATCTGAGTTGTGCCGTCGGGGAGATTGAACCCGGCCGAACGCATGCTGTTTCTGAACAGGTCGCTCTTGCGGCGGAGCTGATCCCGCCGGTTCGCCCCTTCCGGCGACTGCACCAATTCGATGGCCGCAAGAGACGCCGCCAGCACCGACGGCGGCAGGGAGGTGGAAAAGATAAAGCTGCGGGCCCGATTGAGCAACAGCTCCCGCAACTCCTGCGAAACCGCGGCATAGGCGCCGTAGCTCCCCAGGGCCTTGCCGAAGGTCCCCATGAGGACATCCACCCCCTCCGTGACGCCCAGCATCTCGGCGGTCCCCCTCCCCTGCTCGCCGAGGACCCCGCCGCCGTGGGCGTCATCCACCATCAGGAGCGCCCCGTGGGCGGCCTTGAGCCCGGCCAGTTCCCTGAGGGGGGCAATATCGCCATCCATGCTGAAGACGCCGTCCGTAACGATCAGGGCGCGTCCTGAACCGCGCTGTTTTTCCAGCAACCGGGCCAGGGCGTTGTGGTCGTTATGGGGGTAGCGCACCAACCGGGCACCGGACAAAAGCGCGCCGTCAATGATGCTGGCATGGTTGAGCCGGTCGGAAAAGATGGTGTCGCCGCGCCCGACCAAAGCCGAAATGATGCCGGTATTTGCGGCATAGCCGCTGTTGAAGAGCAGCGCAGCCTCGGTCTGCTTGAAGCGGGCAACCGCGGCCTCCAGGCGCTCATGCAGTTCCATGGTGCCGGACACGAGCCGCGAGGCGCCGCTCGACACGCCGAACCGTTCCGCTGCGTCGGCCGCGGCCGCGATCAAGGACGGATGGTCGGCAAGCCCCAGATAGTTGTTGGAGCAGAGCAGCAGCAGCTTTTTACCGTCCATCTCCACCCACGCCGATTGGCGTCCCTGGATGAGATGCGTCGTGCGGTACAATCCCCGCTCCCGGATCTGTTCCAATTCTTGCTGAATGGAGATTTCCACAGCACCCCCGAATAGTCAACCGATGCAAGCGCATGGGTTGACAAATGTGACAAAAAAAGATGGAAAACAATGCGGCCGGTTCACCTTCCCCATGAACCGCACCGGGCTCTAACCAAGGGGCAGGGCAAACGTAAAGGTCGTCCCTTCGTCCTGACAGCTTGTGAAGGAAACCCTGCCCCTGAGATAGCGTTCTCCGAACAGCTTCATGCTGTACGTGCCGATACCGCGGCCCGACAACGATTTTGTGCTGAAGGAGCGCTTGAACAGTTGCAACTGCACCTCCGGCGGGATGACACCCCGGTTGTGCACATCAATGGTTACCCAGGCGCCGTCCGTAACCGCCGAAAGGGTCACCACGCCTCCCACCGGCGTTGCCTCAAGGGCATTCAGCGTCATGTTGCCGATGATCCGCCGCAGGATGGCCGCGTCGGTGGCAACGGTGCAATCGGGCCCGTCCTTCAGCACCAGGCTCCTGCCGGGCGTTTTGTCGTGGTAGTCGAACAGCCGGGTGGTTTCCTGCAGTACCGCCCGGATGCTCACCGGGGAGACTTCCGGTACAAACTCCCCCTGTTCCGCTTCCAACAGGTTGCGCTGTCCCCGAATCTCGTCCAGCAGATTTTCCGATAGTGCCACAAGCCAGGCGACATACTCAGTCCGCACGCGCTCCGGCACATCCTCCTGTTCCGCCAGGAGGGAGGCCAAACCGTGAATGCCACCGGTCGTATTGATGACGTCGTGGAAAAAAAGGCGCTCCAAGACCTGACGACGCTTTTCGCTGCTGATATCCTGGAGCACCACGACGGTGAACTTCTGGTCATGGATCTGCAGTGGCGTTGCCGTTGCCTGCATATCGAGGGCAAGGGTCTGGTGACCCTGCAAGGTGACCAGGCACTCCCGTACGATCTGCCCGCCGCTCTCCTGGCTGTTTAAAAGGGCGAGCACAACGCCGCATACGGAACAATAGTCCCCAGTACCGCACCCGCCGGGAAAATCGCCGGCATGGGCACAGTTAAGCGCTTCGCCGAGGCGCTTGCCTACCAGCACCGTATCGTCGGCAGTCCCGATAAGCTTGAGCACGTTACGGTTCAAAGCCACGACCTGCCGCTGTTCGTTCACCAGCATCGCGTAGCCCGGCATGGCCTGGATGAGGGCATCCACAATCCCTTCACCGAGAACGGCGCGCCGCTGTTCCGCCATAACCTCGTTGGAAGCCCGTCCGGCAGGGGCAAACCGGGTCACGGAAAGAACCGAATGTTCGTCTGTCATGAACCGCCCTCCTACAGACAGGAAGTAAGTCCGCGCTCCGCCAGTTGCTCGACGACCTTTTTCACGTCCTGAGCCCGCTGGCGGTCACACACCAACAGGGCATCGGGGGTTGAAACCACCACCAGCCCCTTGACCCCGACCGTGGCCACGACCTTGCCATCGACATAGATCAGGCAATCGGACGAATCGATCGCCACATGACCGGCGGCATTGATGCACACCGTACCGGAGGTATCCGGGGTAACCACCTCGGGCAGCGCGCTCCAGCTCCCCACATCGCTCCACCCCATTTCGACCGGCACAACCTGCACCTTGGAGGACTTTTCCATAACGGCATAATCTATGGAAACACCTTCAATCGAGTCGTACATCGCCCTGATCTGCGCTGCCAGGTCGGAGAGTTCCCACACATCGCTGGTAAACGAGATTCCCGACAAGGCCCTCCCCAAGCCGGGCAGATAAAAGGCAATTTCACTCAGTATCGTATCGCAGCGCCAGATGAACATCCCGCTGTTCCAAAAAAAATTTCCCTCTTCCAGATAGCGGATCGCCTGTGCAAGGGGCGGTTTTTCCACGAAGCGGCGCACCGGGAACGGTCCGTCGCCGCGCAGTTCCAGATCGGCCTCGATATAGCCGTAGCCGGTCTCGGGGCGGGACGGCATGATACCCAGGGTCACCAGGTAACCGTTGCGCGCCGCATGGCCGGCGTGGACCAGGGTTGCCCGGAGGCACTCCTCGTCCTTGATGAAGTGGTCCGCAGGCAAAACCGCCATGATCCCGGTCGGGTCATGGGCGGCAATGATGGCGGCGGCCAGCCCGATGGCCGGGGCGGTATTCCGTGCAGACGGCTCGGCGATGACATCGATGGGCACATCCCGGTACCGGGAGAGTTGCAGTTCGGTCTCTTCGGCCTGAATCTGGTTGGTGATCACCAGGATGCGTTTGGGAAGGAGCGGCAGCACCCGTTCCACCGTCCGCTGGAGCATGGTCCTGTCCCCGGTGAGGGAGATGAGCTGTTTGGGACGCGCAGCCCGGGACAGGGGCCAGAAACGGGTGCCGGAACCTCCGGCAAGGATCACGATGTACACGAAGAGCCCCCTCCTTACTTGTATTGAATGCGGTCTATGAAGTCGGCCACTTCCCGGGCCAGGCTGCTGAGAGTCTCGCTGGTGTCGAAGACATCCCACAGGGTTTGGCGGAAATAGGCGACCTCCTGGCCGGTTGCGCCATCGTACAGTGTTGCCGTGATGGATATGCGGAAGCGCCCGATCCTGGTAAAACGTCCCTTCAGCACCAGCGTCGTCCCGGTTACCTGACCGTCGCGAGCCACGTCCTGATAGGTATGCCGTGAGCGGACGTAACGTTCTATCTGCTCGGCAAATTCCGCCGGCATTTGGGCGTAGCGCCGTTCGCGCTCGCCCATGCGCCCTTCCGGGACGCTGGTGTACAATTCGCGATTCAGTTCAAAGTTGCGGATGACCAGGGATTTATAGGTTGCCATCGGTTGCTTGTTGGTGACCACCTCCTCGTCCACAACCGTCGTGGAGGTGGTGGCGCAGGCCGGCAGCACCAGCAACAAAACGATGGCAGCAATATATTTCGTATAGTTAGACATACATAACCGCAGCAGAGCTTTAAGATGCATCGGGCAGGGTGCAGCGATTGTAATCATCATCGAAACGGACGATATCGTCTTCGCCGAGATACTCGCCGCTCTGCACCTCGATGACTACCAAGGGAATCTTCCCCGGATTTTCCAGGCGGTGATTCTTTCCGATCGGGATAAAGGTGGATTCGTTGACATTGATGAAAAGCACATCATCGCCACAGGTGACCTTGGCAATGCCGGACACGACGATCCAATGTTCGCTGCGGTGGTGGTGTTTCTGCAACGACAAACGTTGTCCCGGCTTGACCTCGATGCGCTTGATCTTGTAGCTGGTGTTCTCGTCCAGCACGACGTATGAACCCCAAGGGCGCTCTCCCCGTTCCATATCCTCTCCCTTACCCTGGCTGTTATTTTCTCAATTTCAAATACGACCGCAGCGCATCCCGCCACGGCTGCAGCCGATAGCCGCCGTCATGGGCCAGCTTGCCGCACTCCAGCGTTGAATAGAGCGGACGCCTCGCCGGACGGTTCAACTGCTCGGTGGTCATGGCGGTGACCTTTACCGTCATACCCGCCTCCTGAAAGATGGCGCGGGCAAAATCGTTCCACGAACAGTACCCCTCGTTGGCGGCATGGTACACGCCCCGGCACCCCTTTTCCAACAGAGCCACAACGGCGTGGGCCAGGTCCACGGTCCAGGTGGGCGAGCCGATCTGGTCGTCCACCACCGAGAGTTCATCCCGTTCCGAGCCTAAGCGCAGCATGGTTTCGACGAAGTTCTTGCCGTGGAGGCCGTAGAGCCATTGAGTGCGCACGATCAGGTGATCGGGGTTGACGGCCGCGTTCATCTCGCCGGCCAGCTTGGACTCGCCATAGACGCTGAGGGGGTTGGGGGCGTCGTCTTCCCGGTAGGGTGTGCCCTTGCTGCCGTCGAAGACGTAATCGCTACTGATCTGGACCAGACGCGCTCCGATCGTGCGGCTCGCCATGGCCAGATGGCCCACCCCTTCCCCATTGACCTGCATGGCGGTTTCCTGATTGCTCTCGCAACCGTCCACGTCGGTGTATGCGGCGCAATTGATCACCACCGCCGGACGCACCGCCGTGAGAACGCGTTCCACGGACTCCAGGGAGGTGATGTCGATCCCGTCGATATCCACCCCCCGCCCCCTATCGCCGAGCAGGGTCATCAAATCCCGGCCCAGCATGCCGTTGGCTCCGACAACCAGAATCATTGTTTGCCCCCGTACTGCTGCGTGTAGTATTCGCGGTACGCGCCGGAGGTGACCTCGGCCACCCACTCCTGATTGGCCAGGTACCAGTCGATGGTCTCGGCGATGCCCTGCTCGAAGGTGTAGGCAGGCCCCCAGCCCAAATCGCGCTTCAGCTTTGAGGCGTCAATGGCATAGCGACGGTCATGGCCGGGACGATCCTTGACAAAGGCGATCAGGCTGCGATTCTCGCCGGCGGAACGGCCCAGCCGCGCATCCAGCAGGTCGCAGACCAGGTGGACGATATCGATGTTCTTCCACTCGTTGTTGCCGCCGATGTTGTAAACCGAGCCGGGGGCGGCATGTTTCAGAACCGTCTCCACCGCCGCGCCGTGATCGCGCACATGCAGCCAGTCACGCACGTTGAGACCGTCGCCGTAGACCGGCAGCGGTTTTTTAGTGATGATATTGTGGATCATGAGCGGGATCAGTTTCTCGGGGAAGTGGTAAGGGCCGTAATTATTGGAACAACGGGTATTGAGGGTCGGCATGCCGTAGGTTTCGTGATAGGCCCGCACCAGCAGATCCGCGCCGGCCTTGCTGGCCGAATAGGGAGAGTTGGCGGCCAAAGGGGTCTGTTCGGTAAAATAACCGGCGTCCCCCAGGGAGCCGTAGACCTCGTCCGTCGATATCTGGAGATAGCGGAAGTCAGGCACCGCCCCGGACTGCCAGTGCCGGCGGCTCTCCTCCAGCAGGATCTGCGTTCCCAGCACATTGGTGCGCACGAAGATCTCGGGACCGGTAATGGAGCGGTCCACATGGGATTCTGCGGCAAAATGAACTACCGCATCGACCGCCCGCTCCTTCAAGATGGTCGCCACCAGGGAGGCATCGCAGATGTCCCCCTTGATGAAACGGTAGCGGGGATTGTTCTCCACTGCGGTCAGGTTCTTCAGGTTGCCCGCATAGGTCAGGCAATCCAGGTTGGTCACATCGCAGTCGGGGTTGGCGGCAATGAAGGAATGGATGAAGTTGGAACCGATGAAACCGGCGCCACCGGTCACGAGAAGGGATGTGGGCTTGAATGGCATCTCGGCGATTCTCCTCAGGGACAAAAGGTATTAACCGAAAAAATGTACCATATTTGCCGACGGTCTGCGAATAAAAAAACGCTCGCCGGACCGGCGACAAAGTCCGATGCTTGCCCGTATGATGAAGTTGGTATATAAAACCGGAGTCACTATCTCAATAAAGGAGGAAAACATGACGACAGCAACCTGCCGTTGCGGCGCAACCACCCACAGCCACATGTGCATGCTCAGAAGCAACGGGAAAACCGAGGAGATCGCGCGCATCACCACCGATCCCAAATTCTACTGCTTCACCTGCGGCGCCGAGGCCAACTGCGCCGAGAACCTGTGCGAACCGGCTCCCATCACGGCTTAGGATTCGCTCCACTCGTTCTTGCCGCAGCAGGAAGGAAGCACTCCCGTGGCAGTCAGCAGAACGGTTACGGCGGTGCAGACCTCATCGGCCGTAATGTCGTTCATGCACCGGGCAGCGATAGGGCACGGAGGCGTGGTGCCGAAGGTCGTGCAGGGCGAACAGGGCAACCCCTTGTCGATCACCAGATGGCGATCCCCCCGCGGCGCCCATTTTTTCGCCCTTCCCGGCCCGAACAGCGACACGGTCGGCACCCCTAATCCCACGGCAATGTGCAGCACGCCGGAATCGCCGCTCACCAGCAGGGCGCTTTTCCGAATCACCGCCGCGGTCTCGGACAACGAAGTCCGGCCCGCCAGGTTTACCCCCGTCCCACCGGCAACGATCATCTCCCCCTGCCCTTCGTCCTCCTTGCCCCCCACCACGACAACCGCTACCCCCAGGGCAGCCAGCATCTCAGCCACTTTCCCGAACCTCTCCGCCCCCCAGCGCCGTTCCGGGATGCTGGCACCGGGAAAGATCGTCACAAAGGTTTTCCCTTTGATCTCTCTAAGAAGCGCGCCCCCCCGTTCCGCCGCCTCGCGGGGAATGGCGAGAAAAGGGAAAGAAACCTCGCGTTGCTCGATGCCCAACGGCGCGAGCAGCCTAAAAAAGCTGTCGATCTCATAATAGTCCTGGGAATACGCTATTGGGTGGGTGAACAGGCGCGCACGCTCGTTGGTGGCAAAGCCGATCAACACAGGCGCGCGGGTCAGGCGGGCCACCACGGCCGACAGGCGGTGCCACTGTTCGGTGTCGATGACCACGTCGTAGGTGGTACGCAGGGTGCGGAACAACTCGGCTGGCCTGTCGTAATGGAAGACACGACGAATCTGGGGGGAGAGTCTGAAGATGGCGCTGTTGCGTTTTTCGGCGAGGACATCAATGGTTGCATCCGGGTATGCGGTCTTGATGGCGCTGATTGTGGGTATCAAGTGTACGGCATCGCCGATGCCGCCGGGACGAATGAGGAGGAATGAAGCGGGAGGCCCAGCCGGCAATCGTTGTGGAATGAACGCAGCAATCCAGACGGCAATCCTGCCGACGCACGAATCAAGCCCTTTGAGAAGTCGTAACTGGCCCACCGGCTCAAGCCCTGTCAACCCTTTCCATTGATAACCTTTTCTTCTGTTCCTGCCAACAGCCGGTCAACCACTTCAACCCCCTGCATGAAGGAGTGATCCATATTGCCGACCTCGTATTTCCAGGCGCCGAAACGACCGCGAGAGTAGACATCCCGGGATTCGAGATATGGCTGGATCAGACTGAGAGCCCTGTTCCGCCCCAGCGCCGGCACTGGATATGAGTAGGGTATATCGATCAGATAACGACTGACTATATCCCTATTCTCCCGGTGCGTGATCATTCCGTTGTTGATCAGCCCCAGGACCGTCTCGTCCACAATGGTCGCCGGAGACTCCGGCTTGTGTGGCGAGTAGGTAGTCTCGCACATGACGGAAAACGAGCGTTTCGCGTCGCCGTTTGGCACGTTGTGGGGAGAATAGTTGTGGAAGTTTGTCACCCGGTAGAACGGGCTGTTGCTTTCCGGGAAGTACATCCAGCACTTTGTATCCGCCCGGCCCCCGTCAAACCCTAGCCCAACGATCAGGCCGCCGTTATGGACCAGATCATCCGTGGCGGTAACAACCGCTTCCGGCATGGAGTTGCATGACCTGACAAACACGTCCAGAGGAGCCGTGGTGATCAGCACATCGTACGACTCCACCCTGCCGTTGGTAAACCTGACCTGTTTTGCTTCCAGATCGACCGTCTGCATTTCGTGGTTCAGATGAATCCTGTCCCTGAACGGCTTGGCCGCTCCTTCGTAGATCGCCCCGGTCCCTCCCTGCTTCGGGAACTTGAAGGTATTGTTCGGCCCCCAACTCAGGTCGTCCCGCTGTTCGGCTATGTTCTTCTCGATGCGTGCCAGATCCACCACGCTGACCCGTTCGGCGATCCATTCCTTGCTCATGGTTTCCAGCGGCACGCCCCATACCTTGCGGTTGTAGGGTTCCATAAAATAATTGACGATGCCGCTGCCAAAGACCGTGTCCATCCATTCGCGGAAGTTGTTTGTGTGCGCCGGGCTCCCCTTAAGATTGCGCAGGCCCTCGACGCACGCATGCAAGGCGTCATCCGGAAGATGCCGGACATTGTTCTGGAACGGGTACGGCACCCAGGTTTGCAGGATGCGGACCCAACTCTCCCGTTGATGTTCGTAGTATGAGTCGCCCAGCGCTTCGGCGACCGCCTTGTCGAAATAGTTATAGTGGGAAAAGAGGACGTGACCGCCGATGTCCCAGGTAAAACCGGCATCGTCGAGGAATGAGGCGGAAAGGCCGCCGACGTGGTCGTTGCGCTCGAAGAGCTGCCAGTCTTTATGGCCAAGCTTGTTGAGGTGGTAGGCTGCACCCAGCCCCGTGGGACCGGCGCCGAGGATGAGGATGGTCATTTTACCAGTCCGATCCGCATGTTAATAAACCTATTTAACGTATCAATGAGCCTCTGTTTGCCCAGTTTTGGCATCCAAACACCCACGTAATATATTCTTATGATACCTACCAAGGGATACAGAAACAGCTTTATCAGAAATGGTGAGCGGACCCAACTACCAAAAAACCAGCTTGAAACTGTTGAGCGCAATGCATATGAAGATTTGATCAGATAACATAATGATGAGAACAAGGTGAGGGGGGGAGCCATCCTGTGGACATTATGTCCAGCCTGGTCAGCTGAGAAACTTATTTCGCCTAATGCCTCTGCTTCTAATCGGTCAGGGTAAAAGAAAATCTTCAGTAAGATTGAAAGAATCTGTGGTCTAATGTGCTGATAATTGCAGCATTCGAGACTTGATGCGTCAATACATCTGAGAAATTTACTTACTCCATTCCGAAGAAATTCAATAAACTTTATGTTTTGGTCATGTTCCACGGGCCGACAGACAGGCTCTACATCTCCATGGGAATTGATACCGTAGGTGCGTACCATACCATGCTGGCCGGTACATAGTATTTCCATCAAAACTCTAAAAACATGGCTATATTTCGAGCCATAACTTCCATCATATTCAAATAAATACCCGAATTTTCTATTATCACCGGTACTCGCCCGATCAATTCCAAAATAGAAACCCGTGATACAAGAATCTTCAAAACGGTCCTGAAAGCATTTTAAGAACACATCTTGAATGCTACCGTGCCATCCAAGATCAACCAAAGCGAATCGAGTTCCATCGAAAAGCCCCTCCTGTTCCAAATATCCGCCTAGACTTGACATTCTCTCAGCTCCAAGCTTTCTAAGCATACCCTTCAAAACGGGGTCAGTCAGCAGCACGTCACAGATATCTTCGACCGTATTTTTCCCAAGTGGTGCATCAGGACTTTTTGGCTGTATTCCAGCGTGAAGCAACAAAACGTAGAGAGAAGCGGGGTCAAAACCGAGTCGGTCTGCCAAAATTTTTACAGTGAGTACAACATTATCTTCTTTAAGCCATTCTATGTTTCGAGGTGTAAGTTCTTCTTTTAACAAGGCCGAAAAAGTTGAAGAACGTGAGACGTAGAGATAGCGCAACTCAATTTTGATGCCCAAACAGTCGGCGAGGAATTTGGCAACATCAAGCATGACCTCACCATCACGGGAGAGAAAGTAAAGACGTTGAATCCCCATTTTTGAAGCCCGCTCCAATACCCAGAGCATGAACCCTATCAGAATTGGGCCAAGCACATTACATCCCAGGTTGTAAAAGGCCTTTTCAAGTGGCGTCACCTCTCCTGCCAGTGCAACCCTCGCAGCCCGACTAGCTCCTGCTATGGAGCTACAATATAAACAGGAGCAAGGCTCACCTAACAAATTTTCATATATGTTGTTTCTAGCTGTTCTAAAAATTATAGACTCAATTCTCTGACTAAATTTAGGTACTAGATAATCACTTAAAAGATAATCTCCTATATGCAGTATTTGTTTTTTTGGTATTTTTAAATCTTCAACAACGTGTTTATATAATAATCCTGTAGATTTTTTGCAACCTGATAAGCTTGAAACATATAATTTATCATCATTATCAAAGGCACCAATTTTGATAAGCATTTTTTTAATCACATCATAATCAAGATACATGTCAGAAATAAATACTATTTGTGTGCCATCTGAACGTAATTTTTTCAGTAGAGACAGCGTCGGCTCAATAGGATAAGCTGCCTCGACTTCTTCTTTGATTTCATAGGCGGAAATGGAAGAAGCTGCTTCATCGTTAAGTCCAAGTTGTTGTGCCATTGTAGCCATTATTTCATTATGGGAAACCTCTTCCTTCCCCATCAGGGCCAGCCGTGCCTTTTTCTCTGCAGCAACTCTCTGTGCTGCAAAATCAGGCAACGATGTGGAAACAATATCTGTACCGGTAATCCGCTTATAAACGCGTGCAAAAACATCCTCAGGTCGATACGTGTTTCTAATAACAACTGTATCGAAAACGTCGAATGAAACAACCTTTTTTTGGGGCAAAATAGTTCGCATATGCCAGTATTTTTGGTATGTTATACTATTATTAAGATAGATTTAACGTTAACAAAATACTATTTACTGATTCTACAATATCGTCTGGATTTATTGCTTCCATGCAGGGGGCCGGTGGTTCACTGAAACATTTATCTGCACACCCAGAGCAACCTAATTCTTTTTTGACAATCTTATAATTATTTGTAAGCGGATGACAACTTTCAACGAGTCCGGCTCCATAAATAGCAACGATAGGAACCTTAACGGCAGCTGCCAAGTGCATAATTCCAGTATCTACAGTTATAATCAAACTGCAACGTGATATAAAAGCTGTAAGCTGATTGAATGTAAAAATTCCTGCTGAATTAATAGGCCAACCATCAGAAAGTGTTGCTATTTCATCTGCCAAAAACTTCTCACTTTCCGAACCAAGTAACACGATAGTTGCAGAAAATCTCTTGCGGCAATCGCTAATAACTTTTGCAAACTTTTGAGCGCTAAGAATTCTGACTGGATTTCGTGCGCCAACATTTACCGCGATAAGTACCCCTCCCATATAACCATGTGATTTCAAGAATTGATCAATAAATGAAGAAGCCTCGTTATCAATCCGAAGATCACAGGAATTATTAAAACCTCTCTCAATATTTAAAGCCCTCAATGTTTCTTCCACATAATCTTTCATATGATAAATTCGACTCTGATCAATTATAACCGGATCTGTCAAAAGTGGCTTTAGTGCTCGTGAAAGGGGAAGGCCTAAGCTTATGGCAGCAAAAATTCTTTTGCCTAAGGAAAGAAGTGCAAATGCAACCCCAGTCCCAAATATGACCGGTTGAATTACGACATCAAAATGCTTTCGCCACAATTGAGGAAGTAACCCCAACATTTCAAACAGCTCCCGAACGCCAAAAACCTGGCGAGAGGAAAAATGCCAAGGAGCATTCCATACTATCAACTCGTTATAAAGGCCTTTTACATGAAGTTTATGCTGCTCTTCGAGAAAACCAGCACCATGACGAGATGCTATTATGGTTATCTCGGCCTCCGGATAGGCATCGCGCAATGCTTTAATATAAGGTATTGTTACAATCATATCCCCCAAGACATCCAGCTTGAGAAAAAGAATTCTGGAAACGCTCCCCCCCCCTTTAACAAATAATTTTCTAAAAAACCGTATAGGGGAAATGATCGCAGCAATTACCAAGGAGAACAGAAATACCTTAAAATGTATTTCCCTTTCTTTGCGTATTGTTTGCTCTATAAGAGGCTTTATAAGTTTTCCGTCATCTGTGCTACTTTCAAAAAAATGTTGTAAATTAAGGCAATTTCTCATAACTAGATAACGTTTTTCCTCGCAAATAAACTTGGAAAGTCTATAAAGTTGGCAATCACAAGTAGAAGGAATATGGCTGAACAAAAACAGAATATTACTCTGAGTGAATCGAGATATTTGCCCAAAAGCATCTTCACAACCTAAGGGAAAGATCATGTCGTCGAACAATTTGTCAGTAAATACAGGTAGGTTAAAATCAACAAAGCGGACAAATATACCAATTATTCTTGAAGTTGGATTATTTTTTCTGATGATATCCGCAAGGGGTGTAAATCTTTCAACAAAATTAAGTGAAGCTTCAGCAACAATTACTAATTCTTTATTCATTGAATTCAACTCTAAATTATAAAAATCATCTACAATCAATTTTTTATACCTTTATCAGAGTGATTCAGGCTCTCAAATTGATGCTCCCATTTTAATAATGGAGTAACTACGCCAATTCTCTCATCTTTAAATAAAGTGGCATGATTACCTGAATCTACAACTATAAAACAGACCTCATCTATAACATCATGGTAAAGCTCTACACCTGGATTTATAGCGGCAACAATAAGGCTATAATTACCTGGTGGCAAAAAATTTGCCGGAATGGGAACCGTCATTCTATGATCACCTTTACAAACCTGCGTAAGCGTATTGGTGAAATCAGTGCTAGCAGTTGTAAACACCGCAACACCTGCGCCATTAGTCACCCTGACGGCAATCTGAACCCATTTATACATATTATTAGCAACATTAAATTCAATCGATATCTTGAAAGGTTCCGTAGATTTAATGTTTCCTGAAACATTTCCTTCCGAATTTATTAATTGTATTGAATTAATTGCTACTTTCCAATCTTTCTTCTTACTGTCAGTAACTCGCTGCCAAAATCCATTTTGTTCTAACCCACTACTTATGTAACAAGAAATAGCATGGACGGTAGTATCATCTACTGCAAGTGCACCAGATGAAAGAAATAATGCACGTTGGCAAATTTTATTGATCGCCCCCATATTATGGCTCACAAATAAAACCGTCCGCCCCTCTTTCGTAGATACATCCTCCATCTTCCCCAAACATTTCTTCTGAAACTGCGCATCCCCAACGGCCAACACTTCATCGACAACCAGAATCTCCGGTTCCAAATGCGCCGCTACGGCAAAGGCCAGCCTCACGTACATCCCTGAAGAATAGCGCTTTACCGGCGTATCCAGAAATTTCTCAATCTCCGCAAAGTCAACGATCTCATCGAACTTCTGCTTGATTTCCACCCGGCTCATCCCAAGGATAGCACCGTTAAGATAGATGTTCTCCCTGCCGGTCAATTCGGGATGAAAACCGGTCCCCACCTCCAGGAGGCTGGCCACCCTCCCCTTGATGCGGACGCTGCCGGTGGTCGGCTCGGTGATGCGGCTGAGGATTTTCAGCAGTGTCGATTTTCCGGCGCCGTTACGGCCGATGATGCCGATCCGGTCTCCCTGCTTGACCTCGAAGGAAACATCCTTGAGCGCCCAGAACTCTTCCCGTTCCGCACCACGTGTTGGTGCCGTGCCCCGCCCCAACAGTTTGTGGCCGAGGTTCCTCGCCCCGTCGCTCAGCACGTCGCGCAGGGCCACGTACGGCTGTTTGCCGGCCTGATGCTGCAGGAGGTATTTCTTGCCGAGGTTTTCAACGGTAATAACTGTAGACATCCGGCTACACCACGTCCGCGAAGCTGCGTTCCATGCGGCGGAAGTAGAAGACTCCGCCGGCAAGGATCAGGACGACCAGAACGGATGAAAGAGCGAAGCCGGGCCAGTTGACCGGAAAGGCATCGCCCAGGAGCGCCCAGCGGAAACCATCGATAACGCCGACCATGGGGTTGAGGAAGTACAGGAAACGCCACTCCTCGGGGACGATGGCGCTGGAAAAGCCGACCGGGGAGATGTAGAGCCCGAACTGCACCAGGAACGGCACCACGTAGCGGAAGTCGCGATACTGCACGTTGAGCGCCGAGAGCCACAGCCCGGCGCCGAAGGAAGCCATGAACGCCATCACGAAGAATGCAGGCAAGAAGAGAATTCTCATGTCGGGGACGAAACGGTACCAGACCATCAACCCGGCTAGGATGACGGCGGAGATAAGGAAATCCACCATGCTGACAATGACCGAGCCGGCCGGGACGATCAGGCGGGGGAAATAAACTTTGGTGAGCAGGTTTGCGTTGTCGATCAATGAATTGCTGCTCTCGGTGAGGGAGTTGGCAAAGAACTGCCACGGCAGCATGGCCGCATAGACCATGATCGGATAGGGGACGCCGTTCGAGGGAAGCTTGGCCAGTTTGCCGAAGACAATGGTGAAGACCACCATGGTCAAGAGTGGCCGCAGCACGCTCCAGGCGATACCGATAGCGGTCTGTTTGTAACGCACCAGGATATCACGCCACGCCAGAAAGAAGAAAAGCTCCCGGTAGCGCCAGATATCGCGCCAGTAGTGGAGTGCGCCCATACCGGGCTTTATAATGATTTCAGATTGATCCATCGCCTCAATTGTACTGAAAGCCTTCCTTTTTGAAAAGGGAAACAACCACCCCGGTAAAAAAGCCGATGCCGAAACGCCCCATCTCCCGGCATCGCCTCATGGGAAGCAGGTACAGGGGCGCATGGCGGGAGCAGTTGAGGATGATTATGAGCCAGATCGGCAAGGGGTATCTTGATCGCAAGCCATAGAACGAGTGTCCCACGGATCGTGGCTTGCGGAAATTGGGGACCAGGAGCGGCGGATGAAAATAGTTCAGTTCCGGGACGTTCTCGGAGCGCTTGCCCGCCATGAGAAACCTGACGACGAACTCCACGTCCTCCTGCCCCACGAAGTGGGCCATGAACCCGCCCAACTCCGCCAGGACCTCCCGGCGATAGGCGGTACAGCGGCTGGTCATGAAATAGGGATCATGGAAGCCGTAGTGGCCCCGGACCAGTGAGAAACCGGCGTGGCCATGGGGCACCACGGCATCCGGGCCGGCATCCCGCCCGAATCGGTCGTCGAGAACCGTGAGAAAATCCTGCTGCAATATGACGGTATCGTCGTCAAGGAACAGCACGATCTCGCCCCGGGTCCTCGACAGGCCGAAGTTCCTCGAATAGCCCATTTTTCCGAAATTCGCGTCGAGGGGGAGGTAGACGATCTGGAGCTGCTCTGTAAAACGTTCCGCCATGTCTCTGCCGCCATCCGTGCCGTTTTGGTCCTCCACCAGGACTACTTCGAACCGTTCCCTGGGGTAGCGCTGCTGGGCAAGGGAATGGAGAATGCCGGAAAGCAGGTCGAGCCGGCCGTAGAAATTGATAATACAGGATATTCTAATATTATCTCTTGCTGGTGGTACGGGACAGTCCCCCCGCAAATCAAACGGGAATACCTTGTACAACCATGTGAGCAAAAGCCGCCTCATGGTGCGTACACCCCCCACCCCACCATCACCGCCCAGACAAGCCCGACGATAAAGAGCTGCATATCCCGAAGCAGCGACTCGGTCGGATCGCCCCCTTTTCCTGACTGTACCCGGAGGATATAGCGCAATAAGCCGAAACAGCAGAGCGGGACCGTGTAGAGGAGCAGCGCAGAGTGGCGCGAGATGACATAGAGGGTATAGGTGACCAGCACCGCACCTCCGGTCATATACATGGTCCCGTCCAAAAAGCCCTCAGGATAGGCGACCAGCGCCCTGCGGTGGCTGGCAGCAGTCTCCCCCAGGCGGTTCTTTTCGCTGAGGCGCTTGCCGGTGCTGAGGAATACCGCCAGCAGAAACACACTCAGGAAAAGCCACTCCGAGATCGTTACCCCGAAAGCGGCGCCCCCGGCTTCGAGCCGCAGCAGGAATCCGGCCGATATGCAAAAGATATCGACCAGCGCATACTCTTTCAATTTGATGGAATAGGCGCTGGAGACAGCGCCGTAAAGCAGCAGAAACGACAGGAACGGTAGGGATACCCTCCAGGCAACGGCTATGGCGGCAACGGCAAGAGTAAAGGCAAGCACACGGGCGGAAAGAGGCGATATCCGGCCGGACGGCAACGGTCGGCATCTCTTTTCGGGATGGTTGCGATCGTTTTCCATGTCCAGAAGATCATTGAGGATGTAGGTGGCGCTTGACGCCAGACAGAAGGAGAGGAACGGGATCAGCGCGGTTGGACGAATAACGGCCAGGAAGAACGTTCCTCCCAGAAAGGGAGGAAAGAAGATCATCAGGTTTTTCAGCCATTGTGCCGGCCGAAGAAGTTTAAGATACCCCCGGAGGGTGGGTAAAGACATGGCGTGCGGCACCATCATGTGAGCGGACGCCTGAACGTCCGTTGGACGAGAGTCACTCAAACACGGCTTCCCGTGATTCTTCAAGCAACGCTTCAAGTTCTGCGATCTGGAAACTGCTGAGATCAAGGACCTCAGCCTCTTTGGTTGCGATCAACTCCAATGCAGGATCGTGCTTCAGGCCGAGGCCGATCCGGCGACAGGCCAAGTTGACGAAGCGGACAATGGTCAGCATCTTGTTGACCAGATCCCACTGTTCGAGATGATGATCCCGGACCACATCGCAGTACATGGCCGGGAAATTCCAGTGCAGCATCAGGCGGTAGCCCTGTTCAACATGCATGGCCTCGAAGATGTCGGAGATCAACTCTTCGTCGAACAGGGAACTGATCACGCCGGCATCCACCAAACGCTCGATCGCTTTGAGCAGATAGAGTTTACCGACATCGTGCAGAAGTGCGGCCAGATAGGTTTCGTCGGCAACGCCGCGCATGCCGCAACCATGGGCAAGCCAGCGCGCGCCGAGGGCCGAGCCGTGGCTGTGGAGCCAAAGCTGCTTCATGTAACGGTTGAGCGCTTCATTCTGGGACGAGTGTATGGCGGCTTGTGAGGCGGCTATGGCGAGATTGATAACCTGTTGCGCCCCCAGCCGGATAACGGCCTCTTTGATGGTGGCGACCTTGGTGCGCCCCATATACATGGGCGAATTGGCCATCTTCAGCATCTGGGTGGCCAAAGACTGGTCCTCGATGGCCACATGGGCGACTTCATCCACCGTAAAGTCATAATCGGAAAGCATGCGTTGCAGCTTGATGGCAACGGGATGAAAGATCGGCAGTTCGATAGGCTGCGAAGCAAGCAGTTTCCTGACAGTTTCCGGTATGACGGCGGTGGCCATAGACAAACTTCTCCTTCGCAGAAGGGGTCGACAGCACTCACTGTCGTTTTTCCAGCTATCTTCTCCTGCGTTTCAGGCGGGCGGACATATATCCAGATTCGTGTCCACGAGATGTGCTTGCCTTAACAAATACACCATACTATCGTTTAAAGCTACTACTTTCCGTGACTTGAACCTGCCCGGAACATCACGTGCCCCGGTCAATGGGAAGACTTTTTCCGCCTGCCGTTTTTTGTCAGCCCCAGACGCCCTTCCAGGTCATCCACAAACTGGCGGGCCGAACGCCCGCTGCGGCGCGCGGAATACAACGACCACTTCACCGCCAAATCGCACAGCTCCCCGTCTTTCACCCCAAGCCCCCGGCGAGCCGCATAATAGCGAACCACATCAAGATACTCATCCTGGTCAAGACTGTAAAACCCGAACGACAAACCAAAACGATCGGCTAACGCCAGCTTTTCACCCACAGCCTCCTCGGGATGTATCTCCAAGGCGCCGGTGTTGTCTTCCATCCGCTCCGGCATGAGGTGGCGGCGGTTCGAGGTGGCGTAGATCAGCACATTGCCTGGCCGTTCCTCGATGTCGCCGTCCAGCAGGGTCTTGAGGGCACGAAAATCCCCCTCGCCTTCATCGAAGGAAAGGTCGTCGCAGAACAGGAGAAAACGGTACGGCGCCTCCCGCAGCATGGAGGTAATGTGGGGCAAGGACATGATATCCCAGCGTTTCAGCTCCACGATCCGCAATCCCCGCGAGGCGAACGGTTTCAGGAGCCCCTTGACCAGGGACGATTTACCGCATCCCCGCTCCCCCCACAGGAGTACATTATTGGCCGGCAGCCCCTCCACGAACTGGGTGGTGTTGCGCACCACCTCTTCCTTGATATCGTCGATGCCCACCAATTCGTTCAGATCAAAGAGATGGGGACTCGTCACCGGCGCCAGCCGGCCCCGCTCGCCGGTCCGTTCCCAGCGAAACGCCAGGTAATGTTCGCAATCAGGGGGGGCAGCGGCAGCGGGCATCATCCCATCGATGAGTCGATCGACCCTTTCCAGCAATGCTTCAAATCTATCCGTAGTATTGTTCATCGGTCCTGTTTCAACACCCGCAACCGCAGTTGTGGCATACCTTTCTGAATTCGTTTGACGGTGCAACCGTTTCCGGGGCAAAGGCGATCCGCCGTACCGCCGTCCCGATATCCTCCATAATATCCAGATGTTCGCTCTTGCCGATGATGTGCCCGACACACTGGTTGCTATGGCCGTCATCGGGGGAGGAAATTTTGACACAGTTCAACAGGTCGGCATAGCTGTTGATGGTAATGGTCGTATCCCGATTGTTCACGATGCTGAGTGCAACGCCCAGCTTCTTCATCTCCCGCGACAGTTTTTCGCAAAAACGCCGGAAAAGCTCTGCCTCGAAGTCGAAGTACCAGTCCCGCCTCGCGTGCTCCTGGGCCAGGATCGTTATGGTTATCCGTTTTAAACTTCTACCAGCCATGGTCCATCGGTTCCCTTTACAGTGAAAATGTCAGCCCCGCAGGGGGCATTCCGCTTCCCAGGCAAAATAGCCGTCGCCGACAATGGCGAGAAAGCTCTCGATACGCTGGTTATAATAATCGGTCTGGGCCGCCTCTGCCTCAAGAAAATCGAGTTCTTCCCGGGAGATCAGGTGTTGTCCGTGCAGATAGCGATACAGCTCGCGGACGCCGGCCAGGTGCCGCTCCAGGATGCGCATCTCCGGATCGAGCGTGTGGGTGATGAACCATGTCGCCGCAAAGCGCCTCACGATGCCCGGTTGCGGCCGGGACACGTTCTCACGGGCAAAATCCACCACGTAGTCCCGCAGATAGAGATCGGCGCTGAAGGCCAGCTCCGATGCCTGCTCCGGCGTCATGCCCCTGCCGACCAGATGGAGGTAAAAGCGCTTGAGCAATTCCTGGCAACACCCATCCACCCGGAGTTCATCGTCGAACGACGCGCTCTCGAAATCATCATGTTCAAATTCGATCTCGGGTTGTTTCTCTTCACTCATACGGATCATTCCACCCCTGTCACGGATTCAGTTCCAACAGATCCTTATGGACAAACACGCCCTTCTTCTGGATCAGGACGCCATCGAACCAGATTTCGCCATCGGCAAGGATTCTGACCAGATCCCAATGCACGGCGGAGCGGTTGCCGTTGTCGCACTCATCGTAGGCCTGACCCGGCGTGAAATGGATCGAGCCGAAGATCTTCTCGTCAAAGAGGATGTTGCGCATGGGGCGACGGATGCCGGGATTGATTCCCAGGGAAAATTCGCCGATATAGCGGGCCCCCTCGTCCGTATCCAGGATTTTGTTGAGCGCCCCGCTCATGCCGGCATTGGCGCTGGCCTTGACGATCCTGCCGTCCTTGAACTCGAAGCGCACGCCGTTGAACTCCTTGCCCTGATAGATGCTGGGGCAGTTGTAGGTGATATGCCCTTGGACCGAATCCCGGACCGGCGCGGTGAACACCTCGCCGTCCGGCATATTGAGGCGCCCGTCGCATTTGATCCCCGGCAGGCCGTCGATACTGAACGCCAGATCCGTATCCGGCGCAACGATGCGAACCTCTTTGGTCTTGTCGATCAGCTTCTTGAGTTTGGCCTGTTTTTTCGACTCGGCATGCCAATCGATGCAACAGGCCGAAAACAGGTAATCTTCATACTCATCCAAACTCATCTTGGCTTCCTGGGCCGCGGCGTGGGTCGGGTAGCGGGTCACCACCCAGCGGGTATGCTTGACCCGTTGGTCCACCAGCGGTCTGGTGAGTTTCTGGTAGGCGACCATGGCCTGCTGGCGGGCATTGGCCATGACCATGGAGTTGTCGCCGGCCGCGATGCCGATGTAGACGGTCAGGGTCTTGAAGAAATCCAGTTTGTGCTGGGGAAAATGCTCCAACTGCTGCTTGTTGGCCAGGTTGTAGAAATTGCGGTCGATCTCGGGGACGGAAAAGGCATATTCCACATACGCGGCGCCCCGCTTGAGACAGAGGGCGTGGAGTTCCTTGACCAGGGGAAGGGCCTCGAGCCCTGCGGCGTTGATCAGCACCACGTCGCCCTTTTTCACCCGCGTAGAATAGTCTACCAATATCTCTGCAAACTGAGTAATTCTATTATCTTTCATCAGACACAACCCCTTTTTACCAGCAGATTTTGGTTGCGCTTGCCGGCCCCTCTTGGTTATGGTAGCGGCCAAACGCAGTCATTCTGAATTGCCGGGAAAGCTATCATGAACAGACACAAAATTGAAACCAAAATCATGAGCCCGCTGATGGGCTCGCGCATCCCGCTTCCCACCTATGCCACCGGCGGTTCGGCGGCCATGGACCTGCGGGCCTGCCTGGACGCCCCCCTCACGGTGCAGCCCGGAGAGACCGTGCTGGTCCCCAGCGGCATAGCCATCAGCATCCATGACCCGGGCCTGGTGGCTCTCCTGGTGCCCCGCTCGGGACTCGGCATCAAACACGGGATTGTGCTGGCCAACACGGTCGGGGTTATCGATTCGGACTATCAAGGAGAGATCGGCATCGGCATCCTGAATCGGGGCGCGACGGCCTACACCGTGGAGCCGGGCGAACGCATCTGCCAGATGCTGTTTGTGCCGGTGATCCAGACAGAGTTGAATATTGTCGAGGAGTTCAGCCAAGACAGTTCACGTGGTGCAGGAGGTTTCGGCCATACCGGCAGGGATTGACCGCAGCACTTCAGAAGACCAGACGGTCCCCGGTCACGTCAAGTCCGGCGACCTTGCCCATCACTTCCAGATTCAGCTTGCTGCCGTCGAAAAGCTCGCTCGCCAGCGCCATGATATCGTCGGCGCCGACGGCATCAAAACCGGCCAGGACCTCCTCGACCGGCTGATAACGCTGCAGGTAGATCTCGTTTCTGGCCAGGCGGGTCATCAGGCTGTCGGTACTCTCCAGGGACATGAGAATCTTTCCCTTGAGTTGCTCCCGGGCGGAATCGAGTTCGTCCGCCGGAACCGCTTCGCGCTTCAGACGCCCCATCTCCCGCAGGGCGATGTCGATCACCTCCCGGCAGTGCTTCTGTTCCGTCCCGGCGTACACCACCAGCGAGCCCGAGTCGGCGTGGGCAATGACATAGGAATAGACCGAGTAGGCCAAGCCCTTTTTCTCGCGCACCTCTTCAAAGAGACGCGAGCTCATGCCGCCCCCCAAAATGGTGTTGAGCAGAAACAAGGCATAGCGGTCGGGATGATTCTGGGGGAGTGCCCGCGTGCCCAGGCAAATCAGGGACTGTTCCAGGTCCCGCTCGATCAGGTTGACGCCCCTGCCGGAAGGACTGATCGCTCCGGCGGCGGCAGCCGGCACCCCGCGCGACGAAATCCCCGAGAAAGCCGCCTCCATGAGAGTGACCAGCTCAGCGTGGTTCACGTTGCCGGCGGCCGAGATGATGATATCCTCGGGGCGGTAATGGTTCTGTTTGTACGTGACGATGTCATTGCGGGAGAGCCGGCTGATCGTTTCTTCCGAGCCAAGCACCGACAGCCCCAGGGGATGCCCTTTCCAGAAGCTCTGGTGAAAACGGTCGTGGATGCACTCTTCCGGCGCGTCATCCCGCATCTTGATCTCCTGGAGGATCACCTTCCGCTCACGCTCGATCTCATCCGCCGGAAAATTGGAATGGAGAAAGATGTCGGTCAGGAGATCCGCCACCCTGGGGAGGAATGAAGCCAGCACCTTGGCGTAGTAGCAGACGTATTCGTGGCCGGTGAAGGCATTGAGGATGCCTCCCATGGAATCGATCTCGTGGGATATCTGGCGTGCGGTGCGCCGTTTTGTCCCTTTGAAGAGGAGATGCTCGATGAAGTGGGCGATGCCGTTATTGTCCGTGGATTCGTGGCGCGTGCCGTTGGCAACCCAGATGCCGATGGAAACGGTATGCATATGTTCGGCACGCTGACTGATGAGCCTGACGCCGTTGGGTAAAAGAGTAGAATTGATCATGCCCCCATCATAGCGCGCTTTTCAGAAAAATCCACCCTGTTTAGGGGGCGGTTCTGCAAAAAGTATCTCTTGCGGCATGCCCCCTGAATTTGCTAGAACAGGTTCACCATCCCATTTCCTGCGGAGCAGCCATGAACATTATTCCCACCACCATTCCCGACGTTATCATCCTCGAACCCAAGGTTTTCGGCGATGAACGCGGTTTTTTCTTCGAGAGTTTCAACGAACGGGTCTGGCGCCAATTGACCGGGCTCGACGCCACCTTCGTCCAGCACAACCACTCCCGTTCGACCGGCGGGGTCCTACGCGGGCTGCACTATCAGATTCAACACCCCCAGGGAAAACTGGTACGGGTCATCGTCGGTGAGGTTTTCGACGTGGCGGTGGACATCCGCCGCAGTTCGCCCACGTTCGGCGCCTGGTTCGGAGCGCACCTCACCGCAGAAAACAAGCGGCAGATGTGGGTCCCCCCCGGATTCGCCCACGGCTTCTGCGTCACCTCGGAACATGCCGAATTCCTGTACCTGACCACCGATTACTGGGCACCGGAGCACGAACGCTGCATCGCCTGGAATGACCCCGATCTGGCGATCCAGTGGCCGCTTGCCGCGGAACCGACCATCTCCGCCAAGGACCGCGAGGGAAAACGATTCAAGGAAGCGGACCTGTTTCCATGACCACGGCATCCCCCGGCACCGGCCAGGAACGGGAGGATACCCGCTGGCTCGTGCGGCTCTGCCTGTGCCAGCTCTTCATCATGCTGGTGTTTATCAACTACTCGGCCATTCTACCCATCCTGCGGCAGGAATGGAACATGAGCAACACCCGGGCGGGCATGATCTTCTCGGTCTACCAGTTGGGCTACATCGCCTCGGGGGTCATCCTCTCGACCCTGACCGATCGCATGAACACCAAACTGATCTTCGTCGGCGCCGCCCTCTGGTCTGCCGCCGCCAACCTGCTGTTTGCCCTGTACGCCCACGACTTCACCAGCGGCCTGATCCTGCGCGCCCTGACCGGCATCGGCATGGGGGGCACCTACATGCCGGGGCTCAAGCTGGTCGCTGAGCGGTTCGCCCCGGCCAGGCGCGGCCGGGCCATCGGTATCTACGTCGGTTCGCTGATGCTGGGCTCCTCGCTTTCCCTGGCCGTCACCGGGTGGCTGAGCGGGCTCTATGGCTGGCGTGTCGCCTTTATCTGCTGCTCTGCCGGGGTGTTTGCCGGGGCGCTTCTTTCCGTTCCGCTCTTCCGCGGCTGTCGCCCCGTCCCCAGGGCGCACAGCGCCAGGGGCTACACCGTGGAGGTGGTCAGGAACCGGCCGGCCCTCCTGATGATCTTAGGCTACGGCTCCCACATGTGGGAGATGTACGGCATGAGGAGTTGGCTGGCGCCGTTCTTCACGGCCGCCCTGGTCGGCTGGGGCTACGGCCAGGGGCGGGCCACCGGTCTCGCGTCGACCATTGCCGCGCTGCTGGTCGGCATCGGCGCGTTTTCGACCGCCGTGACCGGCACCCTTTCCGACCGTTTCGGCCGCACCGCCACCATCGCCATGGTCATGTTTTCCAGCGGCCTGCTCTCATTTTCCTTTGGCTGGCTGATCAACTCCAACATATGGTTGACCTTGACCATCGGTCTGCTGTACGGTTATCTGGTCGTGGCCGAATCGCCGGTTTTCTCCACCGGGCTGACGGAACTGGTCGCTCCCGGCTATCTGGGGGCTGCCATGGGGCTCCAATCCCTGGTCGGCTATTCTCTCGCCACGATCTCGCCGACGGTCTTCGGCTGGGCCCTGGATATCTTCCGGAATTGGCAACCGCTCCCCGGCGTCAACGGCGCCTGGGGCCTGGCATTCGCCAGCCTGGGAGTCGGCGGGGTGGCCGGGCCGGTCTTCATGTGGTGGCTCCGCCGCTCTCCCGAAAGCCTGAAAATGGCCAACGGCAGACGCTGAACAACTGAAACCCTTTAAACCGCTCCTCACTTTTCTGCCATGATCATTGATTGGAACACCATCGACACCGTCCTTCTGGACATGGACGGCACCCTGCTGGACCGGCACTTCGACGACCACTTCTGGCTGGAGCACGTCCCCAAACGGTGGGCCGCCCGCAACGGCACGACGGAGGAGTACGCCCGAAAGCACCTGCACGCCCTGTTCAAATCCCAGGAACAGACCCTCAACTGGACCGACCTGGACTACTGGTCCGAGCGGCTGGAACTGGACATCCCCCGGCTTAAACAGGAGGTGGAGCACCTGATCGCCGTTCACCCCTTCGTGGTGGAATTCCTGCTGTTTTTGCGGCAAAACCGCAAGAACGTCTGGCTGGTGACCAATGCCCATTCCAAGACCTTGGACCTGAAGATGAAAACCACCCGCATCGGGACATACTTCGACGGCATCGTCTCGGCGCACGAAGTCGGCCTGCCCAAGGAGGACGACCGCTTCTGGGAGACGCTCCAGAGGTTCGTCAGCTATGATCCCACCCGGACCATGCTGGGGGAAGACAGCGAAACCAACCTTGCCACGGCACAGCGATACGGCATCGGCTATCCGGTGTACATCAGCCGTTTCAGCTCCACGATTCAACCGAAACCTTCACCCGTCTTCGCCTCCATCGAGTACTTCAGTGCCCTGATACCCGAAGGCGATGAAAAAACCATAACCATTTTTAAAGGCTAAACGACATGCAACCTTACCGGACGCTCTGCATCGCTGTTATTTTTGTTTTTCTGACCGTTTTCCCCGCCTTGGCAGCCGAATCCGAATTGCGCATCGGCAAGTTCAGTTCGGCGGAACTCGCGGGATGGAAGGAACAGACCGTTTTCGGCTCGAAAAAATCGGCCTACACCTTTGTTCAGGACAATGGGAAGAGCGTTCTGATGGGGAAAAGCCACGATTCGGCTTCGGGCTTGCTCCACAAGATCGATATCGATCCCAAGGCATACCCGATCATCAAGTGGTCATGGAAGATCGACCATACGGTCAAAAAGGGGAACGAGCGGACCAAAGACGGACACGACTTTGCCGCCCGCCTCTACGTGGTGTTTCCCCGGGGATTTTTCTCCAAGACTCGGGCAATCGAGTACGTGTGGGGCAACGTCCTGCGCAAAGGTGAGAGCATCCGCAACCCCTACTCGAAGAATGTGGTCATGATTGCCGTGGATGGGGGCGATGAGCTGGCCGGACGCTGGACCTCCCACCGGCGGAATTTTGCCGAAGACTATCGCGCCGCCTTCGGCGAAGAGGCCCCCAAGGTCGGTGCCATCGCCATCATGACCGACAGCGACAACACCCATGAGTCCGCAACCGGCTACTACGGCGATATAACCGTACTTCCGGCGCCGCGGGAAGAGGAGCAGAAACCGAAGGAACCGAAGCAAAAGGAGCAACCGGCCAAAGAGCAGCCGGCAAAAACGCACCCGGCAAAGCCGAAGGAGCCGCTGCCGAAGGAGCAAACCAACGGCAACGGCTCTCACCCGGCGCCTCCGGCGGCACTTCCGCCCGCCCAAAACCAGCAATAGGGGCTGCTACATCCGGCTCAGCCTGGTCCGGAACTTCTCAAGGCGTGATGCGCCCTCTTCGATCAACCGCATCAAGTCCTTGCGGGCGCCGCTCGCCACATCCTTGCCTTTTTCGACCAGTTCGTCGGTCTTTTCGCCGATGGTTTCCACCAGGTCGTTGATATTGGTCGTAAGATCCTCCACCGCTTCATCGGCCCGGGTCTTGGCGCGCCTGGCATAGCGCGAGATATCCCGCCGCGTGCGCTGGCCGGACTGGGGCGCCCACAGCAGCGCAAGCCCTGCCCCCACGATGCCGCCAGCCACCATCAGCAATGCTGCCGCAGCAACCTTTTTATCTCTCTCCTCCATGATCGGCCTCCTTTTGTACGTACGGATCTCTATTGTTATCATTGTACCCTACCGAAAGGAAAAATCTACCGGTCGCCCCCCCTTTCTCTCCGCGTACAATTTTTCCCTAATGCGCTTTATCTTGGCCGGAAGTCATGTTATAAAAAATCGCATATATAATCATTATCTCACGATAGGGGATACGCATGAGCTCATTGTACGATGTACTCATCATAGGGGGCGGCCCGGCCGGCCTGGCCACCGCCTACCTGTGCCACAAGCATGGCCTCTCCTACCTGGTGCTTGAATCGGGTAAAGCGGTATTCCAGGGAATCGCCAATACCTATCCCGAGGGCAAGCATGTGTACGCCTCCAAACCCAAGGACGCGCCGGAACCGTTTTTGGTGGACGAACTGCGGCCGCCCGACAAGCCGGTCACGGTGGAGAGCTACATCCAGTATGTGCAGCATTTCGTGCAGCACGAGAAGATCAATGTGCAAACCGAGGTTGCCCTGGAGGATATTCGTGAAGAGCGGGACGTGCTCTCCGTGATAACCGACAAGCGCGTGTTTCGCGGACGCAAGGTCGTGCTTGCCTTCGGAAGCAGCATCCCCCGTGAACTCTCGGTATACGGCGATGCCAAGATGGTGGCCAAGAACCTGGAGGATGCCGGCAAATACGTCGGCGTCAAGACACTGGTCATCGGCGGCGGCAACACCGCGGCCGATGTGGTCATCGCCATACTCAAGGCCAAGCGGGAGGTGAACGACAACCAGCCGGTCTACTGGTCCCACACGTCGGGAAAATTCGACGTCAACAAGGAGACGGCCCAGCGTTTGGGCGAAGAAATCCTGCTGGGGGGCAATATCCGTCTGTATCCCGGCGCCACGCCGCGCATCGGCGAGGTGGATAAGGAGGGGGTGGACCGTCTGGTCATCCGCATCAACGAATTCAAGCAGGCGGATGGGATCGACCTGTACC
Source organism: Oryzomonas sagensis (assembly GCF_008802355.1). NCBI lineage: Bacteria > Pseudomonadati > Thermodesulfobacteriota > Desulfuromonadia > Geobacterales > Geobacteraceae > Oryzomonas > Oryzomonas sagensis. The sequence goes on along the minus strand of NZ_VZRA01000003.1, from coordinate 286,562 downwards.
ACGCCCTGAGTTTTCCCATGGAGAACGTGATCGCCTGTATCGGTTCCCAAGGGCCGATGCCGATCTTCGACAAACTCGGCATCCAGATGATCACCTGCGCGGCCGGGGTCTGCAAGATCGCCAAGGAGGGGGATCGCCTGGCGCTTTTGACCTCTGAATTCGAATCCACCCGCAAAGGGGTCTATGTCATCGGCGGCGCCATCTCCCCTTCCTACATGAAGATCAAAGAAGGGGCCATTGCCGAGGAGCGCCATCCCAACCTGATCTACACCGCCATCAACGACGCCTACCACGTCGTGGAGGCCATCAGAAAGAAAACGGGAAATTAGAAAGCGCGCCGCTTGCGGCGTGCCGGAGCTCATTCCTGCGCACGGCGCGCCGCACGCGGCTCCCGTTTCAGACCAGTGCCCCCCTTGAAAATTATCCCTGCGATGATTATGTTGGCTTCATATCGATTCCATCCCACAAAGGAGAGTGCATAAGCATGTCCAAGACGACCAAACAGTTCCAGACCGAGGTACAGCAACTTCTCGATCTGGTCATCCATTCCCTCTACTCCAATCGCGACATTTTCCTGCGTGAACTGATCTCCAACGCATCCGACGCCATCGACAAGGTACGCTTTGAGGCCCACTCCAACGAATCGGTACTGGAAGGAAACAGCGACTGGAAGATCAAGCTCATCCCCAATAAGGATGCGGGCACCCTGACCATCCTCGACAACGGCATCGGCATGAACATCGCCGAGGTCGAGGAGAACATCGGCACCATTGCCCGTTCCGGCACCAAAGCCTTCATGCAGAGCCTCAAGGACAAGGTATCCAGCGACAACCCGGAACTGATCGGCCAGTTCGGCGTCGGTTTTTACGCATCATTCATGGTCGCCGACAAGGTTACGCTCTTCACGCGCGCGGCCGGCTCCATCGAGACGGGATGCTGCTGGGAATCCGCCGGCGATGGCTCCTACAGCATCGAACCGTGCAGCCGGGAAAAGCGCGGCACCGAGATTGTCCTGCACCTGAAGGATGAGTTCAAAGAGTATCTGGACGAGTGGAAGATCCGCTCCATCATTAAAAAGTACTCGGATTACATCCAGTACCCCGTGGTGATGGACGTTACGCGTACCGAAGTGCCCAAGGGAGTGGACGGCACGGAGATCGAGGGGGCCGGCACCATCGAGAAGACGGAAGAGGAAATCCTCAACTCCATGAAGGCCATCTGGGCGCGTTCCAAAAGCGATGTGACCGAAGAGGAGTACAACGAGTTCTACAAGCACATCTCCCATGACTTCGAGAACCCCTTCCGCACCATACACTTTTCGGCCGAAGGCACCAGTGAATTCAAGGCGCTGGTGTACCTGCCGGCCCACAAGCCGTTCGACATGTTCTTCGCCGACCGCAAAAAAGGGCTGCAGCTCTATGTCAAACGGGTCTTCATCACCGACAAGTGCGAAGAACTGATCCCCGACTACCTGCGTTTCGTCAAGGGCGTGGTGGATTCCTCCGACCTTCCCCTTAACGTTTCCCGCGAGATCCTCCAGGAGGATGTACAGATCAAGCGCATCCAGAAGAATCTGGTCGGCAAGGTCCTCTCCACCCTGGCCGAGGAAAAGGAAAAGGACTACGATTCCTACGTGACGTTCTGGAAGGAGTTCGGCCAGGTTCTCAAGGAAGGGGTCCACTTCGACTTTGCCAACAAGGAAAAACTCCAGGACCTGCTCTTGTTCGAAAGCACGCGGAGCGAGAGCGGCTCCTTCGTATCGTTGAAAGAGTACGTGGAGCGCATGCCCGAGACACAGAAGGAGATCTATTTCATCACCGGCACCAGCCGCGAAGCCCTGGAGCAATCGCCGCACCTGGAGGTGTTCCGCTCGAAGGGCTTCGAGGTGCTGTTCCTGACCGACCCGGTGGACGAATGGGTGGTCCAGGCGCTTACCGAATACGACGGCAAACAGCTCAAGGCGGTCGATCGCGGCGATATCAGCATCGATAGCGAAGAGGAAAAAAAGGAGAAGGAAAAGAAACGCGAGGAGGCCCAGAAGGAATACTCCGACCTGGTGTCCCTCATTACGGACCGGTTGAAGGACAAGATCAAGGAGGTGCGCTTCTCGAACCGCCTGACCGACAGCGCCTGCTGCCTGGTTGCCGACGAACATGGCATGAACGCCAACATGGAACGCATCATGAAAGCGCTCAACCAGAGTGTGCCCGAATCAAAACGCATCCTGGAGCTGAACCCGGACCACGCCATCCTCAAGGTAATGGCCGAGCTTCACACGGCAGACAAGGATGCCCCGGCCCTGGGCGACTATGCCGACCTGCTCTACGACCAGGCCCTCCTGACCGAGGGGTCGCCCATCAAGGACCCGCTGCGTTTTACGAAACTCGTCAGCGAACTGATGGTTAAAGCAGCAGCGAAATAACTGAGACAGCCTCCCCCGGTCCTGCCGGGGGAGGCCAACCGCCCCGCCCTGCGCCCCGCAATAAAAATTCAAATATCTCTAAAAATTTGCCTGCATTATGCCGATATTGATTAAAGCACCACTCTCACTCGAACGGTCCCCCCAGCCTATTTCCACCGCGACGTTTATACGTCAAATAACCAGGGATCGATCCAACGAACGGAGCTATATTCATGATGAGCGACACATCGGCAGGAGATGGAGCCAAGGAGAGCATCCCGGGCAAGGAATTCAAGAAGCTCGGCTACAGCCTGTTTATCGCCATTTCCAAGGACAAGCAGGAATGCCTTTGCAGCTATGTGCCGCGCCCGCAGGGGTCCATGATGACTCGGGACGACCTGAATGGCTACCTGGCGGCAGCCGGGGTGAAAGGAAACTTTAACGAAGGCGCCCTCAACACCTTTGCGGTCAATGCCGCTGCCGGACAAGCGCAGCGCAACGTGGTGGTGGCAACCGGCATCCCGCCCGTCAACGGGATCGACGGCTGGCTTTCCTATACGGTACAACCGGCCGTTGCCGCCCAAGCGGATGGCGATGACAGCGCCGCCATCGACCTGCACCAGGTTCAGACCTTTATCAACGTCATGCCGGGCGACGAGATCGCCCACGTTACGCCCCCAACCCCCGGGTCAGCCGGCAAAAGCGTGACCGGCGAGACCATCCCCCCCCTGCCCGGCAAACCCCTGGCCCTCAAAATCGGCAAAAATATCACCGTCGAGGACGATGGAGAGCGGCTTGTGGCCAGTGCCGCCGGCAGGGTATGCGTGGCCTCCGGCGAAATATCCGTTGAGGAAGAGTACGTGGTGTCCGGGGATGTCAACTTCAGGGTCGGCTCGATCGTCTTCAACGGCATCGTTGAAGTGCGCGGGGACGTGCTCGACGATTTCAGCGTCCACGCCACCAAGGGGCTGCGCGTCACCGGCAATATCGGCAACTGCAGCATCCAGAGCGGCGGCGACATTTCCCTCTGCGGCATGGATGGCCAGGGAAAGGGAAGCATCGTGTGCGGCGGCAGCATCAAGGCGCAGTTCATCCATGACTGCATCGTCGAATGCGCCGGCGATATCATCGTTGAGGTGGAGTTGCACAACTGCATCGTCAGGTCGCTGGGCAGGATCATCGTCAACAGGGGGGCGATTGCCGGAGGCTCGTATACCGCGCTGGGAGGGATTGAAGCCAAAAAGATCGGATCGATGGCCTCGGTCAGGACAAAGCTGACCGTGGGCGTCGATTATCACGATGCCGAAGAACTCGAAAGGCTTATGGAGGAGCTTGCCCTCAACCACAAGCAGAGCGGGGAGGCGGGAACGCTTCAGGAAATCGAGGAGTTGCGCCAGAAAAGGGCAGCCCTGACGGACCGGATCATGGAAATCCGCTCAAAGGTCGATGAACGGGCCAACCCGAAGGTCAATGTCAAAGGGACTCTCTACGACAACAGTCTGCTGGTGGTCGGGATGCAGAACGAAGAGATCAAGGACCCCCATGACGGGCCTCTCAGCGCAACCGAGAACACGATTGACAGCGGACTTCGCTATCTTTCCCTGACCAGCCTGGACGTCAAGGCAGGCGACATCGAGAAGGCCTTTATTCTCGAGTATCAAAAAAGGTAGCCGCCCCAGACGGGACGGCTCGTCACAAACCATCACCTCACCGGTTTCTAGTGAATCTGGAGTATGGTTTCCAGGGCCTTGCGGTAGGCCCCAGCAGCTTCCCGCGGTTTTTTCTGCCCTTCAAACATCCGCCCCTTGTACACGTACAGGTTGTAGTCCAGCGGATTGATCTTCTCCGCCGCGTCGAACATCCGCAACGCCTCCTCCGGCTTGTCCTGCTTGCCATAGGCAAAACCCGCATAGTAATAACACGGCGTGTAGGATTCGTCCGCCTTCAAGGCGCTCTCCAGCAAGTTCTGCCCTTCCGCCAGCCGGCCGTCCTCGAACAACAGCAGAGCCGATTCGCACAGGGCAATGACGTGGGTCGGCTCCTTGCCCAGGGCCTCCCGGAACTGCGCCTCGGCCAGGGCCTTGTCCCCACGTTGCATATAGAACTTGCCCAGGCTGATGTGGGGCAGGACAAACGCGGGGTCCGCCTCGATGGCCTTCTTGAACCACATCTCGGAACTCTCGGCCATGCGCCCCGACTTCAGGGTGTTCCGCCCCATGTTGTAGAAACGAAGCGCGTTCTTGGTCGGCTGATATCCCTTCTTCGCCGCTATGGCCGGTTTCGCCCCCTCCAGGGATGCGCTCACGAAATCCGCCATCTCTTCCGCGCCCACCAGGGGATAGCCGGAAAGCTCGTACCGGATGACCCGCTCCTTGTCCACAATGACCGTCGTGGGCAGGGCAATGATGCCGAGATCGTGGAAATAGTCCAGACCGCTGTCCACGAGAACCGGATAGCTCAGCTTGAGCCGCTCGACGGTCGAGCGAATCCGCGCCAGGTCGGCGGCGGAGATCTTCTGCCCGTCAGCGTTGATGGCCACGACCGCAAGTCCCTGGTCGCGGTATTTTTGATACAGCTTCTCCATCCGGGCCAGGGCCTGTTCCGATTTTTTGTCCCAGGTGGACCAGACCAGGAGGATCGTCAGCTTCTCCCCTTTCAGGTTGGCGAACGACCTCTGTTCGCCGGACAGCTGACGCAGGGAAAAATCGGGGGCCTCCATGCCGGACTGGAGCTGCTGGAGCGTCGCAGCCGCCGGGGTGAACAGGAACATGCCGTACGCGGTGAACAGTGTGGCCAGAAGCGCGGTTCTCTTCAAAAAAAGATCACGGGTTGAAACTCTTTTTCGGGACATTATTCCTTCCGCTCTGCATCTCACGCCTGAAGCGGGATCGAGTGTCATTTTCTCCCCTGCCGATACTTTGCTATGCCTTCTTGGTACTCCGCCAGGGCCTTGTGGGGATCACCCGATGCTTCGTACACGCGCCCCAATTCATAGTGGGTCCTGACCGGATTCGGATTGCGGAGCAGGGCCGCTGTCAATACCTGCTCGGCCTCCTTGAGATTCCCGGCGCGGGCCAGGAGAATCCCCTCCCCCGTCTTGCTGCCGGGGTTCAGTTGTGTGCGCCGCAGGATATCGTCGGTCTGAAAAATGGTTTCCAGGGCCTTGCGGTAGGCCCCAGCAGCTTCCTGCGGTTTTTTCTGCCCTTCAAACATCCGCCCCTTGTACACGTACAGGTTGTAGTCCAGCGGATTGATCTTCTCCGCCGCGTCGAACATCCGCAACGCATCCTCCGGCTTGTCCTGTTTGCCATAGGCAAAACCCGCATAGTAATAACACGGCGTGTAGGATTCGTCCGCCTTCAAGGCGCTCTCCAGCAAGTTCTGCCCTTCCGCCAGCCGGCCGTCCTCGAACAACAGCAGAGCCGATTCGCACAAGGCAATGACGTGGGTCGGCTCCTTGCCCAGGGCCTCCCGGAACTGCGCCTCGGCCAGGGCCTTGTCCCCACGCTGCATATAGAATTTGCCCAGGCTGATGTGGGGCAGGACAAACGCGGGGTCCGCCTCGATGGCCTTCTTGAACCACATCTCGGAACTCTCGGCCATGCGCCCCGACTTCAGGGTGTTCCGCCCCATGTTGTAGAAACGAAGCGCGTTCTTGGTCGGCTGATATCCCTTCTTCGCCGCTATGGCCGGTTTCGCCCCCTCCAGGGATNTCACGAAATCCGCCATCTCTTCCGCGCCCACCAGGGGATAGCCGGAAAGCTCGTACCGGATGACCCGCTCCTTGTCCACAATGACCGTCGTGGGCAGGGCAATGATGCCGAGATCGTGGAAATAGTCCAGACCGCTGTCCACGAGAACCGGATAGCTCAGCTTGAGCCGCTCGACGGTCGAACGGGCCTGCGCCATTACGCCATCGGCACGCTCCTGCACATCCGCTTTGATGGCCACGACCGCAAGCCCGTGGTCGCGGTATTTTTGATACAGCTTCTCCATCCGGGCCAGGGCCTGTTCCGATTTTTTGTCCCAGGTGGACCAGACCAGGAGGATCGTCAGTTTTTCCCCCTTCAGGTTGGCAAACGACCTCTGTCCGCCGGACAGCTGACGCAGGGAAAAATCGGGGGCCTCCATGCCGGACTGGAGCAGCTGGAGCGTCGCATCGGCGGGAGTGGCGGGCAGGCCCGCACAGGCCGCGACCAAAACACCCGGCAGCGCGGTTCTTTTCAAGGCACGCAAAACAGTGGATAGGGGGATCGTCCTGATCATCGTTCCTTCTGACAGGTATCGGCCGTCAAACAACCTGGGTGGAAAGAGGCGGCGGGAGGGGGCGTCACTTTCTCCCCTGCCGGAATTTCGCTATACCCTCTTTGTACTCCGCCAGCGCCTTGTCGAGGTCGCCCGAGGCCTCGTACACGCGCCCCAGCTCATAGTGGGTCCTGACCGGATTCGGATTGCGGAGCAGGGCCGTTTTCAATACCTGCTCGGCCTCCCGGAGATTCCCGGCGCGGGCCAGGAGAATCCCCTCCCCCGTCATGGCGGCATGGGAGTGCTGATTGCGTTTCAGCGCCTCGTCAAACGCCGTCTTTGCCTCTGCCGGGGCGTCGGCGTCCAGCAGCAGGTATCCCAGGCGCACATACAGGACGGCGTCGTCCGGTGCCCGAGCGATCTGCTCCCGCAGGCCGAGGATTTCATTGTCCCGAGAGTGCGGGGCGGCCGGGGCAGAAACGGGCGGCGGCTCCTTTTCCGCGGCCGCCTTGGACGCGGTTCCGTCTGCCGCCCAGGAAGAAACGGCCGTGAGTGCGACCATACCCGCAACACCCCACAACAGCCTGCCACCAGACAGGCGGGGTGGGGTCGATACCGCCAAACGCTCTGCGTTGCCATCTGCCATTATTGATTCTTCACCGCATGCTTCCGGTCATAGGCGAACTGCTTGTGGCACCCCGGCAGACACCGTCCGCCATCGGCGGTCTTCTCGAAACCGACCGGCAGTTTCCAGGCGTTAAAGGGAACCGTATCCCGCACGTGGCGGGGATTGTTGGTCGCGTGGGCATCGTGGCATGCCCGGCAGGTGCGCCCCTTTACCGCCTTGTTGACATGGACGAAATGCAGGTTTTGATCGCCATTCCTGAAGGCGGTCAATTTTGTGGTTCGCTCATCGTCGGCCAGGGATTTTTCATGGCACATGTAGCACAGCTTGTAATTTTCCGGGTTATAGCCGGCGTAAAAAACCGGGGGGAAGTTTTCGCGCAGAATCCTGAAATTCTTGGAACCGTGGGTGTTGTGGCACCCCGAGCAGTCCTTCTGCTTTATGGGACCGTGAAAATCCGTATTGGCATCCAGCATGGCCTTCATATTTGCCACCCGCGTCGTACCGCTCCCATACTCCCTGTTATGACAGCTCATGCAGAGGTCCGCAGGTTGCATGGTCAACTGTTTGACGTAATCGGAGACATGGGGGTCATGGCAGGCAAGGCATTTCTTTTCCGTGGCAAGCCCCTTGTGCTTCACGGTCGCCGAGTTGATATCCGTCTGTTTTTCCTTATGGCAGCCAAGGCAGAGTTCCTCCGAACCATCGGCCTTGAAGTTGTACCGGTACTCGCCGCTATGGGCATCATGGCAGGCGGTGCAGGACTTCTGAACCGGAGCATGGGTGAACTTCTTGTTTTTGAAGGCCTCGGCCTTATCGGCATGGCATTCGAAACAGACGGCGTTGACGGTTGTCCGCAGCAGTTTGGGGAAATCGCCCTGGTGTACGGCGTGGCAGGTGGTGCAACTCCCCACGGCAACCGGCCCATGGACGAACTTGCCCTTCATGATGGAGCGGTCGTGGCACTTGAAGCAGAGTTCCGCGCCGGCGGCACGAAGCTGGTACTTATTGGGGGACTGGTGAGAATCGTGGCAGGTGAAGCATTTACCCTGCTTGACCGGTGCATGGACATACTTGTGGGTATCGAGACGCTCGTGGCACTCGGCGCACAGCTTGCCCGTGTTCTCTATGGCCTCGAACTTGTGTTTCCCGGTCTGCTTGTGGCAGAAGGTACATTCGCCCGTGGCCACGGGACCATGAACATATTTTTCGGTACCCATTTTGCCGTGACAATCGGTGGTAATGCAGGATGCCTTGGGGGGAGCGGATTGGCTGGACAATGCAAAAGCAATGTTCGCGGTGCCGGTGGACAAGAGGAGCAACAGACCAGCAACAAACATCACAGCTACAGCACATGGAGTCTTCCTGCGCACAGTACAATCCCTCCTTCAATCAAGTAAATCATAACATTGCAACTGTGCTTTAAAACCATGTATGTAGTTAATTGTCAAGCGATTTATCCAGAAAGCCTTCTTGCATCATATCGGCTGCGCATACAAGGGGCCTTGGATCGCGTCGGATCGCGGCAGGATCAGTAGGCGTACAGAACCTCGATATTAGCCTGCGCCATGGGATTATTCTGTCGTTCTCCCTTAAGCTCCATACGGTAAATATACGGAATCGACTGTGGCGTGAGAACAGTGCTGGATTCCGCAACTCCGGAGCCCTCCAGTTGAAGACCGCTCGTGTCGGAATTACCCTTCACCGTGTCGACAATCTTGGAATACACGACAAACGGACTGCCCGTAACAGCTGCCATGGTGAAACTCATATCGGAACTTTCTTTTGTCGCGTAGGGGGTGCTGCTGCACCCAGCAGGCCAATTGGCGGTCGATTTGGTTAACTTGCTCTGAATGCACGACTGGTCAGAAAGCAGCTTAGTCACGGTAACACCATTGCTAAAGGCCGTCTGAAGGTCCGCCGCCATGGTGGCGCTCGAGTAGTTCCGCATGATAAACGGCAGAATATCCTTGGCGTATATCTCTGCCCCGCCATAGGTGGCCTCGAGAGCGGTCTTGTAATGCTTGTTCAGCCCTGACACCTGGACGCTCTGGGTCATCATGTAGAGCAGAGCCATAACAATCGTGAGCGATATCAGAGTCAGCATCAAGGATGTGATCAAGGCGAAACCATCTTCATTCTTTATCCTGTTCAAGGCCATCACCTCAGCTTACTCATTGGAAAAGAGATTTTTGGGACGCACCACGAGACGGTACAACTTCCATCGATAATTCAGCAGCCCCTTAGCAGCCAGATCGTAGGAACTGGTCAAGCTTATTTCAGCCGCATTACTGTCACCGACTACAATCGGCGACGGGCTGGTATAGTTCAGATCGCGCCTGCCGTTCTGGGCCAGCACATAAATCTTCACCAATTTCAGGTTGTTCCTGATATTCGGCACCGTGGCGGCGGAAGCGTTGTTTGCCGCTGAAAGCGCAGTAGAGACCGTGCCGCCAGTGGGCGCAGTACAGACGCCTGTCATGACACTACCATTTGCATTCGAATAACAATCGATTGCACCATCACCGTCCATGTCCCATCCGAGGACCACTTGCATATCGGCAACACAGTCCAAGAGAGGAAAATACGTCAGCTTGCCATCGGAGTGGTTGACCATCGCCTTGTAGAGGATGCCGACATAGGGGCTGGGATTGCCATTGGCGTCCTTGGCGCAGACAGCGGGAATCCTGCTTGCATCGGGTGAACCGGCACTACTCGTCGGCTGAGCGACAAAGTAGTCGGCCCGGTTGAAGGGCATGCGGGGGGTGGAACTGTCAATGCCGTACGCCGTATAGATAGCGTTACTCGATGATGAAAACTGGGCAAAGGCCGAATTGCTGAAGGCATAGGAGAAGTTGGTCGGGGAGCCTGAAGGGTTCGCCATGAGCGTCGTACTCTGACCGGTGGCGCTCACCTGCCGCTTGAGTAATACGACATTATCGTTGTTTCCCAGGTTCTCAGCTGCTGATGCCCAGGAATGGGGCGTAACGTTGGGTGGTGAGATTTCAAGGTAGGTCCATTTCTGGGCGGTTTTGGAGGTGCCGACCGTGGTGGCCTTGATAACCAGATAGTCGGTATTGGCAAGAATCTTGTAGTTACCGCTACCGTCCGGGTCCAACGAGACAGATGCCACATTATTGTCGGCTATGATCGGCCGCGGCGGCTCGGTACCGGTATTGAAGTCGTTATAGGTGCTTGCGGGGGCATTCAAGGCTTCTCCGGTATACGCGATCGACGAGGTTTCGGTAAAGAGCCCCAAACCGGCCTGTTGCAGGTCATGTCTCAGCATTTCGAGCCCGACGACCCCCTCGATATTGCTTTCCTCACTCCGAAACACTTTGTTACTCTGTTCGAGGATCGTCTTGAATGCGCTTCCCGTTATCATCAGCACAATCACGAAAAACGTCATGACAATCAAAACTTCAGTCAGAGTAAAACCTTTGTTATTCACTCGCATAGTATTTCCATTCACTGATTTGTCTTTGTGATTACCGCCGACGCTCCATGGTTGTACGAAACCCCTCTATGGTGCCAAGAGACCGCAATATTGACCTGTTTGGAGTTCTGGAGAATTATTCCGGACCGAGTAACCGAAAAATTCTTAAATGCATTTAAAACCGGGCGATTACTGATAACGTAGGAGCTGGTGGATGTTGAAACGAGATCATAGCCTTTGGCCATCTCCCTGGCCATTTGTTCATCCGCGACGACAACGCCCTCGTTCCGCAACTGGTTCTGGAGATTGTGATTCAGGGATACGTTTACAGCCTGCAAAAGTCCCAAAAGCCCCACCATGAGGATAACGATGGCCACAAGGAACTCGATAAGGGTAAACCCGTTGTCATTTAACATTGCAGTTGTCCGGTTGCCCATTATTGTCACTGTCCACTCCCTGCCCCATATTGGTTTTAGCCATGCCAACAGCGATACAATCGAACATGGCGCCGCTATTTACCGGGTTGATGAAGAAGTTAAGCGCATTGTTCGAGATGCCCCTGATATCGAATTCAAAAAAAGTGCCCGCTATGGAGTTGCCATTGTTCAGGCTCAGTTGATAAGCGATATTTTTGGTGAAAAGGACGTGCCCCCCCGTCAAGCTATCCTCGTTGTCGCTGCTGTAATTTTTCATCACATAGCTGGTGGGTTGGAATGTAATCCTGTGTCGTTTCTTCTGATAGATGGAATGGAGCCTGGCATCATTCAGGTCGGCAAATATCTGCCGCGTCAGGCTCTCGATCCGAGCCTTGCGCTGCATGGTAGTGAAACTGAGCGTAGCAATAGAAAGAATTATCCCAATGATGGCCATGGTAACGATAAGTTCAATCAATGTGAACCCTGCTTTGTTCATCCCTTATCTCCCCGGCCGGGTCCAGAGAGAGCGCAAAAAGAAATTTGCAACCCTCGCCCGGCACACGACAGCATTACTTCTCTCTAACATGCAGGAACTTCTTTACCGGCGGCGGGTTCGTGACCAGGGAGAGCCCCTGGGAAACGGGGGGAACGCCGGAAATCGGGGTCGCCAGACGCCGCAAATTGTACCGTGGGTTCGAGTTGCCGAAGGCGGACTGCAACGATATCTGCGAGAAGGCCCCGGTGGAAACCTGTATCAGGGCTTTTCCCTGCATGGCTGCGGAAGGCGGCGTGCCGCCGGTATCGTAGCGCACCGCCCATATCAGGGTATCGCCGCCGAATTTGCACACATCGCCGCTTGGCTTCAAGGTGGTGAAAAACACCGCTCCGGCGGCACTGGCAATAGGGTCGGTAATCACCCGTTCGGCATTGATGGAGTTGGTGCTGTCGGCCGCGTCCAGGTTGATGTACCACCCTGGAGCGGTCTTACTGATGGTCGTGTTCGGCGCAGATGAGCTTGTGCCGGATTGATTCACCAGCCCTGATGGTGACGAATCGGTGCAGGTGGGATCGATATCATTGTCCGTTCCACCAGTGATGTTGCCGAGCCCGGTTCTGGCGTACCGGTTCGCGGTACTGTAGCAGGGCTCCTTGATGCCGTACAGGGTCCGTTGCCCAATACCGTCGTCGCCCTTGAAGAAATAACGGCCGGTTCCAAAATACAGCCAGAGGTTTTTGTTGCTGCGATCCTGCAGCTTGGTCACCGAAGTGGTAACAGGGCCGATACCATTGCTGATAAGGGACGAGGCGACCCAGGTGCTGGGATCGGTGTTTTCCTTGGTCACCAATCGTATCACGCCGCCATTGGTCCAGGTGCCGTCGCTGGCCTGTTGCACATATCCGATGTAGACGGCGTCATCGCTGTACCATCCGGTGGATGCCGAATTCCACCGATCGGTGTCGATGACGCCGGTGGACAGGGAACCGGCAAACGCGTTAGCCGGCAGAGTCGTATTATCGGCGAATTTGTCGATCGTCCGCACCAGGGCACCGGTTGCCAGATCAACCACAAAGATACGCAGTTGCTGATCAGACTGTCCCGTAAAGGTATGCTTTACCGTATCAATGTATCCAGTGGGACCCGAGGCGAACACGGCAAACCAGCGGCCGTTTTTTGTATGGTCAGGTGCAGTCGTGTCCGTCACGCCGTTCGACGCCTTGACCTTTCCCGCAATGCGGACAAATGCCGGTCCGGTCGTGGAAAAGCCAAGTTGACCGACGGCGGAGGTCGTGCCGGGGAACTCCCACAGGTACGTGGGGGTGGCAGGGTTGGTCACGTCGAGAGCAAAGTAGGAGGAATACCCAACCCCGGTAGCGGCGGTTGTCCCCTTGATGGGCGTTTTGACACTGTCTGTCGGAGCGTTGTAGGCCGGGTCTCCGTTCCATTTGGCCGCGCCGCCATACCCCATTCCCCCAACCAGCACGGTCTTCCAGGTAGAACCGTCCGTACTCTTGACGCAATCCCAATAGTTCGCGGACGAGGAGCATGTTGACGGTTTGATGACGCTCGCATCAATGAGCGATGGCGACTTGTCCACATAATAGATATGGCAATAAGCCGGATCCTTGAGGTAGGGCAGATAGGGCAATGCCTGTTTCGGGATAAAACTCCACTCTTCCCGGCCCAGATTGCTGCTGCTGGTAGCCGGACTGCCGGAATAATAAAACTGCGCCTTGTCGAATCTGCCGCTCAACTCCTTGAGAATCCCCAGGCGGAAGGCATGCAGCATCCCGTCGTTGCTGCCGGCGAACACCATCCCCCGATTCTGGTAGGTAGACGATTTAAGAAAGGCGGCATAGGTCTGGTCGTTATAGCCGTTGGGAACGGTGAGGTTGTAGGAGTTCTGGCTCACCGTGGAAACCACCTTGGGGGTGGATGTCACGATATCGCCGAGCTTCCAGACACGGTAACAGCTATCGGTGGAGGTGGGTTCCAGATTGGTGCTGCTGACGCCGCAATTATCGATGCTGACCTTGCGGTTGCGGTAGCGGGTGCCGTCGCTATCCGCGCTTTGGTCACTGCCGTTGATGTAGTCGATCACCTTGCCGGTCTTGGTGACGTCGGACATGCCGAGCAACGACAGGATGGTACTCTTATTCTGAAGCGCCGGATTGTAGGCAGAGGTCAGAGTGGTGAACTTGGTCAAGCTATTGCTATTGAAGATGTCCAGGGAAGAATCATCCGTGTGCGTATAGAGCAGCCGCGGGTCGCTGGTGGGGTTCCTGGTCCACAAGGTTTTCCCGGCCTTCCATAAACTGCTGATCGTATCGGGGTCCACAACGACGTCCGGCGTCGCCGAATCAGGCGTGCCGTCGCCATTCGCGTCGCTGTACAGCTGCACCAGGGTCTTGTTCTGGGATGAATCGAAATAAAACTGGGCAATCCTGTCATCCTTCAGGTTCAATTTATAATCTTTATTGGTATCTTCCCTGATGGAAGTCGTCTGGAGGAATGGATCCAGGTAATACCACATATTATAAAGCTCGCCGATCCAGTAACCCGACGTCCCGTTGTCGAAGTCCTTGCGCGGAAAGAAGACCGCTTGGATCAGGCTGGCGCCGCTCCCCTGGCTGTTGTTGAGGATCGACGCCGCCGTACCCGAGGCGACCCGCGCCAGAATGGAATCGAGTGCCTTGCGTAGTTGCTCCTCCATCTTGCTCGGGTCGGTCACCAGGAAGTAGTTGTCCGGGGTGCCGTTCCCCACGGTATCCCATTCGTTGCAGCGGGTATTGCGCGTGTTCGAGCCGCGGGTGGCGGGGTCGCAGGTGGCATCGGTATATGGCAGTCCGGTCCCCTCCGAGTCCTTGAACCCGCCGTACTTGGCCGCGTACCAGAGGGGCGGTTTGGGCAGTGAAACGGTTGCGGAGCTTGCATGGAAGGTCATGGACTGGGAGGTCGTGGGCAATGGGGTAGTGGTGTTGGCCCACGACGACCCGGAAGGTGGGGATGCGGTATGCTGGACGATCATGTAGGCGCCGGAGCTGTCTCCCACTCCGGCGATGGTGAAACCAAATGCGTCGGGATTACCGGCTGACGAATAGACCCGTTTGACCTGCACCCATACCTGATCGCCCGTAGGGTTTGCCGCCGCACAGTTCGAGTTGGTCGCTCCAGAGGCGCAGACCGTGTATTCGGCCAGTACGTCCAGGTCATAATCGGTCCCTCCCAAATCGTCAAAGGAGGTGTTGAACTTGACATACTTGAGGTTATTGGAAGAGTCGTACTCGGTATCGAGGACATAGTAACCGACTGTTGCCATGGGTGGGCAACTGGAGGTGGTAGAGCCGGATTTCGCGTCGATGCTCAGATTCGACACAAGCTTCCCTGCGGCGTCAGTCACTCGTGCAACGTTAAAGTTTGTATTGGATGTGGTGCAGTTCCAACCGTAACTGTTGGACACCGACTTGCCGTAGGGCATAATCAGGGCCTGCGTGTTGGCTGCTGTCGTCACCTTGATCTCAGGTACGTTGGAGGTAAAGGCCACCACATAGGTCAGCGCATTCGGGGTACTGGTGTTGCTCAGTAGGGAGTTGTGGCCGTACAGGGCCACGGCGGCGGGGTAATAGGACCCTTTCAAATCCCCCTCGGCCGGGCAGAGCCCGCGGATGGCCCCCATGCCGCTGACGCTGACATCTTTACTGTCGCAACGGCCGGATGTATCGGTCCCCGACTCCCCCACTACCATTTTGTTCAGTGTTGTGCCATTCATGTTTTCGTTGTTCCAGATACGATTGGCCAGTGTCTGGACGTTCAGGTTGGGGAGGTCCCCGCTAAAGCTGCTGTTGAAGGCCGATCCGGGTAACTGGTCGTCGTCGAAGCTGTTGTAGACGTCGGAAAAGACCAGGTTGAAACGCATGGAGCAGGCGGGATACAGGGTCGCCGGCGTGTCCCAGTCCGGCTGGGATGAATAGTTGCCGTTATCTCCGTTCGAACCATTGGAGATGCCCGCAACAAAGTCGGAGGTGGGGGTGCCCTTGCCGGCCCAGTAGCGCATCCCTTCGTACAGTATCTCGCCGATGGGGTTGCCCCACTGGGTGTTCAGCGGATAGCTCGACTGGGCCTTGAACTGCTCGATGGACTTGATGAGCAGCCCCTTGCCGCTGCTGGCGGAGGTCTGGAACTGGCCGTTGCTCTGGTTGGTCTCCTCGTTGATGCTGTAGATGTCCTTTCTAATATACCCGCCCGCCTTGGGGTTCTGGTACGACCCGGCGATCATGCCGAAGAACATGTTGGCCGCATTGACGCACTGCCCCTTGCCGATGGAGGAGCAGCTGCTGTCGCTGGTGCAGGCGGTGTACATGTCCTTGCTGCAGACCTTGGCGCTGTTGGCGGTCTCACCGTAAAGCTGCATCAGCCCCACCGAACGGTAGTTGGTGCCGTAGGCCTTGCAGTGCTTCGCCTCCCAGTTGGCGTCGGTGATGAAGCCGGAGGCAGGATCGCAGACCTTGACCGAGACGTTGTACTTGGTCAGTCCCGTTAGAGTGGCGGACTCGGCTTGCCCGTCGCCATTCAGATCGATGGCGTTGTCGGAGCAGATATTGCTGTTACCGTCCACGTTGACCCAATTCCAGGCCCGCAAGCCGCCCGTAACCGTCACTCCCGACACTGCGGTGGCATCGGGGATCACCTTCAACTGCGAGATGTTGTTGCCGCCGACCGTGGTCCCGTTGACGCAGAACAGGGCGCGATTGCTGCCTCCGGAGGGGAATAGTTTAGAGGCGTCGCTCCCCAGGTACTCCTTGCCCCAGATGTGGCCGTCCTGGGGAATATATTCGCCGCTGATCACATCGTAGGCGTTCCCCTGATTGTCCGAGGTGCGGTAGCCGCCATAGATCACCAGCTTGATGACATCGGCCCGGGACATGGTGGCCCAGTTGAGGAAGTTGCCGCTCCACATGCCGGCGTTGGTGCCGGTGCAGTACTTTTGGGCGTCAACCTCGCCGTAGGGTTCGAAGCGGCCGCCGGAACTATTGTAGTTGTAGCACTTGTGGGAGTCGAAATAGCCGTAGTAATCGTAGGAGTGGGTGTACCCGGTTTCGAGTTGGCCGTCGCCGTCGATATCCGAGGCGTCGTTATAGGCAGGATAGTAGAATTTGTGGTCCTTGCCCATGGTGAACAGCACCTGGGGGGGGACATAACCGGCCAGGAACGGTGGCTGCACGCAGTAATCCGACATGCTCGGGGTATAGGTCGTCTGGCTGGAAGCCGCGTGCAGCGGAGTCCCCTCCCCCCAAAATGCCAGCAGCAACGCAGCTAAAACCAACCCAGGCATGTCCAGTCTACATTTCATGGTAACTCCTCCCACAGTGCTCCTGCGTCTTGCCGTTTTCTACATGCGTTCCAGCAAACTTTTCAACGTCACGGCATCCCGAATGCCGACCACCACCGAGCCATCGGGAAACACGATGGTGGGTGTGCCGGTAAGGCCATGGGCATAGGCAAAGCCCATGACGGCATCAAGCTGCGCCTTGCCTTCGTCACCAACCGGTTGCGGCAGGTCTTTCCCTGCGAAGGCAGCATCCAGCAGTTCCCTGCTCTTACGTCCCAGGATGACCCGCGCCTTGTCATAGGCTCCCTCATGTATCGGCAGGGGGAAGAGCATGACACGTATCGACAGGTCGGGGGCCAGCTTCTCCAACTTCTTCAGCTCGCCATGCAGGTTGCGGCAATAGGGGCAGTCGGGATCAGTAAAGACGTAGAGACGTTTTGCGCCGTCGGGGTTGCCGAGGTTCAAGGCATACTGGTCCGGGATGGAAACCGGGTTGATGGTTGCAATCTTCTTGGGCTGCAAGGCCGGGGTGCCGTGGGATGCAACGGGTTCAAACGTATCCAGGCCGAGGACCAATCCCTGTATCAGGAACTTCTTGCCATAATCGAGATACACGATCCCTTCTCGACCGTCTTTTTCCACAAGCAGTTCGAACATGCCGCGATTGGGCGCCTGCTTGACGGATTTGACCGTCCCGCCCCCTTTTTTCAGGAGTTGGGTGGCCTCCGCCGGAGAGAGGGTGTGACACGAGGTGCAATCGCCACGAACAGCGCTTTCATGTGCCCACACCAACGTGGGGGACGACAGCAGCAACAGTGTACCTATCGCAATACAATTTTTTAAGCTCATGCGTTAGCCTATTTTTCTTCCAGCATTTTCTTCAACGTCTCCGCATCCCTGCCCCCAACCAAGATCTTGCCGTCCGGCAGGACCAGCGTGGGGGTGCCGGAAATGCCGTTGGCATTGCCGAACTTGATATTGGCATCCACCTGGGCCTTGCTGGCGTCTTTCGTCGGTTTGGGAACTTCTTTCCCTGCAAAGGCCTTGTCCAGCACATCGAGGCTCTTTACCTCCAGAATCGCCCGCGCCTTGTCGTAGGCGCCCGGATGCATGGCCAGCGGGAACGGGACGATGTAAATCGCCACGTCCGACGTTGTTTTGGCGAGCGTCTTCAGTTCAGCATGAAACTTGCGGCAGTAGGGGCAGTCCGGGTCGGTGAAGACGTACAACTTCTTGGCGCCCGTGGGGTTGCCCATGACAATCGCGTTTTCCAGGGGAACGGTCTTGGTATCGAGAGAGGTCACCTGTTTTTGCTGGGACTGCTCCGGCACGTGGGCCGAGACCGGCTGCAGGGTTGTCAGGTCGATGATGAGCCCCTGCATGAGGCGTTTCTTGGCGTAGTCGATATAGACGACGCCCTGCCTGCCGTCCTTTTCCATCAAGACTTCGAACATCCCCTTTATGGGGGCGGGTTTGACGGACTTTACCGTCCCGCCGGCCCCTTTGAGAAGTTCCGCAGCCTCCGTAATCGAAAACGTGTGGCATGATGTGCAGTCACTGCCATGGCCCACGTTATCCATGGCGAATAACGGAGAGGTACAAAGGGTGACAAGTGCGGCAGCGAAAAACAATATCTTGAACATAATGCTTCCTTTCGGGGGATGTAGCGATTATCAAGCAAAATAAGTGCCTTAAATTACAAGCCGGCAACATGCTGTTTTTAATGAGTTTTACAAATCGAGTCGCTCTAACTCCGCATTTTTTTCATACCTGTTCGGTCGTCCGCCGACCAGCTACGCAATTTTTGCTCACTCAATCCCGAACTCTTTGAGCTTGTACAGCAGCGAACGGTGGCTGATTTCCAGGATGACGGCGGCCTTGGTGCGGTTGCCGCCGGTCTTGATCAATGCCTTGCGAATAAGGTCCCGCTCCAGGGCGTCTTCAGCCTTCTTGATGGAGAGATTTTCGTCCGGCAGGTGTACTTCGGAGGTTCCCATCCCGCCCCGAAGCCTGGGAGGCAGGCACTCGGCGGTAATCGCATCGCCGACGCGGAGGATGGTGGCGCGTTCGATGACGTTTTCCAGTTCGCGGACATTGCCGGGCCAGTCGTATGCGGTCAAGAGCCGCATGGTCTCCGAAACGATCCTGACCGGCGCGGCGCCGTCGCCGGCCCCGTATTTGGCAATAAAATGTTCCGCCAGGAGGGGAATGTCCTCGATCCGCTCCCTGAGCGGCGGCAGGGTGATGCTGAAGACGTTCAGCCGGAAGTAGAGATCTTCCCGGAAACGCCCGGAGCGCACATCCGCTTCCAGGTCCCGCGACGTGGCCGAGACGACCCGTACATTGACCTTGCGGGATGCGGCAGCCCCCACCCGGCGGATCTCCTCCTCCTGGAGCACGCGCAGCAGCTTGACCTGCAAAGCCTGCGGCATCTCGCCGATCTCGTCGAGGAAGAGGGTCCCATTGTCGGCCTGTTCGAACAGGCCGGCCTTGTCGCCTGCCGCGTCGGTGAAGGCCCCCCGCACATGGCCGAACAGTTCGCTTTCCAGCAGGTTTTCGGGGATGGCGCCGCAGTTGACCGCCACGAACGGTCCCTGCGCCCTGTTCCCGCACTTGTGGATGGCGCTTGCCACCAGCTCCTTGCCGGTGCCGGACTCCCCCAGAATCAGTACAGTGGTCTTGAGGTCGCCAATCCTGCCGATCTGGGAGAATATCTCCTGCATGGCCGGATTGCGGCTGATGATGCCGCAGAAACCGTCCTTGCCGGCCACGACCTCACGCAGCCGCTGGTTTTCCGATTTGAGGCGTTCCCGTTCCTCGGCCTTCTTCAACACCATCACGATCTCGTCTTTTTTGAACGGCTTGGAGATGAAATCGTAGGCCCCCATCTTCATGCATGCGACCGCCGTGTCCACCGTCCCATAGGCGGACATCATGATGAACGGCGAGGCGATGCCCGCCTCCAACGCCCGGGCCAGGAGGGTCTTGCCGTCCATTTCCGGCATGCGGATATCGCAGAGGACGAAATCGTACGTAGCCGACTGGAGACGTTCCAACCCGGCGACGCCGTTGGCTGCCGTGTCGGCCAGATACCCCTGGCGGGTCAGCATGACCGAGAGCATGTGACGCAGGTTTTCTTCGTCGTCGATGACCAGGATACGTTTGGGGCTGTCGGTCATGGGGCGTCTTCCGCAACCTGGGCGGGAAGCCAGACGGTAAAGCAACTCCCGGTGCCCGGCACGCTCTTCACGGTGATTCTGCCTCCGAAGGCCTCGACGATGCGCGCCGATATGGCCAGTCCCAGGCCGGTCCCCTTTCCGGGCGCTTTGGTGGTGAAAAAGGGATCGAAGATACGTGCAAGGTGCTCCTCCGGTATGCCGCCGCCGCTGTCCATAACATCCAGCCGCAGACAGCAGGCGGCATGGCGGAGGAATGACGGGCAGGCGTCCCGCTTGGCCCGAATGGCCAGCTTCCCGCCATCCGGCATGGCGTCGCGACTGTTGAGAATCAGGTTGATCAGCACCTGCTGGAGCTGGTGAGGGTCGACCAGCGCCATGGGGAGATGCTCGTCCAACTGGGTGGAGACCTTGATGCGCTTGAACGCCCCTTGCTGCGCCAGCAATTCGAGGGATGCGGTAACCAGCGGGCTGAGGTCGCACGCCTCGACGGCGCTGCCGCGGGGCCGGGCAAAATCTAGGAGCCCCCGCACAATGCGGTCGATGCGGCTGCAATCCCCGGAGATGCGCTGCGCGTAATCCTGAACGGCGGAATTATGCGACTGTTCGCCGGAAAGCAGTTCCGCGTATCCCATGATGGATGCCAGCGGTGTGCCGATCTCGTGGGCCATCCCGGCCGCCAACAGTCCGATGGAGGCCATCTTTTCGGTGTGAATCGCCTCTTCCCGGGCTTGACGCAACTCCTCGTTGGCCTTTTCGAGAGCAGCCACATGTTCGGAAACCAGTCGTTCCTTGCTGAGCAGGGCGCGGGACATGCCGTTAAACGATTCGGCCAGGCGGACGAGTTCCGCGCTGCCGGAAACATGGACCTGCTGGCTGTAATGGCCGCCGGTGATCTTTTCCGTGGCGGCCAGCAGGCTGTTGATCGGTTTCACGACGATCCTCGACAGGATATAGGAACCGAAGCCCAAAAGGAGGATGAAGTCGATAACGAAATAGGTCATGAAGAGCTTCTGCGAACGGTGCAGACGTTCGTTTTCCGCAGTGAGCGACAGCACGATCCCCGCCCTGCCGACGGTGACGCCGTTTCGTATCACCGGAATGACGCGGGCGACAGCTCCCCCACCCTGCAGGACAGCGCCCCGTTCCAGAGACAGGGGGGAGCCGCTGAAGGGGAGGTAGATATCGACCGATTCCTTGCCGGCGGTAAAGATGACCTTCCCGTTGGCGTCGAGCAGGGAGAGCCGCATGAAGACGCCGTCGTCGGCCAGCTTTTGGGCGAATACGGCCGGAGGCGATGCGGGCAGGATCATCCCCTCCGGGAAGGTCGGCACCACATCGGGCAATTGGGCGGCAAAGGCGCTTAACAGCGTCCGTCCATAGTCACCCTTTTGGGAATAGAGATCGTTGGCGGAGGTTTTGAAGGCCAGCGTGCTGAAGAGCAGCCACGCCAACAGCAACATGCAGGTCAGAAAGGCAAGAATGGATACCGTCAGGCTGAGCCGGGCCGAGCGCACCGTTTATCCCCTCACGGCGCTACCCACGTGGAGATACCACTGGATAAGCCGACCGCCGTAGAAGATGTACAATACCGCGCCAAAGGCCAGATAGGGGCCAAAGGGGATGGCCAGCTTGGAATCCTTCTTCAGGATCAGCATCATGGCTATCCCTACCACCGATCCGACCAGGGAACTGGCAAAGATGATGAATGGAACGGCTTTCCACCCCAGAAAGGCGCCCATCATGGCCAACAGCTTGATATCGCCCCCCCCCATGCCTTCCTTGCCGGTCAGCCACTGATAGCAGGAGGCTACCAGCAACAGGCTGCCCCCCCCCAGGAGAATGCCCACCAGGGAGCCGACCCAGGTCTGCCACGGCAGGAAGAAGGAGAAGATGAAGCCGATCACGATCCCGGGCAGAGAGATTTCGTCCGGGATAATCTGATGCTCGATATCGATGAAGGTGATCACCACCAGGGCGCTGCAGAAGAGAAACAGCGCCAGGAAACTGAGGGAAAGCCCAAATCGCCAGAACAGGGCCAGGGTCAGGAGGCCGTTAAGCAGTTCCACCAGCGGGTACTGCAGCGAGATGTGCGCCCCGCAACCGCGGCATCTGCCCCGAAGCCACAGGTAGCTCAGAAGCGGAATATTGTCGAACCAGCGGATGCGGTACTTGCAGAGGGGGCAGTGGGACGGAGGAAAAACCACCGACTCGTTCCTGGGCATGCGGCTGATGCAGACGTTCAGGAATGAGCCGACGACCAGACCGAATGCGAAGATAAACAGAGTGAGGACAAGGAGAGGGGGCATCATTCACGACCTGTCTGAAAATGGATGGCTATCTGCTGCTTCAGGAACGCTTCGATCTCGGCGGCGGTGGCAAAGGAAAAACAGGCGTTGGCAATCTCCGCGGCGCGCTCCCTGCTGCAACGGCGCACCATCTGCTTGACCCGGGGAATCGACGTGGCATTCATGGAAAGTTCGTCAAAACCGAGCCCGAGCAGGATCGGCAGAAAGAGCGGGTCTCCGGCCATCTCCCCGCAGATGCACGCCGGTATGCCTGCCCGGTGGGCCGCCTCGACCACCCGCCGCAGAGAACGGAGCACGGCCGGATGCAACGGCTGGTACATGGGGGCCAACTGTTCGTTGGAACGATCGACGGCAAGGGAGTATTGGATGAGATCATTGGTGCCGACGCTGAAAAAATCAGCCTCCCGCGCCAGCAGGTCGGCCAGGGTCACTGCCGAGGGAATCTCGACCATGATGCCTGCTTGGATATCCCCGTCAAAGGGGATGCCGGCCGTTGCAAGCTCTTCTTTGGCTTCATCCAGCAAGGCCCGCGCGCGGCGCAACTCATCCAGTCCGGAGATCATGGGGAACATGATGCGGGTAGGGCCGTTGATGCTTACCCGCAGGATGGCCCGCAACTGTTTTTTGAACTCATCAGGCATGGCCAGCGCCAACCTGATGGCGCGCATCCCCATGGCGGGGTTCTGCTCCACACTGAGCGGGATTCCGGCCAGCAGCTTGTCGCCGCCGGCATCCAGCGTCCGGATGGTAAGCGGATGGGGGGCGACAGCCTGTTGCATGGCGCTATAGATGCGGTACTGCTCGTCCTCTTCCGGCATCTCCAGCCGATTCATGAAGAGCATCTCGGTGCGGTACAGTCCGACCCCCTCGCCCCCATGGCTGAGCACGAAAGCGCCCTCTTCCGGCACCTCCACATTGCCCTTGAGTTCAATACGATGACCATCGAGCGTCAGGGAGGGCAATGCGGCGCTCTTGAGCAATGCCTGTTCATCGTACTCATAGCGCTGCTTCAACTTGAGGTAACGCCGAAAGGTCGCCTGGTCGGGGTTCAGGATCAGGGTCCCGCTGCTGCCGTCGAGAATGGCCGGGGCATGGTCGTAGGCCAGATCGGCAACATCGTCGATGCCCGCCACTGCGGGCAACCGGAAGGCGCGGGCAAGAATTGCGGCATGGGTCGTTCGGCCGCCGGCCTCCGTGACCATGCCGATGATGCGCGTCTTGTCCATTTGCAGGACATCGGCAGGCATAAGATCATGGGCGACGACGATGGTCTGGCCATGCTCCGCAGAGATCGGCGCCTGCACCTGGCCGGTCATGGTACGGAGGATTCTTTCGACGACCGCTTCGACGTCGCTGATCCGTTCCCGCAGGTAGGCATCCTCTATGCCGGCAAAAAATTCCCGGTACTTGTGGAGGGTGCGGCGCAAGGCCCCTTCGGCATTGATTCGCGCGCTTTCGATGATTGCCGCCGACTCGCTGAACAGACGATCATCGGACATGATCAACAGGTGGGTTTCGATAAAAATGAGGTGGTCGGAGCCGGCATTTTCGGCGAGTCGCGTCCTGATCGCTTCAAGCTCGGAGCGGGTTTGCTCGATGGCGCTCCGCAGGCGCTCGATCTCGGCATCGATGCACTCGTGTTCAACCGAATAGGCTTCTACCGCCGGGCTTTGGCGGTCAACGACCTGCAACCGTCCGACCGCAATGCCGGGAGACATTGCGATGCCGGAAAACAGGCGCATGTCATTCTTCACCGAAGCCATTGGCGATCAGGTCTCCCATGGTTTGCAGGGCCTCTTCCTCGTCGTCGCCGGTCGCGCTCAGGCGGACCGTCGTCCCCTTTGAAGCGGCCAGCATCATGATCCCCATGATGCTCTTGCCGTTTACCTCGATCCCTTCCTTTTCCAGCCGAATCTCCGAGACGAACCGGCTGGCCGTCTTGACGAACAGGGCCGAAGCGCGGGCATGCAGGCCGAGCTTGTTGACTATCGTACATTCCTTGTGGAGCATGGCGTAGTTATGACCTCGTGGGAGCGCGCTGCTCCGAATATGGGCGAAGAATCCGGTGCCGCTATTTTTTCAGGAACTCGCCGGCAACGATGATGCCTTCGCGACCGCACCGCTGAAGTTCGGCCGCCAGTTCGGGAATACCCATACGGGAACGTTTTGCACAGAATTCAATGATCATGGGCAGGTTGACGCCGGTCAGCACTTCGACGGCGCCGTCTTTCAAAAAAGACATGGCCATATTGGAGGGGGTCCCGCCAAACAGATCCGTCATGATGACGGCACCTTCTCCGCTCACCTTTTCCACCGCGGCAACCACCTTGGCCATGATCGGCTCGGAACGTTCGTCAGCCGCGACCTCGACCTTTTCGCAGGCGTCGATCCGGCCCACGATCATCTCTGCCGTATTCAGCAACGCCTCAGCCAAGCCCGCATGAGTTACAAGAACCAGTCCTGTCATTGTTGTCCCTTTTCAATATCTCTGTGAGTAATACGCACTGCGGGAAAATTGCGGCGCAGGTGTTCCGCCGTTGCTTCGGCAATGGCAACCGAACGATGACGCCCCCCCGTACATCCGATGGAGATGGTCAGGTATGCCTTCCCCTCCCTCTGATAGGCCGGTATCAGCATATTTACCAGCGGGAAAAAGGAGTCGATGAAGCCTTTTGTCTCCGGCAGTCCCATGACATAGTCCCGCACCTCAGGATCAAGCCCCGACAGATTCTTCATCTCCGGGACGAAGAACGGGTTGGGGAGAAACCGCACATCCATGACAATGCTCGACTCCATAGGAATGCCGTAGCGAAAACCGAAGGATTGGACATCCACGACAAACGGGCTCTCCCCCTCCTCGCCCCTGACGATCCTCAGAACGAAATCCCTGAGTTGATGGACGTTGAATTCCGAGGTGTCGATAATCTTGGAGGCCATCTGACGCAGCCCGGAAAGCTGTTCACGCTCGATGCGGATCCCTTCGCTGACCGAACAATGTTCGGCGGCGGGATGGCGACGACGGGTTTCGGAAAAACGCCGGACCAGGGTCTCATCGAGGGCATCGAAGAAGAATATATCGATGCTGTGACCGGCATTACGGATTTTCTGAAAAGAACTTTCGTAGCCTTTGATAAATTCACGGCCGCGGATGTCGGCGACCAGGACGATCCCCTTGAAGGTCTCGCCCGATTTCTCGATCAGGTCGACAAAACGCTTGAAGAGGCGCACCGGCAGATTGTCGATGCAATAGAAGCCCTCGTCCTCCAGGGCCCTGACCGCCGTGGACTTTCCCGAGCCGGACATGCCGGTTATCACAATGATGCGCATGGCCTACTCCACCTCGTTGCCCAAGGGGCGCAGTTCAATCCGCGACATGAGCCGTTCCTGAAAATCCCGCGCAGAATGATACCCCATTCCCTTGAGCAGGAAGTTACGGGCAGCCACTTCGATGATTGATCCCAGGTTGCGTCCCGGCCTGACCGGTATGCAGATATGGGGGATATCGACCCCCAGAATGGTTTTCCGGCGATCATCCAGGCCAAGGCGGTCGTATTCCTGGTTGGGGTCCCACTCGACCAGTTCCAGCACCATGTCGATGATCTTTTTTTCACGGATGGACGAAACGCCGTAAAGGTCTTTGATATTGATGATGCCCAGTCCGCGAATCTCCATCAGGTGCTGGATGGCCTCTTCGGCCAAGCCGACGAGGGCCGCCGGCACCTTCTTCTTGATAAAGACCATATCGTCGGCCACCAACCGATGCCCACGGATCACCAGATCAAGGGCGCACTCGCTTTTACCGATGCCGCTCTTGCCGGTCAGCAGGATACCGACTCCCAGCACGTCGACCAGCACACCGTGCAGGTGGGTGGTGGGGAGCAGGCGTTCTTCGAGAAACTTGGTGATCAGCGAGATGAAGGTCGAGGATTGATGAGGGGTGCTGAGGACCGGTATGGCGGCATTGTCTGCTGTCTCCAGCAGACAATGTGGGGGCAGCAGCCCCTTGGTGATGATAAAAGAGGAGATCGGAAATGCGCAGAGCGTCTTGATACTCTCCGCAGCCAGACGGTCGTCGACCTGATTGAGGTAGGAAATTTCGGTATTGCCGAGCACCTGAATCCGCTCGGGATGCAGGTGCTCGGTGTAACCGCTCAGGGCAAGGCCGGGTTTCTGGATGCGCGGGCTGTAGATCCGGTTCCCCATCCCCGCTTGGCCGGCAAGCAGTTTCAGGCCCAGACCGTACTCGCTGTCATCCAGTATTTCCTGTATGGAAAGGCTGATTCCGTCCAATTGCATCTCCAGCGCGCCTGTCCGGCAATTACGCCCGTTGAGGCTCGATCAGGCCGAAGTTGCCGTCTTTGCGACGATAGAGAACGTTGATTTCGCTGTTGGTCGAGTCGGTAAAAACGATGAAATCCTTATTGAGCAGATCCATCTGCATGACCGCTTCCTCCACCGACATCGGCTTGGCCGTTTCCGTTTTGGCCTTGATGACGACCGGCTCGCCGCTGGCTTCAATACTCTCGGCCTGGAACACCTTCTTGGTCAGTTGACGGCCACGTTCGTCGGTAGCGGGTTTGTGGGTCTTGATCTTTTCCTTGTAGCGCTTGAGCTGGCGCTCCATTTTGTCGATTACGGCATCGATGGCGGCGTACATGTCGTTGGTCGCCTCGGAGGCCTTGCTGCTGACGCCTTTGGCGTTTATGACGATCTCCACGATGTGGCGGATCTTCTTTTCAACCGTAAAAAACACCTGGGCGGTGATCGGTCCGTCGATATATTTGGTAACCCGTTCAAGCTTTTCCTCGGCATACGATTTGAGGGCATCGCTCTGTTCCATGTGCCTGAATGTCGTTGATACCTGCATACCTTCCTCCTCGTGTATCGTGTAGTTGAGTGGTGCCTCGGACTTTGAGGTTTAGAAATGCCGCTTTCGCTCAGATGAGGAGCCGATCCTCAAAAGTTCGCGGTACTTGGTGACCGTGCGCCGGGCGATGTTGACGGTCTGCCCGGAAAGCAGCTCGGCGATTTTCTGATCTGAGAGCGGCTTACGCGGATCCTCCTTTTCTATAATCTCCTTGATGCGGTTTTTGACACTCTCCGAAGCGACGAAATCCCCCTCGCTGGTCGAAAGGCCGCTGTTGAAGAAATATTTCAGTTCAAACAACCCCTGGGGGGTCTGCATATATTTGTTGGTGGTGACCCGGCTGATCGTGGATTCGTGCATGCCGATATCGTCGGCCACATCCCGCAGCACCAGAGGGCGCAGGAATTCGATGCCCCGGTCGAGAAATTCGCGCTGGAACCTGATGATACTCTTGGCGACCTTGTAGATGGTGCGCTGGCGCTGCTGAATGCTTTTGATCAACCACATGGCCGAGCGGACCTTTTCGTTGATATACTCCTCGGCCCGGGAATCGACCCCGGCGCTGCCCTTCACCTCGGTGTAATAGGGGCTCAGGCGGAGACTGGGCAGCCCTTCTTCATTCAGCATGACCACATATTCTTCGCCTACCTTGTAGACGAAGATATCCGCCGAGATGTACTGCACGTCCTCGGAGCCGTAAATCCTGCCCGGGCGTGGGTCGAAGCCGGCAATGATCTTGGCCGCCATCAGCACCTGATTGAGATCGACCCCCAGGTCCCGGGCGATCTGCTTGTACTTGCGGGTTTCCAGGTCGTTCAGGTGGTCGAGCAGCACCCGCTCGACGACGCTCCCCTCCATCCCCAGAAAGCGGGCCTGGATCAGGAGGCATTCCCTCAGATCGCGGGCGCCGACGCCGGTCGGGTCGAACTCCTTGATGCGCTCCAGAACCGACAGCACCTTTTCGGAATCGCAGTTGCAGACCTGGGCTATCTCCTCCACCGCGGCGCGCAGGTAGCCGCTCTCGTCGATATTGCCGATGATCTCTTCGCCGACCTGGACCTCGGCATCCGAAAAGGGCCCCATATGGAGCTGCCAGAGCAGGTGGTCGTTCAGGGTCCCCTTGCGGGTCAGCATGCTCTCGAATGACGGACGGTCGTCCTCCCCGCTGTACTGCTCGCCGGAACTGTAGTTGTAGCCGTCCAGATAGCTGTCCCAGTCCCGCAGGGTATCTTCGCCGGTTTCTACCTCATGGAATTCCTCGCCGGCCTGTTCCGGTTCGCTCTCCTTCTCTTCAAGCTCCAGAGATTCGGGTTCGCGGACCTCCTCGGCCTCGACGCTTTCTTCCAGAAGCGGATTTTCCTCCAACTCCAGGCGCACGACATCCTGAAGCTCCAAGCGGGTCAACTGGAGCAACTTGATGGCTTGCTGCAACTGGGGCGTCATCACCAGTTGCTGGGTCATCTTCAGTTGTTGGCGCATCTCCATTGCCATGCCGCTTCTACCTCGAACAGGATGTGATGATCAGTGCGTACGCACCGAATCTGCAAACAAGAACCCGTGTATTTGTGCCGTCCATCAGAGGCGGAAATCGTCTCCGAGATAGATTTCCCGCGCTTTGCGGCTGGACGCGATGTCGTCAGGCGAACCGAATTCCAATACCTCGCCGCCGCTCAATATGTATGCCTCATCGCAGACCCCCAAGGTCTCACGTACGTTGTGGTCCGAGATGAGCACGCCGATGTTGCGTTCCTTGAGCGACACGATCAGGTTCTGAATGTCGGCGACAGCAATGGGATCGATGCCGGCAAAGGGCTCGTCCAGCAGAATAAAGGCCGGGTTTGTGATCAGAGCCCGGGCAATCTCC
Source organism: Oryzomonas sagensis (assembly GCF_008802355.1). Classification (NCBI taxonomy): domain Bacteria; kingdom Pseudomonadati; phylum Thermodesulfobacteriota; class Desulfuromonadia; order Geobacterales; family Geobacteraceae; genus Oryzomonas; species Oryzomonas sagensis. The sequence continues at coordinate 257,395 of NZ_VZRA01000003.1, read as the reverse complement.
ACCCGCCGCCGCTCGCCCCCGGAGAGGGCGTATCCTTTCGCGCCGGCGATATGGCCGATCCCGAATTCATCCAGCAGTTCCGCCATGCGACGCTTGCGGCTATCGCGATCCGGTTCGACCGTTTCCAGTATCGCCAAGAGATTGTCGGCCACGGAGAGCTTGCGAAAGACCGACGCCTCCTGGGGAAGGTAGCTGATGCCCCGGCGAGCCCTTTGATACATGGGCAGCCCCGTGATTTCGTCGTCGCCCAGAAAGACCTGACCGCCATCGGGCCGGGCAAGGCCGACCACCATGTAGAAGGTTGTGGTTTTGCCGGCGCCGTTCGGCCCCAACAGCCCGACCACCCTGCCCGCCTGGATGGAGAGGTCCACCCCCTTGACCACCTGGCGACCGCCGTAGTTCTTGAGCAGACCACGGGTCCAGAGCCGGAGAGGATCAGCGTGTGCCGGCATTGCCTTTTTTGGCCGTCGGATGAATGACCACCTCCACCGGACGGCCGGCTCCACTTGAGACCTCGCTGCGGTCTTCGTCAATGAAATAGGTAATGATATTACCCGACATGGTATCGGCTCCCTGCATGATTTTGGGGTTGCCGGTCAAGGTGATGCGCCCCAGTTTGCTTTCATAGACCGCATGGGTGGCGGTCCCGATACGGTTTTCCTGGACGATGCGCACATTGCCGTTTGCTTCGATCTTTTCGACGTCGTTCTTCTTGTCGCCGTAATTGATGATGAGCCGGTCGGCATAGATGGTGATATCCCCCTGCTTTGCCACGACCTTGCCGCTGAAGATCGCTGTTTTGCCTTTGTTGTCGGCGGCCAGTTCATTGGCTTTGATCGCAATGGGCAGACTCGACCGGTCCTTGTGGGCGGCGGCAAAAACGGTGGCCAGCGGGAGCATCATGCTGACAACGATTATAAATAATAATGGTTTTATTTTCATCTTATTCATCTATGGCTCTTCGAGCCGGCCACGCCGGCATCAACATCCTTGAGGAATCGGGCTTTCTGACTCTTTACGTCCAGCTCCATCCCCCGTGCGGTGAGGGTCAGACGCTGTTGCCGGAACGCCACCTTGTCCGATGTCCTGAACAGAGAGCGCGCCGCCACGTAGTCAACGGTCTCGGTATCGAATATGACCCCGGTCTCCGTTACCACATGCACTTTGCCGCGCAAAGCGACGTTTCGGCTTTTGTTGAAATAGGTTCCGTGTGCCGCCGTCACCGTAATGGCCCCGGCTGTGGCCGTCCGGGCAAACTCCATGCGGATGTCGGACAGGTTGGCGACATCGCCGTTTTTGTCATACTCGGCCTGCTTGGCCACCAGCTCCCAGACAGCCGTACCCTCGCGCACCTCGTAAAAGCGTGCGCTGTGTATGGCCATGTCGATGTTCTGGGGGAGTTGCCGCGAGACCGGCTCCGGTAGGGCCGCCTGGTGTGAGCCTTTCAGGGTGATGGCGGCCACAATGCCGATAATCGCCGTTACGACAAGAATAGCCAGTGCCAACCTGATGTTTCCGGGCGATACCATATCGGCGTATACTATACCATCGGCCGGCAGGGCTGTCCAGCAAAAGGTACGCCATGCTTGTTTTTTGGCACAAAGATTGAATAATCAGCACAAATCATAACGCGCCGTGACCTCGCCCCACTTGCCGCACCCCTTGAGAATCAGGTCGCACACCTCGCGCACCGCCCCCCGCCCACCGTCGCGGGACGCAACGTAATGTGCCGCATCCTTTGCCTCGGCAAGGGCATCATGGGGCGCAGCGGCGAATGCGACGCGCCGCATGACCGGCACATCGATGACGTCGTCCCCCATGTACGCGATCTGGCTGTCGGCGAGTCCGGTCTTCCGTTTGACGTCTTCGTAGCTTTCCAATTTCTTCAGGGCTCCCTGATAGACCAACTCGATCCCCAACTCCTGGGCGCGAACGGTTACCACGGCAGAAGAACGCCCGGTAATGATCCCCACCTCGATGCCGGCACGCTGCAGCATCTTGATGCCGTGTCCGTCCTTTACGTTGAAAACCTTGGTTTCAAGGCCGTTGCCATCGTAGATGATGCCGCCGTCCGTCATGACGCCGTCGACATCGAGGAGCAGGAGCTTGATTGTCGTGAGACGCACGTCCATGTTATGCGATACCCGCCCTGAGGATGTCGTGCAGATGGATGATGCCGCAGGGAACGCTCGCCTGTTCGTCGTCAAAGACGAACAGCGAGGTGATGGAACAGCGTTCCATGACCTGCAACGCGGCCGCGGCCAACTCCTGACGCATGATGTGTTTGGGATTGAGCTTCATGATCTCGGCAGCCTGCTTGCCGAGAATGTCATAGCCGTGTTCCAGAGCCCGGCGGAGATCGCCGTCGGTAATAACCCCCTTGAGCGCCCCCCCCTCACCGGTCACGCCGGTCACCCCCAGCCCCTTGGCGGTGATGACGAACAGGGCGTCTTTCATCAGCGTATGCTCGGAGACGAGCGGTATCGCCTCGCCGCCATGCATGAGATCCTCGACACGCAACAGCAGCTTCTTGCCCAACGAACCTCCGGGATGAAAGATGGCGAAATCCTCGGCGCGAAAGCCGCGCTTCACCAGAAGGGCCACTGCCAGCGCATCGCCCATGGCCAGGGTGGCGGTGGTGGATGCCGTCGGTGCGAGCCCCAAGGGGCAAGCCTCTTCCCTGACCGAAACATCCAGGAAAACATCGCTGCTGCGCGCCAGGGCAGAAGCAGGGTTACCGCTCATGGAAATCAGGTGGGCGCCGATCCTCTTGATGGCCGGCAGGATGCGCAGCACCTCTTCGGTCTCCCCGCTATTGGAGATGGCGATCACCACGTCGCCGGTCATAATCATCCCCAGATCGCCGTGAATCCCCTCGGCGGGGTGGAGGAAAAAGGCCGGCGTGCCGGTGGAGGCCATGGTGGAGGCGATCTTTTGCCCGACCAGTCCCGATTTACCCATGCCGCTGACGACCACACGCCCCTTGCAGGCCAATATCAGTTCGACCGCCGCCTCGAAGGCGCCGCCGATTCTTTCCGCCATGGCCAGCAGGGCTTCGGCTTCCGTCCGTATCACCCACTTGGCTTTTTCTAAAATCATTTCGAGTCCCGCCTGTGTCGTATAGTGTGCCGGACATGTTTCAGTCAAGCGAAGCAGTACATACCTAAAATCAGAAAAAATAGCAACCTTTGATGAGGCGGCCGCCGTTCCCGGCAGCCACGGACTTGGCGCCAGCGTTCTGATTTTTCTTTGAACCAACGGACGCTTGGGGGTACAATACCATAAAAAACATAACGCCAGACCAGGATACGCTTTCAGACATGAATATTCTTCTCCATACCTGCTGCGGGCCGTGCGCCCTCTATCCGCTGCACAGGCTGCGCGCCGCCGCCCATACCGTCACCGGTTTTTTCTTCAATCACAACATCCACCCCTACCAGGAATACGTCCGACGGCGTGAAGCGGCGCAACAGATGGCCGATAGCGAAGCCATGCCGCTCATGGTCCGGGATGAGTACGATCTTGAGGGATTTTTGGCTAATGTCGCCGCAGAGCCGGAGAAGCGGTGCAGCTACTGCTACGCCTCGCGCCTGAGGGCCGCCGCGGCGGCCGCTTCCGGGCACGGCTTTGAGGCATTCACCTCATCGCTTTTGTATAGCCGCTACCAGCGGCACGAGGAGATCAGGGAGCTTGGGGAACAGGCGGGCAGAGAGTTCGGCGTAGCTTTTTTTTATGAGGATTTCCGCACCGGCTGGCAGGAAGGGATCAGATTGTCGAAGGAAATGGGGCTGTACCGCCAGCAATATTGCGGCTGCATCTACAGCGAAAAGGAACGCTACGCCCCGCGGGAGAAACGGCCATGAACGGCTTGGGGCGGCCCTTGATCATCATGGGGCTCATCCTGGTGGCGGCGGGCCTTGTGCTCTCTTTTGCCCCGCGCATACCGTGGCTGGGGAGGCTTCCCGGAGACATCGCCATCAAGCGGGAACATTTCAGCTTCTATTTCCCCCTCGCCACCAGCCTCCTGATTTCCGCCGTCGTATCCCTCATCCTCTGGCTTATCAGAAAATAGGAATATGCGCGGCGTAGACGCAAAACGGTTCCGTATACCACAAAAAAAGCCCGTGTTTCCACGGGCTTTTTCAGCAACTTTGCCTCAATGCCGATTAGGCATGGATAGCATTCACGGGACAGGTATCCACGCAAGCGCCACAGTCAATACAGGTATCGGCGTCGATTGCACGCTTGGCCCCCTGTTCGCTGATGGCGTTCACCGGACAGGAATCCTCACATGCGCCGCAATTGGTGCAATCGTCGGTAATGGTATGAGCCACGGTTTCACCTCCTTGTAAGATTGGCCTTCCTTACGGAAAACATTTTTATGTATACCATGTTGCCAATCAGTTGTCTAGTCAAGAATACGGGACCCCCTCATTGTGGATTTTTACAAAATGTGTTGAATTCAAAACGGCACTACGGTATATATCAAAAACAGTTTTATTTTAGCAGGTTATTTTAGCAAGAGTGTTCTTTTTTACCGATATTATAAAACTATCTCCGTTTATTCGAGGGAGGACACCATGATTATAATGGCGCTGAACTGCGGGAGTTCCTCAGTGAAGTACCAGCTCTTCGACTGGGAGCGCAAGGAGATCGTGGCAAAAGGCATGGTGGAGAGGGTCATCATCGGCGATTCGTTCATCATGCACGAGGTTCCCGGTCGCGAGACCCACCATTACGAGCAGGACTGCCCCAACCACCAGGCCGCCATCGACCTTGTCATCAAGACAGTCACCGACCCGGTCACCGGCGTGTTGAAGAGCGTGGCGGAGATCTCGGCCGTCGGCCACCGCGTGGTGCATGGCGGCGAGAAATTCACCTGCTCGGTGATGATCGACGGCAAGGTCCTTGATGCGGTCAAGGAGGTCCAGCATCTGGCCCCGCTCCATAATCCGCCCAATATCGAGGGGATCGAGGCGGCCCAGGCGCTCATGCCGACCATCCCCCACGTGGCCATTTTCGATACCGCATTCCACCAGACCATGCCGGAGTACGCCTATATCTACCCGCTGCCCTACGAGTGGTACGAGAAGTACCAGGTCCGGCGCTACGGCTTCCACGGCACCTCGCACCTGTATGTATCCAAACGCGCGGCCGTTCTCCTGGGCAAGTCCCCCAAAGAATGCAACATCATTACCATGCACATCGGCAACGGCGTTTCCCACTGCGCCATCAAAAACGGCATTTCAGTAGACACCACCATGGGGCTCACCCCGCTGGAAGGCGCCGTCATGGGGACGCGCTGCGGCGATATCGACCCGGCGATTCCCGCCTTCATGATGCAAAAGGAAAACCTGTCCGCCAAGGAGATCGACAGCATCCTCAACAAAAAGAGCGGCGTCATGGGCATCACCGGGCGATTCACCGACCGCCGGGATGTGATCGAGCACGCCCAGGCCGGCGACCTCCGGTGCCAGCTGTCCCTGGAGATAGAGGCCTATCGCCTGAAGAAATATATCGGCGCGTTCATGTCGGTCGTGGGCCGGCTGGATGCCGTGGTATTCACCGCCGGCGTCGGCGAGATGGGCGCCCCGATCCGCGAGAAGGCCATCGAGGGGCTGGAGCACTTGGGCATCATCCTGGACAGGGAACGCAACAGAAACGCCATGACCCGCAAGCGGGAGTCCCTGATCACCACGGACGATTCGCCGGTCAAGGTCTTCGTGATCCCCACCGACGAGGAATTGGTCTTCACCGAGGATGTGGTGGCCATCCTGAACGGTACCTATACCGATCACATGCACTTCGAATACTCGTTCGGCAAACAGGACTTTGTCCGAAAATAGCGCGGCAGCCTTCCCCCCTGTCATGAAAAAACCGGCGGAAAGCCGGTTTTTTCATGACAGACGAAGCCCTGGCCGATCACGAACGAGCTCATTCCTTCAGTTCATCCTTCAGCCCTTCGACCACCGCCTTTACCTCGGCGACCATCTCCTCGGCCTGGGAAGATTTTTCGCACGCGAGATACTGTTCGAAATAGTGCACGGCATCCCGGGTCCGCTCCTGATCCATGCAGATACCGCCCAGGGTCAGGTAGGCCATACTGAAGCAGGGGTCCAGCCGCACGGCCTCGCGGCACTCCTCTTCGGCCGCCTCCAACTCTTCCACGTCGTAATATAATTCTCCCAGGTTGTAGTGAACGGCGGGATCGTCAGGATCGATCTCGATCCCTTTCCGGTAGGCCTCCACAGCGCCTTCAGTATCCCCCTGCCCATAGAGGGCGTCCCCCAGGGCATTCCAGGCAAAAACATTGTCCGGTTCCAGTTCGAGGGCCTGGTGATAGGCACGAATGGCATCATCGCCACGTTCCTGGCTGTTGTAGACCAGGCCGATGCTGACCAGCGCATCCGCATCCTTCGGGTCCAGCTCCAGCACGCGCTGGTAGCTGGCAATGGCCTCACGGGGCCGGGCGGCCTCGAAATAGAGGTCCCCCAGGGTTGTCAGCGCATCCGGGTCGTCCGGCACACGCTTCAGACCCTCGCGGTAGCTGGCGATGGCGTCGTCCAGGCTCCCCCCCTCAGCCAGGGCGTCCCCACAACAAAACCAGCCGTCCGGGTCGTCGGGATACGCCTTTCGGTACTCCTCCAGAACGGCGACCGCCCCCGGCGCATCTCCCGACTCAAGGAGATCAATACCTTTACGCAAAAGCTCGTGAAGAAGTTTGTCGGTCATGGTTGTCTCCTGTAATGCATGGATGGTAACTAGATGCAGGCAAGATACCAGAACTGTTCATCATGTTTCCACAAAATTAATGGGAGGGCGATCCGAAGTGAGTTCCCTGTCCTGTATACCGTACCATAGTTCGATTTTGCCAAACAGGACTTTTAAAGACTTTTACTTCGTACGCAAAATAATCTATAGTTTGGAGATATTTTTGCATTGGAGATGTTCATGAAAGAGAGCCATCACTCAATCGGCCTGCGCACGCTGGAAGATATCAGCGCAATCATTCTCCACTCCCATGACCTGCATGAAACCCTGGACAATATCGTTACTATCGTGGCCAGACGCATGGGCACGGATGTCTGTTCAATCTACCTTCTGGAGCAGGACGGCGAAACCCTGGTGTTGAAGGCCAGCAAGGGCCTCTCCAAGGCATCGGTCAACCGCGTTTCCATGAAGGTCCACGAGGGGCTCACCGGCCTTACGTTCGAGAGCCGCGGCATGGTCATGACCGACAACGCCCCGGCCCATCCCCGCTATAAGTACTTCAAGGGGTCCAAAGAGGAAAACTTCCTCTCGTTTCTCGGCTTGCCGCTCTTCGAACGCAAGACGCCCATCGGCGTCATCGTCATCCAAACCCGCGAGGCCCGCGATTTCAGCGAAGACGAGATCAGCGCCCTGCGCACCATCACCTTCCAGATCAGCAGCATCGTGCATAACGCCCGCCTGCTCGATTCCATCCAGCGCACCGAGCAGGAACGCGCGTGGTTTGAACAGGAACTGGCCAAAATAATGAACGGCGACGCTATCAGCGAACCACCGGCCGTGAAAAAGACCGACAAAAAGGTATCCTCTCCGTCGCGCATGCTGGCCGGCAGTGCCGTTTCGGCGGGATTCTGCCGCGGCAAGGTCTATATCCTCGACCGGTTCAGCGACAAGGTCATCAAGGTGGCCAAGGTCGGCACCAAGGCCGATGAACATCACAAACTCAGCCTGGCCCTGGAAAAGGTGAAGATACAGACCCTCTACATGGAGAAGCGGGTCAGCGAAACCCTTTCCGAAGGTGATGCCGCGATCTTCCACACCCACCTGATGATCCTCGAGGACCGGGGCTTTTCCAGCAAGGTCTGCGATCTGATCGATCAGGGGATGGGGGCGACCCGCGCCGTGCACGAGGTTGTCCATCATTACGTGCAGGCCTTCTCAGCCATGGAAGATCCCTATCTGCGTGAGCGGTCGGCGGATATGGAAGATATCGGGCGGCGCCTGATCGACTGCCTGGAGGGGAACGACAAAACGGCGGTGACCCTGAAGGAAAAGCGGGTCCTGGCAACGGATGAGATCTTCCCTTCGGACCTTGCCATGCTGGACCACGACAAGATTCTCGGCATTGTGGCCGAGAAGGGCAACATGTACTCACATGTCGCCATCATGGCAAAATCCCTGGGTATTCCGGCTGTGCTGGGAATATCGGGGCTCATGGACGCTTCCAACGTCAAGGACGAGATCATTGTGGACGGCACCTCCGGGCATATCTACATCAACCCGGACGGCGCCATCAAGAGGGAGTACGAACGGCTTGAGCGGGACCATGCCGGACGCCAGCGAGAGCTGGAAGGCCTGCGGGGGCTGCCGGCGGTAACCCGCGACAACGTCACCATTGTCCTGAATGCCAATATCGGCCTGGTTTCCGACGTCAGGGTCGCCAATATGCACGGCGCCGAGGGTGTCGGCCTCTACCGCACCGAATTCCCGTACATGACGCGCAGCGCCTTTCCCGACCGTCATCAGCAGGCGGCCGTCTATCGCAAGATTTTGGGAGCGTTCCCCGGGCAATTGGTCAACATTCGCACCCTAGATATCGGCGGCGACAAGGCTCTGCCGTACTTTAGCTGCCCCCACGAAGAGAATCCCTTCCTGGGCTGGCGTTCCATCCGCGTATCCCTGGAACGGCAGGACATCTTCCGGGAGCAGCTGGCCGGAATTTTGCTTTCATCCCCCGCCGGCACCCCCAGCATCATGTTTCCGTTGATTTCCTCGGTGGATGAAATCCGTCAGGTGAAGGAGATACTCGCCTCGGTGAGGGAAGAGCTGAAGCTGGAGGGGCACGAACTGCGCGAGGAGATACCGCTGGGGATCATGGTCGAGATACCGGCTGCCGTCCAGATCATCGAGCACCTGCTCAAGGAAGTCGATTACGTCAGCATCGGCACCAACGACCTGATTCAGTACACGTTGGCCGCCGATCGGAACAATCCCCGGGTGAAGCAGTATTACGACCCATACCACCCGGCGGTGCTTCAATCCATAAAAAGGGTGGCCGATGCGGCGACAAAGGCCGGCAAAAAGGCGTCCGTCTGTGGTGAAATGGCTACCGAACCGATCAACGCCCTGCTCATGGTTGGCATGGGCATCCGGGAATTCAGCCTCTCGGCCCCCAGCATCCCGGTGGTCAAACAGGCCATTCGCTCCCACAGCATCCCCGAATGCCGCACCCTGGCGCGCCAGGTCCTTGCCTGCGCCAGCAGCGCCGATATCAGGAGGAAGCTGGACGCAGCACGCAAGAAGCTGCTGGTCTGATGCCCTGTGCGGTTAGCCCCGCACAGGCCCCCTCCCCGCTCTTCGGCCGGATTAGAACATGAACCGCCGCATACTGATGTTCTGCAGAATGCCGATCCCCACCATGGAGGTAATCATGGACGTGCCGCCATAGGAAAAGAACGGTAACGGCACCCCCACCACCGGAAACAGGCCGATCACCATCCCCATATTGATGACGATGTGCCAGAAGAGCATGGCCGTCACCCCCACCGCCAGCAAACTGCCGAACCGGTCGTTGCAGCGCCGGGCGATGTTGAGCCCCCACAGTACCAGGACGAGATACAGGACGATCAGTACCAGGCAGCCGATAAAGCCCCACTCTTCGGCAAATACCGAAAAGGCGAAATCCGTATGCTGCTCCGGCAAGAAACGTAGCTGGGACTGGGTGCCCTTGACGAACCCCTTGCCGAAGACGCCGCCGGAACCGACGGCAATCTTGCTCTGGATTATGTGATAGCCGCTTCCCAGGCGTGAGCGCTCCGGGTTAAGAAAATCGAGAATCCGGTTTTTCTGATACGGCCGCAGCAACTTTGCCCATCCCAGCCAGAGCATCGGCACCATCACCAGGGCAAAGGTGACCACCGTCGACCATCGGAGCCCCACATAGACCGCCAGGGAAAGGGCGATCAGGAGAACCAGGACAGCGGTCCCCAGGTCGGGTTGTTTCATGATCAGAAGAACCGGCACCGCCAAAATACCGAGCGGGAAGAGCACATCCTTGACGCTCAAGCCGTTTACCGTCTGCACATTCGTGAAATACTTGGCGAACGTGGCAATGATGACGACCTTCATCAATTCAGACGGCTGGACATTGAAAAAACCGAGGCTCAGCCACCGTGTCGCCCCCATGGAACGACGCCCCACCACCAGTACGGCCACAAGGAGGATGATCAGAAAGCCGTAAAACCAGTAGGAAAAATCCTCCAGGATATGATAATCGAAACTGCAGATGACCGTAACGACCAACAACCCGAAGAGCACCCAGTAGAATTGCTTGAGGTAATAGGGAGCGCCGACGATCTTGTAGGGCGTTGTGGCGCTGTAGATGTTCATGATGCCCAGCAGGCAGATCGCGGTCATCAGTCCGATCAACATCCAGTCGATATTTGTCAGCAGACGGCGGTCAATCATCGGCTTTTTCCTCATTCACGCCCTGTTGTTTGGCGGGCGGCTCCGCCTCTTCGTCAGTCCCCTCCTCGTCCTGGTTCTTTAGGCGTCGTGCCGGCTCCTTTTTGGGCGGCTTCTTACTATCGAACCAGGCCCGGAGGATACGTCCGGCAATGGGGGCGGCAGCCGAACCGCCGTGCTCGCCATGCTCCACGATCACCGCCACGGCGATTTCCGGTTTTTCATAGGGGGCAAAGGCGACAAACAGGGCATGGTCCCGGTATTGGTACGGCGTCGCCTGCTTGCTGTCGCGCAGCTTGACCACTTGTGAAGAACCGGTTTTGCCCGCCACATGCACATCAGAGAGCCGCGCCGCGCCGCCGGTTCCCCCCGGCTCGTTCACCACGGCGAACAGCCCCTGCTTGACCAACTTGAATTTATCCGCCGAGATGCCGGTCGTACCCATCAATTCCGGTTTGAACTCCCTGAGCGGCCTGCCGTCGGCATCGACGATGCGCTTCACCAGGTAGGGACGGTACACATTGCCCTCGTTGGCCACCGTAGCGATCATGGAGACTAATTGAATCGGCGTCATCAACACATACCCCTGGCCGATGGAGACCGGCACGGTCTCGCCGTGTAACCAGCGTTTGCCGAAGCGTTTCAGCTTCCATTCGGCGGTGGGGATGAGTCCCGCCTTCTCGTGGGCCAGGCCGATGCCCATGGGCGAGCCGAGCATGAACCGCTTCGCCATGGCGGCGATACGATCCACCCCCAACCGCTCGCCCAACTGGTAAAAATAGACGTCGCACGACTCGCGCAGCGATTTTTTCAGGTTGGTGACGCCGTGCCCATGCTTGTTCCAGCATTTGAAGGTCGAGGTTCCCAACTCATAGGAGCCGTTGCAATTCACGGAGGTGTTCCCGTCGATCTTGCCATCCTCCAGGCCGGCCAGCGCGGTGATGATCTTGAAGGTCGAACCGGGAGGATACTGGCCGGTCAGCGCCTTATTTTCAAGGGGGTGACGCTTGTCATCCAGGTATTCCTTCCAGGTATCCGCCGGCATCTTCCCGCTGAAGAGCGCCGGGTCGAATCCGGGATTGCTGACGAAGGCCAGGACCTCGCCGGTGTTCACGTCCATGGCGACGGCCGCTCCGGCCTGATCTCCAAAGGCCTTTTCCGCCTGTTTCTGGATGCGCGCATCGATGGTCAGCACCACACTGTTGCCGACCGTGGGGTAGGACTCGGAAATGGTCCGCAAAACCCGGCCACGCGCATCCACCTCCAACTGCCGGCCGCCATCGTTGCCGTGCAGTTCCTTTTCCCAACTCCGTTCGATGCCGTTCTTGCCGAGATAATCGCCCGGGTTGTACTCTTCGAACCCCTTGGCGCTCAGTTCATCCTCGGAAATCTCGCCGATATACCCCAGCAAATGGGCCGCGAGTACGCCGCTGGCGTACTCGCGCACCGGTTTCATCTCGATCTCGACCCCCGGCAGACGCAGATGGTTTTCCTCCACGATCTCCACCTGGTCGCGGCTGATATTCGACGCGAGAATAATCGGGTAATACTTGGCCCGCCCCTTCCCCTTTTCCCAGCGCTCGCTCAGTTCGGCGCGGTCCATGCCGAGCAGCGTTGCAAGGTGATCGAGCAATTCGTCCTTGTTCTCGACCTCCTGGGGCACGACCGCCAGGCTGAATGACGGTTGGTTGCTCACCAACACCGTACCGTTGCGGTCCATGATGGCCCCGCGGGATGCGGCCACCGGTACGAAACGCAGGCGGTTGCTTTCCGACATGTTACGGTAATCATCGACGCTCAAGATTTGCAGGTGCCACAGACGCAGCAGCAGCAGGAAAAAGATGCCGCCCACCACAAAGGAAAGGATCAGGATTCTTCTCTTGGACTCCGAGATTTCGCGGACGAAACGTTGTTCTTTCATGGTGTTTCCAGCGGGCGGTCGAAACCGGGAATAAGGGGGACAAGGGAGGCGACAAAGGCATTCACCAGAAGATGGGGCAGCAAACCGAGGCCCATTGAGTAGGCAATGCCGGGTGACGCGGTGAACATGACCAGCAGGAGAAGATTGATGGCGACGCAACTCAAGGTGGCCACGCTGGCGGTTATCACGAAAAGCGGCGCGCTCTCGGTGTAGAGCCGGTCGGAAATATTCTTGATAACCAGGAAGATGAGGAGAAAACTAAAGGCATTGAGCCCCAGATAAATCCCGCTGAATACGTCCTTGACAATCCCCAGTCCCCAGGACAGGGGCGCTCCCGCCTGGAACGAACCACGCAAAGCCAGGTAGACCACGATGATCAGCAACAGATCCGGCTTGAAGGGCGAAGCGATATGAACCGGCAGCACCGATGACTGCAGTATCAGAGCCGACACGATAACGATCAGTGCCACCCCCACTTTAGTCATGGGTGTTCACCACCACGAGCACATCCTCCAGATGGGTGATATTCACGGTTGGACGGATGGTTATCGTCTGGAAAATCCCATACTCCCCGCGCTTCACCATGGTCACCTCGCCGATCGGCAGCCCCTTGAGGAATACCCCCCCGATGCCGGATGAAACAACCATGTCTCCGACCTTGACATCTTCTCCGCGGGTGGCGAACTCAAGTTGGCAGAGCCCGTCCCCCTTACCCTTGACCACGCCCCTGGCACGCGACCGCTGAATGGTGGCGGCAATGCCGCTGGAATGATCGGTCAAGAGCAGCACCCGGGAACTGGAGGGGGCCACCTTGACAATCTGGCCCACAATACCGTCAGCCGCCACCACGGCCATCCCCTCGGTGATCCCGCTGGAGCTTCCGCGATCAATGACCAGGGTTCCGAACCAGGGACTCAGGTCCTCTCCGATCACGCTGGCGGCCAGGGTTGGCGCCTTGATCGAATTTTTGACGTCCAGAAGTTGGCTCAGGCGCTTGTTTGCCAGCACCATTTCTTCCGCGGCAATGAGACGGCTGTTAAGCAGCTTGACCTCTTGAATCAGATGCAGGTTTTCCTGGCGCACATTCACCAGATCGAGGTAATTGGTCCAGACCGTCTCGCCGAAGACGCTCAATTGGAAAAACGGCTTTGCAATCGGCCCGAAAACGGTCATGATCCCGCGCTCGACGATGTTGGCATCGCGTTTGTGGGGGATATTGATGGAATAGAAGATCAGGGCCGCGAGGATGGCGACCGCCGTCAGGATGAAGAGCGCGTATTTTTTAATAAAATCCATATCTGTCAACTCGATGCAGGCGTAATAACAGACCGCCCGGCCGTCGTCTCCCGCCTTACTCCCGCAGGTTATTGGTTTGTGCCGCAGAGCTCGTTTTCACCGTATACCCGCATGAGATAGTCGCGGTAACTCGAATGAGGAGTTTTATCAATGAGCTGCTTCATGTGCACGCAATCGATAAACCCGCGGCGCAGTGCAATCTCTTCCAGACAGGCGATCTTGAGTCCCTGACGCGACTCGATGGTTTCGATGAAGTTACTGGCTTCCAGGAGACTCTTGTGGGTGCCGGTGTCCAGCCAGGCGATGCCCCGCCCCAACCGCTCCACCGTCAACTCGCCGCGCCGCAGGTAGGCCGTGTTGACATCGGTGATTTCGAGTTCTCCCCGCGGTGATGGGGCGATGGACTTGGCCGTATCCACCACCGTGCTATCGTACAAATAGAGACCGGGGACCGCGTAGCGGGATTTAGGCTCTTTCGGTTTTTCTTCGATGCTGAGCACCCTGCCCGATGCGTCGAACTCAACGACACCATAGCGCTCGGGATCATTGACCTGATAGCCGAAGATGCGCGCCCCTCCCTGGAACTCCGCAAAGATACGATCCAGATTCATCTTGCCGTAGAATATATTGTCCCCCAGAATCAGGCATACCGGCTTGCGGTCGATAAATTCCTCTCCGACCAGGAAGGCCTGCGCGATCCCCTTGGGCTCGGGCTGAACCTTATACGTGATGGTGATGCCCCAGCGGGAACCGTCACCCAAAAGCTTCTCGAACCGGGGGGTGTCGTGGGGCGTGGAAATCAGCAGGACATCCCTGATGCCGGCCGCCATGAGGGTTGCCAGGGGATAATAGATCATTGGCTTGTCGTAGACCGGTTGCAGCTGTTTGCTGGCCACCAGGGTCAACGGGAACAGGCGGCTGCCTGCGCCGCCGGCCAGAATAATACCTTTGGTGATACCGAGAGGCATGGGGGGAATCCTTTTCGGGTGATTTAATGTGACCAATAATTATGACATGCCTGACGGCAACCTGTCAAACCTCATCCACACGTGGGCACCAGGGAGAGAACAGCGGCCAGCAGGTCGTCATACACCGATGTCCCCGACAAGACCCGCGCCTCCTCGGAGGCGCCGTAGCCGCTTCGCACCAGGATTGTGCGGCAGCCGGCAGCAATCCCGGCCTTCATATCGGCCAGTTTGTCGCCGATCATGACCGAGGCCGCAAGGTCGATGTTGTGGCGGCAGGCCGCCTCCATAAGCATGCCCGGCAAGGGTTTGCGGCATCGGCAGGGGAGTGCGTAACTGCCCCGGCCCGCCGGATGGTGGGGGCAGTAATACCAGGCGTCCACCCGCGCACCCGCTTTGCCGAGTTCGGCGGCAATATGACGGTGCAGGATTTCAACATCCTCTTCGGTGTAGTATCCCCGAGCGACACCGGACTGGTTCGTAACGACCACCACCAGAAAACCGGCCTCGTTCAAACGCCTGATCGCCTCCGGCGCCCCCGGGATAAACTCGAAATCCTCGATCCGGTAGAGGTAGTCCTTCTCCACATTGATGGTGCCGTCCCGGTCCACGAAGACGGCCCGTTTCTGAGCGCCGGCGCCTAAAACCATTTGGAACCGCCCACCAAGCGGCGAAACTCCTTCTTCATTTCCGCAATCATGACAGGAATGCGCATTTCAAACGTGCTCCAGGACCGCTGGATATCCGCAATCTTCTTTTGTTCATCTTGGAAAATGGCGGCAGGGGTGCCGACCGTGGCGGTGATTTCCGCAACAATACCTTCATCCTCTGCCATGAAGGCATTCATGGCGGAGCAGAACTCGTCGCTGAAATAGATACCGTTCTTCTGGTAGACATCGAAAAATTCCTGGATGGCTGTCAGGAAGTCCTGGGCAAGGGAGACAACCGCCGCGAGATTGCTCTGCCCCGGCCGGGAAAGCATCCGGCCGTTTTTGCCGATGTCTATCATGATGCCGTATAATTGAACCAGGGAATCCGACCTGCTGTCCTGCATGGCGCCGAAGATCATCTTTTCCTCGGTCAGGGCGTTCCTGAACTGGTCGAGCGTATGGGTGACATCCAGATGGAGTTGCTGTTTGAACAGGTCGTGCCGTTTGTTGATTTCGTGCACGATAACCGACTTGGTGGACCAGGCGACTGCCACAATAATGGCAATAGCCACTCCGCCGATGGTCAGGAATTGGATGGCAACGTCACTCGAGAACATAGCAGCCCCTCCTTGGGGACACGGCCGGACACGGCATCAAAGTGGTGTAAACAACTATTTGACAAACCAACGCTAATCGTTCTATTTTGCACAAGCTGCGAGTACATTTTTCGAACAAGGCGGAACACACCATGATTAAGACCAACAACCTCAAGATCACCGCCATAACGCCTGTCATCGCTCCCGCGGAACTGCGGCAGGTCTTTCCGCTCTCCGACCGTGACCGCGAGTTCGTCAACACGAGCCGCGAACGTGTCAAGGAGATCATCCATCGCCGGGACCGGCGCCTGATGATGGTGGTCGGCCCCTGTTCGATCCATGACCCGCTGGCCGCCGTTGAATATGCCAAACGCCTGGCACTGCTGTCCCGCAAGGTCGAAGACCGCCTGCTCCTGGTCATGAGGACCTATTTCGAGAAGCCGCGCACCACCATCGGGTGGAAAGGGCTGATCAATGACCCGGATATGGACCACAGCCACCTGATTTCCAAGGGGCTCGGCATCGCCCGTGGCCTGCTTCTGAAGATCACATCCCTGAACGTGCCGGTGGCCACCGAGATGCTGGACCCGATTACGCCCGAATACCTGGCCGACATGATCAGCTGGGGCGCCATCGGGGCCCGGACAACCGAGTCCCAGACCCATCGGGAGATGTCAAGCGGCCTCTCGTTTCCGGTCGGCTTCAAAAACGGCACCGACGGCAATCTGCAGATCGCCATGGACGCCATGAAGGCGGTCCAGCACCCCCACAGCTTCCTCGGCATCAACCGCGAGGGGCGGACCTCCATCATCCAGACCAGCGGCAACCCGGACGTCCACATCGTTTTGCGGGGCGGCTCCCGCAAGGTCAACTACACCCCGGAAGATATCGCCGCCACCGAAGAGAGCCTCAAAAAGAACGGGCTGTTCCCCACCATCATGGTGGACTGCAGCCACGGCAACTCCAACAAGGATTACCAGAAACAGCCGGAGGTCCTGGAAAGCGTCATCCAGCAGGTTATGGACGGCAACAGCTCCATCTCCGGCGTCATGATCGAAAGCAACCTGGAGGCCGGCAGCCAGAAAATCCCTGCCGATCCCAGCCAGTTGAAATACGGCGTTTCCATCACCGATGCCTGTATCGACTGGTCCACGACCGAAAGGATCATTCTCGCCGCCCACGACCGGCTGCGTAAGGCGAAAAGGTGAAATGCACGATGTGAATCGTGTATGGTGAAAGGCCGGGCGGCAAAAAAGCGCTTTCCACCATTCACCATTCGCGCCGCTCCCCTACTCCGCTTCGTACATCAAGCGCATCCCGCCGGCGGCATTCCTCAGAGTGCCGCTGAATTTGCCTTCCATGCCGTCAGCCAACACATCCAGGTAGTCGATTTTTTTCTTGGGAGCGTGAATAACCTCGGGATCACCGGCGATGCCGGCCAGGCGACCAGCCTCATCAATGGCGTCCTGGAGGGTTCCCAGCCGATCGACCAGCTTCAGCCCCTTGGCCTGTTCACCCGAGAGGATGCGGCCGTCTGCAATCCTGCGCACATCTTCGAGCGGCAATTTGCGCCCGGCTGCCACCGCCCGGACAAATTGCTCATGGGTATTGTCGATGACCGCCTGGAGCATGGCGCGGTCTTCCGGGGAAAGCTCCCGCAGCGGCGAGCCGGAATCCTTGAACTTGCCGGTTTTGAGGGTATAGGACTTGATACCGATCTTGTCCATCAGCGTTTCGATATTGGAAAGTTTGAGGATCACGCCGATACTGGCGGTGATGGTGCCGGGATTGGCGTAGATCAGCGTGGCCGGAGCGGAGATGTAGTAACCGCCCGAGGCGGCCAGGCTCCCCATGGAAACGATGATCTTCTTCTTGGCGGCAAACTTTTTGACCTCTTCGTAGATCTCCTGGGACGGCGCCACCACCCCGCCGGGTGAATCAACCCGCAGCACCACCGCCTTGATGTTTTCCTGTTTGAGGAAATAGCGCAGCTGGCGGATCGTGTCCTTGGAGTCGAGGATCATCCCCCGGACCTCCAATAGTCCAACACCCTCCTTGTCCGCCAGCTTGGCATCCATTCCCCCGATTATCGCCTTGGCAATCAGCAGGGAGCCGGCAAAGAGGATCAGGAAGGCTGCCGCGGCGGCAAGGAAGATCAAGGCAATTTTCTTTATCATGCAGGGCCACCCGGGTCGACAATTTTTGGGTGCCATGACACCCCGACTTCTGCTACACTATCACCATGAAAGTATTGGTGGTGTCCGATACCCACGGCAATTTTGCCCCTGCCCTGCAGGCCCACAGCCTGACGGAGCCTGTGGACGCCGTCATCCATCTCGGGGACGGCATGGAGGACGCAAACCTGCTGCGCAACCTGACGCATCTTGACGTCATCGCCGTTTCCGGCAATTGCGACCACGACGCCTCGGTGCCGCGGGAGGTGCTGTGGGAATGTGAGGGCAAACGTGTTTTGCTGGTGCATGGGGACGCTTACGGGGTCAAGGGCGGGCTGGAAAGACTGAAACAACGGGCGGTCGAGGTTTGCGCCCACATAGTGCTGTTCGGTCACAGTCATCGCGCCACCTGCATCACCACATCCGGCATCCTGTTCCTCAATCCCGGCACGCTGACGCGGACAGCGGCCAACAAGACGTTCGCCACCATCGAAATCTCGGAAGAGTCCATCAACGCCCGCCTGCACGACATCCCCTGATCCCCGTATTCTCTAACAGGCTATTGAAAAACTCAGGTTGTTCAAAAATAGTCGGACCGTCGCACCCGCAAAAGGCCCTGCGGAGGCGTAGCAGCGCTACGCCGCGCAAAAGGGCCTTCGAGGATGAAGGCCTGATGGCTGTTTTTCAACAACCTGCTAGCGTCCGGCAGCCGCTCCATGCCCCTTATGCACCGCCTTTTCCAAGCGGCGGCGGCGCGGCCATCCGACCACGAACCCCAATGGGCCGGACACAACATACGCGAGCATGATGCCAAAGGTCATCACCGCCGGTTCGGCGGCCACAACGATCAGCAGCACCACGGCCAGAAGCAGGAAGCCGAAGGGCTGCCGCTTGATCAGCGCCGGATCCTTGAATGAGTAGTAGCGGAATCCCGACACCATCAGGAAGGCAAGAAGGTAGATCAGGACGAGAATAGCCAGCCGTTTGTACGTGCTCGGCCAGCCGAAATGATGGAACAAAAGGACGGTTGCGGCCACCATGCTGGCTGCCGCCGGGATGGGCAACCCCACGAAACGCTTGCTCTCCACCGTATTGACCTGAACGTTGAAACGCGCCAGGCGCAGCGCGCCGCAGACCACGAACAGGAACGCCGCCAGCCAACCGAGACGGCCGAACGGTTTGAGCGCCCAGGCATACATCATCAACCCCGGGGTCACCCCAAACGACACCAGGTCGGCCAGGGAGTCGTACTCGACGCCGAACTTGCTGGTCGTTCCGGTCAGGCGGGCGACCTTGCCGTCCAAGCCGTCAAAAACGGCAGAGGCAAAGATCCAGAGCGCAGCGACATCGAAATTGCCGTTGAGGCTGGCCACCATGCTGTAGAAACCGGCAAACATGCTCCCGGTCGTAAACAGGTTGGGCAGGATATAGATGCCTTTTTTAATATTTTCGGCTCTATCTGCCTTTTTTTCATTCAGTTCAGAGTTCATGCCACGCTTTCTCCGCCTATGCGAGACGCCCCAGCACGGTTTCACCCGCCACGGTTACATCTCCAAGCTTTACCAGCGGCTGGACGTCAACCGGCAGGTACACATCCACCCTCGACCCGAAGCGGATCAGCCCGTAACGCTCCCCCCGTTTCAACGAATCCCCGGTCCGGGCGTAGCACACGATTCGCCGCGCAACCAGGCCGGCAATCTGCACGAAAGCCAGCCGAACACCGCCGGCGGTTTCCAGGACGATGCCGTTGCGCTCGTTTTCGAAGGAGGCCCGGCCGTCACGGGCATCAAAGAACTTGCCGCGATGGTAAAAGGTGTCTACTACCGTGCCGTCGAAGGGGACGCGGTTGACGTGCACATTGAAGACCGACATGAAAATACTGATCTTGAGCGCCGGGATGCCGAGCGGCGTCTCGGGAACGCACTCAGCCACGATCACCGTCCCGTCGGCAGGGGCAACTATCGCGTGCCCGTCAATGGGCGGGGTACGCTCGGGATTACGAAAGAAGTAGAGGATGAACAGGGTCGCTACGCAGAACAGCGCAGCAGAAGCAGCCAGCGCCAGAGAACACCATTTCCAGGCGGCCACGGCCAAAAGAAGCGTCAATCCGGCGGAACAAGCGATGAAGGGATAACCTTCTCTGGCAAATGGGGTCGATTTATTCATGCAACCTGCCTGAACACGCAGACACCCCTCTCCCAACGGGCAAAGGGGTGTCGAATGCGTAGAATTATTCTAGTTTTTGGTTTTGTCAACGATCTTGTTCTTGCCGATCCAGGGCATCAGGGCACGCAGCTTGGCGCCGACCTGCTCGATCTGGTGTTCGGAACCGCGACGGCGCAGGGCGCTGAAGGTCGGCTTGTTGACCTTGTTCTCCAGCATCCATTCCTTGCAGAATTCTCCGGTCTGGATTTCGTCGAGGATTTTCTTCATTTCCTTCTTGGTTTCGGCGTTGACGACGCGCGGACCGCGGGTCAAATCGCCATATTCGGCGGTATTGGAGACCGAGTAGCGCATGTTGGCGATGCCGCCTTCATAGATCAGGTCAACGATCAGCTTGGTTTCGTGCAGGCATTCGAAGTATGCCATCTCCGGGGCGTAGCCAGCCTCCACCAAGGTCTCGAATCCAGCCTGGATCAGGGCGGCAATGCCGCCGCACAGTACGGCCTGCTCGCCGAACAGGTCGGTCTCGGTTTCCTCTTTGAACGAGGTCTCGATGATGCCGGAACGGCCGCCGCCAACGGCCGAAGCATAGGCCAGCGCCAGATCCCTGGTCTTCTTGGAGGGGTCCTGGTGCAGCGCGATCAGGCAGGGCACGCCGCCTCCCTTGGTGTACTCATGGCGCACCAGATGACCCGGTCCCTTGGGGGCCACCATGAAGACGTTGATGTCTTCGCGGGGGGCAATCTGGCCGAAATGGATATTGAAGCCGTGGCCAAAGGCGATGGAAGCGCCCTTTTTCAGGTAAGGAGCGATCTCTTCGCGATAGACGTCGCCCTGGATTTCGTCCGGGAGCAGAATCATCAGAACATCGGCAACCTTGGCGGCTTCGGCAACCGTAACGACCTTGAACCCGGCGTCCTTGGCCTTCTTAACGGAAGCGGAATCCTTTTTCAGAGCGACGAGTACGTCGATACCCGAATCTTTAAGGTTCAGGGCATGGGCATGCCCCTGAGAACCATAGCCGACGATGGCGACTTTTTTCTTTTTCAGAAGTGCTACGTTACAATCTTTGTCGTAATAGACCTTCATACTATTGTTCCATCCTTCCTACGAAATTTTCCGGAAAAACCGGTACAAACCGTTGATAAAACAAGTTCTGAAAATAGTACATTCCCCGACAGCTGTCAATAAATTACCACAAAAAGAAGCCGGGTCGAAGCCCGAGACAACAAAAACGCCTCCTTGCTCGAAGGGGGCGTTTTTGTTTACAAAATACCGCGTTTCTCATTTTTGCCGGGTATTCCGGCATCATTACCGCACCTTCTTGCGATTGCCATCCTCACGCCGCGCAGTACTTCTCCGCCTGAGCCGTCATACGTTACCCAGCATTGCGTGAATCTTCGAGATCAATTCCCTGGGGCTGATCGGCTTGGACAGGAATTCCGGAATATTTATGTTCCCTTCGTTGATCATATCGGCGCTATCTGGGTAGCCACTCACCAAAATGGCCTTCAACCCCGGCTTGATCCTGCACATGACCTGATAGGCATAAAAGCCGTTCATCCTCGGCATGAGCACGTCGCTCACCAACAGGTCGATCCGGGCGAATTCCTTCATGAAAAGCCCGCATGCATCTACCCCGTCCGTAGCGGTAAGCACGGTAAAACCGTACTCCTCGAGGCAATCCTGCAACATTTGCCGCACCAGCAACTCATCATCGACCACCAATATCGTTCTTTGTTTCTGTTGGCCATCGTTCTCGATGTGTGCGGGCTGAAGTGATCGTGCCATTGATGTCTCCGTCGTGCCGGGCATGGGGTACGGTGCATTTGACACCTATCAACTCTCGTGCCATCTCGTAAAAACGCATGGTATCCGAGAGTTACATGCCGACGACCTTTTGAAACGTACAATGGGGCATATTGCAACGGCCAGAAGTGGTAATTTTTTTAACACTTTCAATTTAACTTAATAATTACAATGATATAAATAATGTTACTTTTTTTAACACTCAATTGAATACTATTTGCGTATCAATAAGTTACAATGTTTTTCGCAATGGTAATTTTTTTAACATTGCCCACGGACGCCGCAAAAAAAACCGGAAAGCGCCAGCGCCTTCCGGTTCGACAAACCTGATACTCCCTCCCGGCTTACAGCAATCTGTTGAGGAAGTTCCTGATGCGCTCGTTTTCCTGACCAACACTGAAAAACTCATGGGGGTCCCCCTGGGCCAAGAAATGCCCCGATTCCATAAAGATCACCCGGTCGGCCAGCTCACGGGCAAACCCCATGTGATGGGTGACGATGATCATGGTCATACCCTCGTCGGCCAGGGTATGAATGGTGTCGAACACCTCCCCCACCAGTTCCGGGTCCAGGGCCGACGTCGGTTCATCGAACAGCATCAACTTGGGGCGCATGGCCAGGGCTCGGGCAATGGCCACCCGCTGTTTCTGCCCCCCCGACAGGGTGGCGGGAAAGACGTCCCGTTTGTCGGACAGCCCGACCTTGGACAGCATGTCGGCGGCAACCTGGCGGGCCTCATCCTGCGGCATTTTGCGGACGGTCAGCGGCCCCTCCATGACATTGCCCAGCACGGTCATGTGGGGAAAGAGATGGAAATGCTGGAACACCATGCCGATCTCGGTCCGCAGGGCGCACACCGCCGGGGGGCGGTCCAGGTGGCGGCGGCCGTGGCTGGTGACGTACCCCACCTCGCGCCCCTGGAAACGGATGACGCCGTCATCGATCTCTTCCAGCAGGTTGATGGAACGCAGCAGCGTGGACTTGCCCGATCCCGATGGTCCGATGATGACCAGTTTCTCGCCCGGAAAGACATCCAGATCGATCCGGTCGACCGCCGTCAGATTTTTAAAACGCTTGGTTATGCCCTCCAGCCGGATCAACGGCTCCCTAGCGGTGTTCATAGATCCCTGCCCGATACTCGATTTTTTCAAAAATGAAGGTGAAGATGCTCGTCAAGAGGAGATAGATGGCCGCCGCCAAAACCAGGGCCGTGATGTTGAAATAGGTGTTGAAAAGCTGATCGGCCGAGCGCATCAGTTCCACCATGGCGATGGTGGATACCAGGGCGGTGTCCTTGATCAGGGCGATGAATTCGTTGCCGATGGGGGGCATCAGCCGCTTGTAGGTCTGGGGGATGATGACGCGCCGCATGGCTTGTCCGTAGGTCATGCCGATGGCCTTGGCTGCCTCCATCTGCCCCTGGTCGATGCTCTGGATCGCGCCACGGATGATCTCTCCCAGGTAGGCAGAGTAGTTGAGCCCAAGACCGATCACGGCGGCGGTCAGGGGCGGCAGGGTCACGCCGAAGGCCGGCAGGCCGTAATAGATAAAGAACAGCTGGAGCAAAAGCGGCGTGCCGCGAAAGAACCAGATCACGAACCAGCACGCTGCGGACAGGGGGCGGAAGGTGCTGATGCGCCCCAGGGCGATCAGGAGCCCCCCCAGGGGGGAGACCAGCATGGTGCAGAGCACCAGCAGCAGGGTCATGGTTGTGCCCTTGAGCAGCGCCGGGAGGAATTTGCGACTGTCGTCCAGCAGGGAGAGCCAACGCGACTGCTGCTGTTTTTGGATGGCGGCGACAGCGTTCCGCGCCTCGCTGTTGTCCGGGAACAGCGCCAGGACCTCCCGACTGGCGGCCAGGGCTTTATCCGGCTCGTTCAACGAGACGTATATTCTGGCCATCTGCATGCGGCTGGCCACAAAAACGCCGGCATCAGTACCTTTGGGTGGAACCGGAATCTGCCTGAGCAGTTCCACGGCCCCCGGCAGGTCACCCTGGGCCATCAACTCCCCCGCCTGGCGGGAGAGGGCGTCGCTGTCCAGCGCCCGACCGGTTCCGGCCAGCGTCCACAAAAAAAGCAGGGTCACGGCGACCCTGCTGATGTGTATGTAAAAGCGATTCATAGTCTCTAGAATTTCTTGGGATTAGTGATGTCTTCCGCAAACCACTTCCGGGAGATCTTGGCCATGGAGCCGTCCTTCACCATCTTGTCCAGGGTCTGCTGCACCTTGCCGCGCAGGCCATTGTCATCTTTGCGGAAGGCCACGCCAAAAGGTTCCTTGCTGATCATGCCGGGCAGGATCTTGAACTTGCCGGGACGCTTGGCGATCATGTCGCGACCGGTGACATTGTCCACCACCACCACGTCGATACGCCCCGCTTCCAGGTCGAGCAGCGCCTTGGGATAGTCTTCGTATTCCTTCAACTCCTTCGGGGGGGTAGCAAGTTTCTTGACCGCTTCCAGGCCCGAGGAGCCCTTCTGGGTGCCGGCCTTGATCCCTTTCAGGTCTTTCAGCCCTTTGAAACGCTTTTCCTTGAAATTGACGACCGCAATCTGACCGTCCATGATATAGGGTTTGGTGAAGGCCACTTCCTTGGCCCGCTCCGGCGTAATGGTCATGCCGTTCCAGATGCAGTCGAACTTCTTGGCGTCCAGGGAATGGATCACCCCTTCCCAGGCGGTGGGCTGCCAAACGATCTTGATGCCGAGACGCTTGCCGACCTCTTCGGCGGCGTCGATATCGAAGCCGACCAGCTTGCCGTCTGCCTGGCGATACCCCATGGGAGGAAAGGCGTCATCAAGTCCTATAACCAGCTTACCCCCTTTTTTGACGCGCTCCCAGGACCCGTCGCCGGCAAAGGCGCAGACCGCCGCAAGGGACAACAGAACAGTTAGGAACAGAACAAGCGTCTTCTTCATGGTTATCTCCTCAAACAATAATTTGACAAAGCGGGGCGCGATTATCACAGAAATGGCTGGGCCAGTCAAGGAAAGATACGTTTTTACGAATGTTGTTCCCCCCAGAGTCCGGCCAGTCGTCCCAGGAGCACTCCGTCCCGGATACGCTCGATCACAACGGCGGCCTCCCGATTGACCAGCTCTTCCGACGCCGCATAGTCCACCTGGAGGTAATTCCTGCTCAGCCCCCTGATGCGCCCCGTTTCCGGCTGCCCTGTCTGCCCCAGGACCGGCAGGGTCCGCCCGATGAAGCGCTGGAGAAATGCGCCCTTTTTCATCACGGCGGCATTCCGTAACCGTTCCCCCCTCCCCCTGACGACATCGGCGGGCACCTGGGCCGGCATCCCGGCCGCTTTGGTACCGGCCCGCCGGGAAAAGGGAAACACATGCAGGTCGGAGAACGGCAGTTCCTCCACCAAGTGCAGGGTCTCCAAAAACTCCTCGTCCGTTTCACCGGGAAACCCGGCAATCACATCGGCCCCGATAAAAGCGTCCGGCAGTGCGGCCGTGACCCGTGCCACCAAATCACTGAAGAAACGGGCTGTGTAGCGTCGTCCCATACGATGCAGCACGGTGTCGCTGCCGCTCTGCAGGGGGAGATGAACATGGGGGCAGATGACCTCCGAGGCGGCCATGAGTCCGATCAATTCGTCGCTCAGTTCGTTGGGTTCCACCGAACCGATCCGCAGGCGCGGGACAGCCCCTTCGTCCGCAATGCGCCGCACCAGGCCGGCCAGGGAGTGGCGCGGGGAGAGGTCGAGCCCGTAGGCCCCCAGGTGAATGCCGGTCAGCACCACTTCCCGGTAACCGTTGGCGGCCAGTTCCCGCACCCCCTGCAAGACATCGTCCAGGGGCACGCTGCGGCTTCTGCCGCGGGCAAAGGGCACGATACAGTAGGCGCAGAAGGAATTGCAGCCGTTCTGGGCCTGGAGAAAGGCCCGGGTATGCTCGGCAAAGCTCGAAAGCGGCAGCGGTTCGGCCGTCTGTTCGGCGCTGATGTCCGAGATGCGGCTCTCGCCCGCTTCCACCAGGCCGGCGATGTCCTGTTTTTCCCGATTGCCCAGCACGCTGTCCACCTCGGGCATGCGCTCCAGTTCCCCCGGCGCCACCTGGGCGTAACAACCGGTGGCGACAATGCGGGCCTGGGGGTTCAGGCGTCGGGCGCGCCGGATCAGGCGGCGGGTCTCGGCGTCGGTACGGGCCGTGACCGTACAGGAATTGACCACGTAAATGTCGGCCGGCTCGGTGAAGGGGACCATCCGATAACCGGCCTTTTGGAACTGCTCGCTCATGGCGGCGGATTCGAACTGGTTGGTCTTGCAGCCCAGGGTAGCTATGGCAACACGTTTCATGGGGGTAGAGTATCCTTTTCCAACTTTTTTACGATCCAGGAGACATAGATGACCACAATGACGGCGGCCGACCAGGTAGTGATGAAGATGCCCCACCAAATGCCCATCACGCCCCACCCCAGCATAAGGGCCAGCAGGGGGAAGACCAGAAAGGGCACCGCAATCTGCCGGTAGAGGCCGATCAATAGCGCGAAGCCGGGGCGCTTGACCCCCTGCATGGCCGAAACGCACACGTAGAGGAGCACATAGGCCGGGAACACGAACGCCTCTATCCCCAGGTAACGGACCCCGGCCTTGATGACCGCCCCATCGCGGCTGAAGACCGACATCAACTCGGCACTGAAGGCCAGTACCAGGACGGTGCCGATGGCAGCCAGGATAAAACCGTACCGGAGCGACAGGGCCAATACGTGGCGGATACGCTGTAAGTTCCCCGCGCCAAAGTTCTGGGCGGTCAGAGCCAGGGTGGAAACGTTCAGCCCCATGATCGGCAACAGGGCGAGCTGTTCGACGCGGGTGCCGATGCCGTAGGCCGCCACCACCTCCTTGCCGAACCTTCCGGCAAACCAGGTGATGATGAAGATCCCCACGGTCACGGTCATCATGTTCAAAGCCGAGGGAAACCCCTGCTTCATCAACTCGCCGTAATACTGCCTGCGGGGGCACAACTCCCGCAGGGTAAAGGCAGGAAGGAACCCCAAACGCGAGAGGCGGCTGAATAGATAAAAATTGCCCAGACACTGGGTCGAGATCGTGGCCAAGGCGATGCCGGGCAGCCCCATGGTGGGAACCCCCAGACCGCCGTACATGAACCAGGGGTCAAGAACCAGGTTGAGGAAAAAGGCCGTGACCAGAAAATTGCGATAGGTGGCCGTATTGCCGTGGGAGTTGAGGATGGCGCTCATCACGAAATTAAGCATGGAGAAGGTTGCGCCGCACAGGGTTACGTTCATGTAGCCGAGCGCCAGGGAGAGGTACTCCCCCTGGGCGCCCATGAAGACGAAAATGCGGGGCGCGAAGGCCAATCCCAGGGCGGTCAGGGCAATGGCATGCACCAGCGCGAAGGAAAGGGCCTGCAGCACGAAGCGCTGGGCCTCGTCGCGCCGCCCCCGTCCCAACGCATTGCCGATCAGGGTCGTTGCCCCGGTCGAAATGCCCGCGCCCACCGCCAGGATGATGAAGAACACCGGGAAGCAGAGCGACATGGCCGCCAGCGCCGTGGTGGAAAGCCGGCCGGCATACCAGGTATCCACCACGTTGAACATGGTGTTGAAAAAGAAACCGATCCCGGATGGTATGGCCAGGCGCCGGATCAGTGCCGGTATGGGGGCGGTGGTCAGGTCGGTGGTCATGGTTTACTGGGCAATGGCATTCAACTCCACCCGGCTGCGTGACGTCGTTTCCTTTTCCGGCGCCTTGAACAGGTCGTCGTTCTTCTGGAAGACCCGTTCGGCCGGGACATGCCCCTTTGCCACCAGGTAATTCATGACCGCCACGACCCGCTCGCGAGCCAGTATTTTCAACTCCGGTTCTCCGATCACCGTGTTGGCGATGATCAGTTTCTTCATTTCCTCGGGCGGAAGGGTCTTGACCAGACCGAGCATATTGCGCGGTTTGGGGAATTTTTCCTTTTTGTAGACCGCGGTCAGATAGGTCGGATACTCATCCGAACCCACCGTGATGCTGTCGGCCTTTTCACCTTCCTTCAGCGCCCCCTGCCTGCCCAGGGCCAGGAACTTTTCCCCCCTCACCTTCCGCTCCAGCAGTTCGCGGCGGTACCCCTCCGTGTCCTTTTCCCGGTCCACATACCCTTTCAGCTCAACCTTGAGGGCCGGCCGGTCCAGGAGCGCCTTGGCCAGCGCGTTCAGCTTCTGTTCCTCCTGGGGGGGGATTGCGCTGGCGCCGTGGCTGAACTGGATGGCGCTGAAATCCTGGCCGTTGCCGAACATGGACGAGAGCAGGGACAGGGGCGAGGTGACCGCCTTGACCATCAGGTTCCTGATAACCTGAAAGACCAGCTTCCAGACGCTGAATTTAGGATCGTCGGTGCGGCCGGTGACCGGCACGTCCAGGTGAATCTCTCCCTTGCGGTCCTTGAGCAGGGCCAGCCCCAGCTTGACCGGCAGCTTGGTGGCCTTGCCGCTCTCCACCTTTTCGCCGAACGTGAACTGGTCGATGAAGATGGTGTTCGAGGCATTGAGCAATTTCTTTTCGATGTGGTAGGTGAGGTCCAGGTACAGCTTGCCCTTCTCCACCGTGTAGCCCAGGTAAGTGCCGGAATAGGGGGTAACGGGCGAGAGCTCGATGTCGCGGAAGGAGACCTTCAGGTCCACGAACAGGTCGTCGCGCAGCGGGTTGATCCGGCCGGTGATCTGGAGCGGCGAATGGTTTTCCAGATTGCCGCGCAGGTCCACGTCGGCAAATTTCGACTCCTCGGAGCTGAGGCCGCTGACCCGGCCGCCCAGGTTGTAGAAGGTGGTGGCGAAGTGCTGCGGCAGGTGGTCGTCGCTAAAGGACAGGGTACCGTCCTGAATCGTCACGGCACCGATCTGGATCTGCTTTTTAGCGGCCGCCTGCTGTTGGGCGCCGGCGGTCGGAGGCGCGGCCGTTTCAGCGGCAGCGGGCACCGGCGCGGCGGATGCCGAGGCCGCAGGGGGCGGCGCCTGTTTGGGTTTTTCCACCAGATTCTGCAGGTTCAGCGTGCCGTCCTTGCGTACGATGATGCGGGAGTAGACTCCGTTGAGGGCGATCTGGCGCAGGGCCAGGCTGAAGGGCGCCAGATTGCCCTTGATGTCGTCCAGTTGCAGGCTTTCCCATTTGAGCAGGTCTTCCTCGGCCACGGTATCGATGGCGTGGAAGCCGCGGATACCGGCGCTCCCCATGAACGTACCGGTCGGCTTGCCGTCCTTGAGGGCGATATCCACGTTCATGCTGGCATCGGCGGAGCCCCCCAGGATGAAGACGTTGATGTTGGAGGGGAAGTATGCCTCGAAATCGCGGAGCGGCAACCGGCCCGCGCTGACGCTCCCGCGGTAGCGGAAGGGATTGGGCGTGATCGTGCCGCTGGCCTTGAGCGGGGTGGCCTTGTTGAAGATCGAGGAGAAACGCAACTGTGCCGGGGTGAATTTCGGGCCGTTCAGGTTGGCCAGGGTGAGACTGGTGTTGCGCAGCGTGAAGCGCGGCTTTTCCGGCAGCGTCTTGTCGGTAAAAGAACCGGCGAGCTTGTCGACACGCACCTTCTTGATGCGGAAGGAGAACGGCTTGGCAGTCGCTTGCCCCGATGTTGCGGCGCTCTTCCCGGCCGATGGCTTGGGCTTTTGTGCGGTGGCCCCCTGTGGTTTTTTCAACAGCGACAGGATCGAGATGGCGCCCTGTGCCTCACGGGAGAGGGAGACGTTCCCCTGGGCCAGCATGACGTCGTCCAGGTCAAGGCGGTTTTCCCGTTGACGGTAGGCCGCACCGTTCACCTCCAGGCGCCGCAGGTCGAGCCCCTCTTTGTTGCCGTAGCGTGCCGAGAGCCCGCTGAGGGCAAGATCCGCCCGTTCCACGTTCACCCCGTTCTCCGGGGAATAGGCAGCCTCAACGGACAGGTCCAGAGCCCCCTTGAGCGGCGCAGTCAGGAAACGGGCCAGATAGGGCCACCCCCTCTGGAGCTGCAGGTCGTTCAGCTCGGCCGAAACCGTGGCCTTGAGCGGAGTCAGGCTGAAAGCGCCCTCGGCGCTGAAGTCGGCCTCGTTGTCCAGGGACAGCGCCACCTCGTAATCGGCCGATTTCCCCGGTTCGTTGGTGAAGCCTTTCACCGCGGCATTGATCCCGGTGATATTTCCCTTGAATCCCCCCTTGGGCAGGGCGTCGTTCACGTGGAGCACGCCGTTTTTGAAATCGAATGAAGCGATGCGGACCAAGGTTGCAGGGCTCTTTTTCGTATCCGTAGCGACCTTGGCGGCCGGTTTCCGCCCTGCCCCGGCAGACGTGGGCAGCAGGCGCTGGTACATCCACTCCCCTGCGGCACTGCGGCCGGCAAACAGTTCAAGCCCCTCCACCGTGATGCTGTCCACCAGAAAACGCCGGGCAAAGACCTCCAGGCTCGATGCCCGCACCTGGAACGACGGGAGCCGGAGCAGCGGCTGCCCCTCCTTGAGGTTGACGGTAACGCCATCCAGCTGCACCA
This sequence comes from Oryzomonas sagensis, assembly GCF_008802355.1. NCBI lineage: Bacteria > Pseudomonadati > Thermodesulfobacteriota > Desulfuromonadia > Geobacterales > Geobacteraceae > Oryzomonas > Oryzomonas sagensis. Next base: position 226,886 of record NZ_VZRA01000003.1, on the reverse strand, counting down.
GCCCCTTGATGGCCAATTCCGGTTTTTTGTCCGCAGATACGCGATAACTGACATCCGTATTGACGGTCAGTTTGCCGGACGCCAGGTCAGCCGGCGGCTTGACCGGCACATAGGCCACATAACCGGGCAGGTCGAGCTGCCGCAGGTCGATGTGCACGGAGGTTTCCAAGGATTTGCTGAGCGGTTTTACCTTGCCGGAAAAACTGAAAGGTGCGCCGTTCACCAGGGCCGAGATGTGGGGATCGGTGTATTTCTCCACCAGATAGGGGATGTTGCTGATAAAGGGAACCGCAACCTTGAGGTCGCGAACGGTGTGTTTCCTCCCCCCTCCCACGGCCCGGTCGTCAAAATCCACGGAGCCGTTGGCAAGGGTGATATTGTTGATGGAGAAGCGGAATTCCCCTTTGGATTCCTTTTTGGGCTTCGCCTTCTGGCGCTCGATGATGTCGTTGAAGCTGTACCTGTTGGCGGCCAGACGGGCAAAGGAGAGCGAAGGCGCCTCAATGGCGACCTGGGAGATGATCAGGGCGCGTTTGTAGATCGAGGCCAGCCCGAGGGAGGCGCGGAGCTGCCTGATGGAGACAAAGGGGCCGCCCCCCTTCTCCTCGATGGCAAAGCCCGTGACCGTGACCGTGAGGGTAAAGGGATTGATGCCGACCTTCTCGATGCGGACCTTCCTGCCGGTGGCATCCTCCAGGGCCGTGACGGCCTGGCTCCGGACGATGAGCGGCAGAATGGCGCTGCAAAAAAGGATGAGCGCCACGAAAGCGGCGGCGATGATGATGGCTATCTTGCGTTGTCTCGACATGGCATCCTCGCGGCAGAACAGGATCAGCAAAAAGGGGCTTTTTCAAAAATAATACCACGGACCCGTCACCATTAATAATCCTAAAATCGGTATTTCCGCCACAGAACCACGAGATACAGAGAAAAATCGCAGAGTTTTCCAACTATTCCCGAATTCGTGAATGATTAAGAAAATAAGCCGAAATACCGTCAAACTTTCTGAAATGTTTTCTCCGCGTCGCGGTGTCTCCGTGGCACACGGTCTAACGAAAAGGGCCGCGCAAGCGGTAATTGCGCGGCCCCAAGGATTCTGCGGCAACCGACGCGCCCCCTACCCCTTCCACCCCTTGGCGCCGCGCCCGATGGCCACAGCGCCGGTGCGGACCAACTCCTTCAACCCCAGCGGCCGGAGCAGTTCCAGGATGGCGTCGATCTTGGCCGGACTTCCGGTAGCCTCGATGGTGTAGGATTTGGCGGTGACGTCGATGATCTTGGCGCGGAAGATATCGACAATCCGCAGCACCTCGGCGCGATTTTCGTCCTCGGCCGCAACCTTGACCAGAATCATCTCGCGCTCGATCGCACTACCGTCGCTGAAATCGATCACCTTGAGCACATCGATCAGCTTGTTGAGCTGTTTGGTGATCTGTTCCAGAATCTGCTCATCGCCACGGGTGACGATGGTCATGCGCGAGAGCCCTTCCTCGTTGGTCGGGGCGACGGTCAGGGAATCGATGTTGAAGCCGCGTCCCGAGAAAAGACTCGCCACGCGGGAAAGTACGCCAAATTCGTTTTCAACCAGTACTGATACGGTATGCAGCATGGGAAACCTCCATAAAGTCAAAAGCTACTTCCGTCACAGAGACACGGAGACACAGAGGCACACAGAGAAAACCCAAAAACAAACTAATCCGAAAGGGATAATTCTATAAATGCATAAGACAAACGGGCCTTTCCGGCTATCTTCTGCCTTCGGCCTTTCTCTGTGTCTCTGCGTCTCTGTGGCAGATTTAATCAGTTATTCATTCATGAGTTACGCATTCAAGACCATCTCGTTCAGCGACGCCCCGGCAGGAACCATGGGCAGCACCTTTTCCTCGCGGGCGATCTTGAACTCCATGATCACCGGCCCCTTTTCCTTGAAGGCCTGCTTGATGACCGCTTCCACCTCGCCCGGCTTGGAGGTGCTGAACCCCTTGGCCCCGTAGGCCTCGGCCAGCTTGACGAAATCGATGGGCAACTCCATGCAGGTCTGGGAATAGCGCTTGTCGAAGAACAACTCCTGCCACTGGCGCACCATGCCGAGGAAATTGTTGTTCAGGATCACGATCTTGACCGGCAGGCGGTTCTGCACCAGGGTGGCGATCTCCTGGATGTTCATCTGCACGCCGCCGTCGCCGCAGATGGAGATGACCTGACGCTCGGGGAAAGCCGCTTGCGCCCCCATGGCGGCCGGCAGGCCGTACCCCATGGTGCCGAGCCCGCCCGAGGAGAGGAGCGTGCGCGGCCTGTTGAACTGGAAGAACTGGGCGGTCCACATCTGGTGCTGCCCCACGTCGGTGGCGACGATGACGTCGTCGTCCGACAGCTCCCGTAATTTTTGAATGACGAACTGGGGCTTGATGACGGTTGAACTCTGCTTGTACCCAAGGGGGTGTTTGTCCTTCCAGCCGGCAATATCTTCGTGCCAGGGGGCCAGCGCCGCCTTGAACCCATCCGCCTTGTCCTTATGCTTGTCGGCCAGCTTGATCATCTTGGCCAGAACGTCCTTCACGTCGCCCACGATCGGCAGATCGACCCGCACGTTTTTCTTGATGGAGGTCGGGTCCACATCGATGTGGATGATCTTGGCGCCGGGTGCAAACGTGGCGATCTTGCCGGTCACCCGGTCATCGAAGCGCGCCCCCACGGCAATGATCAGGTCGCTGTTGGTCATGGCCATGTTGGCGCAGTAGGAGCCGTGCATGCCCAGCATGCCCAGTGACAGCGGGTCGCTCCCCGGGAAGGAACCGAGCCCCATCAGGGTGGTGGTCACCGGCACCGACAATTTGCGGGACAGGCCGGTCAGTTCGTCCGAGGCATTGGCCAGGATAACCCCGCCCCCGACGTAGATCACCGGACGGCGGGATTCCAGCACCATGTCCACCGCCTTTTCCACTTGTCGGGGATGCCCCGCCACGGTCGGCTTGTAGCTGCGCATCTCTACCGCATCCGGGTAGACGAATTCAGTCTCGGCGATCTGCACATCCTTGGGGAGGTCCACCAGAACCGGGCCGGGCCGGCCGGTGCTGGCGATGTAGAAGGCCTTTTTCATGATCAGGGCCAGGTCCTTCACATCCCGCACAAGGAAATTGTGCTTGGTGCAGGAGCGGGTGATGCCGATGATATCCACCTCCTGGAAGGCGTCATTGCCGATCAGCGCCGTGGACACCTGGCCGGTGATGATCACCATGGGGATCGAGTCCATGTAGGCCGTGGCGATACCGGTCACCGTGTTGGTGGCGCCCGGCCCGGAGGTGGCGATGGCGACGCCGACCTTGCCGGTGGCGCGGGCATAGCCGTCGGCCGCATGGGTGCCGGCCTGTTCATGGCGCGGCAGGATATGGTGGATATCCTTGAAACCGAAGAGTTCGTTGTAGATGTTGATCACCGTGCCTCCGGGATAGCCGAAGACCGTGTCCACACCTTCCTTTTTCAGACATTCCAGCAATATGCGTGCACCGTTCATTTTCATTGGTGATACCTCTGAATGGGAGTGTTGGTTGGGAGCGATGGCGCGGCCGCATCTCCGGCGGCCGCGACGCTCGATATTACCGGCAAACGTTGCGTCCCGTCACGGAAGCGTGGACATACGGGGCGAAAACGACCGACTTATGCGTAAGCGTTTCCATGGTTCCTCCTTTGGGCATGTTTCCGGGGTGGGACGCTCGATGCATCAACCCCGGAAGTATTAGGTTGTTCAAAAATAGTCAGATCGTCGCACCCGCGAGACAAGCCCTGAGGAGGCCGCCCTCTCTCTATCTCTCCCCCAGAGGGGGAGAGCATGCCGTGCCCTCTCCCTCCGGGAGAGGGATTGGGTGAGGGTCCGCAGCGCTACGCCGCACGAAAGGGTTTTCGAGGACGAAGGCCTGATGGCTGTTTTTCAACAACCGTCCTAATCTGCCGTGGTCACGGCGCCGGTGTGGGCCGAGGTCACCAGCTTGGCGTAGCGGGCTAGCCAGCCGGTCCTGATCTTGGCTTCCGGCGCCTTCCAGGCGGCCCGGCGGGCAGCCAGGGTGGCGTCATCCACCAACAACTCCAAGCGGCGGTTGGGGATATCGAGCAGGATGCGGTCCCCCTCTTCCACCAGGGCAATCGGGCCGCCCTCGGCCGCTTCCGGCGAGATGTGGCCGATACAGGGACCGCGGGTGCCGCCGGAGAAACGGCCGTCGGTCACCAGGGCAACCGAATCGCCGAGCCCCATCCCCATGATGGCAGCCGTGGGGGCCAGCATCTCGCGCATGCCGGGGCCGCCCTTGGGTCCCTCGTAGCGGATCACCACCACATCGCCCGAGGTGATTTTCCCCTCCATGATGGCGGCCATGGCCTTTTCCTCGGCGTCGAAACAACGGGCCGTCCCCTCGAACAGCATCATGGCGGCCGACACGCCCGACTGCTTGACCACCGCCCCCTTGGGGGCCAGGTTGCCGGTGAGGATGGCGATGCCCCCCTCTTTCTTGATCGGATTGGAGAGCGGGCGGATCACCTCTTCATCCACGTTGGCGATGCTTGCCGCCAACTGCCGGGTGGTCAGGCCGAAGAGGGTCGGCGCATCCTTGATCTTGTCCCCCAACTGTTTGAGCACACCGCCGACGCCGCCGGCCACGTCCAGGTCTTCCATGAAGTATTCCCCGGCCGGGTTCATGGAGGCCAGTTGCGGGGTGTCCTTGGCCAGGATGTCGAAGGTCTCCAGCGGCAGATCCACCCCCGCCTCCCGGGCGATGGCCAGAAGGTGCAACACGGTATTGGACGAACCGCCCAGGGCCAGATCGACCCGGATGGCGTTCTCGAAGGCCGCGCGGGTCATGATGTCGCGGGGCTTGACGTCGTTTTTCACCAGTTCGACGATCTTCTCGCCCGAGGCAAAGGCGATGCGGCGCTTGAGGGCGGAAACCGCCAGGGCGGTGCCGCAGCGGGGCAGGCTCATCCCCATGGTCTCGGTCAAGATGGCCATGGTATTGGCGGTGAACAATCCCTGGCAGGAGCCCATGCCGGGGCAGGCGTTGTCCTCGCAAACCTTGAGTTCCTTGTCGTCGATCACGCCGGCCTTGTAGCGGGCCATGGCCTCGAAGGTATCGGTGACAAAGGAGTATTTGCGCCCGCTCAGGCTGCGCCCGCTCATCATGGGACCGGCGGTGACGATGATGCAGGGGATATTCAGGCGCGCGGCGGCCATCAGCATGCCGGGGGTGATCTTGTCGCAGTTGGTCAGGAGCACCAGGCCGTCCAGCCGGTGCGCCTCGGCCACCGATTCCACCATGTCGGCGATCAGTTCGCGGGTCGGCAGGGAGTAGTGCATCCCCCTGTGCCCCATGGCGATCCCGTCGCAGACGCCGGGGATGCCGAAGAAGAAGGCGTGGCCGCCGCCCGAGTGGACGCCTTTCTCGATGAAGCGTTCCAGATCGCGCATGCCGGAGTGGCCCGGAATCAGATCGGTGAAGCTGGTTGCCACGCCGATGAACGGTTTTTCGAAGGCGCTGTCGGGAACGCCGGTTCCCTTGAGAAGCGCCCGGTGCGGTGTTCGTTCGAGTCCCTGCTTGATGGTATCGCTACGCATAATGGTCGTCCTTGATGATTCGAATTTTCGTGGCGCCAAACAGCCGATTGGCGCGGATAAAGGATATAAACGATAGTATATATGCGGACCGGTGTCAACCCGGAATGCCGTGGAGTTGCGCCGCTATTCCGCAGATAAAAAAACGGACGGCCGCCTCAAGGTGGTGGTCAGGCTCAGTGTCGCTCGGTTGCCGAAAAACCCCATGGGCCACGACATGTGCCCGGTCAGGCAGAGCCGCGCAATCGCACGCCAAACCACCCAACTTCTGCACGGCGCTTGGTTCCGCCCCACTCTTGGCACTTTTATTAACAATACCTAATCTTGCTTTCGGAGGGATCTGCCTATATACTTTATCGTCGCTCCCCAACACGTGACACGAAGGATCGGTTCCATGAACGCACATGATATCCCCCCAAGCGGTGAAACGAAGCCGACCGCAACCGATCTGCAACGTTCCTTCATGCGGCATCTCCACTACACCCTGGTCAAGGACAAATACTCCGCCACCAAGGCCGATCTTTATCTGGCCCTGGCCTTTGCCGTGCGGGACATGCTGGCGGAACGCTGGCTCGACACCCAGCAGTCCTACTACATCAATGACGCCAAACGGGTCTACTACATCTCCATGGAATTCCTGATGGGCCGCAGCCTGGGCAACAGCCTGATCAACCTCGGGATCAGGGAAAAGTGGGAAAATGCCCTCATGGAGATGGGAATCGACCTGGAAGACATCGCCGAAACCGAGTGGGACGCGGGCCTGGGCAACGGTGGCCTGGGGCGCCTGGCGGCCTGTTTTCTCGACTCCATGGCCACCATGAGCCTGCCGGCCTACGGCTATGGCATCCGCTATGAGTACGGCATGTTTTACCAGAAGATCATCGACGGCGGCCAATACGAACTGCCGGACAACTGGCTCCGCTACGAGAATCCCTGGGAGTTCGGCCGCCAGGAGCATCTGCACAAGATCCGCTACGAAGGCCGCGTCGTGGAATCCAGCGACCCCGCGGGGGAGGTGCGTCATTCGTGGGTCGATACCCATGACGTCATGGCCCTGGCCTACGACGTGCCGGTGCCGGGCTACGGCAACGAGACGGTCAATACCATGCGCCTGTGGAGCGCCAAATCGACCCGCGAATTCGAGCTTGAGTCCTTCAACCGGGGCAATTACGTGGGCGCGGTCGAATCCAAGATGAAGACCGAGAACATATCCAAGGTGCTCTACCCGGCCGATCACATGGCCGAGGGCAGGGAGTTGCGCCTGCGCCAGGAATACTTCCTGGCGTCGGCCACGGTGCAGGATATCTTTTACCGTTTTTCCAAAAAACACGACGACCTCAATCTCTTGCCGGAAAAGGTGGCCATCCAGCTCAACGACACCCACCCTACCCTGGCCATCCCGGAGCTGCTGCGCATCCTGCTTGACGAGAAGCTGCTCTCCTGGGAAACGGCCTGGGACCTTTCCGTTAAGACCTTCGCCTACACCAACCACACCATCCTGCCCGAGGCCCTGGAAAAGTGGCCGGTGCGCATGCTGGAGGGCATCCTGCCCCGCCACTTGCAGATCATCTACCGGATCAACGATTGTTTCCTCAAGGAGGCGAGGGCCCGATTCCCCGGCAACAACGACCGATTACGTCGCATGTCCATCGTGGGGGAGGAGGGGGAAAAGCATATCCGCATGGCCCACCTGGCCATCGTCGGCAGCCACTCCATCAACGGCGTGTCCGTGCTGCACAGCGAAATCCTGAAGGACCATCTGTTCAGCGACTTCTTTGCCCTCTGGCCGGAACGCTTCAACAACAAGACCAACGGCATCACCCAGCGGCGCTGGCTCAAGTGCGCCAATCCCTGGCTATCGGACCTGATCTCGTCCACCATCGGGGATGCCTGGGTCACCAATCTGGATGAATTACAAAAACTGCGGGCAATGGCCGACGACCGGGATTTCCAGCAACAGTGGGCGGAGGTCAAGCGTGCCAACAAACAGAGGCTGGCGGACTACATTTACCGGCATAACGGCATCCAGGTCTCTCCCGACTCCCTGTTCGACTGCCAGACCAAACGCCTCCATGAGTACAAGCGGCAACTGCTCAATGTTCTCCACGTCATCGCCCGCTACAATCGCATCAAGGCCAATCCGGGCCTGAACGTCCCCCCCCGTACAGTCATCTTCAGCGGCAAGGCGGCGCCATCCTATTTCATGGCCAAGCTGATCATCCGCCTGATCAACGCCGCGGGAGAGGTAATCAACAACGACCCGGCGGCCCACGACCGGCTCAAGGTGGTGTTTCTGGCCAATTACAGCGTTTCCCTGGCCGAGCTCATCTTCCCGGCAGCCGACCTGTCGGAGCAGATCTCCACCGCAGGGACCGAGGCGTCCGGCACCGGCAACATGAAGTACGCCTTGAACGGCGCCCTGACCATCGGGACCCTGGACGGCGCCAATATCGAGATCATGGAGGAGGTCGGCCGGAAGAACGTCTTCATCTTCGGCATGAACGCCGAACAGGTGGAGGGTCTGAAGCGCGCCGGATACCGCCCCGACGATTATTATTCCCACAACCAGGAGTTGCGGCAGGCTATGGACATGATCGCCGACGGCACGTTCTCGCCGGGCGATCCCGGCCTGTTCAGGCCGATTGTGGACAACCTGCTGGGCAACGACCCCTACCTGCTCCTGGCCGACTACGCCTCCTATGCGGCCTGCCAGGACGAGGTGGACCGGCTCTACCGCCACCCCCACGAATGGACCCGCAAGTCGATCCTCAACACGGCCGGCATGGGTAAATTTTCCAGCGATCGCACCATAGCCGAGTATGCCCGGGAGATCTGGGACGTCAAACCCGAAAAAATCGGCCGCCACAGCCGGCGCGACCTACCCTGACCCGAAATGGAACCAATGAAGACACCAACCCTGTGGGATACCCCCAACGACACCGCAAAAGACCAACCGATGCCGGCGAACGCGCCGCTGGCGGAGCGCATGCGCCCCCGCAGCGTGGCCGAATTCACCGGGCAGGAGCACCTGCTGGGCGACGGGCGCATCCTGCGACGGATGATCGAGACCGACAACCTCTCCTCGCTGATCTTCTGGGGCCCACCCGGTTGCGGCAAGACCACCCTGGCCCACGTCATAGCACGGGAAACCAAGTCCCACTTCATCTTCTTCTCCGCCATCCTCTCGGGGGTCAAGGAAATCCGCGAGATCTTCCGCGAAGCGGAGGGGTATGCCGCCCGCGGCGCCCGCACCATCCTGTTCGTGGATGAGATCCACCGGTTCAGCAAATCCCAGCAGGACGCCTTTCTCCCCTACGTGGAAAAGGGGGTCGTCACCATCATCGGCGCCACCACCGAAAACCCCTCCTTCGAGGTCATCGCGCCGCTCCTCTCCCGCTGCCGCGTCCTGACCCTGAACCAGCTGGACGCGGCCACGGTCGGGACAATCCTGCGCCAGGCGCTGAACGATGGGGAACGGGGCCTCGGTACTCTCGGGTTGACGGCCGACGATGACGCGCTCGTCTTCCTGGCTGACCAGTGCGGCGGCGATGCCCGCATTGCCTTGAACACCCTCGAGGTGGCGGCAGGTATTACGACAGATAGCGTCATAACCATCGAGACCGTGCAGGAGGCCCTGCAAAAAAAAGCCCTGCTGTACGACAAGGGGGGCGAAGAGCATTACAACGTCATCTCCGCCTTCATCAAGTCCCTGCGCGGCAGCGACCCGGATGCTGCGCTCTACTGGATGGCCCGCATGCTGGAGGCGGGGGAGGACCCGCTCTTCATCCTGCGGCGCATGATCATCATGGCCTCCGAGGATATCGGCAACGCCGACCCCCGGGCCCTGCAGGTGGCGGTATCGGCCCTCCAGGCCTTCCAGTTCGTGGGGATGCCCGAGGGACGCATCACCCTGGGGCAGGCGGTCGTCTACCTGGCCACGGCCCCCAAATCGAACGCTTCCTACGCCGGCATCAACGCCGCGCTGTCCGAGGTGAAAAAGAGCGGCGCCCTCCCCGTTCCCCGGCACATCCGCAACGCCCCCACCAAGCTGATGAAGGAGCTGGGCTACCACAAGGGGTACCAGTACGACCATGACTACGAGGATGGGTACGCCGGACAGGAATGCCTGCCGGAGAAGTTGGCCGGGCAGAAGTTTTACGAGCCCAAGGGGCACGGCTATGAGAAGAACATCCTGGAGCGCATGGAGTGGCTGCGCGCCAGAAAGAAAAAACCATGACTGGAATGTATTTCCCTCGTGCCGGGTGAGTTGGGACAATAAACGGGAAAAATCAGCTCACCACAAAGGCACAAAGGACACAAAGACAAACAAACAATCATTTTAGATAGTTATACAACTTCTTCATAATCGACTGGATTCACCGTTTGGTGAATGGCCTTTGGGCGGTTAACTTTGTGCTCTTTGTGCCTTTGTGGTGAATATACTGTCGCCTTTCAGATAAAGGAGATCACATGAAGCGACTCGCCATTTTGACCAGCGGCGGCGACTGTTCCGGCATGAACGCCGTGATCCGCGCCGCGGCTCGCACCGCCATCGCCAATGACGTGGAAATGATCGGCTACCGCAAAGGGTTTGCCGGTCTCTTGAAGAATGACTACCTGGAGCTTACGAGCAGGGCGGTTTCGGGGGTGCTCCAGCGGGGGGGGACCTTCCTGCAGTCGGCCCGGTCCCAGGAGTTCCGCACCGCGGAGGGACGCCGCACGGCGCTGGACAACCTGCTGCGGGAAAAGGTCGACGGTTTGATCGTGATCGGCGGCGATGGTTCCCTCAACGGCGCCCGAGCCCTCGACCTGCTGGGTTTCCCGGTGATCGGCATCCCGGCCAGCATCGACAACGACATCCCGTACACCGACATGGCGCTGGGGGTGGATACGGCGCTGAACAACATCATCTACGCGGTGGACTGCATCAAGGACACCGCCAGTTCCCACGACCGGGCCTTTATCGTGGAGGTAATGGGGCGCAACTCCGGTTATCTGGCCTCGACCTCGGCCATCGCCACGGGCGCGGAATTCGCCATCGTGCCGGAGGTGGAGTTCGACCTGACGGAGATGTGCCACCAGCTGCGGCGGCGTTACGAGGAGGGGCGCACCAATGCCCTGATCATCATGGCCGAGGGGGCCGGGCATGCCCAGGAGGTCGCCGACAGCATCAAGGACTGTGCCGGCTTCGAGACCAGGGTGACCGTGCTGGGGCACTACCAGCGGGGCGGCGCGCCTACGGTCTTCGACCGTCTGCTGGGAAGCCGCTTCGGCCTGAAAGCGGTGGAGCTGTTGCTCTCCGGGACAAAAGGGGTTATGCTCGGCCTGTCCACCACCACCCTGACCACCACGCTGCTGGAGATGGTGGTCAAGGGGGGCCAGAAAAAACTGAACAACGAACTGGTGCACATGGCCGGCATCCTGGGGATCTGAGATGGCGCGCAAACGCAGGTTCTACAACGGGCAGTCCCGCAAGGCCGGCCTTCCTCCCGGCACCCTGGTCCACATCGGCACGGCGCGCAGCGGCGGCGCCGCCATCGACGCGACCGTCTATTCGCCGGACAACGTCAGAGAATTCCGCCCCGAGGGGTTCGATCAATGCATCCAGCCATCCCCCGGGCCGGCCGTCACCTGGGTCAATCTGGAGGGGCTCCAGGACGTGGAGTTGATCCGGCGTTTCGGCGAATGCTATCATCTGCACCCGCTCGTGCTGGAAGATATCGTCAATACGACCCAGCGCCCCAAGATCGAGGATTACGGCGACTACCTGTTCATCGTCGCCCGCATGATCAGCTTCACGCCGGAACAGGGCATAGAAACCGAGCAGGTCAGCATGATCGTCGGGCCGAACTACCTGCTGTCGTTCCAGGCAGGGACCGCGGGGGACGCTTTCGAACCGGTGCGGGAACGGATCCGCAGCGGCCGGGGCCGCATCAGGACCATGGGGGCCGACTATCTGGCCTACGGCCTGATCGACGCCATCGTCGACAACTATTTTACCGTACTGGAGGGGATGGGGGAACTCATGGAGGATCTTGAGGAAGAGTTGGCCCAGGGGCCGACCCAGGAGATCCTCAAAAGGATCATCGCCCTCAAGCGGGAGATCATCTTCATGCGCAAGGGGGTCTGGCCGCTGCGCGAGGTCACCGCAGCCCTGGAACGGGGCGAATCGCCCCTGATCAGCGACACGTCGCGGGTCTTCTTCCGCGACACCTACGACCACACCATCCAGGTCATCGACGGCGTGGAGACCTTCCGCGACCTGCTGTCCGGCATGCTGGACCTGTACCTGTCCAGCATGAGCAACCGCACGAACGAGATCATGAAGTTTCTGACCGTCGTCGGCACCATCTTTCTGCCGCTGACCTTCATCGTCGGCGTGTACGGCATGAACTTCAAGTACATACCCGAGTTGGAATGGCGTTACGGCTATTTCATCATCTGGGGAGCGATGCTGGCCATCGCCGCGGCAATGGCTCTCTATTTCAAAAGAAAACGGTGGTTATGAGCAGGTCATCGAAAAACTGCCGGAGGAAACCATGACACGACTCGTCCTAAAATGGGTATTGAACGCCTTTGCTCTCTTTCTGGTTATGAAACTGATTCCGGGGATTCAGATCGACCGATTCCAGGATCTGCTGGTGGGAGCGCTGGTGATCGGCTTATTGAACGCTTTTCTGCGGCCGGTCATCGTCCTTTTGACCCTCCCGGTAACCGTGCTGACCCTGGGGCTCTTTACCCTGGTAATCAATGGGCTGATGTTTTATCTGGCCGCGACACTGGTCCACGGCTTCAGGGTCTCAGGCTTTACCACCGCCTTCGTGGCCGCACTGCTGTTCAGTCTGTTCAGCTTCGTCTTCAACATGCTCGTCCGCAAGGACGCCTGACATACCGGCAGCGTCAAGCCGTTCTTCTGCAACCAGGGCAATGCAGTGTCCTACAGCGGCAAAGAGATCCTGGTACCGGACCGGCTTGAAGAGATAGTGGCTGATCGTTACGCCTGAAACGCCGGAGTCTTCGGAGACCGACCTTTCGGTATCGGCAGTAATTACGATATGCTTCGTATCGGGTTTGACGGAAGGGATTTGATCCGCCACCCAAACGCCTCCCATCCTCGGCATGGTGATATCCGTGATAACGATATCCGGCGGACATGTCCCCATGAGATTCAGTCCCGCTTCGCTATTGGCAGCCGAGTTAACGGCGATGCAGGGAAATTTCTTCGGGATTATGGCCGCAAGGATGCCGCGGGATATATCGTCGTCCCCGATGATCAGCACTGAGATCGCCGGGGTGTGGTTGCAGGCCGACTCCATGTCACATTTCTCCCCTTGGACACTACGGGTACTAAAAAACCCGCGTTTAACGGGTGAATATCTAGCAACAACCGTACCTACCAGACTTGAATTGACCGGCCGACCGGCAAATCACATCATTTTTCTCAAAAAAACTACCCGTACACCGAAAAGCCTGCCACGGGAGAACCCGGCGGTTGCAAGAGCGCCTGTTTTTCCTCACTGCTCACCGGCTGCGAGGCCTTCATTTTTTGGGGGGAGTCCTTCAGGGAGGTGGAGAGGGTAACACTATCGTCAAACAAGGTGCGTGGCCGGCCGGCGGCGGCAGCATGCTTGACCGCAGCCGTTTCATTCGTGGCCGGGCGCTCTGCGGGTTGACGGGATACCAGCTGTGACGTTGGTTGTGCGACGACACCTGCCGACAATTGCATTTTGCACCTTTTTTTAATTAATTTCGTTATATTACACCCGGCTACAGCGCAATACAAGCAGACTAATTTAGCAGGATTACTTCCCCGGCGTTTTTTGCTATAGTAGCAACGTCATTGAGCCGACTCAATGACGTTAAAGGAAAAGGTCATGCTCCAGTCGCTGCGAGACGCCATGCGACAGATCGTACCCGACATCATTGTTCTGATCGAGAAAAAATGACCGATATCTCCGCCATGCTCCCCCCACGGGTCGCCCGCACCATCCGCGAGCAGAGGCTTTTTGAGCCGGGCGACACCATCATCGTAGCCCTCTCGGGCGGGGCCGATTCCACAGCCCTGCTTGATCTGCTTTCCCGTCTGCCGGGGCTTTCGCCGCGGCTCGTGGCGGCCCACCTGAACCATTGCCTGCGCGGCCCGGAATCGGACCGGGACGAGGAATTCGTCCGTTCCCTTGCCGTCCGGTACCGCATCCCCCTGGAATGCCGCCGGGTGGATGTGAAAGCATATGCCCACAGGGAACAACTCAACCTCGAAGATGCGGGCCGGCGGGCGCGCATCGCCTTTCTCGACGAACTTCGCCACTCATGGCAGGCAACAGCGGTCGCGCTGGCGCACCACGCCGACGACCAGGCCGAGACCGTTTTGATGCGCCTCCTGCGGGGAGCAGGTCCGGGCGGCCTGGCCGGCATGTCCTACCGGAACGGTCGAGGCTTCATCCGCCCCCTGCTGGGGCTCAGCCGGGCCGAACTCGTGGCCTACCTGACGGAGCGCGGCCTCACGTGGCGCGAAGACGCCAGCAACCGGGACACGACATTTCTGCGCAATCGCATCCGCCATGAACTGCTCCCCATGCTGGAAGGGTACAATCCGGCCATCCGGGAACGCCTGGCCGCAACCGCCGCCGTGCTGTCGGATGAACATGCGCTCCTCAATCAGCTCACGAGTGCGATCGTCGACCAGACCTGTGCCCCGGATGACGATACGTTTGCCTGCCCTGTCTCAATCCTGTCGGAACAACCGCCGGCACTGCGTCGCAGGCTTTTCCGCCTGCTGCTGGAACGCCAGGCCGGTAATCTGAACCACTTCTCGAATCGGCATATCGCCGCCCTTGAGCACCTATTGGAGTCATCCCAGCCCAATGCGACCCTGAACCTGCCCCAAGGCATCACCGCCGTGCGCGAGTACGACACGCTGCTCATACGGCGCAGAACCGAATCCGAGCCGCCGGCGCCGGCACCCGCAGTTGAACTGGAGATCGCGGGCGCCGGACAGTACCGGCTTCCCGGCGGAGCAACCCTGACGCTGAGCCCTGTTGCCGCGCCGACCGGCGTCGAACCGCTCGCGGCCGGCACCGCCCTCTTCGATCCGGACCGCGTCCCCTTTCCCTGGCGCGTGCGCATGTTCCAAAACGGTGACCGAATCACCCCCTTCGGCATGACCGGCAGCAAAAAGGTCAAGGAGCTTTTCATCGACGCCAAGGTCCCCCGCTCCAAGCGATGCGCCGTCCCCTTGCTCTTCTGCGGCGACACCCTGATCTGGGTCTGCGGCCTGCGCACCTCGCAGCTTGCCCGCCTTGACGGCGCCTCCACCCGCGCCATCATGGCGGTGTTCTCGGAGACGTGAAGCCATGCGCCGCTTTGCAGAGCCCAGCATCACGGCGCTCCGGCGGCCCGCCCTTTTCAGTTATCATTACTCATGATTAGGACAGAACTCATTGCGGCTGCCGCAAACGACAATGTCGTGTATACTTTTTTCATGACGAACCTCTCGATCAGGCAAAACCGAAATCTTCCTTTACCGATCAGCGCACCAACCGCTGCCTGGATTACGATATAAAATTGCCCCCTATCCTTTTCGCCGGCTCTTTTATAGCTTAAAATACTACGGCCCAGCCATCACTGCAAATGATTTTCAATATCACTGAGAAAAAAATCGTGCCCTCGTCTTTCGGGGCAATCGTCAGTACCTGCCAAAACCATGTCGCCGGTCGTTTGAACTTGTCAATGGGCACTTGTTATGGTACTTAATTTCAATTTACACAAAAATGATTCGCACATTCAGGTACGGGGGTAACCGTGAACCAATTTTATAAAAATCTCGCACTCTGGCTCGTCATCAGCTTGATGATGATCCTGCTCTTCAACATGTTCAACAAACCGCGCCCGACGGCTGACAAGATCAATTTCAGCGATTTCATCGCCCAGGTGGACGCCGGCAAGATCACCTCCGTCACCATCCAAGGCAACGACATCACCGGCAAATTCGAGGGTAAGGACGGCAAGGAGTTCCGCACCTACAAGCCCTACTCCGACGCGGACCTGACCGAGAAACTCCTGGACAAAAAGGTCACCATCATCGCCAAACCGGAAGAAGAAAAATTCTCCTGGTTCTCGATCTTCATCTCCTGGTTCCCGCTGCTGCTCCTGGTGGGCATCTGGATCTTTTTCATGCGCCAGATGCAGGTCGGCGGCGGCAAGGCCATGTCCTTCGGCAAGAGCCGGGCAAAACTCCTGACGGAAAGCCAAGGCAAGATCACCTTCGAGGATGTGGCCGGCATCGAAGAGGCCAAGGAGGAGTTGAACGAGATCATCGCCTTCCTGAAGGACCCCAAGAAGTTCACCAAGCTGGGGGGCAGAATCCCCAAGGGGGTGCTGCTGATGGGCCCTCCGGGCACCGGCAAGACCCTGCTGGCCCGGGCCATCGCCGGAGAGGCGGGCGTCCCCTTCTTCTCCATCTCCGGCTCGGATTTCGTGGAGATGTTCGTCGGCGTCGGCGCCAGCCGGGTGCGTGACCTGTTCCTCCAGGGCAAAAAAAGCGCCCCCTGCATCATCTTCATCGATGAGATCGACGCCGTGGGCCGCCACCGCGGGGCCGGCCTGGGCGGCGGCCACGACGAGCGCGAACAGACCCTCAACCAGTTGCTGGTGGAGATGGACGGCTTTGAGTCCAACGAAGGTGTCATCCTGATTGCAGCCACGAACCGTCCCGACGTACTCGATCCGGCCCTATTGCGTCCCGGCCGTTTCGACCGCCAGGTCGTGGTGCCCCGCCCCGACGTCAAGGGGCGCGAGATGATCCTCAAGGTACACGCCAAGAAGGTACCACTCTCGCCCGATGTGGATCTGGCGGTCATCGCCCGCGGCACTCCCGGTTTCTCCGGGGCCGATCTGGCCAACGTGGTCAACGAGGCGGCGCTTCTGGCGGCGCGGGTGGACAAGGCCGTTGTGGAATCCAGCGATTTCGACAATGCCAAGGACAAGGTGCTCATGGGCGTGGAACGGCGCAGCATGGTCATCTCGGACGAAGAGAAGAAGAGCACCGCCTACCACGAGGCGGGCCATACCCTGGTGGCCAAACTGGTTCCGGGCACCGATCCGGTCCACAAGGTATCCATCATCCCCCGTGGCCGCGCCCTGGGCGTCACCATGCAGCTCCCCATCGAGGACAAGCACAGTTACTCGCGGGAGGCACTTCTGGCCCGCATTGCCGTGCTGATGGGCGGCCGGGCGGCCGAGGACCTCATCTTCAATACCTTTACCACCGGCGCCGGCAACGATATCGAACAGGCCACCGAGATGGCCCGCAAGATGGTCTGCGAATGGGGCATGAGCGACAAGATGGGGCCGCTCTCCTTCGGCAAGAAAGACGAACAGATCTTCCTGGGCCGGGAGATGTCCACCCACAAGAACTACAGCGAAGCCACCGCCGTGGAGATCGACACCGAGATCAAGCGTATCGTCGATGGTGGTTATGAACGGGCCCTGACCCTGCTCAAGGAAAACATCAAGAGTCTGCACAACCTCTCGGAATGCCTGATCGAAAAGGAAAACCTGACCGGGGCCGAGGTGGACGAGATCATTGACGCCGGTACACCGATCTATGGCCACGACGGCAAGCAGACGGCCGGAGAAGAAGCGGCGGCACAGGCGCAGCAGCATACCACCGACCTCAAGGCTTGATATGAGTGCCTTCACGGTCAGGCTGCTCGCCGTTACCTCCCAGGAGGAAGCCGAACGGGAACTGGCAAGGATAGGCGTCGACCCGCGCGGTATCGGCATGATGTCCCCCAAGATGTTGATCCGTTGCGTACACCTGAGCAAGCTCCTCTGCCGTCAGGCCAACATCCTCAAACAGGAGATGCTCGGCCTGGGGGGGGATGCAGCGGTGGCCCGCGGTACGGTGGCGTGCAGTATCGACCGAACCGACGTCATCCTGACCGGTACGGAGAAACAGCTCCGCAGGCTCTGCGAAAAACTTGCCCAGCAGCCGTTTGGCCTTGCCGATCTGGCGGCCGACTTGACCGCCCTCCTGACAAACGTTTCTCCGGCCCTGAAAACGTGGAAAACGGCGCGGCGCGATTTACTGCTCGATCGCCCGCTCATCATGGGCATCCTCAACGCGACACCCGATTCCTTTTCAGACGGCGGCAGCTTCATCGATCCGCACAAGGCGGTAGAACACGCCCTGGAGATGGAGGCCGAGGGGGCCGACATCATCGATATCGGCGGAGAGAGCACCCGGCCGGGCGCTCCTGCGGTTCCGGCCGCAGAAGAGTTGCGCCGGGTCGCACCGATCATTGAGCACCTTGCGGGGAGGCTCTCCCGCCCCATTTCAGTGGACACATGGAAGAGCGAAGTGGCCCGGGGAGCGCTTGCCGCCGGAGCCGAGATCATCAACGACATCAGCGGCTTCGGCTTTGATCCCGCCATGGCGCCCTTGGCGGCGGAGAGCGGCGCCGGCGTGGTCTTGCAGCATACCCGCGGCACGCCCGACAGGATGCAGACCTGCACCGACTACGAGGATCTGCTGGGCGAGGTCATTGCCGGGTTGCGCAGCTCGGTGGACAGCGCCGTTACGGCCGGGGTCGAACGGGAACGGATCGTCATCGACCCCGGTATCGGTTTTGCCAAAGATACCGCCGGCAACCTCGAACTCCTGCGGCGGCTGCGGGAGCTCACCAGCCTCGGCCTGCCGCTCCTGGTGGGGACCTCCCGCAAGACGTTCATCGGCAAGACGCTGGGGCGGGAGACAGGGGAACGCATGGTCGGCACCGCCGCAACCGTCGCACTGGCCGTTGCCAACGGGGCCTCCATTGTACGGGTGCACGACGTCCGCGAGATGCGTGACGCCGCGGACATGGCCCATGCAATTATCACTAGCTGAATGCTCCTAGCCACCCCGGTTATAGGCGGCACCAAACCCGCCGCCATCAGAGGGAAAGAATGCCTGGTTTGCTCGACAACAGCACCCTGCTCGACCTCGGCGACATCCTTATCGTGGCTGTCCTTGTCTATCATTTTTCCCTTGTTCTGAAAAAGGACGCCGCCGTCAGGCTCCTGATCTTTCTGCTGCTGTTCTTCTCCTGCTTCTACATGGCGCAACTCTCCGGCTTTTCCTCCACGACCTGGCTGCTGCGCACCATATTTTCCTCGGCACTGATCATTTTGGCCATCATCTTCCAGGGGGATATCCGCCGGGCCATCCTTTCCCTGGGGCGTCGTCCCGTCCCCGCCAATACCCAGGACGAGACGACCGAAACCATCGAGGAACTGGTCAGGGCGGTCGGTGAGATGTCGAAGAAGCGGATCGGGGCGCTGATCGTCATCGTGCGCCGCCTGCCCATCGATCACCTGGTCGAAGTGGGCACCGAGATCGACGCCAAGGTGACCAGCGAACTGCTCAACTCGATCTTCCTCCCCTACTCCCCGATCCATGACGGGGCGGTGATCATCCACAACGGAAAGCTCACCAAGGCCGGCTGCCTGCTGCCGTTGTCCAAAAACCCGGACATCGCCAAGAGCTTCGGCACGCGGCACCGGGCGGCACTGGGATTATCCGAACTCGTGGACGCCCTGGTCATGGTGGTCTCGGAAGAGACCGGCAACATTTCGCTGGTGCATGACGGCAAAATCTACTACGACCTGGAACAGGCTGAAATACGGCGCATGCTGCGAAAATCCCTGGATTTCATGCGCCTCCATACCGCGGCCCCGGCCGGAGAGGCGGTAAAACCATGACCTGGAGCCTTGCCGCCGTCAAACGCCGCTGCATGCGAAACGCAAGCCTCAAGATTCTCAGCCTCATGCTGGCGGTCTGCATCTGGAGCTTTACGTCCCTTTCCCGGGAAACCCGCTTTGAGCTGGTCCTGCCCGTGGAGTTGCGCAACACTCCACCCGGCTACAGCGTGGCTCCGCCACTGCCGGGCGAGGTGCATTTCACCCTGACCGGGCCGTCAATCCTGGTCGACGGCGCACGGCGCGCCAATTCCAGCGTCATCCTTAACCTGCGGGGCGCCAGGCCCGGGAAGGCCGTCTTTGCCCATTTGGAAACCAACCTGAAGCTGCCGGAGGGGATCCGGGTGACCCGCATCTCGCCGGCAGTGCTGGAAATAGACCTGATCAGAACACAGATGAATTCAGACCAAGGAGATCGAAAACCGTGAAAAAACTCTTCGGGACCGATGGCGTTCGCGGCGTTGCCAATATCTATCCCATGACCAGCGAAATAGCCATGCAGCTGGGCCGGGCCGCGGCATACATCTTTAAACGCGCCGACAAGCGGCGGCACCGCATCGTCATCGGCAAGGACACCCGCCTGTCGGGCTACATGCTGGAAAACGCCCTGGTGGCGGGCATCTGCTCCATGGGGGTGGATGTACTCGTGGTAGGACCGCTCCCCACGCCGGGTATCGCCAACATCACCTCATCCATGCGGGCCGATGCCGGCGTGGTCATCTCGGCATCCCACAACGACTTCCAGGACAACGGCATCAAGTTCTTCTCCGCCGACGGTTTCAAACTGCCGGACGAAATCGAACTGAAGATCGAGAACCTGATCGAAACGAATCACATCGACTCCCTGCGCCCAACCGCAACCGAGGTGGGCAAGGCCTTCCGCATCGACGATGCCGCCGGCCGCTACATCGTATTCCTCAAGAACACCTTTCCCCCGGAGATGGACCTGTCGGGCCTCAAAATCGTTCTGGATTGCGCCAACGGCGCCGCCTACAAGGTGGCCCCGGCCGTCTTCGAGGAGTTGGGGGCCGAGGTGATCCCCCTGGGAGTAAAGCCGAACGGCACCAACATCAATGCCGGGTGCGGCTCGCTCCACCCGGAGGTGATCAGCAAAGCCGTCAAGGAACACCGGGCCGACATCGGCATTGCCCTGGACGGCGACGCCGATCGGGTAATCGTCTGCGACGAATTCGGCAACGAGGTGGACGGCGACCATATCATGGCGATCTGCGCCACGGACATGTTGCGCCGCAACACCCTGAAGAAGAATACCCTGGTGGCCACCGTCATGAGCAACATGGGGTTGGACATCGCCGTCAGAAAGGCGGGCGGTACGGTGATCAAAACCGCCGTAGGCGACCGCTACGTGGTTGAGGAGATGCGCAAGGGGGGGTACAATCTGGGAGGTGAGCAGTCCGGGCACATGATCTTCCTGGACCACAGCACCACCGGCGATGGTATCCTCTCGGCGCTCCAGCTTCTGGCGGTCATGCGCCGCGAGGGGAAACCGCTCTCCGAACTGGCCAAACTGATGATCGCCCTTCCCCAGGTGCTGGTCAACACGCGGGTCGCCGAAAAGAAAGACATCATGACCATCCCCGAGATCGCCGCCAGGATTGGCGACGTGGAAAAGAAGCTGGGAAGCGAGGGGCGCGTACTGATCCGCTATTCCGGCACCGAACCGCTCCTGCGGGTCATGATCGAGGGACAGGACAAGTACGAGATCACCACTTGGGCCAACGAGATCGCGGAGCTGGTGAAGCTGCATATCGGGGAGTAGATAATAAAGAAAAATCTGCCGCAGAGACGCGGAGAACGGCAAAACTTTAGAGCAACCCTGAATCTTGGTTTTGTTATTTACCCTGAATGTTTTTCTTTTCTCTCGTTGTTCCTCTGTGTCTCTGTGTCTCCGTGGCAGATGTTGAAGTATACTGTATTTAGATTTGCCCCTATGGCAAATGTCAGGAGGTTTTAACGTGGCAAAACTGGGATTGAACGTCGATCATATCGCAACCGTGCGTCAGGCCCGGGGCGGGTTGGAACCCGATCCGGTGACGGCGGCCGCCATGGGGGAATTGGCCGGGGCCGAGGGGATCACCATCCATCTGCGGGAGGACCGGCGGCACATTCAGGACCGGGACCTGGAGATCCTGCGCCAGACCGTGAAGACCAAGTTGAACCTGGAGATGGCCGCGACTCAGGAGATGGTGCGCATCGCCCTGAGGGTGAAGCCGGAGCAGGTCACCCTGGTGCCGGAGAAACGCCAGGAGTTGACCACCGAGGGGGGGCTGGACGTCATCCTCAATATCAAGGCCGTCACCGACGCCGTCAAACGCCTGCGGGACAACGGCATCATCGTCAGCCTGTTCATCGACCCGAATCAGGAACAAATCAAGGCCGCCAACAAAACCGGCGCCGATTACATCGAGATTCATACCGGCTCCTATGCCGAGGCCCGGGACTGGGCCCTGCAGGAGAAGGAGCTGGAGGCCGTCGATACCGCCATCAAGCTGGCCCGCAAGGTCGGCCTGGGGGTCAATGCCGGACACGGGCTCAACTACGTCAACATCAAGGCGATTACCGCCCTGGGCGGCATCGAGGAATTCAACATCGGCCACGCCATCATCTCCCGCGCCATGCTGGTCGGCCTCGACCGGGCCGTACGCGACATGGTCGAGTTGATCAAGTACGCATGATCTCCGGCATCGGCATCGATACGGTGGAGATCGGCCGCTTCCGGCGTTTCCTGGAAGACGGCAACCAGGCGATCATCGCACGGATCTTCACCCGGGAGGAACGGGACCGGTGCAGCGTTCGCAAGGATGCCGCCTCATGCTACGCCGCCCGCTTCGCCGCCAAGGAGGCCTTCCTGAAGGCATTGGGCAGCGGCCTGCGCGACGGCATTTCCTGGCACGACATGGAGGTCGTCAACAACGAGTCGGGCAAACCGGATCTCCGGCTCACGGGCCAGGCACACAAAATTTTCACGGAGAGGGGACTGGGGACGTCATTCCTCTCCCTGTCCCATGACGGCGGACAGGCCGTTGCCATGGTAGTGCTGGAGGCACCATGAAGGTCATAGCGGCGCAGACCATGCAGGAGTTGGACCGGCAGGCCATCCAGGAGCACGGCATACCGGGGCTGGAGTTGATGGAACATGCCGGCCACGCCTGCATGGAGGCCATCTTCCACGAGTTCGGCTATACGGGGGACAAGCGGGCCTTCATCTTTGCCGGCCGGGGCAATAACGGCGGCGACGGTTACGTCATCGCACGCCTGCTGCTGCAAAGCGGCTGGCAGGTCCGGGTCTGCATCCTGGCGGAACGGGACCGGATCGGCGGCGATGCGGCCATCAACCTTGAGCGGTTGCCGCCGGCCGCGGTCTCCTACTGCACCGTCCCGGGACAACTGGCGGGGCTGTTTCGAGAAGAGCTCAGCCAGGCCGATGTCGTCGTGGATGCCCTTTTCGGAACCGGCCTGAATAGCGAAGTTGCCGGCATCCACCGGGAAGCGGTGGAGTTGATCAATACTGCCGGGTGTCCGATACTGGCGGTAGACATCCCTTCCGGCATCCACGGGACGTCCGGCCGGGTGTTGGGGCGCGCGGTGCGGGCGACCGTCACCGTCACCTTTGCCGCCGCAAAACTGGGGCACGTCCTGTATCCTGGCGCCGACCACACCGGCCGCCTGGTGGTGGCCGACATCGGCATCCCGGCCGAACTCGTGGAGAACGCCTCCGGTTGCGAATTCCTCACCGCCGACAGCATCGCCCCCCTGCTGCGCCGCCGCGACCGTCAGGCCCACAAGGGGCATTTCGGCCACTGCCTGATCGTCGCCGGGTCCCGCGGCAAGACCGGCGCCGCCGCGCTCTCCGCCAACAGCGCCGTGCGGGCCGGTTCCGGTCTGGTGACCCTGGCGGTCCCGGAAAGCCTCAACCCTATTCTGGAGGTAAAGACCACCGAAGCCATGACCGTTCCCCTGGGCGATTCCGGCTGCGGCTACCTGACCGGCAGCACATTTCCCGCCATCGAAGGACTGCTCCCCGGCAAGGATGCCCTGGCCATCGGCCCCGGCCTGGGCCAGCACCCTGCCACCGTCGCCCTGGTGCATGCCCTGTTGAAAACAGTCGCCCTCCCCCTGGTGATCGACGCCGATGGCCTGAATGCCGTGGCTCAGGACGCGAACTGCCTGCTGGAGAAGAAAAGCACTCATGTCGTGTTGACCCCCCACCCGGGAGAGATGGCCCGCCTGATGGGGGCCACCATCGCAGACGTGGAAACCGACCGCATCGCCACGGCCCGAAAGTTTGCCGCCGCCTTCGGCGTTCACCTGATCCTCAAGGGTTCCCGCACCATCATCGTCGCACCGGACGGTAGCACGGCCATCAACGGCAGCGGCAATCCGGGCATGGCCAGCGGCGGCATGGGGGACGTGCTGACCGGCATCATCGCCTCACTCCTGGGCCAGGGGTACAACTGCCATGATGCCTGCCGCCTGGGGGTCTTCATCCACGGCTACGCCGCCGATCTGGTGGCCCGGGACAAAGGGGAGATCGGCATGAGCGCCGGCGACGTGCAGGAAAAGCTCCCCTATGCCTACCACAATCTACTACCGTTACCCAAGGAGAACAGCGTATGCAGACCGTAGCCGACATCATGACCAAAGACGTCGTCACCGTGAAAAAAGAGACCAACCTGCGGGAATTGTCGGGGATATTCGAGACCCGTCGCTTCGGCAGCCTGCCGGTGGTGGACGAAGCCGGAAACCTGACCGGCATCGTGACCTCCTCCGATCTGATCGAACAGGGGCGCAACCTGCATATCCCCACGGTCATTTCCATCTTCGATTGGGTGATCCCCCTGCAGGGGGAACGGACCCTGGAGCGCGAGGTGCAGAAGATGACCGCCCAGACCGTGGGGGAGATCTGCTCCGGCGACGTGGTGACGATCGCCCCCACCGACCCGGTCAGCACGGCCGCCGACATCATGAGCGACCGCAAACTGCATGCGCTGCCGGTGGTTGAGGGGCACAAGCTGGTGGGGATCGTCTCCCGCATCGACATCATCCGCAATCTGGTCCCGAAGTGATCGAAGAGACCTTCCACACCAGTTCGCCCGGCGAAACCGAGGAATTGGGACGGCAGCTGGGGGCGCTGCTGGAACAGGGCGCTTTCCTGGCGCTGCGGGGTGAACTGGGAGGGGGCAAGACCTGTTTCACCCGCGGCGTGGTTCAGGCAGTTGCCCCGGAGAGTGCCCATCTGGTGGCCAGCCCCACCTTTGCCATCATGAATCAGTACCCCGGCCGCGTACCGATCTATCACTTCGACTTCTACCGCATGGCAGGAGAGGCAGATATCGACGACCTGGGCTTCACGGAGTACCTCCAGGGGGAAGGCGTCTGTATCGTGGAATGGTCCGAGCGCCTGAAAGACCTGCTCCCCGCCGATCATCTGCGTATTACGTTCCGCTATGACGGCGACGACCGGCGCAGCATCACCCTGGAAGCGAGGGGAACATCCTCGGAGATTCTGTTGTCACGCTTGCTAAAGCGTATACAAGGCGATAAAATTTCTTTGACCTGAGAGTTGATAATCTGTTATAGAGCTTTACCTTCGGGCAGTCTGTCCCACCACCTATTTGTGAAGGAGCGATGTATGGCACTGGTAGTCCAGAAATACGGCGGCACGTCGGTTGGCACCGCCGACCGCATCAAAAACGTCGCCAAGCGGATCATCAAGACCTATGAAGCGGGTAATGACGTGATTGTCGTCGTGTCCGCCATGTCCGGAGAGACCAATAAACTGGTCGCCCTTGCCAACGAGATGAGCGAAATTCCCGACGGGCGTGAATATGACGTGGTGGTCGCCACCGGCGAGCAGGTCACCATCGGCCTCTTGGCCATGCACCTCAAGTCCCTGGGGTACAAGGCCAAGTCTTACCAGGGGTGGCAGGTGCCGATCATTACCGACAGCGTCGCCAGCAAGGCCCGCATAGAAAGCATCGACGACAAGAACATCCGTGCCGCTCTCAAAGACGGCGCCATCGTGATCGTGGCCGGTTTCCAGGGGATCGACGCGGCCGGCAATGTCACCACCCTGGGACGCGGCGGTTCCGATACCTCGGCCGTGGCCATTGCGGCGGCCCTCACGGCAGACGTCTGCGAGATATACACCGACGTGGACGGCGTTTATACCACCGATCCCAACATCTGCAAGGAAGCCCGCAAGGTCGAGAAGATCTCCTACGACGAGATGCTCGAACTGGCCAGCCTGGGCGCCAAGGTGCTGCAGATCCGTTCGGTGGAATTCGCCAAGAAATACAATGTGGACGTTCACGTCCGTTCGAGTCTTAATGAAAACACCGGTACCATGGTTACCAGGGAGGATAAGGAAATGGAAGGTATTCTCGTATCAGGGGTGGCGTACGACAAGAATGAAGCCAAGATTGCCGTCATGGGAGTACCGGACAAGCCGGGCATCGCCGCCAAGATTCTCACGCCGCTCTCCGACGCAGCCATCTCGGTGGACATGATCGTCCAGAACGTCAGCCAAGCCGGCTTGACCGACTTCACCTTCACCGTGACCAAGGCTGACCTGAAACAGGCCCTGTTGATCACCAATGAGGTCGCCAAGACGATTCAGGCCAAAGAGGTCCTTTCCGACGAAAACATCAGCAAGGTATCCATCGTCGGCCTCGGCATGCGCAGCCACGCCGGCGTCGCCACCCAGATGTTCGTCGCCCTTGCGGCCAACGGGATCAACATCCAGATGGTTTCCACCTCGGAGATCAAGATCTCGGTCGTGGTCGACGAGAAATACACCGAACTGGCCGTACGCGTGCTGCACGATACCTTCGGGCTGAAAGGCTGACCTCCCCTTCCCGCGTCCCAACGAAAACGCCCCGCCGGATTTCCCGGCGGGGCGTTTTCGTTGGCGATCCGGCCCTTTTGCCTATTTCGGCAGTTTGAACAGATCTCTGAACTGTTACCGTTACGCATGGCTCCCGACCGGGCGCCTAGTAGCCGCTGCCTCAACAGTTGGCGATAGTGTTGATTTGATAACCGTTGGCTTGAAAGGCAAGCTTGAGCGCACTGCGCTGCTCCGGCGTCATGTCTTCAAGAGTGGCCAACAGTCGTTCCTTAACCTTGTTGGACGAGCATATTCCCTCATGCAGGTCCTTCTGCGTCGCCTCCGGGAGGCGAGAGTCAGTCAGAATCCGATTTATATCGCCGGATTCGCAAAGCATTTTTTTCAGGGTCGCGCCATTACTGGTGACGTAAAAATGCTTGGCGTCCTTGTACACCAGGAAATTTGCGCTTCCGCACCCCGCCGTAAGACTCGTCAGAACCGCAAAGATACCAATCAGGATGTGCTTGTTCATCATGGCTGCCTTCCCTTCAGGAGTTTTTGCACCTTGCCCTTGATCTGGGCTGAATTCCAATCCAACTGCCCGATAAGTTTGTCCCGCACTATGCCGGAACGATCGATCAGTATGCTGACGGGCTGCCCGAAAAGCCCGAATGTATCGAAATAGACATTTTTTTCACTATCCAGCAGAACGGGATACTCTATCTTCAACCGGCTTGCCTGTTCACGAACAGGCTTTTCCGAAGAATCAATGGCAATGCCGAGCACCATCAGGCCTTTTGCCCTCATGTCGCGGTAAAGCGCATTCAATCCGGGTATCTCGGCTAAGCACGGGGGGCATGCGGTAGACCAGAAGTTCAAAATGACCGCGCTGCCCTTTAGCTCATTCAGGGTTACTCTGCGGCCATTCAGGTCCTTCAGGTTGAAGTTGGGAGCCTTGTCATTAACCCGTGCAGCCTGCGCAGCAGTACCTGCAAACAGGCAAAAACCGAGAACAAGACCAAGGCTGAATGCTTTCAAAGGTAAACCGATATTCATTGCCCCCCCGCACAAAAACATATTAAAATACAAATAAACATATACTTCAATTTAACATCGAACGCCAGAAATTTGTGATCGGGGGAATCAGGAAACAGGGAGGCTGCGCCGGCGGCGGCGCAGCTCGGCAAAAAAAGCGCTCAGCAGCGATGAGCATTCCTGTTCCATAATGCGGGGGACAAGGTCCACCCGGTGATTGAGGCGGGGATCGTTGGAGAGGTCGTACAGGGTGCCGGCCGCGCCCCCCTTGGGGTCGTGGCAGCCAAAGACAACGGTGGGTATGCGGGCCAGGATGATGGCTCCCATGCACATGATGCACGGTTCGAGGGTGACGTAAAGTGTCGTATCCAGGAGCCGCCAGGAGTTAAGCTTCCGCGCGGCCTTTCTGATGGCGATCAGCTCGGCGTGGGCCGCGGGGTCCTGGGCCGTTTCGCGCAGGTTATGGCCCCGGGCGATGATCTTGCCATCCCGGACAATGACGCAGCCGATGGGAACTTCGTCCTTGGCCCGGGCCTTGGCCGCTTCGGCGATAGCCTTGGCCATCCAGTAGTCGTGGTCGTTTTTCAAAGCTGTCTCACATCCTGTCCTGCGTTCCGTATGATCGTTCACCAGGGAAACATAGCGAAAAGGAGGCGGGGTTGTCTACCTAATTCCACGAGTATGAACTGGCCGCCCCCAGCCCCTCGAAAAAGCCGTTGTCTTTGAAATACTTGCAATTTATAGCTTGACCACGGGGTGTATTCATATTAGCTTTTAACGATGGGCCGGATTGCCCCTGTTCATGGACGGCGTGAGAATGGGGATGAGGTGAAGCAGCCGGACTCAGTTCTGGACCATTCGCTACAACAGGGTAGACCGGGAGTAAGAGGCCGTTGCATTACGCATGACGTTCCCAGAATTTCCCAATCACTCAACACCAGGTGGTGCCATATGTTTATGAAATCAAGCGACAAAGTTGTTAATGAGTTGCGCAAGGAACTGCGGGCGGCCATGGGAGACCACGGCAAGTTGAGCAAGCTGCACTCCCTTGTCACGGAAAAGATCAACCATGTGGAAACGTTCGGCGAAGAGAAGGAAAACCTCACCAGATTCAGGAAGGAAGTCAGGGACGCCCTTAACTGCTGTACCTCGCGGCCGGGGTTTTAGCACGCCTTGAGGGCGCCACCACGCCTGTTTCACCAATCCCCCTACCCGTTACCCTTTTCCCATCATGCCGCGAACGGCTGCCGGCAGGTCGGCCGGCAGGACCACCATCTTGGCGTTGGGTGAGGCGGCCAGCTTCTGCAGCATGTTGACGTAGCGGTCCCCCAGCAGGAACACGGCGGGCAGGTCGCGGTCCTTGATGGCCTCACTGATATCGGTAATGGCCTTGGCCGACGCCTCGGCCAGCCGGACCTGGGCCTCTGCCTCGCGCTTGGCGGCTTCCAGGCGTCCCTCAGCCTCTCGAATGGTGGCTTCCCGCTTGCCCTCGGCTTCCAGAATGGTGGCCTGCTTGAAGCGGTCGGCGCTGGCCTGCTGCTCCATGGCCCGCTGCATGGACTCGGACGGCTTGATGTCCTGAATCTCCACCGATTGGACATAGATCCCCCAGGTTGCCACCTCCTTGGAGATGGCGTCCTGAAGTCTGGCCTTGATATGTTCCCGCTCCGACAGGGCGCTGTTCAGGTCCATCTGGCCGATGATGGCCCGCAGGGAGGTCATGACCAGGTTCTGGATGGCATATTCGTAGTTCTGGATCTCGTACACGGCGCGGGTCGGATCGGTAACCTTGATGAAGGCGATGGCATTGGTGATGATGACCGCGTTGTCCCGGGTAATCACCTCCTGTGCGCCCACGGAGAGCACGTCCCCCTTGGTCGAGACCCGGTAGGCCACGGTATCGATGTAGGGGATGATAAAGTTGAGTCCCGGCTTGAGGGTCGAATGATATTTGCCCAGCCGCTCCACGACCCACTCCTGCCCCTGGGGAACGGTCTTGACCCCGGCGAACAGCGTTGCAGCGACCACCACCAGAAGAACGCCAAAAACAACAACTCCAGCCATCTTTCCCCCCTAGATTTTAGTTACCTTGAGAACCTGTCCTTCAATATCCACGACGCGGACCGAATCTCCCACCTGCAGCACCTCATCGGCATAACAGCCCCACTCGTCGGCGCCCAGCACGGCAATGCGGAATCGTACCGTCCCACGGCCGTAGCTATCCTCCGTCCCCCGGACGATGATGCCGGTTTCCCCCACGATCCCTTCCTTCGATTGGCCGGAATGGGTTCTACTGACCTTGGGCTTGAGATATTTGAACCACATCACGGTGAAACCGATGGACGACACGGTCCAGATGAACAGCTGCCCGGCCACGGGAAATCCCGGCCAGAGCGCCTTCAGCAGGCCGACCACCAAGGCCCCCAGGCCGAACCAGATGATCGTGAACGACGGCACGGCCAGTTCCAGGCCGATCAGGCAAAATCCGGCGATTATCCAGTACCACCATTCGAACTGCATCATGCGACCTCTTTCGTCAATATCATCGTCAAACTCTAGGCAATCATCCCTCAAAAGTATAGCAAAAATATCACGCAAAATTGACCTTTTTCCTTTTTTGTTGCACTTTGGATGCGCATATTGCAATAATAACGACCAAGGAGATTGATTATGGATATCGGCACGATTGCAGGGACCGCACTGTCGGTAAAAGGCGGACAGACTCAACAAACGCTGTCGACGGCCATGATAAAACAGGCCGCCAACCAGCAGAACCAGTTGGCCGACCTCCTGGCCCAGAACGTTCAGCAGGCTCCCAAGCCGGACAGCTCCTACAACTTTTCGACCTACGCCTGATGCGGTGCCCCGGGAAGGTTTTTCCCGTAACGGAAGTTAAAATATCCCCCGATAACGATACCCTCCCCAAATGCCCTTCCCCCGTCCGGGAGCGCAGACTTTTTTTCGACTTATAATCATCCGTTTTATTTGCAATCATCCGGCAGTGAAACAACCCTCAAAACAGGAATCAAAGACGGATCCAGCGACGCCATACGCTCTTTGCCTAACTGTATCAGCGCCTCCCGCACCCTGTCGGCAGCGGCGATGAAAGCGGCCACATCCACCCACTGGCAAACCGCCGGCACGCGCCTCAGGTACGCCGCCCCACCCTCCAAGAGCGTGACTGCACCGCCGAAATTGCCGTTTCTCCAATGGTGCAGGGCCACCGCCACCTGGAGAACTCCCTGGTAGAAGTAGCGCGCCTCGCCCTCCTCCCCCACCCAGAGGTCTTCAAGGGTCTCGTGGCATTCATACCAGCCACGGGTATTGAATTGCCGCACCGCCTCAAGCAATTGTCGCGACGGAGAGTCTTCACAACATCGCATAAACAGTACCTCACGTTTGTTCAGCCGCCAGCGCCAAACGCCTGCAACCACCCGAAAACAGCAGAAAAAAACACAAGTTGTTGTGCGCCCACGTGCAGGCTGGTATAGTTCCGTCCGTAACGTAAGGTTGATTGCCATTCTTGAACATGTCCTCACACGGAAGCGATGACACAACCAGCCACTATAGTCGGGGAGCCAATGCCATGAATGCACTCTGGAACTATTATCTCTGTTTGAGCATCAAAACCAGGCTCACAATCCTGTGTGTATGCTACAGCGGCTGCATCATCGCTGCAACCTTTGCCGGGAGGTCGCTTGACTCCGCCCTCCTGCAATTCTGCGCGGCTGCTTTCTTCATCTGCCTGGGGGCTCTGTTCGGCGGCATCAATGTCTGGGCCATAAGTAATTCCATCGGCCGGACCATCGGCTACCTGCAAACCATGTCCAAAGGCGATCTCAGCCCTGAGATCATCGTACGACGCAATAACGAAATCAGCAAGATCCTGATGGCCATGCGGGTCATGGTGGCAAACCTGACCGATGTGCTGCGCAACATCCACGAAGCAAGCCTTCAGATGGAACAGTCGTCGTTTCAGATCGCCGAAATATCCAACGACATCTCCAACGCAAGCCATTCCCAGCAGGAACGGGCGCAGGACGTGACTGCGGCGACATCCGAGGTTCGCATGATATCGGAATCGGTGCGGGAGTTGTCGGAACGGGTGCGCAGCACATCCTCTGAGACGGAGCAGGAGGCGGAACGCGGGCTCATGGCGACCAGGGACAATATCGCCCAGATGCGCCTGACCGTGGAAGAGGTGAACCGGGCGGCCTTGGAAACGGCCGGTCTCCACCAGGTGGGAGAAAAGATTCACCAGATTATTGAAAGCATCACCGATATCGCCGACCAGACAAACCTTCTGGCCCTGAATGCAGCCATAGAGGCGGCCCGGGCGGGTGAACAGGGACGCGGTTTCGCGGTGGTCGCCGACGAGGTGCGCAATCTGGCCTCACGCACGGCGCGGGAAACGGAGGAAATCTCCGGGATCATCGCTGAATTGACGAGCCAGGTCAACCAGAGCAGGAAGACAATGGAGCAGATCGTTACGCGGGTGCACGACGGCGAGCAAAAGACCCAGGAGACCGCAGAGATCATCGAGCGAATGGTAGCCTCGGTACGGGAGTCCACCGCTGCGAATACACGCATATCCGAGGTCAGCCAATCCCAGATGGAACAGTTATCCACCCTGCAGCTGAGTCTGGATTCGCTTTTCCACACCATTCGCGAAAGCGGCTCAAAGGTGGGGATAACCGCCACCATCAGCGCCGATCTCAACAATGTGACCCAGGAATTCAACAAACTGATGGCCCGTTTCACATTCGACACCGCCACCACGATCCTGCCCACACAAAACGAAAACCGGCTCTATCCCCGCGCCCAGAACGGGCTCCTGGTCTACGTGCGGCGCGCAGGCCAGCAAAACCCGATCAAAGGGATCTCCAGCGATTTCAGCCTGTCGGGGCTCAAGCTGCGCTTGCCGGGGAATACCGATATCCCGCACAACGAAACCCTCGAAGTGGACATCATGACCCCCTGCAAATCCCGGGACGAGTACGAGCGCCAGACGCCGCTCCGCATTGCCGCACGGGTTGTCTGGAACAGCAAACAGAAAGACAACGGCCTCTACGGGCTCCATTTCATCGACGCGACACCGCAGCAATTGCAAAGGATCGAGTCCTGTTTTGCCTACTTCCACAAGAATCCCCGTTTCCAGGAGAGATAGGCGGACAGAGGCACGTGTCCCGGTTCAATTACAGTTTAGTTTGTTCCTCCCCGGTAAGAAGCTGAATACAAAAACGGTCGTTCGCAAGTGCGAACGACCGTTTTTAGAGTCCCCAGGCAGTACGAGCCTCAGTTCATCATCATGCCGCCGGTCCCGGTCGTCCCTCCCGCCATGCCCCCTCTGAAGGCGGTCGACATATTCAGGTACGGCTGTCCGGCACTCATCATCGGCATATTCCCCAGGGTTGTGGTCATGGTGCCCATAAGGGTCGTCATGGCCGTTTGGGAATTCGGCCCCTTGATGGACGACATGTTGCTGAAGATCATCCCCATCATGCCGCGGTAGCGATTGACATCAACGGTAACGGTGGTTCCGCTTGTTCCCATCACTTGAGCCATCTCTCCCCCCATCAGGCTCGCCATATTCTGCGCCGCAGTGTGCATGGTGGCGTTATTGGCGAGCATATAGTCTTCGAGCATGTTCGTCCCGACCGTCATGCCAAGTTTGGCCGCCAGGGCGGTCATGGCCTGCTGCATGGAAGCATATTTCCCTGTTTCCATCATTTCCCGCAATTGGGACGACATGGGGCTGATGAAGTTGCTGTTGACCGTGCCGCTCGTGGCTGTGGCGGGCATGCTGAGGACATAACTGCCGGTGACCGGCAGCCCGGTATCCTTGTCGATGGTCTGCCCCTTGATTGCCAGCGCCACGATGGGATACTTGCCCACATCCGCGGGATCGACCGTCAGGGTGTACGCGCCATTGGCATCCGTGGTGGCCGAGGGTTCGCCGGCATCCAACTGGTAGTTACCGTTTTTGTCGAGGAATACGGTGGCACCGACGAGATAACCGTCAGCCACTTTGCCGCTCAAGGAGGTTGTTCCTGTTGCCGGAGTAGTCCCGCCTCCGCTGCCGCACCCGGCGATAAGGCCGACAGTAATCATCGCTGCTGCTAATATAGTTTTTTTCATCATGATCGTTTCTCCTTCAATCGCATCTGCACGCGAAGTCTAGAATTCGTAAAAGACGGCGAGTCCCATGCCGTACTCGGGACTGGCGGTCGTGATCCCCTTGGCCAGATAGCCATCGATGCCGGTGTGTTTCGCGAACTGGTACTTGACTCTGAGCCGCGCCTCCAACTGGGACGCTGCGCCGTTGACGGTAGGAGTGGTCCCTTTGAGCAACACCATGGGGCGCAGCCGCTCGGTGAGTTGATAACCTGCTCCGGCGTAGTAGTTGAGATAATTTTTGACGGCAATGACCGATGATTTTCCCTGGATGACGTACCCCGCCTCGCCGTCCGCAAACCAACTGCCGAACCACTTGGTTAATTCCACGGCAAAGCCTTCATCAAACTCCCCGGTCCCAAGGAATTTGTTCTTGTCGGCGGTGGGAATTTTCACGTAGACGTTGGGGCGGATGGCCGGCACATACTTTTCCTCGGTGTACAGGACATATCCGGCCTTTAGTTTGATGTCGCCGAGCCCGGAATGGGAATTATTGACGCTCCCCGCCGACGCGGAAGTCATCGAGCCGGAGGCCCCCATGCCATTCATTGCCGCCACAACCGACTGCATGCCCGTGGACTGCCCCTGCATCCCCATGTATTGCCCCGCCACCACCGCACTACTGCTCTGGTAGACAAAGGGGATTTCCAGCGAAAAATCAAGTCGCTCGGTCGGGTAGACCGTCGCCGTGAACGGCATGTATATGGAGTCGGTCCTGATTCCGGTTCCGTATTTACCCGACGCGAACTCAAAGCCAAGGCCGACGGAATATGCGGGTTCGTCGGCACAAGCCCATGCCGGAAGAATGAAGAGGGTCATGACGGCAAGAAGGGAGGAAAACCTTCCCGATCCTATCAAGTGTTGCATTGTGAGCTCCTTCTTTAAGATAATCGGCTTCGTGGGCAACAAGGACGGCAAACTTCAGCGTCTCATCATCCCGCCACCGCCGCGCATCATGCCACCGCCCTGCATCATGCCGCCCGAATTCCACCCGGACCAGGCGGCCCTCCCTTGATCATTTCGCAATGCTGCTTGAGAGCCGGTGGTCTTGTTTGTGAGCTTCTGCACCATCAGATAAGTTTTCCCATCCTTACCCTGGGCCTTGGAGCCCTTGGCGCTGATATCGTCGTTGGGATGGAGCGGAATTTCCTTTTTCTCCCAGAACGACTTGGGCCCAAGATTGAGGCTGATGGTCTCCCCACCGGCCTTTACGTCCACAAAAATGTGCTCTTTTTCTCCGGTCTGGGGAGAAGATACCACGCGACCCGTTACGGTCGTCACCGTGTTCACATCGTACCCCTTGGCGAAGTCCAGACCGCTCTTCCCAACGGCATCGCTGCCGAAGCCGAAGCCGGCAAACGCGGAGCCGATCAGCAGGCCATTCAAAACGATTGCCAACGTCGCGATGGAAAAAAAACGGTCTTTGGTCATACTGGACTACTCCCGATTCGTGCTATTTGGTGGTTGTGGCTGCGGGCGGTTTCGTGGCGGTCATACCGTTGCCGCTCCCGCCTATCTGCCCGGACGGCATGGTGGCGCCGCCCTGAGCCCCTGTTCCATTCATGGCCATATGCTGCGGCCCCGTGCCATTCATCGCCCCCTGATGCATGCCCGCGCCACCGGCCCCCTGCATGCCGGAAGACATCTGATGCCCCCCGCCCATGCTTCCCCCCATTTGGCCGCCCCCCATCCCGCCGCCGAAAGCGAATGCCTGGACGGCAAGTATGAGAGCGGCGCTTGCCGCCACTGTTGAGATTGTTCCGATCCTTTTCATTTGTGGATACCTCCGTGGAATATGATGATTCTGTCCAGGTATATTCCACGGTGTATGCCAAAACGAAAAACTTTAGCAATACCGCGATATCATTAATTTTATTGTTTATTCATAAAAGTCAAATAAGGATAAAATGTGCAGACAATTGCACCATGTGAGAAGAATGTTGCACAACACTAGTCTTCGTCGAGCAGGCCAAACTCCTTCAGCTTGTATTGAAGGGTCCGGCGCGACACCCGTAGCTCCTCGGCAGCCAGACGGCGGTTGCCGCCATGCTGTTCCAGGGCTTTGACGATCAGATCGCGCTCCACCATTCTCAGCTTGTCCTTGCCGGTAATAGCGACCGGCTCCGGTGAACGCGCCAGAGCATCGGGGAGATTGGCAGCCCGGACCATATCCTGGGCAAGGATGACGGCCCGCTCCACGACGTTCTGCAACTCGCGGATATTGCCCGGCCAGGCATACGCCTTCATGGCCTTGAGCGCCTCCGGTTCGATGCCCTTGAGCTTCTTGCCGACCTGACGGCAGAAGCGCTGGATAAAGTACTCGGTCAGCAACGGGATGATATCCCGCCGTTCCCGGAGCGGCGGCAGGTTGACCGGGAAGACGTTGAGACGGTAGAAGAGATCCTCGCGGAAACGCTTCTCCGCGACCTCTTCCGCAAGGTCGCGGTTGGTTGCCGCAATCACCCGCACATCGGCCTTGATCTCCTTGCCGCCCCCGACCCGTTCGAACACCCGTTCCTGAAGGACCCGCAGCAGCTTGGCCTGGAGGGCCACCGGCATTTCACCGATTTCGTCCAGAAAAATGGT
Organism: Oryzomonas sagensis; assembly: GCF_008802355.1. Taxonomy (NCBI): domain Bacteria; kingdom Pseudomonadati; phylum Thermodesulfobacteriota; class Desulfuromonadia; order Geobacterales; family Geobacteraceae; genus Oryzomonas; species Oryzomonas sagensis. The sequence goes on along the minus strand of NZ_VZRA01000003.1, from coordinate 190,905 downwards.
CCCCCCCTTGGCCAATTCGAACTTGCCCAGTCGGGCCTGGATAGCCCCCGTAAAGGCCCCCTTTTCGTGGCCGAAAAGCTCACTCTCCAGCAGGTTTTCCGGGATGGCCGCACAGTTGAGCGGGACGAGCCCGCCGTTGCTCCGGGGGCTGAGCAGATGGATGGTCCTGGCCACCAACTCCTTGCCGGTGCCGCTTTCGCCGTAGAGAAGCACATTGGCCGTGGTGCCTGCCACGTTGTGGACCAGTTTTTGTATCGACTGCATGGCCGATCCCGCAAAGATGAGCTCTTCCGGCGGTAACCCAACCGTTTCGGATTCCTTGAGCGCACGGTAGTCCCGCGAGTGTTGCAGGCCTTCAAGCGCCCGGTCCACAATCCTCAACAGGGTATCCGGGTCTTCCAGCGGTTTGGTGAGAAAATCGAAGGCCCCATCCTTCATGGCGCCGACCGCCTCCTCCACCGTTCCGAACGCGGTCAGAAAGATAAACCGGGGAGGGTTGGCATCCTGTATGGTGTCCCGGAACAGCTCAAGACCGCTTTTGCCGGGCATCTTCAGATCCGAGATAACCAGGTCGAACTGCTTGCCCTTTATCAACCGGGCCCCGGACAGTCCGTCGCCGGCGGTGAGCACATCATGCCCCTCGTCCTCCAGAACGGTCTGCAAAAAACTCCTGAAGGTTTCATCGTCCTCGACCAGCAGAATACGCCCTTTCATGACTTCTCCCCTACCCGTGCCCCTGGCAGCGTTATGGTTACCGCCGTCCCGCGGCCTGAACTTTCAAGTGCAATCGAACCGTGGTGTTCTTCGATGATCTTCTTGCTGAGCGCCAGCCCCAACCCCGTGCCCCTGGCCTTGGTGGTAAAAAAGGGTGTGAATATCCTGGCAAGGTTTTCCGGGCTGATGCCGTGCCCGGTGTCGCTGATGGTGACGATTGCCTGGGGGCCGGCCGCGTGCGCCGTTACGCGAAGCTCTCCCCCGTCGGGCATCGCCTGCACGCCGTTTTTGACGATATTGAGCAGCACCTGTCCGAGCCGGTCCCGCTTGCCGGTTACCACCAGATCGTGGGGGCAGTCCACGACGAGGACGACCCGGGCCTGTTCGGCTTCTGGCCGTACCAGATCGACGCAATGTTCGACAAGTTGGGCAAGGGCACAAGGCTCCGCCTCACCCCCGTCGTTCCTGGCAAAGGCGAGCAGGTCCGTCACCAGGGACTCGAGGCGCCGGGCCTCCGCCACGATCCGGTGGGCGGATTCCTTTGTCCGGGGGTCGTCGGGCCTTTTTTCAATGAGCTGGGCAAACCCTTTGATCCCTGCCAGGGGGTTGCGGATCTCATGGGCCAGCATGGCGCCCATTTCCCCCATTTGGGCCAGGCTTTCGCGCTGCGCCATTTCCTGCCGGTGCAGCTCTTCCCGCAGGGAATAGCGATAGATGACAAAGGTCAGGAACCACCCGACCGCTACCAGGGCGAACAGTACGGCCATGGTCAGTCGGGCATGCCTGATGACCGCGTCCGCCCGGTAGGTGTGGAGCACCAGACGCAGCCCCAGGGTCTCACGGGGCGTATGGATGTGGCCGTACAACTCGTACGCGGTTTCACCCGTTGCGAGCTTCACGCGGGTTCCCGACATGGTTTCGGCAAACAACCGCCGCAACGTATCGCTGTTTTGCAACCGGGTGCCTATCAACTCCTGGTTGGAGTGGAATCGGTAAACGCCCTCCCTGTCGACAAGAGCGAAATAGGCTAAATCCTGGGCATGGAACGTCGCCAGGGATTGGAGGGATGGGTCGTGAACCACACTGTTTTCAATGGCCGCATGAAGCGAATGGGCCAGCCCGAAAAGATTATCCTCCGCGATGGGGCGCGCATCGCGATAATTGTTCATGGCGAACCAGAGGATGAACAGGGAGAGCCCGACCCCGCATACCAATCGAATCAGTTTGAGCATAACGCGGCTTTCGTTACCAGGAGATTGCGAGGGGAACGGCATCTGGCAAGTCTAACACAATTTTCCGGATCGGTATCCGTGGATAACTACATTTTTTCGACCAGGAGCAGATCCCGTTTGCGCAGCGGGCTTGGGCTCACTGCTTCCACATATTGAGCATCGCCACGATCGGCAGCATGGCGTACGCCCCCCGTACGACCGCTTCAAGCGGGTTGGCAACCGGCATGACCGTAATGCCGGTTGCCGCCTGAATCCTTTCCCGCATGCCGGCCAGCAGGGCGCCTCCTCCCGTCAGGGTGATGCCGTTTTCGATAATCTCGCTTCCCGTTGCGTGCGGCACCTCCCGGAGAAATTCCGTTATCAAGCCCAGGATCGCTTTCACCGCCGGATCGCAGGCCTCCCGCGCCTCAACGAGACCGATCTGCGGCAGCGCAGGACCATCGCCTCCCCGCGCATCCCGTGTCGGCACGGGAACAGCAGCCGAACCGCGGAGCGCCGCGCGAACCAGCGACTCAGCCTGACGGGTGGATATCCGCATGTTCCGCATCCTGAGCATCCCCTCCCGGACCGCGTTCCGTAGCGCACAGCACCCTCCGCGCAGGGCTGCCGTGTCCACGACCTTACCGGACGTGATGACGGCGCAGTCCGTTACCCCCTCGCCGATATCGACGACCATCCGGGCATAGGGCGATACGATATCGACCCCTGCACCGACGGCTGCGGCGAGGGGTTCCGGGACAACGACGACAGCGCATGCGCCGCCCCGGGAAACCCCCTCGATAAGAGCATTGCGCTCATCGGCGTTCGCATCGGTAGGGGCGCACGCCACGGCGCGTGGACGGATCATGCCGAATATCCTCATTTTTGAAATGAGCGGTTCAAGAAGCGCCACCACGGCATCCGGATTCGCCACGACGCCGCACGACAATGCCGGGACGTTTCCAGCCATGGAAGCATGGGTTATAACCCCATGCCCCTTGCTGACGACACGGGTCGTTGCAGTACCCAGGTCTATGGCTATATCCGGACGCCACGGGGAGAGCCCTTCCCAATGTTTGGCCATGATGATTCTCCTGCTGGAAAAGTATTTCACGATTCCTGGAACTGTGCCTCTTGTTGCCCGGACCTTCCCGACCTGCGTTCCAGTTCCAGCACTATGGGGCTTGCGATAAATATGGATGAGTAGGTTGCGATGACGACGCCGCTTACCAGGGCGAGGGCAAAATCGTGGATTACCTCCCCGCCGAAAAGAAACAGCGACAGTGCCGCCAGAAACGTGGTCAACGAGGTGATCACGGTCCGGGACAGGACTTCGTTGATGCTTCTGTTGAATATGCTCTCCATGGACCCGGACAGATTCCTGTTGAGATTTTCCCTGATCCGGTCGAACACCACCACCGTATCGGTTAGAGAGTACCCTGCAATCGTCAGGACCGCGGTAATGAACAGAAGGTTGATCTCCTTGTCCAAGACGTAAAACAGGGCAACCATCGCCAGCACATCATGGAGTGTGGAGACGACGGCGCCAAAGCCGAACTTGAAATCAAAACGCCAGGCTATGTACAAGATGATGCCGAGCATGGACACTCCCACCGCTATCAGGGTATCCTTCTTGAGCTTGTCGCCGATGGAAGGACCTATCTCCGTGGAGCTCTCCACCACGAAATCGTTCCCCGGGAACCCTTTTTTGAAGACTTCCTTGATGGTATCGACGTTGTTCCCGGCCATCAGGCTGGCTTTTCCGACCTTGACAAGGAGCTTGTTCCCCTCCTGGATTTCCTGCAGGTTGGCCTCGCCGAGGTTGTTCCGGGCAAGGAGGTCACGGGCCTTTTCCAGAGGGACCGGCTGGGTGAAATTGAGCTGCACCGATGTCCCCCCGGAAAAGTCGATGCCCATATTGGCGGCGTTTCTGGCGATCTGGACAATGCCGATCAAGCCTATAATAACGATGATACCCGATACGATGAAGGTGATGTTTCTCTTGCCGATAAAATCGACCGCGGTTTTATTGATAAGTTGCACCGTTTCCTCCTGGAAGCGTGTTTTTTGAGATTGGAAAGCGACAGGACGTTCCGCAGACGGCACGAAAGCAGACGATGGCCGGCGCAGGACGTTGTCCTGCCGACAGGGGCACGCAGAAACCGTTCGCGGAGAGACCTCTCCCGACGCCATACGGCTTGCGATGGTAAACTAAGGATAGTGCAGGGAGACGGAGCAGTTACGCGGGCGGTGCCCTGGCTGGGACGGCCGGGACTGCGGCCGAGATGAGAGCATGGGGGTCACAGGGGTAAGACGAAATGTGGGCGACACGATTTCCCAGCCGGGAGACCGTGCCGGAAAGATCCAGCACCTGGGCGCTTTTTGCAAGCTTGCCGTGGGAGGATTGCAGCAGATTTTTGACAACAAGGTGGGCTGATGGCTTGACTTTTTGCGGGCTTGAGAGCTTCGGTTCCCGTGGATTGGCAAGGTGGGGTACGCTTATCCCCTGGAGAATAAAGAAAACCGCGGCCACCATGACAAGCGGCAGCAGACATTTCCTGTGGATAGCATATGTCTCCAATAAACGCATGGATAAAGCCTATACGAAACCGCTATCGGGCGCAAGTGATATCGGTCGCACCGTGCCGTACCGGCGAGCGGCCATACGGCGTACGGCCGCGATCATTTTTTCAGCTTGCCCCGGCAGAGCGAGAGGATTTCCGCCTGCTGCTGCGGGGTCATCACATCGAAGCGAGCGCCGACACCGGGAATCTCGCTGGTCATCCCCCACTCCCGTTTCCAGCAGATGGTGGACGCAATAGGCGTCGGGTCGCTCAGGGCAACGAGTCGTATCCATACGGTCGATTGCAGGGCAATCTCGTCGTTGACGCAGAACAGGAAGCAACCGCCCGCCGAAAAGTCGATACAGACCGTACGTTCGGCATCCGTCATATCCGGGGAGCATGACAACACGGCATTCAGATTAAGCGGCACCCTGTTGCAAATGGGAGCGACCTTCGGGGGTTGTTCGCAGCAGTATCGAAGGTGCTCCTCGGGGGTACAAGCCCCATCCTGATCGTCCCATGAGATCAGCATGCGAATCTTTTGGGTTTTGGCGGTGATGTTGAGGCGAGCATTGGGCATGGCATGCAGGGCATCCTCCACCAGGCTCTTTTCGTACCGGGACGCCTTTACCATCAGCGGCATGTCGAGAAAGATGGCGTTATAGGGCTGCCGGGCGGCCTGATTCGCCACATCGCGCAGAGATGCCACCGTATGGCAGATTACCCGCTCATTTTTGATAAACGTTTCATATATGAGGCGCCGTTCTTCGTCGGCAACGGCCAGAAGTATTTGGGGCTGCATCTATGTTGTCTCCTTGTGGCATGCGCCGGGGATATCCGCCAGATACTGTCCTGCATGGTAGGAACTGCGCACGTAGGGGCCGCTCTCCACATGGCTGAATCCCATGCCCAGGGCGTTTTCCCGCAACTCGTCGAAGACCTCGGGCCGGACATACTCCTGCACCGGGTAATGGTTGCGGCTGGGGGCCAGGTACTGGCCGATGCTGAGATAGCCGCACCCCGCACCCCGCAGGTCGCCCAACACCTGCACCACCTCGTCCCGCGTCTCCCCCATCCCCAGCATGATGCCCGACTTGGCCGGGGTTTCCGGCGCCAATTCCCGGCAGGTGCGGAGCAGATCCAGGGAGCGGCCATAGTCGGCACCGCTGCGGATGTGATACAACCGCGGCGCCGTCTCCACGTTGTGGGCGATAATATCCGGCTCCGCGGCCATGACGGTTGCCAGGCTCTGGCGGTCACCCTGGAAATCGGGGATGAGCGGTTCGATGCGCGTTACGGGCGATGCGGCGCGGATGGCAACCACAGTTGCAGCGTACAGGGCTGCCCCGCCGTCCGGCAGATCATCCCGGGTCGGACTGGTGATCACCACATGGCTCAGCCCCAGCCGGGCAACCGCACCGGCCACCCTGGCCGGTTCCCCGCTATCCACCGGCTCAGGCGGCGATTTGTCCACGTTGCAGAAGGAGCAGTGCCGGGTACAGTGTTTCCCCAGGATCAGGAACGTGGCCTGGCCGCAGCGGAAACATTCGGAGATATTGGGGCAAAGCGCCTGCTGGCAGACCGTGTTCAGGTGCAGCTCCCCCAAGAGCGCCCGCATCCCGGCCTGTTCCCCTGGATTAACGCGTTTTTGCAGCCACTCCGGTTTCCTCGCCATCTTCACGCATCCCCCCCTTCCAGGTTCCAGCGATCCGTACCGTACCGCCCCACCAGCAACTCCCCGGCCAGAGAGCGTTCCTGTTCCGTGAGCGGCTGGGGCGAAAGCTCCACGGTGAAGTTCCTTTGAAAGGCCTCGATCAACTTGTGCCGCACCACGTCGTACTCCGGGGGGATGCCGCACTGTTCCAGACTGACGGCGTCCTCCGCCAGGCCGGGCGCCCGATCCTTCATGAACGAGAGTCCCAGAGTGGCCCGGTTCACCAGCGGTAGCGAACCGTGCTGAAAGATGATCCCCTTCTGCCGGCGCTGGGCATTGCCGCCGATCTTTTTCCCCCGCACCAGGATGTCGAAACTCTCCTTGCCCGCAAAACAGAAGGGGGTCCGTTCTCCCAGACGCACATCCGGGGAGACGGCGTCCAGGGCATATGATACCTCAAGTCCCAGGTCCCGGTACAGGGCAATCAGAAAACCGGTCAGTATACGGAATGAATCCTTGATGGACGAGGCGGGCGGGATCTGGTCCGGCGAACAAACCAAGGCATAGGTCACCTCGTCGGCGTGGTAGATCGTCCCGCCGCCGGTGATGCGGCGCACGATGGGCACCCCACCGGCCCGGCAGCGTTCCAGGTCCAGCACTTCCGCCGCTTTCTGGAAACGCCCCAGGGAGAGGGCCGGCGGCTGCCAGCCGTACAGTCGCAGCACCGGGTGGGACCGAACCGGGTCAAAGGAACACAACAGCGCCTCGTCGATGGCCATGTTCTCCGCTCCGGTGCGCGGTCCGTCCTCGATGAGGCGCCAGGTTGACGCGGTATCAGTCATCTGTGGACATTCCCTTCCCGATCACCCCAGGCAGCAGACATGCTGCTCCCTGGCCGCCTTGGTCTCGTCCAGCCGCGAGACCGGCATGGTCAGCGGCGCGTCCAACAGCGCCCGGGGGTCGCTTTCGGCGGTCCGGGCGGCCTCGATCATCACGTCGATAAAGGCGTCCATGGCTGCCTTGCTCTCGGTCTCGGTCGGCTCGATCATGATCGCTTCCTTGACGATGAGCGGGAAGTAGACCGTGGGAGGGTGATACCCCCGGTCGATCAGGAACTTGGCGATATCGATGGCGTGCACGCCGTGGGCCAGTTGCCGGGAGGCCGAGAAGACGCACTCGTGCATGCAGGTCTGGTCGTAGGGGAGATCGTAGTAGGGCTTCAGGCGTTCCTTAATGTAGTTGGCGTTGAGCACCGCCTGCTCGGACACCTGGATCAACCCCTCGCGCCCCAGCATGATGATGTAGGCATAGGCCCTGACCATGATGCCGAAGTTGCCGAAAAAATTGGCCGCGCGGCCGATGGAATCGGGCCGGGAGGTCTGGAGCACAAAGGTCCCCTCGTCGTCCATGTCGATGCGCGGCTGGGGCAGGAACGGGATCAGGGCCTTCTTGACCCCCACCGGACCGGCACCGGGACCGCCTCCTCCGTGGGGCGTTCCGAAGGTCTTGTGCAGGTTGACGTGCACCACGTCGAAACCCACGTCCCCCGGTTTGACCTTACCCATGATGGCGTTCAGGTTGGCGCCGTCGTAGTACATCAGGGCGCCGAACGAATGGGCGATGTCGCAGATCTCCTTGATATGCGGGTTGAACAACCCCAGGGTGTTGGGGCAGGTCATCATCACCGCCGCCACCTCGTCGCTCATGGCCTGCCTGAACAGTTCCAGGTCCATGTCGCCGTAGGGCGCGGTCGGCACGGTGACGATCTCGTAGCCGGCGATGGTGGCCGAAGCCGGGTTGGTGCCGTGGGACGAGTCGGGGACCACGACGTATTTTTTCCTGTTCCCCTTGGCGCGATGGTAGGCTGAGATCAGCAGGATGCCGGTCATCTCGCCGTGGGCGCCCGCCAAGGGCTGGGTGGTGACCTCGTCCATGCCGGTGATGTCGGCCAGCATCTGCCCCAGGTCGTAGAGCATCCCCAGGTTCCCCTGGCAGTACTCCCCGCCCCCCGGCAGAAGCGCCGTCATGGGATGGAAGGGGGCGAACAGGGCCGCGGCGTTCTCCAGCACCTTGGCGTTGTACTTCATGGTGCAGGAGCCCAGTGGGTAGAAGTTGGTGTCCACCGAGAAGTTCAGCCGGGACAGGTTGGTGAAGTGCCGCACCAGATCCAGTTCGGATACCTCGGCCAAGCCGGCCGGTTCCGCGCGCAGCAGACCATCCGGCAGAGGAGGGGCGGGAGGCACGTCCGAGGCTGGCAGCTTCACGCCCCTGCGGCCGGGAACGGATTTTTCATAGATAAGTTCCATACGATAGTCTCTCCAAGATCAGATATGCCCGCATTACAACCTGAATCCGTGATGCCGGAATGCCGCAATGGCCGGAAGAGCCGGAGCCCGCTCGCTGCCGTGTCGTGACAGCCCACTCACCAAGCTGGTCCGCCGCCTAATGGCCGAAGACTGCTCAAACGCAAAGGCAGAGGCCTTCCGGACTAGCGGCATGGAGGCGTCACGGATTCAGGTTACAACTCGGCCCGCAGCGCCTCGGCCAGCCGGTCGATCTCTTTCTTCGTTCGCTTCTCGGTGACCGTCACCACCAGGGCGTTGGCCGAATCCTCGTAGTAATCCCCCAGCGGCACGCCGGGGGCGATACCCTGCTTGAGCAGTTCCGCCACGACCGGTGCGGCCGGCTTGGGCAGGAACACCGTGAACTCGTTGAAGGTCGGCGCCGATTGCACTACGGTCACACCGGGAATTCCGGCCAAGCGGGCCTTGGTGTATTCGGCCTTGTCGCGGTTGAGGCGGGCCAACTCCGCCACCCCTTCCCTCCCCACGGCCGAGAGGAAGATCAGGCCGCGCAGGGCGCACAGCCCCTGGTTGCTACAGATGTTGGAGGTGGCCTTGTGGCGCTTGATGTGCTGTTCCCGTGCCTGGAGGGTCAAGACGAAACCGCGTTTGCCGTTCTTGTCCACGGTTTCGCCGACGATACGCCCCGGCATGTTGCGGATATAGGCCTTTTTTGCGGCGATGAAGCCGAAGGAGGGGCCGCCGAAGGAGAGCGGGTTGCCCAGACTCTGGCCGTCCCCCACGGCGATATCAGCCCCCATGTCGCCCGGGGGCGTTATGAGGCCCAGGGAAACCGGATACACGGAAGCCACCAGCAGGGCGCCGGCGGCATGCACCTGTTCCGCCAGGGGGCTCAGATCCTCGATGCAGCCGAAAAAGTTGGGGTTCTGCACCAGTACCGCCGCAACGTGCTCATCCAGGCAGGCGGCCAGGGCGGCGCGGTTCAGCAGGCCGTCCAGGGGAGCGATCTCCACGACCTCCACCGCCTGATTGTAGAGGTAGGTCTTGAGCACCTGCCGGGAGAAGGGACTGACGCAGCCGTCCACCACGATCCGGGTGCGGCCGGTCGCCCGCAGGGCCATCATGGCCGCCTCGGCGCAGGCCGTGGCACCATCGTAGAGCGAGGCGTTGGACACCTCCAGACCGGTCAGGCGGCAGATGGCGGTCTGGTATTCGAACAGGGCCTGCAGGGTCCCCTGGGAACACTCCGGCTGGTAGGGGGTATAGGCGGTGTAGAACTCGGCCCGGCCGGAGAGGTGATCGACCACGGCGGGAATGATATGGTCGTAAAAACCGCCCCCGATGAAATTGACCATGGCGGCGCCGTTGTCGGCGGCAATGGCCTGCATCCGGGCAAAGGTCTCGAACTCGGACATGCCGGGGGGGATATTGAAGGTCTTGGCCCGCAATTCGGGCGGGATCGGAGCAAACAACTCCTCGACGCTGGAGGCGCCGACAACCGAGAGCATCTCCCTGATCTCTTCCGGCGTATGGGGGCAGTAATGACTGTCATTCATGCGGACTCTCCTGAGAGGTTGTTGAAAAACAGCCATCTCGCCGCCATCCTCGAAAGCCCCCTTGTGCGGCGTAGCGCTGCTACGCCTCCGCAGGGCTTTCTGCGGGTGCGACGATCTGACTATTTTTGAACAACCTGGGTGTTTCAACAGCCTGCTGGCAAAGGCGGGATTCGCCCCTAAATGGTTTTAAGATACTCGTCGTACTGCTCCCGGGTCATCAGGTTTTTCAGTTCCGCCTCGTCGGCAATCTCGATCCAGGTCAGCCAACCGGCGTCTTCCGCGCTTTCGTTGACGATCTCCGGGGCGTCGTTCAGGGCTTCGTTGATCTTGACCACCTTGCCGGAAACCGGCGAGAAGATGTCGCTGGCGGCCTTGACCGACTCGATGGCTCCCAGCATATCGAACTGTTTGACCACCTTGCCCATGGCGGGCAACTCCACAAAGGTGATGTCCCCCAGTTCATGGGCGGCGTGTTCGCTGATGCCCACCGCGCCGATCCCTTCTTTTACCCTGACCCATTCGTGTTCCTTGGTGAAATAGATGCTCATGCCGGTATACCCTCCTTTTAAGATAAAAAAATCTGTAAAATCTGCCACAGAGGCAGATTGTGTTTTAAGACCGGAGCGACCCGCCGCGGTAGAAGGGGAGTTCGCAGACCGTGGCCTCCATACTGACCCGTTCATGGATGATGGTGAGCGGCGTACCGATTGTGGCCAAGTCCGGCCTGACGAATCCCAGACCGATGCCGCAGCCGAGCATGGGTGAAAACACGCCGCTGGTCACCGTGCCGACCCCCTCGCCGCTGAAACAGAGTTCGTAGTGGTGGCGCGGCGAACGGCGGCTGTTCACCTCGAAGGCAACCTTTCTGCGGGCTACGCCCTGCTCCTTCTGGCGCAGCAACGCCTCCTTGCCCACAAAGTTCTTGGACAGGTCCACAAACCCTTCCAGACCGGCCTCCAAGGGTGTGGTCGCCTCGTCGATATCGCTGCCGTAGAGCGAGTACCCCACCTCAAGGCGCAACACGTCCCGCGCCCCCAGCCCGGCCGGTTTGACCCGCTCGTCCAGCAGCAGCTGATCCCACAGTTCGACGACCTTGTCCGAGGGGATGAAGATCTCGTAGCCGAGTTCCCCGGTATAGCCGGTGCGACTGACGATGGCCTCCACACCAAAAAGGTTCATGGTGGTGAAGCGGAAATAGGGTATGGCGGCGATTCCCGCGCCGAAGGCCGCCGCCATGACGTCCCGGGAGAGCGGCCCCTGGATGTCCAGCTTGCCGGTTGCGGCCGAGATGTCGGTAAAGGCACCCCCCTTCAGCCTGGCGCCGATGACGGCGAAATCCCGGGGGGCCGTGGCCGCATTGACCACGATCATGGCCTTGTCTGGTGCCAGGCGGAAGACGATCAGGTCGTCGATGATGCCGCCGCTTTCGTTGAGCAGGAAACCGTAGCGCGAACGCCCGACCGGGATCGTTGCCACGGAAAAGGTGAAGACATCCTCCAGACCGCCGGCCGCAAAATCCCCTTCGAAGAGGAATTCCCCCATGTGGCAGATATCGAAGAGCGACGCCTTGGCGCGGCACCAGGCGTGTTCGGCGATGATTCCTTCGTACTGGATCGGCATGTTCCAGCCACCGAAGGGGGCCATCAATGCCTTGAGCGCCTCATGCCGCCCGCAGAGCGGCGTTTGTTTAAGCTGTTCATCCATGACTCGACCCCCCAGTTTCGTTACCTGCGCGTTTCCAGCCCGGCCGCGAAAAAAAACGGGTCATGGAGCGCCATCGGCCCACCCCACCCTGTTTTTCTCCGCATGGTAGTGGAATTATGCCGTATACGCAACTCGAAAAAAGAGAGAAATATGATACCTTCGGTAACTGTTTAACTTGTGAAAAAACAAAATTGTGCATAGAATCAGCCGGTACAACGGCATCCCAGCTCAAAGCCCCGGAGTCCGCACGGTGAAGGCTTTTTCCGGATGGTCCATTCGCACCCACCTCATCCTGTTGGTCGCATTCGCGGTCACCCCCGCCCTGGCGATTATCCTCTACACCGGTCTCGAACAAAAACGGAATTCCCTGAACGAAGCCAACAGCCGGTGCTCCGCCCTCGTCAGGGCGCTGGCCGGCGATATGACCAATACGGTCAGCAGCACGCGCCAACTCCTGACAACCCTGGCCGTGCTGCCCCAGGTGCGCAACATGGATGCATCGGCCTGCGACGGACTGTTCCGGGAAATCCTGCGCAGCGACAACCGCTACCTGAACCTCCAACTCTTTCGCCCCACCGGCGAGTCGGTCGCCTCGGTCGTCCCCCCTCCCCCCGGGCTCAACGTAAGCGACCGGAAATACTTTCGCGATGCGGTACGCCGGCGGACCTTTTCCGCCGGGGAGTACATCGTCGGGCGCACGGTCAACAAACCGACCTTCAACTTTGCCCTGCCGGTCACCGGCGACCGGGGAGAGTTGTTGGGCGTGGTCCAGGCGGCCATCAACCTGGAACGGGTCAATGCAATCTTCGACAAATCCCACTTTCCGGTCGGCTCCGCCCTGGTTTTACTCGACGGCACGGGCACGATCCTGCTTCACAGCGCCGATGCCCGTTACCGGATCGGCACCAAGGACGATCGGGGCATCTTCAACGACATGCGCGCTGCCCGGGGTAACGAGAAGATCACCCTGCACTCTTCCGGGGGATCGTACCGCATCATGGCCTACCGTTCCCTGCAACTGGCCGGCGATCCGACCCCCTATCTTCACATCAGGCTGGAAGTGCCCGAGGAAGCGATCCTCACCGACGCCAACCGCATCCTCATCCGCAACCTGCTGTTTCTGACGTTCGCCGTCGCTCTTGCGGCCGTGGCGGTGTTTGCCTATGCCAACCGCGTCATCATCAACCGGGCCGGGCGCTTGGTACGCTCATCTTTGCTGCTGGCTGAGGGCGGACAGGACGTACAGGTCGGCATCCCCTACTCCCAAGGTGAGTTCGGCCTGATTGCCCAGGCCTTCGACGACATGGCAAAGACCCTGGCGTCGCGCGAGGAGGAACGTGCCACATTCGTCCGGGAACTCCAGGCGGCAACCAGGCAGGCCCTCGACGAGCGGGCCAAGACCGATGCCATCCTTGCCAGCATCGGCGACGGCATCAGCATCCAGGATCGGGAGTATCGCATCCTCTATCAGAACGGCACCAGCAGAGGGTGGATGGACGACCAGTCCGGGCGTTTCTGCTATGAGGCCTACGAGCAGCGACACCGGGTGTGCGACAACTGCCCCGTCAGGCAGACGTTCGAGGACGGCCAAGTGCATACGGTGGAACGCAACCTGACGATAAACGCCCGGGATACGTGTCTGCTGGTGACGGCTTCGCCGCTCAGGAATTCGACCGGCGACATCATCGGCGGCATCGAGCTCGTCAAGGACATCACCGGACGCAAGCAGGTCGAGATCGCCCAGAAGGAGTTGACGAACAAACTGGCGGAGTCAAACCATCAACTCCAGCATTTTGCCTACATCGCCTCCCACGACCTGCAGGAGCCCTTGCGCACCATCACCAGCTTCATACAGCTTCTGGCCCGGCGCTACCAAGGCAAGCTGGACAAGGACGCGGGGGAATTCATCGCCTTCATAACCGACGGAACCCAGCGCATGCAAAGGCTCATCAACGACCTTTTGGAGTATTCCCGCGTCGAATCCCAGGGCGCCCCGTTCGTTGTTTTTGCCGCCGAGGACGCGCTTAGGGCCGCAACGATGAACCTGAAGAGAGGTATCGAGGAAAGCGGCGCAGAAATCACCCATGACCCGCTCCCGGCCATAACGGGTGATGAAACCCAGATCATGCAACTGTTCCAGAACCTGCTCGGCAACGCCATCAAATTCCGGGGCGACGAGCCACCCCGTATCCATGTTGCCTGCGCCGAGAGCCCCACGGAATGGGAATTTTGCGTCACGGACAACGGCATCGGCATCGATGGCCAATTTTTCGAGCGAATCTTCGAGATCTTCCAGCGGCTGCATGGGAGGGACGCCTACTCCGGCACCGGCATCGGGCTGGCCGTCTGCAAAAAAATCATAGAACGCCACGGCGGCCGTATTGGGGTGACGTCAGAACCGGGCCGGGGCAGTTGCTTCTCGTTCACCATCAAAAAGGACCTTTCCGAAATGGGGGATGCGGCATGAGGCTTCTGCACACGGCACACCTTGCCGTCCTGTTCGTGGTACTGACGCTGGCGATAGCCGGTCCGGCCCACGCCGCTGCCGATGCCGGGGGACAAAAGACGCGCATCCTGATCCTCAACTCCTATCACCCCTACTACACCTGGTCGGACAACGAACTTATCGGCATCGTCGAGACCCTGCACCGGGCGCGGCCGGAGATAGAACCGACCGTGGAGTACCTGGACTGCAAGTATTTCCCGAAGATGGAACATTTCGGCAAGATCAGGGACCTGTTTATCCAGAAATACCGGAACGTGACGATCCCCCTGATCATCGCCGTGGATAATCCGGCCCTCGACTTTGCCCTGAAATACCGCGACGCCATATTCCCCGGCACCCCGATCGTCTTCTGCGGGATCAACGGCTTTGAACCGGCGATGATCAAGGGGCAGCGCAACGTGACCGGCGTTGCCGAACGGCTTGATGTCAGGGGCACCGTGGAGTTGATGCTCAAGGTGCACCCCGCAACGCGGCAGATTTTCGTTATCCATGATTACACCTCCACCGGGCTGGCGACCCGCAGGCAGGCGGAGGAGGATCTGAAGGGGTTCAAGAGTCCGGTTGCGATCCGCTATATGGGCGACCTGACAACCGACGGCATGCTGCGACAATTATCGTCACTTTCAACGGGCAGCCTCGTGCTGGCGCTCTCCTACAGTCGGGATCGGGACGGGCGGGTATTCGACCACACCAAGATAGCGCAGCTTCTGGGGGAACGATCTCCCGTGCCGGTGTACGGCGGCCATGAAGAGCGCATCGGCCACGGCATCGTCGGCGGGAGCCTGTTGGGTGGGCGACTGCATGGGGCGCAAGCCGCAGAAATGGCCCTGAAGGTGCTCAATGGACGGGACATCGCCACGCTGCCGGTCTACACCGGCCAAACGGGACGGGTGATGTTCGACTACACCCAACTCACCCGTTTCCATATCCCCATGTCCCGGCTTCCCTACGGCTGCACCCTTGTCAACAAGCCCGTGTCATTCTACGAGAGGTACACCAGACTGGTCTGGACGACAATTTTTGTCATGGCCAGCCTGGGCATGATCATAACCCTGCTCATTCTGAACATCAGCCAGAGCCGCCGGGCGGCGCAGGAGTTGGCCCGCAAGGCGCAGGAGCTGGAAAAGAGCAACGCCGAGTTGAAGGAGTTCAACATGCTGGCCTACCATGACCTTCAGGAGCCTCTGCGGGTCATTGGCGGGTTCGTGCAACTCCTGGAAAAACGCTACAGGGGAAAACTTGACCGGGAGGCCGATGAATTCATAGCCATCATCGTCGCTAACGTATCCCACCTCAAGCACCTGTTCAACGACTTGCTGACCTACCTCAATCTCGGCCGGCAGCCGGTCGGGTGCGTCCCTCTGGACGGTACGGAGATCGTAACGAGCGCCCTGGCCGGTCTACAGGAGACGATCGCCCGGCGCGGTGCCGTCGTCACCCATGCCCCTTTCCCGGAGCTCATTGGCGACAGGCAGCTTCTGGTCATGCTGCTGAGAAACCTTCTGGAGAATGCACTGAAATTCTCCCGTGAAACACCTGTGATCTCCATTGATTGCCGCAACGCGGAAGATCGACATATCATTTCGGTGCAGGATAACGGCTTCGGCATCGCCCCGGAATACCAGGGAAAAATATTTCTACTCTTCAAAAAGCTGCACAATCGGGACGAATATCCCGGCACCGGCATTGGTCTTGCAATTTGTAAACGAATTGTGGAATTGCACGGGGGAAAGATTTGGCTTGAATCGGAGCCGGATAAAGGCTCCACCTTCTTTTTCAGCCTGCCGACCAGATAAAGCAGGACGAGCATTTTACGTCATTTGACGCAGTTGGAGGCCCACACCATGACGCCACCTTACCTCAAACCGGCGGAAATCCTGTTAGTTGAAGATAATCCCGCCGATGTCAGACTGACAATGGAAGTGTTAAAAGACGCAAAACTCTGTAACAATATCAGCGTCGTCAACGACGGTGTCCAAGCCCTTGACTTCCTGTATCGCCGGGGGGAATATGGTGCCGCAGCCCGCCCCGATATCATCCTGCTCGACCTCAACCTTCCCCGGCTGGACGGACGCGAGGTACTGGAGCGGATCAAGAGCGACGATAACCTGAAGCATATCCCGGTAGTGGTCCTGACAACCTCCAGCGCCGAACAGGACATACTCAAAAGCTACGCCCTGCACGCCAACTGCTACATCACTAAACCGGTTGACCTGGAACAGTTTACCAAGGTGGTGACATCCATCGAGGAGTTCTGGTTCTCCATTGTGAAGCTTCCCGGAATGTGAGTGCGCTGCCATGCCCTACGCCGAAATAATCAGAGTCCTGTTGATCGAAGACAATCCCGCCGACGTCCGGCTGCTGCGAGAGTGTTTCTCGGAACTCTCCGATGTGCTTTTTCTGGTCCACGATGCCAACTGCATCGCCTCCTCGATACAACTCGTTTCGGAGAAACATTTCGACGTTATCCTCCTCGACCTTTCGCTCCCCGACAGCATCGGGCTGGAGACGCTGCACCGCATGCACACCCAGGCCCCCGACATTCCGATCATCGTTCTGACCGGCATGTCCGACGACGCCCTGGCCCTCACCGCCATGCGGCACGGCGCCCAGGACTATCTGCTCAAGGGACAGTTCGACATTAATCTGCTGAGCCGAGCCATCCGTTACACCATCGAACGCAAACGGGCCGAGGCGGAGATCAAGAAGCTGGCCTACTACGATACCCTGACCGGGCTCCCCAACCGAATACTGTTCAGCGACCGCCTCAAGCAGGCCATCGTCATGGCTGAACGGGACCAAAAGAGCCTGGCGCTCCTGTACCTCGACCTTGACCAGTTCAAATACGTCAACGACACCTTGGGGCACGCCTACGGCGACCGTCTGTTGAAGATCAGCGCCGACCGCATCCAGGGATGCCTGCGCAGTTCCGACACCGTGGCCCGCATCGGCGGCGACGAGTTCGTCATCATCCTCTCCCTCCTTTCCGGGGGAGACGACGTACCAAAGGTGGCGGACAAGATTCTCGAAGCCCTCAGAAAACCGGTTCAATTCGAGAACCATACCATCCACACCAGCGCCAGCATCGGTATCGCACTGTACCCGGAAAATGGCGCAACGGTCGACGAACTGCTGAAAAACGCCGACATTTCCATGTATCAGGCCAAGGAAAAGGGGCGCAACAACTACCAATTTTTCTCCGAAGAGATGAACCGGCTGGCGCTCGCGCGGCAGGTGATCGAGTCGAACCTGCGCCAGGCCATGGTACGGAACGAATTTTTCCTGGTATACCAGCCGCTGTTCGACATCGCGAGCCGGACGATCATCGGGTTCGAGGCGCTGATCCGTTGGCACCATCCCCAGCATGGGGACATGCTCCCGCCTCAATTCATCAACATTGCCGAAGAGACCGGCATGATCGTCGCCATCGGCGAGTGGGTCCTGCGGACGGCGTGCCGGCAGGCCCGGCAATGGCATAATAACGGCGGTTCCGACGGCTTGCGCATCTCCGTCAACGTCTCGGCCAGCCAGTTAAGACACGACAGCTTCCTCGACATTGTCGCATCGGCCCTGGAGGAATCGGACCTCCCGCCCGGCTGCCTTGAATTGGAGGTGAACGAAAGCACCATCATTGAACAGGGAGAGAAAAGCATCCCCATTCTGAAAAAACTGAAGAAACTGGGAGTTTCCCTGGCCGTCGATGACTTTGGCACCGGCTATTCCTCCCTCTCATACCTCAAGCACTTCCCCATCGACCGGGTCAAGATCGACGGCACCTTTGTGCGCGATATCACCCCCGGCGGGGATAATGCGGCCATCGCCGAGGCGATCATCTTCATGGCCCACTCACTCAGGCTCAACGTGGTGGCCGAAGGGGTCGAACAGGAGAAGCAGTATTCCTTCCTTCACAACAGCAAATGCGATGAGTTGCAGGGATTTTTCATGTGTCACCCCCTGCTGCCGGAAGACATTATCCCGCTTCTGCGTACCTACACTACGTTAACGCACTAGCCACGCCATGGTGGCGTCCTGTGCGGTTCGCGTGCCGCACAGGACGCCACCTCTACCTCTACAGAGTTCTTCCCGCCGCCTCGGCGAACAAGCGCAGCTTGTCCATCATCGCCTGGAATTTTGCCGGTTTCAACGATTGCGGCCCGTCGCTGGAGGCATGCTCCGGATCGGGATGGACCTCGACAATCAGGCCGTCGGCTCCGCACGCCACAGCGGCATAGCACATGGGGGCGACATAGTGATGATTGCCGGTGCCGTGGGAAGGATCCACCACCACCGGTAAATGGGTCTTTTCCTTGAGCACCGGCACGGCTGAAAGGTCGAGGGTGTTGCGGGTGGCGGTCTCGAAGGTGCGGATGCCGCGTTCACAGAGGATCACCGACTGGTTCCCCTCGCTCATGACATACTCGGCGCTCATGAGAAACTCCTGGATCGTCATGGACATGCCCCGTTTCAGCAAAACCGGCCTGCCGAGTTGGCCCACCTTTTTCAGGAGCGCGAAATTCTGCGCGTTGCGGGCGCCGATCTGGAGGATGTCGGAGTATTCCGCCACCAGTTCGGCGGTTTCGGGATTGATCACCTCGGTTACGAACGGCAGGCCGGTCACCTCCCGGGCCTTGGCCAACAGCTTGAGCCCCTCCTCCTCCAACCCCTGGAACGAATAGGGCGACGTGCGCGGCTTGAATGCTCCGCCCCGCAAAATGGAGGCCCCCGCCTTTTTCACCGCCTCGGCCGTTTCAACGATCTGCCGTTCGTTTTCAACGGAACAGGGACCGGCCATCATGATCACCCGTTCCCCGCCGATAGACACCTCATCGTTGATGCGCACGACACTCGACTCCTTTTTGATCTCCTTGGAGGCCAACTTGTACGGTTGCAGGATCGGCACCACGTTTTCAACGCCGTGCAGCGACTCAAGGGAGTGCAACACCATCTTGCCCCGCTCGTCCCCCACCGCCCCGATGACATCCCGGGTCGAGCCGTGGATCACATGGGGCATGTAGCCCAATTCCTTGATGCGCTTCAACACCTCGTCCATGTCCTTCTTTGCCGCGCCAGCCTTCATTACGATGATCATCCCCAGTTCCTTTCCCACAAGCAAAAGGGCCGAAGGTTTCCCCCCGGCCCTGTCCGCATCTGCTGCGGCAAACAAAAAAGCCGGGGGACTGTCTGTCCACCCGGCTTGTGGTGTGTAATGGTTTCGCTTCCTTGCGCTTACACCTTTGCCCGGGCAGACGGCCTGAAATAAAAGCCGTACCAAAAGAAAAAGTAAAAGGCGCTAAAGAAACGATTCGAATTCATGGTTGGTACTAAATCACAGCCGCGGAGAATTTGTCAAGGGTAAATTTTCAGCTTTGCCGACAACGGTTTCCCAAGGGCCCGCCAGGACATCCCCGCCGCCTCACACCCCGTACACCACATAGCCCCGCGGCGGCGCCTCGACCAGACACCATCCTCCACTGTCGGTGGCGGTCGCGGGCGGCTGGGGGATGGCACCCTGGCCGCCCCAGGCCAGGGGTTTCAGCGTCGTGTTTCCGAAACCGGACTGCACCCGCCTGCCGAGGGAGCCCCCGGAATTGTTCAGGACAAAGAGCAGCCCCGGCTGACTGGCAATGCCGGCGCGTTCCATGACGTACAGCAGGTCGTCCACGTAGCGGATGACCGTGCCGCCCCCGGCATGGCTCTCGTGCACCTTGACCAGCCGTTCGATCCCGTCCGGCTCGCCGGGTCGGGCCAGACCGTAGTTGAAATAGTCTTTCCAGAAGACGCACGGGTATCCCTCGTGGGTGAGGATATAGGCGTAGGCCAGCATCTTGTCGTTCACCACGCAGTCGTTGCCGCTGAAATCATGGTTATCCACAAAGCTCACCGCCTCGTGGGGGCGGTCCCGTATCAGCACGCCGCCGTCCGCCAGGGTCCGCAGACTGAAGCCGTAGGTATCGCACAGATCCTTCAACCGGTAGCGCAGCGGGAAATCAAAGGCTCCAACCCGGTGTACGGCCCAGTTGTTGACCGAATCGAGCCAACTGTCGATGAAATCGTCTCCGGCCCAACACTCCCCCACCCCGAAGAGAGACACCGGCTGCCCTCCGCGGCTGTACTGGCGGTCGTGAATCGCCCGCACGATCCAGGCGCCGAACCCCTTGACAAAATCGTAGCGGAAGCCGTCAAAACCGATCTCTTCGATCATCCACTTGGCGTGGTTGAGGATACCGGTGGAGACACGGGGATTGATGTGGCACAGGTCCGGCATCCCGCCAAAGGCGGCGGGGTCGTTCTCGGTGTAGGGAGAGGGATTGAAGCAGGTCCAGTCGCGGGTGAAGCGATTGCTTTGGGGGGTGAATTTCGTCCAGCGGTAATTTTGCAGGATCGGGTTGAATTCCTGCTGGTCGGCGCCGTTGTTGTGGTTGAGAACCAGGTCGGCATAGACCTTCAGGTTGCAGCCGTGCGCGGCCCTGATCAGGGCGCGCAACTCCTCTTCCGAACCGAACCAGGTTCTTACCTCGTCAACGCCGTTGACCTTGCGCAGCGCCTTTTGCGGGTATCTTCCCAGGTCGTAATAGTCGTAGACATCATACCCCATGGACATGCCGCCGATGTTGGCGGCCTTGCCGGCAGGCGGGAGCCAGAGAGCGGTAAAGCCGGCCTGTTCAAGCCCGCCGAGCTTGGCGGCGAGGAACTTCCACCACGTATATTCCTGAGCCTCCTCCCGGGGGCAATCCCAGTAAAACGCCTGCATCAGAACACCCATGATGTCCCTCCCCGTATCTGCGATAGTCCTTGGGCTTGTTCTGAAATACTACCACAACACGGCGGCGAGGCCACAAAGGCACGGAGGAAATCACACTTTTTCAACCAGTTTTCAAACGGCAACTCATGGCGTTATTCGGGGAGATCGGGGGGGCCGGGGGACTGTTAATTTTTTTAACACTATCTCAAAACAGCGTAGTAACCCATCGAATTAACTAAAATTTACCGATTGGCGCAAAGTGTTAATTTTTTTAACACTCAATAAAAATAATATTTATTTCAAAGCGTTACAACCACGCGACAAATGTTAACAAAATTAACACGCCGCTATGCCGTCGGCCTGCCCATGGCCAGATCCTGGCGCACGAGTTGCTCCAGGGCGGCATCCAGGTAGACGCGACGGCAATCGACGCCGTCAATGGCGCCGGTGCGCAGCAGGCTCAGGAAACGGCAGCCGCCGAAACAGATCGGCAGATAGGCGCACTCCAGGCATTCGTCGTTTTTCCACACATCCAGGTTGTGGGACGCGGCATAAGCGCCGATCCCCTCGGCCAGGGAACCGATCCGCAACTCCTCGCGCCCCATGAAGGCGGGGCACTTGTAGAGCGAGCCGTCGTAGGCCACCACCAGATCGTGCTCGAACTCGATCATGCAGGCGGCCGCTTTGAGCTTGGGGACCGGAAACCCTCGCGTGATGACTTCGTGCCGCAGGAACAGGCTGGCCTCGATCATCCATGGTTCGCCGGTGGAGGCGCACGCGGACCCCAAATCCCCGGAAACGCTGCCGTCCGCCTTGGGGATGACCGGCGAAAACCCCACCGCCTTCAACTTCTCCGGGGCGATCCCCTGCTCCAGGAGATAATCCAGCATCTCCGGGAAGCGCCTGAAATTGTCGCGGGTGTAGTTGCCTCCCAGGTCCACCGGCACCAGGTCATGGATCGCCTTGATATTGGCCACGATGGTGTCAAAGCTCCCCTTGCCGGAGACAAAGGGGCGCTGCCGGTCGTGGATATCCCGGGGACCGTCCAGAGTCACCCTGACGGCGGCCAGCCCCAGGGAGAGGAGTTCCTGCACGACCTGGCGGGTCAGCAGAGTGGCGTTGGTGATGATATTGAACCGGAAGACGACGCCCGCTTCCCGGGCCGATTCGACGAGGCGGCCGGCGATGCGCTTCAGGAGCGGCAGGGCCATCAGGGCCTCGCCCCCGTAGAAGTCCACGGTCACGTCCCGCCCCGCCGCCATCTGCTCCCCGAGGCGCCCCACCAGCAGGTCGGCTATGGGGGCGCTCATCACGAACCGCCCCCGGAAGGGGTCTTCGAAACAGTAGCCGCAGGCCAGGTTGCATTCCAGGGTCAGGGTCACCAGGGCGGCAACGTGGCGGCCGGCACTGTTGATGGCCGTAAAGGTCTGCCGCATCTCCTCCCGTTCCCCTGCCCGGTCCGGCACCAGTACCCCCAGGCGCACCAGGGTGTCCCGTTCCCGCTCTGCCAGTTCACCCGTGCGGGCCTTTTCCAGCAGGTTTTCGGACAATTCCAGCACCGCGCAGCGTCGCGTGGCCACGGCCAGGACTCGGCCCGGCTTGTCGGGACAGGGGTAGGTTTTCAGATAGTGCGTCAGTTCCATGAATCGGCTCTTTCCCTGAAAAAGGGCGGGGAGGGTCGCCCCTCCCCGCCATGAAACATCTACTTAGTTGATCTTTGCCATATTGCCCGATGCACAACATGCGGCGACGACACCCGCGACATGCCCTTCCTCCAGCACCACCAACTCCTCCTGAACTTCACGCATATACCTCACCTCCTTTCATTTTAGTGTGTTGCAACGCCACCCGGCTGGTTTTTTGCACCTATTCCAGCCGCCATGCCATCAAGAATCAGGGAAGAAACGGACACTGGTGCGGTCAAGAATCCCTTTCACATACCCGTTCCTTTTCCACAAACAGGCAAGGAGCAATCCATGAACAAATATCCAAGTACACAAAGGGTTTCCAACGTGCTGGACATGCAGTCTTTGTTTCTGATAGTATCCCGCGCACGGAATCCTATCATGTCACTCTCCAAACCTCAACATACCATCAGCATCTTTTGGGTGGCCATTTGCCTGGCTCTCGGCACCCTCCCCTGCCTGGCATGGGGGGAAGAGGCGGACGAGACCCTGGGGCTCTTCAGCGCCTGGCAGGAGGAGGCATCCACCGCCTCCCGCGCCCCCAAGCCGCTCTCCCAGACCGCGGAGAACGTCACCGTGGTCACCACCGCCGAGATAGAGGCGCTCAACGCCCACACCCTGGCCGACGTGCTGGACACCATCCCCGGCATCCAGGTCCAGCACAACGGCGGACCAGGGGTTTCTGCCTACACTTTTATCCAAAGCATCGACTTCATCCACACCCAGGTATTCGTGGACGGGGTATCCATAACCAACCTGGGGAGTGGTTTCTCCGACACCTCCCTGATCCCGGCCCATATCATCGAGCGTATCGAAATCGTCAAGGGGGCCGCCTCCTCGGCCTGGGGCCAGGCATTGGGCGGGGTGATCAACGTCATCACCAAATCGCCCGAGCGGGGCCGCACCATCGCCGGCGCGGCCACCGCCTCCATCGGCGAGCAAACTACGGCCGATACCAGTCTGGAACTGAGCGGCACCAAGGACAGGCTCGGCTACTACTTGTCCGGCAGCTATCTGGGCTCCGACGGCCTGCTCCCCAACACCCAGATCAATTCCAACCGCGCCTACGCCAAGTTGACCTACGATCTCCCGAACCATGGCCAGATCTGGGCTACCTATTTCTACACCCGCGCCGACATGGGAGACCTGTACGCCGCTGCCTATGACCTGAAGGAACAACCGGACAAGCGCTTCCAGATGGGGACCCTCGGACTGCGCTACCCCATGGGGGACCGGTTGGAGTTGGAGGTGAGCGGGCACCATTCCTTTAACAGGGTTGACAATTCCTATTTTAATATCAGTAACGGTGCCCCTTGGATACCGAGCCTGCCGACTGCAATCAACAAAGAGCTGGTAAGTGGCGCCAGCGCCAAGCTAGTCTGGCGGGGGGATGACAATCTGCTGGTGGCCGGCAGCGATTATAACCACCTGGAAACATACGTCAACTCCTCCGACGGCAGCACCGTCAGCCCATTCAGTAGAAAGGTGGAACGCTGGGGCGTGTTCCTCAACGACACCCTCACCCTCGGCTCCGTCAGCCTGACCCCCGGCGTGCGCTTCGACCACACCCAGACCGCCGGCGACCAGTTCAGCCCAGCCCTGGGGGCCACCTGGCAACTGACCGATACGACACTGCTGCGGGCCTACACGGCCCGCGGCTACGGCCTCCCCGTGCTGGGCCTTACCGACTACCCCTCGGTGAAGATCTGGACCACCCAGGTCGGGGCGGAGAGCAGTGCCATACCGTACGTCTGGGTAAAAGGCACCCTGTTCCGCAACCAGACCTGGGGCGATACGGTTGAACAGCGCATCGCCCTGGGAGCGGAACTGGAAGCCCGCACCACCCCAATCTGGAACGCCTCGCTCGGAGCCGGCTACACCTTCACCGACACGACCCGCACCAAGGAC
This sequence comes from Oryzomonas sagensis, assembly GCF_008802355.1. NCBI lineage: Bacteria > Pseudomonadati > Thermodesulfobacteriota > Desulfuromonadia > Geobacterales > Geobacteraceae > Oryzomonas > Oryzomonas sagensis. The sequence continues at coordinate 166,358 of NZ_VZRA01000003.1, read as the reverse complement.
GGCAGCGAGGTTAACGATTTCGCCCGCCACACCGTACAGGTGGCCCTGCGCTACAACGACAATACCTACCGGGGCGTACTGACCGGCCGCCATGTATTCTGGAATTCCCGGCCAGACGAAAACGGCAGCTACGGCGGCCTGACGTGGGACCTGCACCTAGGAGCAGTGCTTTTCAAACGTGAGCAAAGCTCCCTGGAGTTATTCTTTTCCGGGCATAATCTCTTCAATGCCTCACAGTATGAAACATATCTAATACCCAACACGGGCCGCTGGTTCGAGGGTGGCATGAGGGTGCGCTTTTGAGGATACTGACCGCCCTCATAGTCTCCCTTGCCCTGCTGCTCCCCCTTGCGGCCGATGCCTACGACGTGCTGGTACTCCAGAGCCGCCGCGACCCGGCCTTCGAAGAGGCCCTTGCCGGGTTCCGCGCCAACCGCAGATTTTCGGAGCGGGTGGTCGTGCTCGCCGACTACGCCGATGTGGACGTTACCCGCATCGTCCGCGAAGATCGGCCCGCCCTGGTCCTGGCCCTGGGAGACCGGGCCCTGGAAGCGGCCCGCAAGCTGCGGCAGACCCCGGTCATCGCCCTGATCTCCCTCGGCATCCATAGCCGTCACGCCACCCGCTCCAACCTGACCGGCATCGGCATGTTCGCACCGCCGGAACGCTACCTTTCCCTGTTTCAGGGGATGAAAAAACGCCGCGTGGGGCTGATCTACCATCCCGCCAAGAGCGGCTGGTACGTGCAACTGGCCCGCCAGGCGGCCCAGCGGCTGGGGATAGAGCTGGTGACGCGCGAGGTTTCGACCCCGCGGGACACCCTGACCCAACTTGCGACCCTGGCCGGCAAAGTCGATGCGCTGTGGATGCTCCCCGACGCCACGGCCGTCGCCCGGGAAACGGTGGAGGCCTATTTCCGCTTTTCCCAGGAGCACAACGTACCGGTGGTGTCCTTTGCCAACGCCTATCTGGGCCTGGGGGCGGCGGCGGTCCTGGAGATCGACCGCGCCGAACTGGGCAGGCAGGCGAGCGATATGGGTTCGGCTATCCTCAAGGGGACCGAGGCGTCGGACATTCCCCTCGCCTATCCGCGCAGAATCCAGCTCAGAACCAATCCGAGCGTCATGAAACACTTGGGCATAGCAGCCGAGCGCGCTGCTCTGCACCCAAGAGAATGACCGTGTCGCCCCGCACCCAATTCATAAACTTCCGCGCCAGCTTCCAATTCAAGCTTTTCCTCATATTTACCCTGCTGACCGCCCTCATGGCCGTCCTGTTCGGCTCCGCCTACATCGTCACCGAAATCCGCGAGCAAAGCATCTATGCCGGCAACAGGTGCCAACTGATAGCGGCGCACCTGGCCGATACCGTCCGCCTGCCCCTGTTCGCCGAAAACCGCACCATGCTCATGCAGATTGCCCAGGACACCGCCCGTACCCCCGATTTCCACAGCCTGACGGTCCGCACCAATGACGGCAGGGTCCTGGCCGAGGTGCGCAAACCGATTTCACGCAGTCCCAGCGAGTTGCTGAGCAGGACCGTGGAGGTACGCAGCACCCCCCTGGGAGCCTCCCCGGAATCCGCCATTATCGGCAGCAAAGAACCGGTGGGCGCCTTGATCGGCAGCGTCCGCCTGGATTTGGACACGACCGAGCTCAAGGCGCGGACCCAGCGCCTGATCATGATGGCATGCGCTACGGCCTTTCTTTTCTGGCTCTCGGTCTCGTCCCTCTGCTATCTCGCGCTCCGCCAGGTGACCCGCTCCTTCAATGCCCTCATGCGCGGTCTGGAGTCCATGCAGTCGGGGAACTACGCGGTCAGGATCGCTCCCGTCAGCAACGATGAACCGGGCCGGGCCGCCGGTGCCATCAGCCTGCTGGCCGCCTCGCTGCAAGAGCGGGAAGAGGAAAACCGCCGCCTGCAACAACAGCTGGTCGACGCCATGCGCCTCGAAGTCCAGAAGGAAAAACAGCAGATCATGGCCAAGCTGATCCAGACCAACCGCATGACCTCCCTGGGGCTCTTGGCCTCCAGCATGGCCCACGAGATCAACACGCCCAACGGCGCCATCAAGCTTGCGGGGCAGCAGGTGGCCAAGACCTGGAAGAGCGCGCTCCCCATACTGGAGCGAGTTGCCGAGGAGGAAGGGGATTTCGTACTGGGAGGGGCGGTATTCAGCCTGGTGCGGGGTGAAGTCACCAAGGCCACGGAGGTCATCGCACGCTGTTCCGAGCGCATCGAAAAGGTCGTGCAGGATATGAGGGTTTACAACATCGGCGGTCATAGCGACGCAAAGGGCCGGGTGGACCTCAATCAGGTGGTCGTTGACGCACTTACCATCATCCGCGCCCATGGGCGCCACGGCAATATCGTCATCCAGACCGAACCGTACCCGGAACTGCCCGCGGTGGCCGGCAACCGTTACCAACTGGAGCAGGTGGTTATCAATCTGATCCTGAACAGCATACAGGCCATTCCGGAATCACGGAACGGGCTCATAACGATCGTCTCGGGCTATGACCGCCAGCATGGGGAGGTTTCCCTCGTCGTAAGGGATGACGGGAAGGGCATCCGACCGGATATCATGAGCCGCCTCATGGAGCCGTTTTTCTCCACCCGCATGGAAAGCGGCGGCAGCGGCCTTGGCCTGTATATCTCGAACTTCATCGTGACCGAACATCGCGGGCGCTTGGTCGTCGAATCGGAACCGGACAAGGGCACGACCGCCACGATCAGCATACCCGCTGCCGGCGACGCCGGCACTCCCGGCCCCGATGCCCCACCCGCTCCAGAGGCCTAGGCCCACTCTTCAGTTCATCTTTTCCAATTCGCTCAGCTTTTTCTGCACCGTCTGACGGCACACGCCGAGAAGGTCGGCGGCCGGCCCCTTTTTGCCCCCTGTAACCTTCAGAGCCTCTTCGAACATCAACTTCTCGATTTGCCCCATGGAGGGAAATGTGGGGAAGACCACATGCAGGCTGAACTGGCTGTTGGCAACCTTGGCTCCGGCGTCGATCATGGTTCTGGACCTGACCGCCAGATCCGGGAAGTCGCTCTGCACCAGCAGACCGGTCTTGTTGACGACCACCGCGCTGCCGACCTTGTTGATGAGCTCCCTGACATTGCCGGGATACTCATACTCTTCCAGCAGCCAGCGCAACTCCGCGGCAATCCTGGGCGCCCTTTTACCCATGGCCTTTGCCGCCATATTGATATAATGGTTAACTAAGGGCATGATATCCTCGCGCCGCTCCCGCAAGGGGGGTATGTGCAGTTTGTGGTAACAGATCCGGTGATAGAGATCCTCCCTGAACGTACCCTCGGCGACCAGTTTTTTGAAGTCCCGGTTGGAGGCCACGATGATCCGCGCGTCGCTTTTCAGGAGGACATCCGAGCCCATGCGGTAATACTCGTTTTCCTGCAGGAGCCGCAGCAGCTTGATCTGGGATTCGGGCGCCAGATCGCCGATCTCGTCGAGAAACAGGGTCCCGCCCTGCGCCTTGGCGATCAATCCCTGGCGAAGTTCGTTCGCGCCGGTGAACGCACCTTTCTTGTGGCCGAAGAGCGTATCCTCGAACATATGGGCATCGAGCCCGGCCACATTCAGGGGGGTAAAACTGCCCTGCAGGCCGCTGGCCTTGTGAATGGCGCGGGCAATCAGCTCCTTGCCGACCCCGGTTTCGCCGGTGATGAGCACCGGGTAGCGGGAGGGGGCGATGGTCTCCACCAGCTTGAAAATGGACAGCATCTTGTCGCTGCCGGTCAGGATGTCCTTGAAGATATCCGGCTGGGCAAGGGGATCGCCCAGGAGATAGTTCTGGAGCTGCTGGTTCTGGTTCGAAAGCTCGAGGATCTTGAATGCGTTGTTGATGCTGGATATGAGCCGCGATGAATCGAGGGGTTTGGTGATGTAGTCCATGGCCCCCTGTTTCATGCAGCTTACCACCGTATCGATATCGTTTACCCCGGTCATGATGATGACCGGGATGGTCGGATATTTCTGGGCAATGACCGGCAAAAGGTCGGCACCCGAGACGCCCGGCATGATCCAGTCCAGGAAAATTGCCGAGTAGATTCCCTTGTCCAATTCCGCCAGCACCTGGCTGCTGTCGGTGAGCGTCACCATCTCGCAGATCGAGTTGGAGAGAAGCACAAACCGAATCTCTTCCAGAAAATCCGCATTGTCATCGACAAACAGGACAAGGGGCACCTTGCCGTTTTTTTGTGGTTTTTGCGTATCGGTCATGGGTCGTCCCTCCTGCTGCGGAATAATGCAAAATTATTGCCCAAAAACTTGCGGCAACAAAAAAAGCAGGTCAATCTGCCGGCGCTGGGGAAAAAGAGTTTGTTACAAAAGAGTGGCGTCCTCTCCGAGCTTGACGCTTCAGCCCGGAGAGCGGCGAATGGGGAGGCCCCGCCGGCCGCCCGGCTCGAAACGGGGAAACCGAACGGCCCGCGAGAGGCACAAGGTGATGAAAACGAGAGATGAGCCTCGTGGGCACAGGGCTCGGCCGGCAGGACGGCTACTGGGTCAGTTCGTCCGCCACCCTGACAAGGTTGGGCAGATCGGGCTTGGTCAGGATATGGTTGGCCCCCAGCCCGATCCACTTGCGCTTGTTATCCTCGGAGGCAAGGGAGGAGAAGATCACAACCGGCAAACTCTTCAGCGTCTCTTCCTTGCGCACGAGCGAGGTCAGGTGCAGGCCGTCCATCTGCGGCATCTCCACGTCGGTGATCATCATGCTGATGTGGGACCTGAAGTCGCTGCCGTCCTGGGTGCAGTGGGTGATTTTATCCTGAATGATGCCCCATGCCTCGGCGCCGTTTTCCGCTTCGGTAACGGCATAGCCGGCCGAACGCAGGGTCTGGCACAGGGTATTGCGAATGAACAGGGAGTCATCGGCGACCAGTATCGTTTTGTGGGAGCGGTCCACGACGCCACCTTCGGCTGACAGCAGGGCGCCCTCTGCAAGCGGCCTCAAGGCGCTCTCCGAGCAGAGCTCGCCCACGATCTTCTCGAAGTCCAGCACCAGGATGATGCGATCATCCATCTTCACCAGGCCGGTGACCTGCTCGCTATGCACCGAGTGGGACGGCGGCTCGACGTTTTTCCACGAGATCCGGTAGATGCGGGAAACGGAGTGGACCAGCACCCCGACCATCAGGTTGTTGAACTCGAGGACCACCACCCGGTCCGCCACCAGGTCTCCCGTATCCTTGCCGAGCACCTTGGCGAGGTTGATAACGGTAATGACCTTGTCCCGCAGCTTGATCATCCCCTCCACGCCCGGCTTGGCATTGACGACCCGGGACATCTGGGGCAGCCGGATGATCTCCCGGACCTTGGCCACATTGACGCCGTAGTGGCAGGGCACGAGATTATTGTGGTCATCCATCTCGTCGATCCTGAACTCGACGATTTCAAGCTCGTTGGTATCGCTCTCCAGCAGTATGTTAGTCTGTTTCATATCCAGGCCCTTTGCGGTAATTTTCGGAGCAGTATAACAATGAATATCCATGAAGGGAAGAGTTTATAAATATCAAACCTGACGACCGGGCCACCCCGCTGAACTTGACTCCCCCGGGCGGTCTGTGCTAGCTTTTCCAATCATCCTGACAGATTTTCGGAGCCACGCACATGTTTTTTCCCCCCATTGACACCTTTCGCACCCTGTCCAGGAGCGGCAACCTGATCCCGGTCTACCGGGAAATCATGGCCGACATGGATACGCCGGTCACCGCCTTTAAAAAACTCGACGACGGGCGTTTCTCCTTTTTGCTCGAGAGTATCGAGGGTGGCGAAAAGTGGGGGCGCTACTCCTTTCTCGGCTCCAGCCCCTCATGTGTCATCCGCTCCAAGGGGCACACCGTCGAGATCATCGAGAACGACGTCACGACCACGGTAACCACCGATGATCCGCTCGGCTCCATCCGCACCCTCCTGGCCCGATTCACGCCGGTGGAGGTCGAGGGCCTGCCCCGTTTCTTCGGCGGCGCCGTCGGCTACCTGGGGTACGACATGGTGCGCCACTTCGAGCACCTGCCCACGGAGAAACCGGCTGCACTTGACGCCTACGAAGCCTATTTCCTGGTGACCGACACCATCGTCATCTTCGATACCATGGCCCAGAAGATCAAAGTGGTCTCCAATGCCCACCTGGACGGCGCCATTACCCCGGAAGAGGCTTATCGGCAGGCGACGGAGAAGATAGAAGCCATCATCCGCAGACTGCGCGCCCCGGTGCCGCCGGCCGCGACCATCCCCTCCGGCGGACCGGTCGAACTGCACTCCAACGTCACCCGCGAGGCATATGAGGCTGCCGTGGAAAAGGCCAAGGAGTACGTCCGGGCCGGGGACATCATCCAGGTGGTCCCCTCCCAGCGTTTCAGCGGGCCACTCTCGGCCGATCCGTTCGACGTCTACCGCGTGCTGCGCACCCTGAACCCCTCCCCCTACATGTTCTTCCTGAAACTGGACGGCACGGTCATCGCCGGGGCCTCGCCCGAGGTCATGGTGCGCAAGGAGGGGGACCGGGTCGAGCTCCGCCCCATCGCCGGCACCCGCCCCCGGGGCGCCACGCCCCAGGAGGATGCCCGACTGGCCGAGGAGTTGCTGGCCGACCCCAAGGAACGGGCCGAACACGTCATGCTGGTGGACCTGGGGCGAAACGATCTGGGGCGCGTCTGCACCACGGGATCGGTTACGGTATCGGAACTGATGGTCATCGAACGCTACTCCCACGTGATGCATATCGTGTCCAACGTGCAGGGGCGGCTGGGGAGCGACCACGACGCCTTCGACGTCGTGCGGGCCACGTTTCCGGCCGGCACCCTCTCCGGCGCGCCCAAGATCAGGGCCATGGAGATCATCGACGAACTGGAGCCGGTGCGCCGCGAGATCTATGGCGGCGCTGTGGGCTACTTTTCCTTTTCCGGCAACATGGACCTGGCCATCACCATCCGCACCCTGGTCATCAAGGACGGCATGGTGCACATCCAGGCCGGGGGCGGCGTTGTTGCCGATTCCGACCCGGCTGCCGAGTGGCAGGAGACCGTCAACAAGGCCATGGCCGCGCGGCGGGCGTTGGAGATTGCCGAGAAAGGGCTCGAATAACATGGCAGGCTGTTGAAAAACAGCCATCTCGCCGCCATCCTCGAAAGCCACCTTGTGCGGCGTAGCGCTGCTACGCCTCCGCGGAACTTTCTGCGGGTGGCGACGATCTGACTATTTTTGAACAACCTGAGAATAAATCAAAAGGGATAAGATATACTATGCTGGTAATGATCGATAACTACGATTCCTTCACCTTCAATATCGTCCAATACTTGGGCCAGTTGGGCGAAGACGTGCGCGTCTACCGCAACGACAAGATCACCGTGGAAGAGATCGAGGCCCTGCAGCCGGAGCGGCTGGTGATCTCCCCCGGCCCCTGTTCCCCCGGCGAGGCGGGCATATCGGTGCAGGCGATCAAGCATTTCGCCGGCAGGGTTCCGATCCTGGGGGTCTGCCTCGGCCATCAGGCCATCGGGGAGGCATTCGGGGGAAAAGTCGTCAGGAGCGTTTCCCTGATGCACGGCAAGACCTCGCCGATCATCCACGATGACCGGGAACTTTTTGCCGGACTTCCGAACCCGTTCCAGGCCACCCGCTACCACTCCCTGGTGGTGGAGCGGAGCAGCCTGCCGGATTGCCTGGAGGTCACGGCATGGGTTGAGAACGGGGAGATCATGGGGATGCGCCACAAGACCCTGCCCATCTGGGGTGTCCAGTTCCATCCCGAGTCGATCCTCACCGAGGGGGGGATGAACCTGCTGGAGAACTTCCTGAAGATAAGCCGGCGGTGAGGAACATCTCATCGTGGCAGGTGTCGATGCTACGCCATAATGTAAAAAGAGCCTGCCGGAGAAAATCCGGCAGGCTCTTTTGGTTCAGCTATGAGATGCGGCTATCAGGCGGCCTTGATGGTCACCTTGAGGGTTGCGACAACTTCGGGGTGAATCTTGACCGGAACGCTCGTCTCGCCCACCTGCTTGATCGGTTCGGCAAGAACGATCTTCTTGCGGTCGATGTCAAAGCCCTTTTCGGTGAGGAACGCGGCGATCTCCATATTGGTGACGGAACCGAAGAGTTTCCCTTCTTCGCCGGCCTGGTGGATCAACTCGATGGCAAGCCCTTCCAGTTTGGCGGCCAGGCTGCGGGCGGCCTCCAGGGTCTTGTTCTTCTTGTAGGTCAACTGGCGTTTGGCGTGTTCAAGCGCCTTGGCGTTCTTCTCGGTCGCCTCGATGGCAAACCCTTTGGGGACCAGATAATTGCGGGCATAGCCGGGAGCAACCTTGACGATGTCGCCGATGTGGCCGAGGGTTTCGATGTTTTCCTTCAGAATGACCTTCATACTTCTCTCCTTTCGAGCCTGACTATTACAGGTTTTCCTGTTTTTTGGGGGTGCGGAAGTCTCCCCACAGATCAAATATGCCGATGGCGGCAACGATGGCCGCGAGATACGGTTGCACCAGCAGCATCACCCAGAGAAACACGCGTATGATGCTGTAAAAAGCCTGGCGGGCGGTGATGGTCAGAATAACCGCCAACCCCTGCAAAAAATAAAGCGTCGTCGTTACGACCAGTACGTTGAGAGCCGGGATCGTGACGAACCGGCTGGGCGCCAGCATGGCGAATCCGGCTGCGATCAGGATCCAGACCAAGGGTTCCGGCAGCCGGAGATCCTTGAAATCGCCCAGGGGAAAGCGGTATCCCATCAGGAATGCCGGCCTGCGTATGAGCGCCAGATTGCATCCCGCCATAATCCCGAGCAGGATGGTCACCAATGACGGGTAAATCCTGATCAACAGCGCGGCAGCCATGTCCATGGACTTTTTGACCATGGACAACTCGTCGCCTTTGACGCCGCTCTTTTCATACAGGGCGAGCGCCCGGGAGATGCTGGTGGAAATCTCGCCGGAAAGGGCTTGCTGCAGATCCTGGTTGCCGACCAGCGTCAGAATGACGGCGACCACGGCCACAAGGGCCGCGCTAACGCCCGTGGTCCAGGCGATAGTCCGGGCCGCGCCATACCCCCGCAGCAGCAACTCCGGCATCAGCAGGGCGATAACCCCGCATTGCAACAGATAGATAGCGCCCACATTCGGACTATATACCGCCGTCAACGCGATACCGGCCAACGTGAAGATGACGGCCGCTGTGCCGCGCCCCTGACGCAGACGATAATACACCACCGGGAAGGGGGCCAGAAGCCCCGTAAAGAAACCGAGCGGCGGTAGTACAAAGGACACCGCAAACAACGCGAACGTGCCTGCGGTGCCCACGAGAACTGCGGTAAGCCGTGCCTTAATGGAATCGGCCGGTGTGTTCGGGTTCATTCAGACCCTAGGACAGCGAGTGGTTCGCGGCGATCGGCAAGAGCGCCAGGTTGCGGGCGCGCTTGATGGCCTCGGTGATTTCCCGCTGGTGTTTCGCACAGTTGCCGGAGATGCGGCGGGGAACGATCTTGCCGCGCTCCGAGATGAAGTAGCGCAGGGTACGGGGTTCTTTGTAATCAATGGTCAGGTTCTTTTCGGCGCAAAAACGGCATACCTTCCTGCGCTGGAACGGACGGCGCTTGCGGGGGCCGCCGGGGCCGCCTGCGGGACGCTGGCCGGGACCGCCTGCCGGACGTTGATACGGGGTGCTGGGTCTTTCGTCGCTCATGATAGTATATCCTCCAGGAAATTATTCGTTTGCCGCTTCAACGGCAGGGACTGCTTCTTCAACAGCCTCGACCGCTTCCGCTTCGACTACGGGAGCTTTTTTCTCAACAGCCTTCTCGGGCTCTCCGGTAATGTTGACGCTCTGGTACCGGAGCACCTTTTCGTTAAGTCTGAGGCGCCGTTCCAACTCGGCGATCAGCTCCGCCCCACCATCAAAGCGCAGATAGTAGTAGCGCCCCCGGGCAAACTTCCTGATGGGGTATGCCAGTTTCCTGACACCCCAGTCGTCCAGCCTGAAGCACTCGCCATTGTACGACGAGATGACTTCCTGAACCTTGGCGCCGATGCTTTTGATCTCGTCTTCGCCAAGTTCCGGCTGGAGGATGAAAATCGTTTCATACTTCCTCATGTGATGTTTCCTCCTCACGGTTTTCGAGCCCCGGTCCTGCCCGGAGCAAGGAGATACGGCACGGATGCCGTCTTTAAAAGAACTGGTTATGTACAATATTTTTCCAGCGATTGCAAACTATTTATCGTTTTCCCGACCCCTCCTAGTTTAGGAGGGGTCGGGGGTGGTAGCCTTTCTCCGTTTATGCGAAAGATCCGTGACAATCAATGATTGCTATAAATAGCTTGTGGTTATGGCGCCCGGCGAATGCGGAACTTTTTGAGCAACTCGGCCGGATGGTAGGAAAGTTTGGCGTTGCGCAAGCCTCCATCCCCCAGGTCCTGTTCCCGGTTCACAAATTTGCAGTCATTGAACAAAACACGGCTGTACTCGCGGTTAATGAGTTGGGAGAGCCCTTCCATGAAAGGGTCGGTCTTTTCGAAATGGCACACCGTGGTCTCGACGTTGAGCCGCTCCCCCAGGCTGAAGGCCTTGACCTCCCCGGCAACCGTCACCACGACCCCTTCCAGCCCCAAAAGTTCCGCTTTTTCCACCGCCTCGGCGGTGGCCTCGACCTCCAGCCCGAGGGACGGCTCCTCCCCGGCAGCCATCCCCCTCCACACCTCCAGCAGCTTACAGCACCCCGTCCGGTACGGTTCCGAGAAGAGTTCCACCCGGTACTCGTGGCGGGCGGCAAAATAGCTGATACGGTTCTTTTTCTTGTGAAAACGGTTGCCCGGCAGAGTGGCAAGCTCCTCCCGCAGGTAGAGATAGTCGAAAGAGTCCCGGTCTTCCACCGCGGTCACCCCTCCCCGCTTCAGACAGCGTTCCGCAAACGCCTCATCGGCACCGTAGAGTTCCAGCCCGTCGCCCCACACCCTGTCCAGCGCCGTTTCCACGGTCCCCCCCAGGGGCGGCATACAGTAACGCTCCCCCGAATACCCGCGCCCCAGGACCACCAACGAGTCCCCCACCATGGTCAACCGGTAGTCGTGGGCGGCACGAAACAGGTACAGGCCGGCAAAGGTCATTTCGGAGATACGCGGTTGCAAAACGGAAAAACGCTCATCCAGCAAAGGTTTATCGACAAGATCGAGAGGGCGCGAGTCGGGGTAGGATGGAATTTCCATTGAGTTCTCCGGAACGGTTGTAGTAATACAGAAAGAGTTATCCTATCAGAAAAGGTACCAGGGAGGAACAGCCATGGCCATCGCTACCAAAATTGCCGGATTCATCTCACGCTCATCCTGGATTCGCAAGATGTTCGAGGAGGGGGAAATTCTGCGCCGGGAATTCGGTGCCGACAACGTCTATGACTTCACCCTGGGGAACCCAAATGTGGAACCACCCGAAGCCTTCTACCGCGAGCTTCTGTCCTTGGCCCAACATCCCCTGCCCGGCATGCACAGCTATATGAACAATGCGGGCTACACCGAAACCCGGGCCGCCGTGGCGGCCAAACTGGCCAAGGATTCCGGACTGCCGGTCACCTTCGAACACGTGGTCATGACCTGCGGGGCGGGAGGGGCACTCAACGTGGTGCTCAAGACCATCCTCAATCCGGGGGACGAGGTTATCGTCCTGGCCCCCTATTTTGTGGAATACGTATCGTACATCGACAACCACGGCGGCGTCCCGGTGCCGGTCTGGACCGACCGCGACACCTTCCAGCTCGACGTGGACGCCATCGAGCGGGCGCTCACACCGAAGACGCGCGCCATCATCGTCTGCTCTCCCAACAACCCTACCGGGGTGATCTATCCTGCGGAAAGCCTGCGTAAACTCGGCGATCTCCTGGAGAGGACGCAGCAGAAGACCAGCCGCCATATTTACGTCATCTCCGATGAGCCCTACGCCCGCATTACCTATGACGGCAAGCACGTCCCCAACATCTTCCCGCTGGTAGAAAATGCCGTCATCGTTACCTCCCACAGCAAAGACCTGGCCCTGCCGGGCGAGCGGATCGGGTACCTGGCCATCAACCCGCGCATGCCCACCGCCATGCAGTTCATGGGAGGCGCCATCTACTGCAACCGGGTTCTGGGGTTCGTCAATGCCCCGGCCCTCATGCAGCGCCTGGTGGCCAACCTGCAGGACGAGACGGTGGATATCGAACCGTATCGGGCGAAACGCGATCTTCTGTTGCGGGAACTGACCGCCATGGGGTTCAAGGTGGTCAAGCCGGACGGCGCCTTTTATCTCTTCCCCGCCTCCCCCCTGGCCGACGACGTGGCATTCATCAAACTGGCCCAGAAACACCGCATCCTCCTGGTGCCCGGAAGCGGATTCGGGGCGCCCGGCTTTTTCAGGATCGCCTACTGCGTGGACATGGGCATGATCGAGCGGAGCCTGCCGGCCTGGCGCGCATTGGCCCAGGAAACCGGGCTCAAAGGATAAGTCGCTTTACCGACCGTACCCGCAACAACCGAACATGAAACGGCAGAGGCCCCCACAGGATTTTTCAACCTTGTGGGGGCCTCTGCCGTTTGGCTCGGCACAACTAACCACCCTGAAAACGTCTGCCACAGAGACACGGAGAAAAGCGGGAGCAAAACAAATAAACAACGATTCAGGTGTTGTTTTCCCCAAATAGATACTGCGTTTTTCTCTGTGTACCTCTGTGTCTCTGTGGCAGATGTTGATCTTAAATTTGGATCTGCCGCATCAATCCCGGAAACGCTTCACCAGGTCCCCGTAGGCGTCGATACGCCGGTCGCGCAGGAACGGCCAGATGCGCCGCACGGTTTCGCTCCGCGCCAGATCCAGGTCCACCAGCAGGATTTCTTCATCCTCCCGCGAGGCCTCCGCCAGCAGTTCCCCTTGGGGCCCGGCCGCAAAACTGCTTCCCCAGAACCGGATTCCGGTTTCGGGATGGAGGGGGGACGGCTCGAACCCGACCCGGTTGACGGCCAGAAGCGGCAGGCCATTGGCCACGGCATGGCCGCGCTGGACGGTGATCCAGGCGTCCCGCTGGCGCTCCTGCTCAGCCGTGCCGTCGGCCGGGTCCCAACCGATGGCGGTGGGATAGATGAGGAGATCGGCCCCGGCCAGGGCCATCATGCGGGCCGCCTCGGGATACCACTGGTCCCAGCAGACCAGGACCCCGAGGGTGCCGACCGAGGTCTTGATCGGATTGAACCCCAGATCGCCGGGCGTAAAATAGAATTTCTCGTAAAAGCCCGGGTCGTCGGGGATGTGCATCTTGCGGTAGACGCCGGCTGTTGAGCCATCCTTTTCGAAGACCACAGCGGTGTTGTGGTACAGGCCGGGGGCACGGCGCTCGAAGAGCGAGGCCACAACGACCACCCCCAACTCGCCGGCCAGACCGGCAATGGCGCGGCTGGCGGCACCCGGGATCGGCTCGGCCATGTCGAACAGGGCGGGGTCCTCCACCTGGCAGAAGTACGGGCCGGCATGCAATTCCTGCAGGACCACCAGCGCAGCCCCATCGGCCGCGGCGCGCCTGATCATGGCGCAACTCCTCTCCAGGTTTGCGCCTTTATCGTTGCCGCAACGCTGCTGAATCAATGCCGTCCTGATGAGTCGCGTCATGGCAGAACCCCCTGGGGCAACTGCATGGTCACGCAGTGCAGGGAGCCGTGCTGTTCCAGGAGCGGCAGGCAGTCGATGCCGATGATCTCCCGGCCGGGAAAGGCCTGACCGATGCACGCCATGGCCGGTTCGTCCTTTTCCGGGTCCCGGTAGGTGGGGACCAGCACGGCGCCGTTGATCACCAGAAAATTGGCGTAGGTGGCCGGCAGGCGGTGGGCCTGGTCATCGAAGCGGGCCTTGGGCCAGGGAAGCGGGAGCAGGCGGTAGGGCGAGCCATCCGGAGCCCGGAAGGCCCGGAGTTCCTCCTCCATCAGTTTCAACTCCTGATAGTGTTCGTCCCGGGGATCGTCGCAGGCCGTATAGACGATGATATTATCCGGGCAGATGCGCGCCAGTGTGTCGATATGGGAATCGGTGTCGTCCCCGGCCAGGAAACCGTGATTGAGCCACAGCACCCGGCCGGCCCCCAGAAGGGAGGCCAGGGCCAGTTCGATCTCCCCCTTGTCCAGTTGCGGGTTGCGATTGGGCGATAGCAGGCATTCGGCGGTGGTCAGGATGGTGCCGAGCCCGTCGCTCTCGACGCTGCCCCCTTCCAGAACCAGGCCGACGGTCTTGAGGTTGGGGACCAACGCCCCCAGTTCCTTGAGCCGTTTGGAGATCAAATTATCATGGTTGGCGGCGAACTTGAGCCCCCAGCCGTTGAAGCCGAAGTCCAGCAGCACCGGCCGATCGTTGAAGATTACCGTCAGGGGGCCAAAGTCCCGGGCCCAGGTATCATTGCTGGGCACCTCGCAGACAACGACCCTGCCCAGGTCGACGCCGGCGGCGGCCAGGCACTCCCGGGCCGAGGCGGCGCTGGGCGCGGTCAACAGCACCCGCTCAAACCGGGCGATCCGGCGGATAATCTCGACAAAGGCCGGCTGGACATCGTCCAGCATAGGGGACCAATCGGTGCCCTCGTGGGGCCAGGCCAGCAGGACGCCGTCCTGCGCCTCCCATTCGGCGGGAAATCTCGGATTCACGGTCACATCTCCTTTTGAACGAATCTCACCCCTGTCGTCAGGGGCGATGACCAGTATAGTATGGTGAAACCTCGCCGCGCAAGCCCGCTTTTTATCGTCAAACGAAAAACCGCCGGCCCGATCTCCCCTGTTGCAGGCAACCGGGACGATGCGCGGCACCGGATAACCTCGCCGATGCGTTTCCGCCCCCATGTCCGAGGACACTTTGGGCTTGCCTTTACGGGGCTCTTGCGTTAAGTAAATATTCCCGATTTCAACCCACATCACTGCGGGGTGTCCCCGCAACCATGGAGTGTGTGTGAAGAGCCTGACGTTACAAGCCCCTGCCAAGGTCAACTACCGCCTGGACGTGATCCGGCGCCGCCCCGACGGCTATCACGATCTGCGCATGGTCATGCAGCGGGTCAACCTGTGCGATATCATTACCATTACCCTGACCGAGACCCCCGGCGTCACCGTTACCTGCAGCAAAAACGGCGTGCCCGACGGGCCGGGAAACATCGCCTGGAAGGCAGCCAAAGCCTTGCTCGACCTGGCGGACCAGGGGCTGGGGGCGGTCATCGACATCGCCAAGAACATCCCCGTTGCGGCCGGGCTGGGCGGGGGGAGCAGCGATGCCGCCACGGTGCTGATGGGCATGAATGAGCTGTTGGCCCTTCAGCTCCCGGAACAGCGCCTCATGGAGATCGGCCTTACCCTGGGGGCCGATGTGCCCTTCTTCGTCTTTCAAAAACCGGCCCTGGCGGAGGGCGTCGGCGAACAGCTCGCCCCCATGCCGGCCATGCCGCCCGTCTGGGTGCTGCTGGTCAACCCCGGTGTGCATGTTTCCACGGCCTGGGTTTATCGAAGTTTACAGTTGACAAACCGGGACGGTCTGGCTAAACTCCCCGAGCTTTTTCGGAGTATTGAGGATATCTGTTCGATCTTTTCCAACGACCTGGAATCGGTAACCATCCCCGCTTTTCCCGTAATTGCCGAGATCAAGGAAATCATGCTTCGCGAGGGTGCGGCAGGCGCCATGATGTCCGGCAGCGGCCCCACCGTCTTCGGTCTCTTCCGGGACCGGGAAAGCGCCGAGCAGGCCCGCGCCGTTCTGACCGCCGGCACCGGCTGGTTCGCCGCCGTTGCCGAAACAATCTAGATACGATTTCTTCCTCTTTCGCTTATTGGGGCGTCGCCAAGCGGTAAGGCACCGGATTTTGATTCCGGCATTCGCAGGTTCGATCCCTGCCGCCCCAGCCATTCTTACGTAAAAGGGTTTGCAGAACATCCGGCAAACCCTTTTTACTATCGTTCATTCCCGAACCGCCCACCACTTTTTTTGCCCATTTTTCGAAAAAGGCTTATGATGATAATAAGGTAGTACGATGGATGACACATCCCGAAAGGGGGATCAGGTCATGGCAAGCAAAAGTGCAAAGATCTGCGCGGTTACCGATAGCCGAGAGCGCGCCAAATTGAGCAGCGAACCCGCATTCTATTGTTCCAGATGCGGGGCGAAAACCCACAGCAGCGCCAGCGTCTGCGAGCCGGTGCCGTTCGAGCCGGATCACTGAATCTCCGGGGATCATCCGCCCCGGAGCAGAGAGGCAAAGAATCAAAGCAAAGGGGCATCTTCATCAATCGATGGAGGTGCCTTTTGGTTGCGCGGGTCCCCCACCCCAGCGCATAACGCCGACAACGGCACGGGAGGCCCTAAGACCGCCCGCAACTGCCGGGATAAAGCCTCTGTGCGGCCTCTGCTATCGGGGCGAGGCTGATTGCAAATGTGAAGGAATAGGTTATGGGTGGGGTGGTGCCGTCGCGGTATTTTCAGGCGTCCGTGGCTTTTTGTCGGCGTTTATGTGGAGCTGGCAATGGAGGCATTTGCGCAAATAAAGCAGGGTCATACCGTTGACATGGAAAAGATTTCCGCAGCGGGGGCAGACGCACACCGCCGACCAGAACATGGTAATAATGAGAATAACGACCCATATCCCGATGGAGGTGCCCATCGTGCGGTAGGTCGGCGAAATCGAATGGATGATCCACATGGCCGGTATGTAGATGGCGACGGTTCCGAAAAAATACCTGCGTCGTTTGCGAATCACGGCAAGGCCGGGACCGAATCCGGCTGCGTCAGGGGTTTGCTTGTCGTCCATAGGCTTGCGTCCCTCGCCTGCGGTCATGGGGAAGAGATTTTTGCGGAGAACTGAAACAAAGGCCGTTTTCTGTGCGAAAACGGCCTTTGCTCGTGTAGCGCCCCGGCCATGCTGGGTTTAAAAAAGCCACCCACTGGTACAGAGCTATTTCTTTTTTGCCTTTTTAGGAGCCGCCTTTTTGGGAGCGGCTTTCTTCGGCGCAGCTGCCTTAAGGTCTTTCAAAGGTTTGCCTGCGGAGAACTTGCCAACGGTCTTGGCCGGAATCTTGAGAGCCTTGCCGGTCTGGGGGTTCCGTCCGGTACGAGCTTTTCGCGTGACCGCACTGAAGGTACCGAAGCCGATCAAGGTGACTTTTTCGCCACTCCTGAGTGCTGCGGTTGTAGCATCGATGAACCCCTTGAGGGCCTTTTCAGCCTGCGTCTTGGTGATTCCTGCCGCCTCTGCGATCTTTACTGCCAGCTCTGCCTTGGTCATTGTGCTCTCCTTTCGAGCTCTATGAATTAGCCTCCATTACGAAGGCATCTGTACATGAATCAGAGCATTGCTTCTTGTAGATCAAACTAGATTTTTGCGACGACCACTCTCGGGTTTGCCTGCTACTTCTTGCTATTTTTCATACACATACCACAAACCCTTTGCAAATTGCCAATAAAAATGCGGCTTGGCGACGACCTACGCATATAATTTGCCGGTATACAAGGATGCAGGTAGTGTAAACACCAGGCACACATCCCCGGAGCGCCATGGCCGTATCGAGCGAACATATTGATTTTGCTATTGACTTTGGCCAGGAATTGTAGTAATTCTTTTGAAAAATAAAGAAGGATCGCTACCAAGAGGGTTAGCTTACCAAGCTAGCCCTTTTTCATTGTACCGACCGCAAACCGCCGGGGCGTCCCCTTACCGGACGCTTCTTGAAAGGATCCGCACCCGTGCGCATCACCCTTGTCTCACTTCATCCCGCCCCTTCCCCCCAGGCGATTCCCCTTGCCAACGCCTTTTTGAAAGGCTGTGCGGCTGACACAGGCGTAGACATACATTTGGAGGATTTTTTTGTCGGCGACGACACCCTCGAATGTGCCCGCAACCTGGCGGAACGGCAGCCTGCAGCCATCGGTTTTTCCCTGTATGTGTGGAACCGCGCCGCCTGCCTGGCAATCGCGGCCGAGGTGCGCCGCCGCATGCCCCGGGTACTGCTCTTCGCCGGCGGGCCGGAGGTGACCGCCGACCCGCACGGCGTGCTCGACGGGTCCTCCCTGGACCTGGTCATCGTGGGTGAAGGGGAAAAACCTTTTGCGGCCCTCTGCACGCGACTGGCCGGCAACGCCCCCCTGGAGGGCATCCCCGGCATACTGCTGCCAGGGGCGGCGACGCCCTTTGCCCCCGCCGCCCCCTTGGCCGATCTGGACGCCATCCCCTCCCCCTACCTGGGGGGGCTTCTGGATTACGGCCGTTATCCGGGCATCCTGTGGCAGCTTTCCCGTGGCTGCGGCTTTACCTGCGATTTTTGTTTCGACTCCCGGGGCCAGCACGGCGTACGGCGCTTTTCCCTGGAGCGGATCGAATCCGAACTGCGCCATTTTGCCAAGGGCGGGGTAGCCCAGGTCTTTGTGCTCGACTCCACGTTCAACCAGGACTTGAAAAGGGCCAAGGCCATCCTGAAACTGATCAAAAGAATCGCGCCCGGCATCCACTTCCACTTCGAAGTCCGCAGCGAGTTCATCGACCGGGAACTGGCCACTCTCTTCTCCCAAATCACCTGCTCGCTGCAGATCGGCCTGCAAAGCGCCGACAGCCATGTCCTGCGGGGGGTTGGGCGTTCCTTTCGGCCCGACGACTTTGCCGCGCGGACCAACCTGCTCAACGAAAGCGGCGCCACCTTCGGCTTCGACCTTATCTACGGCCTGCCCGGCGACACCCTGGCGGGTTTCCGCCGCAGCCTGGACTTTGCCCTGGCGCTCTACCCCAACCACCTGGACATCTTCCCCCTGGCGGTGCTGCCCGGCACCCCCCTTGCCGAACGGAGCGCCGCCATCGGCCTCAACCATCTGCCCCAGCCGCCCTACACCCTGCTCTCCTCCCCCACGATCTCGGCCGACGACATGACCGTGGCGCAGCGCCTGGCAACGGCCTGCGACATCTTCTACACCCGGGGCAAGGCCGTGGCCTGGTTCAATGAGGCCGTCAAAGCCCTCAAGACATCCCCCAGCGATTTTCTGGACCTGTTTTCCCAATGGCTGCTGACCGTGCAAGACGCCCAGATCAGCGAAAGCGATCTGGACGACCAGGCGGTCTGGCAACTCCAACGGGGCTTTCTGGGCAGCGCATTCGGCAAACCGGGCCTGAAACGGCTTCTGCCGATGGTTCTCGACCTGGTGGATTACCACTACCACTATGCCGCCGCACTCCTGGCCCCGCCGGAACGACCGCCGGGACGAAACAGGGACAAGGGGCGCCTCCTGCACCTACCGCTGCGGCTGGCAGGGTCGGTCCGTCTGGTGGAATTTCACTACGAAATCCTGGAGATACTGGATGCCGGCGTGCCGGACATCCGCCGCCTGGCCGACACCCTGGTCCCGGCCGGCTCCTTTGCCGTCATCTATCCGGGCCGCGACGGGGTCTGCACCGAGTCTCTGGCCGAACCCTATTTCCGTCTTCTGGAGCGATTGAACGGCACGGACCCGGCCGGGCGCATCGCAGCCGATGTGCAGCTTGAGGCCGACGAGGCAACGCATTTTCTTCTGTTTGCCCAGGCCGAGGGGATCGTGCTGCGGAGTTGATGCCATGCCCCTCCGCACCACAGCCGGACAAACGCACGTTCGAGCCGGTTTGGAGGCCTCCGGCAGGGAATAAGCGTCCCATGATCGAAAGAGGTTGCATTTTGGCGGTCGTTTTAGTATATCTTTCATTTCCTTTTTGGAAATTCAGGGATTTCCGCGCGTAAAGCCCGGCATGGTCCCTTTCGGCTGAGAGGCAGACAAACAATTATGCTCGACAAGATCAAAATCTTTTCCGGCAATTCCAACCCAACCCTTGCCCTGAAAATTTGCGAGGCCCTCAAGATGCCGTTGGGGGCGGCCCGTGTCCGCAGGTTTTCGGACGGCGAGGTTATGGTTGAAATCAACGAAAACGTCCGTGGCCGTGATGTCTATGTCATCCAGTCCACCTGCGCCCCGACCAACGACAACCTGATGGAACTGCTGGTCATGACCGACGCCCTCAAACGGGCCTCCGCCGCGACCATCACCGCAGTGGTTCCCTATTACGGATACGCCCGCCAGGATCGCAAGGCCGCGCCCCGCACCCCGATCACCGCCAAACTGGTGGCCGACCTGATCACCACGGCCGGTATCGACCGGGTGGTAACGGTAGACCTGCACGCCGGCCAGATTCAGGGGTTCTTCGATATCCCGGTGGACAATCTCTATGCGGCGCCCGTCATCCTCAACCACCTGAAGGGCCGCTTCGACGGCCAGCCGATCGTGATGGTAACCCCGGATGCGGGCGGCACCGAACGCGCCCGGGCTTTTGCCAAACGGCTGGAATGCTCACTGGCGGTGATCGATAAACGCCGCACCGGCCCCAACGTTGCCGAGGTCATGCACCTGATCGGCGATGTGCGCGGCAAGATCGCCATCATTCTGGACGACATGATCGACACCGCCGGAACACTGACCCAGGCGGCCAAGGCGCTCAAGGAGAACGGCGCCACTGCCGTCTACGCCTGCGCCACCCATGGCGTGCTCTCCGGTCCGGCCATCGAACGTATCAACAATTCGGAGATCTCCGAGGTCGTGTTGACCGACACCCTCCCGCTGGGAGACAAGGAAAACATGACATCGAAGATTACGATGCTGTCCGTGTCGGGGCTTCTGGCGGAGGCCATCCGCCGCATCCATGAGGACGAATCCGTCAGCTCGCTTTTTGTTTAGGAACATATTTTTATAATTGTACAGGGTGGGGTCAGCCCCATCACTACACGTGGAGGAACAGTATGCAACAGAAACTGATGAACATCGAACTGAGATCGAAGACCGGCAAGGGCGTCAGCCGCCAGTTGAGAAATGCCGATATGGTCCCCGGCGTCGTGTACGGCAAGGGAATGGATCCTGTTGCGGTAAGCATCAAATATCGTGATCTTCAGGATGCCCTTGCAGGCGAAGGCGGCCAGAACAACCTGATCACCCTGGTGGGAGGCGGCAGCCTGGACCAGAGCATGGCCATCATTGCCGATATGCAGCGTGACGCGCTCAGAGGCACCTATCGCCACGTCGACCTCCACCGCATCAACATGAACGAAAAACTGCGCGTTACGGTCCCGGTCATCCTGAAGGGCACCGCCGCAGGCGTCAAGGAAGGTGGCCTGCTGGACCTGGCCCATCACGAACTGCACGTGGAATGTCTGCCGGGCAATATCCCCGACAACATCGAGATCGACATCACCAACCTGCAACTCAACCACTCGATCCATATCGGCGAGATTCCTCTCCCGGATGGGGTCAAACTGCTCGAAAACCCCAAGACCCCCGTGGTCAGCGTCCTCGGCAGAACCAAGGAAGAAGCGGAAGAAGATGCCGCAGCAGCAGCGGCTGCCGCAGCCCCCGCCGAACCTGCCGCGTAACCGGATCAGTTTTATTCCATGAAGACTTTACTCATAGCGGGGCTGGGTAATCCCGGCCCCACGTACCAATGGACCCGCCACAATGCGGGTTTCCTTTTTTTGGATCGCCTGGCCCACCGGGAAAACCTCTCCATAACCCGCAAGTCCTTTTCCGGGCTGGCGGGCGAATGGAGCCGCGGCGACGTCCGTCTGATCCTGCTCAAGCCGCAGACCTTCATGAACCTCTCCGGCAAGTCGGTCATGCAGGCGCTCCAGTTTTACAAACTCCCCCTGTCGAACCTGGTCGTGATCCATGACGAGCTCGACCTGCCGTTCGGAACGGCACGCTTCAAGCAGGGGGGCGGGCATGGCGGGCACAACGGCCTGCGCTCCATCATGGAACAACTCGGCAAGGGGGATTTCATCAGGCTGCGCATCGGCATCGGCAAACCGGTCCACGGGGATACGAGCAACTATGTCCTGGGGAACATCCCCCCGGACCAGATGGAGACCCTTCCCAAAATACTGGACGGCGGCCGGGACATGCTGGAGATGATGCTGGACGAGGGCCTGCCCAAGGCCATGAGCATGTTCAACAACCGCAATTTCCTGGAATAAGCGGAATCCGAATTTTGATTTGATGTTTGAAGAATAACGGTAAAAGGTGAAATCATGGGTTTTAACTGCGGTATCGTCGGGCTGCCCAACGTGGGCAAGTCCACCATCTTCAACGCACTGACCTCGGCCGGCGCCGAATCGGCCAACTACCCCTTCTGCACCATCGACCCGAACGTGGGGATCGTACAGGTGCCCGACCCGCGCATGGATCAGCTCTCGGCCATTGTCAAACCGCAGAAGATCCAGCCCACCACCATCGAGTTCGTGGACATCGCCGGCCTGGTCAAGGGGGCCAGTTCGGGAGAGGGGCTCGGCAACCAGTTTCTGGGCCACATCCGCAGCGTGGACGCCATCGTCCATGTGGTGCGCTGTTTTGACGACGATAATGTGGTGCATGTCAGCGGCCGCGTCTCGCCGGCCGACGACATCGAAGTGATCAACACCGAACTGGCCCTGGCCGATCTGGACACGGTGGACAAGAAGATCCTGCGGGCCGACAAGATGGCGCGTAGCGGGGACAAGAAGGCCAAGGACGAGGTCGCCTTCTACCAACGGGTCAAAGGGCTTCTGGAACAGGTCAAGAAACTCCACGGCGTGGCGGAAAACGAGGACGAGCGGCTCTGGCTGCGGGACCTGCACCTCTTGACCGACAAACCGGTCCTGTACGTGGCCAATGTGGCCGAGGACGACCTGGGCGGCGAGCACCCCTTTGTGGCTCAGGTACGT
This sequence comes from Oryzomonas sagensis, assembly GCF_008802355.1. Taxonomy (NCBI): domain Bacteria; kingdom Pseudomonadati; phylum Thermodesulfobacteriota; class Desulfuromonadia; order Geobacterales; family Geobacteraceae; genus Oryzomonas; species Oryzomonas sagensis. The sequence goes on along the minus strand of NZ_VZRA01000003.1, from coordinate 143,606 downwards.
GAGATCGCCGGGGCGGAAGGCGCCGGGGCGGTGGTGATCTGCGGCAAGCTCGAAGCCGAGATATCGGAATTGGAGGGAGAGGAAAAACAGGCTTTCCTCCACGACATGGGGCTGGCGGAAGCGGGTCTGGACCGCCTGATCCGCAGCGGCTACGAACTGCTGGGGCTGATCACCTATTTCACCGCCGGCGTCAAGGAAGTGCGGGCCTGGACCATCGTCAACGGCACCAAGGCTCCCCAGGCTGCCGGTGTGATCCATTCCGACTTTGAAAAGGGGTTTATCCGGGCCGAGGTGATCGCCTATGCCGACTACATCTCGTGCAACGGCGAAGCCGGGGCCAAGGAAAAGGGGCTCATGCGCCTGGAAGGCAAGGAGTACGTGGTGAAGGACGGCGATGTGATGCATTTCCGCTTCAACGTTTGAAAGGTTGTTGAAAAACTGCCATCAGGCCTTCGTCCTCGAAAGCCCTTTTGTGACTGAGGCCTTTGGCCTCACCCTTCGGGCGCCTTCGCGGTCCAATTTCACGAGTGAAATTGTGCGGCGTAGCGCTGCTACGCCTCCGCAGGGCTTTCTACGGGTGCGACGATCTGACTATTTTTGAACAACCCAGGGGGTTCAATAGCCTGTTAAAAGGTTTAGTTGAGGTTGCTACGATGACACACGACACCCGCATCCTCCTGATCGACGACGACGACTCCGGGCGCGAGGCCCTGGAACTGCTCCTGAAGTCGATCGGGTACAGCGTCGCCTCGGCAGCCACCGGCGAGGCGGCCCTCGAACTCATGGCCCAGGAGCCGTTCAAACTGATCGTCTCCGACCTGTTCCTGCCGGACAAAAGCGGGTTCGACATCCTGCAGAGCGCCCGCACCCTCTCCCCTTCCACCGAGGTCATCGTCATCACCGGCCATGCCTCCGCCGAAACCGCGGTGCGGGCCATGAAGGAAGGAGCCTGCGACTACATAACCAAACCGGTCAATTTCGACGAGCTGAAACTGGTCATCGGCAAAGCCCTGGAGAAGCAGCAACTCCTCTCCGAAAACATCTACCTGCGCAAGCAACTCCAGAAGCGTTTCGAGTTCAGCAACATCATCGGCAGTTCCCCGGCCATGACCCTGGTCTTCGAACGGATGACCCGCATCGTCAAGACCGACTCGACCGTATTGATCAGCGGAGAATCGGGCACCGGCAAGGAGTTGGTGGCCCGGGCCCTCCACTACAACGGCAACCGCCGGGATAAACCGTTCATTGCCGTCAACTGCAGCGCCATACCGGAGGCCCTGCTGGAGAGCGAACTGTTCGGTCATGTGCGCGGCGCCTTCACCGGCGCCATCAAGGACAAGGCCGGCAAATTCGAGGCGGCCAATCACGGGACCATCTTCCTGGACGAGATCGGGACCATGCCCCAGCACCTGCAAACCAAGCTGCTGCGCGTCATCCAGGAGCAGGAACTGGAACGGGTCGGTTCAAACAAACCGGTCAAGCTGGACGTGCGGATCATCTCGGCCACCAACCTGGACCTGGAGCAGCAGGTCCGCCAGAACAAGTTCCGCGAAGACCTCTTCTACCGGCTCAATGTCATTCCCCTGCACCTCCCTCCCCTGCGGGAACGCCAGTCCGACATCATGGCGCTGGTGGAACATTTCCTGGTGAAATGCTGCCGCGTGATGTCGCGCACCCCCATGACCATCAACAAGCACGCCCTGGAGGCGTTGGAAGAGTATGCCTGGCCGGGCAACGTGCGGGAATTGGAAAACATGGTGGAACGGCTGGTGGCCCTGACGGAGGGGGACGTTATCCGCTATGAAGACCTCCCGCCAGGGATCAGCGGCCAGAGGCTGGCATCGGGCGGACCGTACCTCGAACTGACCGAACAGGGGATCAACATGGTCGATTCCCTGACCGCCATCGAAAAATCATTGATCTCGCAAGCCATGGCCATGGCCAAGGGGGTGAAGGCAAAGGCTGCCGCACTGCTCGGCATCAACCGGACAACCCTGGTCGAAAAGATGAAACGCCTCAGCATGTAGGGCTACGGATCGTCGCTGTCGGCAAACGACGGCGTACTGACGTTACGGTAACAGTATCGTCCGGCTATATGCGTTTTCCCTTTGGGACGATGTGTTTCAGTTTTTTTGAGCAATCATAATACGTCTGCTTTATGATCCCCCGCTTCTCTTTGAGATCCTTCTTAGCGGCTTCCTCCTCTATCAGGATTTCGGCTTCCCTTGTCAGCCCCTCGATTTTTTTCTCCTCTTTTTCATCTGCCCCAACTGTCATTTAGACCACCTCCCTGATTGACGTCCCTGCCATTTTCTGTCCGGATATGGTTAAAGGTATCTCTCGCCATTGCAATGTCAAGGCGGCGCTGAACGTTATCACGTTTCTTCGGCGGATCGTGAGCGGGGCGACGCTGCAGGCCACACCAGCCGAATGCCGGACATGCGGCTTTGTTTTCAACCGGCGCGGCGCGAGCGGCCGCCACCTCCAGCCAGGTGCCCGATCTGCGGCGCGCTCCACCATGCGCATCAGATGCCGATGCCGGCGATGGCGGCACCGCAATCGGGACAGGCTCCATTGCGAATCCTGTTGGTGCCTATGGAAAAACCGTAACGCTCGATCAGCAGTGTTGCACAGGAGGGGCACCGGGTGTTCTCACCGCCTTCGCCGGGCACGTTGCCTTCGTAAACATAGCGCAGCCCGGCGGCGCGGCCGATCTCCCGCGCCTTTCGCAAGGTATCCACGGGCGTTCGCGGGCGGTCGGTCAACTGGTAGGTGGGGTAGAACTGGGTCACATGCCACGGGGTGTCGACCCCAAGGTTGTCAACGATGAACGCCGTTATGCCCTGCAACTCGGCGTCAGAGTCGTTGAGCCCCGGGATAATCAGGGTGGTGAGTTCAATCCAGATCCCCTGGTTGCGATGTTGGATGATCGAGTCGAGGACTTCGGAGAGACGGGCATGGACAACGTCGCGGTAAAAACTTTCGGAGAAGCCCTTCAGGTCGATGTTGACGGCATCCAGGTATGGCGTGATCATCGCCAGCGCCTCTTTGCTGATATAGCCGTTGGTGACGAAAATATTGCGCAGCCCCGCCTCCTTGGCGAGGCGGGCGGTATCGTAGGCGAACTCGAAGAAGATGGTCGGCTCGGTATAGGTGTAGGAGATAGAACGACAGTCGTTCTTCCTGGCCCTCTGAACGATCTCCTGCGGGGTCTGCTCCACGCCCGTGATCGGTTCATCCCGTCCCACCTGGGAAATGGAGTAGTTCTGGCAGTGGCGGCAGCGGAAGTTGCACCCCACCGTTGCAATGGAATACGACCTGCTTCCCGGCATGACATGGAAGAGCGGTTTTTTTTCGATTGGATCAACATGCTCGGCACAGAGTTTACCGTAGACCAGGCTGTACAGGGTCCCCCCCCGGTTCTCCCGGACCCCGCAGATGCCCCGCGCCCCATCGGCGATCAGGCATCGGAAGCGGCAAAGGCCGCAGCGCACCCGGCTGTCTTCTTCCCGTTCATAAAACAGCGCTTCCTTCATGGTCTCCTCCTGTGCGCCCGGTGCCATTGCCGCATGAAGTTGCTCCGGCCGGGGGGGCAACGCCGAGGGCCGATATCTCGCTCGTGCTGCAGCCCCGCCGTGATGATCGCCAAGCCATCTGCGTGGCCGCGGACATTCTGCCCGGCACGTACGGCCTGTTTTAACTATACTGCAAGAACACCGGCACGCAATCGATCACGCGACGCACGGCCTTCACCATCATTATCATAAAATCTGCGCCCGATAATCGGTGTAATTACGTGGCATTGGCGCGGTTTCCAACGTAGTGCATGACTAGCCGCAAAATGCGGGAATTTTATTGCCTAGACTTGTGAGAACATAATTGTTATTTTGTCAGATTGTAAAATTTCAACCTGTATTCCCGGAAATGCGACTCTGCAGAAGCAGCGGATTACGCTGCAGTTTGGTAGGAACGTAATGGGCTGCCGCAAATTATCGCCCGGAATCACCTGAAAAATACCATTGGTCCTGTGATGCGACACCTTCCGTTCACGATAGGCCGTATCATGGAGCCCCAGGAGTTCAAGATGAAACGCAAAGCACTGGCCCTCCTCTCTGGCGGGCTCGATTCCACCCTTGCCGTCAAGTTGATGCTCGACCTGGGCATTGACGTGGAGGCCCTCAACTTTACCTCCCCCTTCTGTACCTGCACCGGAAAGAACGCCGGCTGCAAGTCCGAGGCGGTCCGGGTGGCCGAGGAGTTCCAGATCCCCATCAAGGTCATGAACAAGGGGCTCGACTACCTGGAGGTGGTCCGCAATCCGCGCCACGGCTACGGCAAGGGGATCAACCCCTGCATCGATTGCCGCATCTACCTGCTGCGCAAGGCCAAGGAATACATGGCCGAGAGCGGCGCCGACTTCGTTTTCACCGGAGAGGTGCTCGGACAGCGGCCCATGAGCCAGCGCCGCGATGCCATGCGGGTGATCGAGCGGGAAAGCGGCCTGGAAGACCTGCTGCTGCGTCCGTTGTCGGCCCATTTCCTCCCTCCGACCCTCCCCGAGCGTGAGGGGTGGATCGACCGGGAAAAACTCCTCGCCATCAGGGGACGCTCCCGCAAGGATCAGATTCAGCTCGCCGACGAGATGGACGTGAGGAACTACCCCTGCCCCGCCGGCGGTTGCCTGTTGACCGAGCTTTCCTTCGTTCCCAAGGTCCGGGATATCTTCGACCACAGCGACGAGCTCAACCTGCGGGATTGCCGTCTGCTCAAGATCGGCCGCCACTTCCGCATCGGAGCGCGCACCAAGGTCATCATCGGACGCAACGAGGCGGATAACAATCTCCTGGAAAACGTTATGCAGACGGGCGAGACGGCCATTACCTGGATGGACGGCAATACGCCCGCAGGGGTCATCATCGGCGATCAGGACCCCGCCGGCATCGGGCTGGCGGCGCGCATCCTTTTGCGCTACACCAAGGCCGAGCAGACCGCCGCCTGCCGGGTCAAAGTCCGCTGCAACGGCGCCGAAGAGATCATCACCGTTGCGAACGACCTGAACGAGGCGGCAGTCACCCCGTACCTTATCGCGTAATTCCGGGCCGACGCAGCAATCAGACGACCCTATTCCACAAAGGAGCATACCCATGAGCATCGTCAGGAAGTCATTGGTCATCATCATCGTCCTTGCCGCGGCCGCACAACTGGTACCTTACGGGAAGGATCATACAAACCCGCTGTTAGTCCGTGAACCGGCCTGGGACAGCCCAGCCACGCACGACCTCGCAAAACAGGCCTGCTTCGACTGCCACAGCAACGAAACCGTCTGGCCCTGGTATTCACGGATTGCACCGATCTCCTGGCTGGTCTACCACGATGTGGCCGAAGCCAGGCAGGAACTGAATTTCTCCGCCTGGCAGGGGGGCGCGGGCAAGGGCGAGAAGCCCGAGAGGGTGGCCAAAGAGCTGGAGTCCGGGGATATGCCGCCGCTCCAGTACCGCCTCGCCCATCCGCATGCCATCCTGGATGCCGCCTCGCGGAAGGCCCTGCTTCAAGGCTTGACGGCAACCATCAAGGGGTCGGCCGACCGCTGACCCGGCTCAAGTACCTTGATCCCCTCATACACAAAAAAACGCGCCCGGCAGACATACCGGACGCGTTTTTTTGTTGCCGCAACACTCCCGGCGGCACTTACCCCAGACGCAACTCGTCCAGGGACAGCCGGTAGCCGGGCAGGAATTTTTCCAGAAAGTAGCGCACCTCGGGCAGCGGGCTCTTGGAGAGCGCCTCCAGGTGTTCGGCCCCGGCCCGCCGGAATTCGAGGTTGCCGGATTTATCCTCTTCGATGCACTTGGCCAGGGCGGCGATCTTGTCGGCAGCCTTGACCAGGGCACGGTACTCCTCATCCCCCTCGAAAAAGAAAAGCGGCTCGTATTCCTTGGCCAGTTCGGGAGGCAGCATGGCCAGGAGCTTGCGGCGCGCCCGGTCCTCCAACTGGTGGAAGGAGCGCTTGAAATTGGGGTTGAAGTGCTTGACCGGCGTGGGCATGTCGCCGGTGAAGATCTCGCTGGCATCGTGAAAGATACCGAAGAGCGCGGCCCGTGCAGGGTCCAGGTCGCCCTTGAAATAGGTCTTGCGGATCATGGCCAGGGCGTGGGCGATCACCGCCACATCCAGGCTGTGCTCCTGGATGTTTTCCGGCACGGTATTGCGCATCAGGCCCCAGCGGCTGATATAGCGCATGCGCGCCAAAAAGGCGAAAAAATCGTAGGTGCCGTCCTGTTTCTCTGTCCGCTGCATCCCTTAGCCCCGCTCGTACGGCTCGAAGAGCCGCTTGTATTCATCCAGCGCAAACCGGTCGGTCATGCCGGCGATATAATCGCAGACCACCCGTTCCAGACCGAAACGGTCGAACCGCGCCCGGTATTTGGGGGGCAGCAGGTTCGGAAAACGGATATAGGTCTCGAACAGCCGGGTGATGAAGATCTCCGACTTGACCCGCATCTTATCGACCTTGTAATGGCGGTAGAGGTGCTCGAACAGGAACCGCTTCAGCTCCATATTCTGCACCGTGATGCCGTCGCTGAAATGCACCAGGGAACGGTTGGCCCGCCGCAGATCGTCCAGCGATACGATGGCGTACCGCTCCAGGTTGGCAACGACGGTGGCACAGATATCGACGATCAACAGGCCGATCAGGGCGCTGATGGTCTGGTACATCAGGCGTTTGGTGTCGATGGCCGGGTATTTCCGGCGTATCCCGTCGCTGGCTTGACGCCAGATATCCACATGTTCCAGCATCTCCAGGGTGATGTACCCGGACTTGAGGCCGTCGTCGATATCGTGGTTATTGTAGGCGATCTCGTCGGCATAGTTGATGATCTGGGCTTCCAGGGAGGGAACGATGCCGGGCATGAACCCGGCCATGATCTCCGACGGGGCATCGTAGGGGCTGGAATGCTTGATGATCCCCTCACGCAGTTCCCAGGTCAGGTTCAGGCCGTTGAATTCGGGATAACGCTCCTCCAGCTCATCCACCGTGCGGAAGGATTGCAGGTTATGCTCGAAGCCGCCATGCCCCGCCATGAGCCGGTTCAGCACCTCCTCCCCCGTATGCCCGAAGGGGGTGTGTCCCAGGTCGTGGGCCAGGGCCAGCGCCTCGGTCAATTCCTCGTTCAGGTGCAGACGGCGCGCGATGGCGCGGCCGATCTGGGCCACCTCCAGGGAATGGGTCAGGCGGGTGCGGTAATAGTCCCCCTCGTGGTTGACGAACACCTGGGTTTTGTATTCCAGGCGCCGGAAGGCGGCGCAGTGGATGATACGGTCCCGGTCCCGCTCGAAAGCCGGGCGGTCGTCGCGAAATTCCTCGACATGCTTCCGGCCGCGCGACTGGGCGCTGGTGCAGGCGTAGCCGGCCAGATCGGTGCGTTCGGCGGATATGGACATGGCATGACCTCGTGGAATGGAGGCGTTTTTGTCACCTGGTGACAAAAAGCGTCAAATCGGAACAGAAAAAGGGGCTAGGCGTATCGCCTAACCCCTTGAATTTCTGGTGGAGCTGAACAGGATCGAACTGTCGACCTCTTGAATGCCATTCAAGCGCTCTCCCAACTGAGCTACAGCCCCATTGACTAAGGAAGTAATTAACTACCAGATGACGCCGTCACTGTCAATACTATTTTGATTTTTTTGCAGGATTTTTTTCGAGGGTGGCGCCCCGCCCCTCTGAGCCGTGGAATCCCGGTATTTATTCTTGACGCGCAACAAAGCTTACAGTATAGTGCCGAGACCTGCCGGAGTGGTGAAATTGGTAGACGCACTGGACTCAAAATCCAGCGCCCGCAAGGGCATGCCGGTTCGACCCCGGCCTCCGGCACCATCGATAAATAAAGGCTTTGCGGGTTTTCCCGCAAAGCCTTTTCCTTTGGTCAATAGCAAAGATGTCAGATATTCGTTTCATGTTTATCATCTTTTCATTCAGTATTCTTACCACATTCTTGGGAAGATTGGGAACATCTCAGCTTTTCTGCCGCTACCCTTAACACCACGCTAGTAAATACGTGAAGTCCATATTTTATGCTTTGCCTCCCCTCCACTCAATCCCCAAAACAAGTATGCACGCTGCGGGCGCTCTTGACCCAGTCGTGATCCAGCGGCACGGTCTTGCGCTTCCCCACCACGTCCTTGAGCGGCACCGCCTTGACGCCGTCGCCCCGCGCGGCCACCATGACGCCGAATTCGCCCTTGTTGATGAGGTCGGCGCAGGCCGTCCCCAGGCGTGTAGCCAGCAGACGATACCCCGCCGAAGGCGTCCCGCCGCGCTGCAAGTACCCCAGGATCGTGAGGCGCGATTCCAGGCCGGTGAGCTCTTCCAACTGCCGGGCCAGTTGCAGGCTGTTGCCCGGCTTGCTGTCGGCGATCCGTTCCAGGGCCTGCTGTTTTTGCTCCTTTTTCTTTTTGTCCTTGCCCTTGCCGCCTTCGGCCAGCCTGGCGGCGTCTTCCCGGGAAACGGCGCCTTCGGCCACGGCAACGATGCTGAACCCCTGCCCGCTGTGACTGCGGCGCATGATTGCCGCGGCGACCTGTTTCACATCGTACGGTATTTCCGGGATCAAAATGACATCGGCCCCGCCGGCAATGCCGGCCCCCAAGGCCAGCCAGCCCGCCTTGTTGCCCATCAACTCCAAGACGAGGATGCGATGGTGGCTGTGGGCGGTACTGTGCAAACGATCCACCGCTTCCGTGGCAATGCCGAGTGCGGTGTCGTAGCCAAAGGAGACATCGGTCAGGGCCACGTCGTTGTCGATGGTCTTGGGCAGGGTAATCACATTCAGCCCCTGCTTCATCAGATGATAGGCGTTCTTCTGCGTACCGCCGCCCCCCAGGCAGACCAGCGCATCCAGATGGTGCTTGCGATAGTTTTCCACAATGACGCCGGTCATATCCATCAGTTTTCCGGCAACGGGCATGGCGTAGGGCTTGTCGCGGCTCGTGCCCAGGATGGTGCCGCCCAAGGTGAGAATGCCCGAGAGCGCGCCCGAATCCAGCAATTGCGTCCGGTTTTCCATCATGCCGCGAAAGCCGTCGCGGAACCCGATCACCTTCATGCCGTACCGTCCCAGGAGCGCCTTGCCGACCCCTCGGATTGCCGCATTCAGCCCAGGGCTGTCGCCACCGGAAGTCAAGATGCCAATCATTTTGCTCATGGTTTGCCGGCCTTTCCCCTCTGAATCCCCGATCTCCGCTTTTACAGCTTCCCCTCTAGCGCCTCACCTGTCCAGCACCTCCCGCACCTTGGCCGCCAAATCGGGCAGGGAAAACGGCTTCGAGATAAAGTGCACCCCTTCGTCCAGAACACCGCGATGGACAATGACATTCGCCGTATATCCCGACATGAACAGGCACTTTATCTCCGGGCAGAGCGGCGCCAGATTTCCGGACAGTTCCCGTCCGTTCATCCCGGGCATGACCACATCGGTCATGAGGAGGTGGATCGGGACGGTGCTCTCCCGGGCAAGCCGGATCGCCTCGTCCGGGCCGCCAGCGGCCAGAACGGCGTATCCCAGTTTTTCCAGCAGGAGCTTCGTCATGACCAGGATGCTCGTATCGTCCTCCACCAGCAGGATGGTCTCCTGCCCCCCGGAGAGCGGTTGTGCAGAGCCTTCAACCGGGACAGGCACCCCCGCGCCCTCGTACCGGGGCAGGTAGATCCTGAAGGTCGTCCCCTGGCCCAGCTCGCTGTAGCTGGTGATAAAACCGTTGTTCTGCCTGACGATGCCGTAGACCGTCGCCAGGCCCAGGCCGGTGCCCCGGCCGATCCCCTTGGTCGTGAAAAACGGTTCGAAGACATGCGCCATGGTTTCCTTGTCCATGCCGCAGCCATCGTCGCTCACGGCAAGCAACACGTACTCACCCGGAAGAAACCCCATGTGGGCGGCGCAATACTCCTGGTCGAAAATGCGGTTTCCGGTCTCGATGGTGATCTTGCCCACATCGGCGATGGCATCGCGGGCGTTGACGCACAGGTTTGCCAGAATCTGGTCGATCTGGGACGGGTCAAACTTGACCTGCCACAGGTTGTCTGCCGGCTTCCATGCGAGATCGATATCCTCGCCGATGAGGCGCCGCAGCATCTTGAGGGTGTTCTCCACAGCTCCATTCAGGTTCAGCACCTTGGGGGCAATGGTCTGCTTGCGGGCAAAGGCCAACAGCTGCTGCGTGAGATCGGCGGACTTCTGGGCGGCCTTGCGGATCTCCTCCAGCTTGGTCTGCAACGGGTGCGCCGCCCCCAACTCGGCGATCCCCATCTGGGCATACCCCAGAATGACCGTCAGCAAATTATTGAAGTCGTGGGCCACGCCGCCGGCCAGCCGGCCCACCGACTCCATCTTCTGGGCCTGCTGGAGTTGGGCCTCCAGGTTGGCCTTCTCCTCCTCGGCCCGTTTGAGCTCCGTGAAGTCGGCAACCAGCACAAAGAATCCCTGCGCCTTGCCCCCGACCAGATCAGGGACATAATGGGTCCAGGTGTAGCCCGTCTCGCCGTTCGGCTTTATCAGGGGCCTCTCGAAACGCTGCGGTTCTCCCCGCAGGGCGCTTTGAATGCGGGGTTCGTACTTGCGAAACTCCGCTTCCCCCATCAGTTCCTGGAGGCTAATCCCCATCATCTGTTCCGGGGTCTTGCCGAACCACTCCAGATACGCCTTATTGGCGAAACGGCAACGAAGCTCATCGGTCCAGTAGCTGACCATGCCGGGGAGTTGATCGTTCAGCGTCCGGAGGAACCGCTCGCTGGCGATCAGCTTTTCCTCAGCCTGCTTGCGCAACAGGGCCTCCCCGATGTTTTCGGCGACCCCCTCGAGCGTTTCTATGGCCTCAAGGGTAAAGCGCCCAGTCCTCCGGTCGTTCAGTTGCAACAGTCCGACAATGCGCCCCTTGGCCCGAATGGGAATCAGGGCGACCGATGCGAACCCCTGGTGTATGCACTCGTTGCGCGGGTTGCTCCGGGGGTCTTCGGCGGCAGGCGCATGGAGAAGGGGAAACGAGTCGTTGGTCCAGCAACTGCCACCCTTGGTAAAATTGGGGCTCGCGGCATCCCCCTTCCCGGTGATTACCAGCCCGCAGGTGCATTCCAGACAGACATCGCCGCGCTCGTCCCGGCAAATCCCCCCATCCCGCGTTCTGGTCAGAAGCGAATTTTCCTTGTGCAGGAATTCCTGGGAGAAACCTTCCTGGCAGAAGTAGGGGAAGTCGTCTTCGTCCTGCAGGCGAATGCCCACGGCATCAACCCCGGTCGCTGCTTTCACCAGGCCGATGACCTTCTGGATGGCCTCGCTCTGGTCCCCCTTTTCGTTCAGCACCCGCAGTATGTCCTGTCCCATGCTGCGGTAGGCTTCCGTCCTTTTGCGAGCCGTGATGTCACGCGCGACGTGAACGCAGGAGGTCAAGCCCCCCTCGGCATCATAGATCGGCGATACCGTCACCTCGAAAATGCCGTTCAGCCTCTTCTCTTCAACCTGCTCCGTATGCATGCACCCATCCTGCATCATCCTGACATGGGGACAACTCCCCGCCGAATCAGGCGATGCATGCATGACCTCATGACACTTCCGCCCGATCAGTTCTTCCGGGCGGAGACCGCAGCGGTCCGCCATGGCCCGGTTGACGCGCCGGATGGTGTAGTGGGCGTCAATGATCGTTATGAGGTCGGGGACGGCATCGAAGGTCTGTTCCCAATCCTGCCAGACTTGGTGGTTTTCATGCCGCTCGTCTTTCGGTTCGGGTGGCATGCGCGTGGCGCTGGCCGGTTCACCACCCATAGCCGGTAAGCTCGATTGATCATGCATGGAAGAAGCCCCTTGGCGGTATCGACGTGTCGATAGTAGTGCCAAGAACTTTATCAGATGATGGCGGAGATGCAAGAGCGGTTGTGCGCGGGACGGGGCGGGAATAGCCGCAGAACTGGCGTCGGCATGGGATGCGGGAGTCATGAACAGGGCCAAACTCCGGCCGGAGAAGGAATGAGGGCTTTGCCGGAATCCCCAGGGAAGCGTTTTCCTTTCGGACATCCGCAGGCGGGCATCCGGCCCATCCGCATCGTCTTCCCCCTTGAACGTCGGCGTTGCCCTGCTATACTAGGAGACTCACAACAAGGAGGCGTCATGCGCCATGCCGCATCCATACTGGCGGTTGCCACCATTCTTTTTGCCGGCTGCGTCTACAGGATCACACCCCAAAACGCCGAGCAGAAACTCATCGCGGGGAAAACGACCAAGCAGGAGGTGGTGAAGCTCTACGGCGCCCCCTACCTGAGGTACAAGACCCCCGGCATGTCCATGGCCTCGGGCAAAAAGGAATACCTGCTTCACGCGGGGGGCGAAATCTGGCTCTATTACATCCACTACCTGGGAATGCTCGACATCATGGAACAGGAGACCTTGCGCATCCTGTTCGACGAGAAGGGGATAGTATCGTCCTATACCTTTACCAACACCACCTCCGCCGCCCTTTTCCCGCAAAAGCCGCCGCTGCGATCACCCTCCCCCGCCCCGCTTCTCCGGTAATGCGGGCGTCACCGTTTGCGTCCCGCATACCATTTCCAATAGAACAGGAGCGATATCATCGGGATTGCGATCAAGGCCGCAATGATATACGGCACGATGATATCGATGTTCGCATCGAAAAACATGCTGCGCAGCTGGGGGGAACAGGAGGGGATGAGGCAGATGGTCGAGAGGTAGAGGCCGATGCACATGGTGATGATGGAGTTCAGGATCAACCAATGGAATATGGTTCTGTATTTGTCAGATTTCATGTCGTGCCTACCTTTACCACGGAGTAGCAGCAACGGATCCCGAAGCACGCGTCCATACACGTCCCCCTGATTGAGTAGCATTTGACATGCCAAGAACCTCTCCCGGTTCACCCGACCTTCAACACCCCGGTATTGCACATAAAAATACCCATTCCCCGCCCTGTGCATCGCCCGGCGCTGAATAGCTTCAAAATACCGATTAAAGCGGTCAACAATACACAACCGTGCGTAGTTGTTTGTTTTTATACATTTCACCGGATTCGGTGCTGTATAAATTATTTCTCACAGCTACCAGCTGCGGTATTGTTTGATGGTCAATGAGTGGCGAGAAGAGCGCGAAGGCAACAGAAAACCCTCCATGACGCGTCCGCATACTGCGGTGCGCCGTGGAGGGCTGCTATACGGGACTCTATTCAGCGAGGCGAGACTCCCCCGCGCACACCAGTGGGAGAGTCCCGTGATTCGAACCGGGGAGCGCCTAAAACGCAAGGTTCAGACTGCACTGGACCTTTGCCTCGGATGGATACGAGTGATTGTCGTATCTAACGGTGCCAAGGCCGTAAGCGCCGTCGATATCGAGGTATATCATCGGGGCGCCGACACTGAGACCGGCGGTCACGGCACCACCCGATTCGGAAAGATCGGTGTACCCGCCGGCACGGAGCTTGAGGGACTGGAAGGGGTGAAATTCCGCACCGCCACCCACTAGCTGGCTTTTCAGCCCTCGGACGACCGTGGTATTTTTGATCACGTCGATATCGGCGACCACATCCAGCCAGCTCGCGAGCTCCGCAGCGAACCCGGCACGGATTTGCGGATCCACGTTGAACTTGTCGCCGTTCTTTGCGGAAAACGAGGGGGCGTTGAGGTTTTTACCGATCAGGCCGACGGTAACCGGAAGCGGCAGAAGAGCTTCCGGTTTCCACATCACGCCGAGATCGACCCCCCATGAGGAAGAACCGTTACGGTTTCTGGACAGGTCCTTTGTCAGGTCTTTCGAGGAGAGGACCGTACCATTATCAAATATTTTCGGATTTTCCGAAGTAACCTCGCCATACAGGTATTTGCCGGTGATGCCGAGGCCGACGTGGCCCAACTTGCCCACATCCAGGAGATACCCGTACGATATGGGGGCTTCGATAAGCGCGATGCCGCGTGTCGTTACGTAGTCATTATTCAGCGACGTAGTAATACTGCCGGGAGGGTTTGTTGTGTCAACGGGAACGGTGTGCGGAACCGCTCCCCCTTCAAATGTTCCGAAGACGCCAAAACCGAACTGTTTGACCTGGGCGCCGAGAGCGGTGTTGGCGGTGACCCGGAGGTTGTCGGAAGCGGAGACATTGGCAACGGCATTGGCAAGGTTGTTGATGGCGGTTGTGTTTGACTGGTTGCTGTTCCAGGCCTTGTACGTTGTTGAAAGATTGTCGATATCCTCTGCCAGTTTCTTTTCCGGTTTAAGGCCGGCACCGGCAGTCAGAGACACGCTTACGCTCTTCTTCGCAAAGGCAAGGCCGGCGGGATTCCAGTACGGAGACAGGGCGCCGTCACTGCGAGCGACCCCGGCCCCTCCGACGCCGAGGGCGCCGCCTACCGCCTGAAATTCGAGAGCATACCCGCTCTTACAGAGGCTGAGGATCGCAAAAGCGGCTATTGCTGAACGTTTCATCATACAGTTTCACTCCTGGAGGTGAGATCAATGACGGCAAAATGCAGACACATGATTACCCATCTTGTAAGACACCAAGGCTCATATCGAGACAACGCTGTCGGATAAATTCACTGAAACTCATCTTTTACCTGCTTGCGTAGCTGTACAAAAAAAATCCCACAAAGGCCGAAATATTCTGCTTTTCAGGCCTTTGTGGGATGTGTTATTTTGGGGTGGCTAGTGGGATTTGAACCCACGCATGTACGAGTCACAGTCGTATGTGTTAACCGCTTCACCATAGCCACCATAAAAGAGTTTGTTTATATATCCCGAAACAGGAAACTCGTCAAGCCCAAAATCATGTGCCTGATCTGGCGCCGGTGCATATCGCTTGAGCTCTACCTGCACAACGGCGCCAGAGAGGCGGTTCCCCCCGAGGAGGACCCATGGGGCAACACTGCCGGAGTTTCATTTTGTGGGACAACCACCAAACGCCGCAACGAATTTCTGCTCTTAACAGAGGACATTTTGTGGTAGGCTACCCCGAAAGCCTACGCGTAGCGACAGCGCATTCTTATCTTACGAGGCAGACATGGCAAAAAACTTCATTTCCAATCTCTCCGGTCCATGGCTTGAATCTCTCTATGAAACCTGGCAGCGGGACAACACGGCAGTGGCGGAGGAGTGGCAGCATTTTTTCAGCGGTTTCGAGCTTGGCAGAGAAAACGGCGCCCCAGCCACGCCAGGGGTGATGGACGAGGCCGCCGCCCTGAAACAGTCCGGCGTTCAGTCGCTCATCTACCGTTACCGCAACATCGGCCACCTGCTGGCCTGCACCGATCCCCTCTCCCCCTGCCTGCTCGAACACCCCCTGCTGCTGCTTTCCGAGTTCGGCCTGGGCGACGACGACCTTGACACCCGCTTTACCGCGCGGCGGTTCATCAAGCAGAGCGCGACCCTGCGGGAGATCGTGGCGACCCTGCGGGAGAGCTACTGCCGGGAAATCGGCGTCGAGTTCATGCACATCCAGGAACCGGCCGAGCGGCAATGGCTGATCGACCGCATGGAGCCGCGCCGCAACAGGCCGAACCTCTCTCCGGGAGAACGGTTGCATATCCTGGAGAAGCTCCACGAGGCGGCGCTGTTCGAGTCGTTTCTCCAGCGTCGCTTTCCCGGCCAGAAGCGTTTTTCGCTGGAAGGGGGCGATGTCCTGATCCCGGTGCTGGATGCGGTCAGGCAGGCGTGCCCGGCGGCCGGCATCAGCGACCTGGTGCTGGGCATGGCGCACCGCGGCAGACTGAACGTGCTGGCCCACATCTTCGGCAAGCCCTATGAGGACATCTTCGCCGAATTCCGCGATACCATGGAATTCGGTTTCCTGGGCGACGGGGACGTGAAATACCACAAGGGGTACTCGGCCGACATCGAATTGCCCGGCGGCAAGCTGCACCTGACCCTCACCTCCAACCCGAGCCACCTGGAGGCGGTCAACCCGGTGGTCGAGGGCAAATGCCGCGCCCGGCAGACCCGCTACGGCGAGGGGGGGGCTCAGCGGGTGCTGCCGCTGTTGATCCATGGCGACGCAGCCTTTGCGGGACAGGGGAGCATCATGGAGGTGCTCAACATGTCCCAACTGGAGGGGTATGGAACCGGCGGCACCATCCATGTGGTGCTCAACAACCAGATCGGCTTCACCACCCTCCCCAAGGATGCCCGTTCGACCCGCTATGCCACGGATGTGGCCAAGATGCTGGCCTGCCCCATCTTCCACGTGCAGGGCGAAGCCCCGGAGACCGCCGTGCACGCCGCCCGCCTGGCCCTGGAATACCGGCAGGCCTTTGGCCGCGACGTGGTGCTCGAACTGATCTGCTATCGCCGCCATGGCCATAACGAAGGGGACGAACCGGCCTTCACCCAGCCGCTCATGTACCGCAAGATTACGGCCCGCCCCACGGTCAACCGGATTTACGCCGATACCCTGGCCGAAGCGGGATTGGATGCGACGGAGCTGGCCGGCATCGAGCAGGGGATAGCGACCCGCCTCGACAACGCCCTGCAAACCGAGACTCAGGCGACAAAGATCGGTTTCCAGCAACAATGGAGCGATATCGCCCGCGATTATGCCGCCGCCGCCAGCGAAACCGGTGTCCCGGGGGAAAAACTCGTGGCCCTCGCCCGAAGCCTGGTGGAACTGCCGCCCGGTTTCACCCCCCATGCCAAGATTCTGACCTTGATCAAGAAACGCTTTGAAGCGGTGACGAGCGGGACCGGACTGGACTGGGGCAACGCCGAAACGCTGGCGTACGCCACACTGCTTGACGAGGGTATGCCGGTACGCCTCTCGGGGCAGGATTCGAGGCGAGGGACCTTCAACCACCGCCACTGCGTCCTGCACGACACCACCACCGGCGCCTCTTATACGCCGCTGGCGACGACGGCACGCGGGGGAGCGACCTTCCAGGCCTGGGACAGCCTTCTGTCGGAGTTCGGCGTGCTCGGCTTCGAGTACGGCTATTCCCTGGAAACCCCCAACGGCCTCGTCATCTGGGAGGCCCAGTTCGGGGATTTCGCCAATGGCGCCCAGGTCATCATCGACCAGTTCATCGCCAGCGGGGAAACCAAGTGGAACCGGGCCAGCGGACTCGTCATGCTGCTCCCCCACGGCTACGAAGGCCAGGGGGCCGAGCACTCCAGCGCACGCATCGAGCGCTATCTGCAACTGTGCGCCCGGGAGAACATGGTGGTGGCCACGCCCTCCACGCCGGCCCAGATGTTCCACCTGCTGCGCCGCCAGCTCAAGCAGCCCTTCCGGAAACCGCTGATCGTCTTTACGCCCAAGAGCCTGCTGCGTCACCCGAGTTGCGTTTCCTCCCTCGACGAGTTGCAGCATGGCGGCTTCCAGGAGGTGATCCTGGACAGCCCCGGCACCGCCGACGTCACCCGGGTGCTTGCCTGTAGCGGCAAGATCTATTATGAACTGGTTGAAGAGCGCGACCGCCTGGGCCGGAGCGATACCGCCATCGTCAGGATCGAACAGCTCTACCCGTTGCGCGGGGACCTGCTCGGGAAGATTGTCGGGGCTCTCCCCCCGGGAGTCCGCTTCAGCTGGGTCCAGGAGGAGCCGGAGAATATGGGGGCATGGCCCTATCTGCGCCGCTATTTGACCGAGGCAGCGGGGGCGATACGCTACGTGGGGCGCCCGGAGGACAGCTGTCCCGCCGTCGGCTCCCATCGTATCCATGCCGACGAGCAGAAGGCCGTCATCAGCGCCGCATTCGCCGACTGACCACCCCACGCCCGCACCGCCGGGCGCGAACACCACAAGATCGATTGCCCAGGGATTTTATGCCAGATTTGCTATTCATATCCGACAACCCAAAGGTGGTGCAGATAAAGGATCTGCTCCAGCCGTCGCTCAAGTTGGAAATCGGCGTGACAGCACATATCGAAGGCCTCCGGGAGGAACTCCACGGCCACCAACCGTCAGTACTCTGCATCCAGGAACAGGTAGCGGGGACAGGGGCCGAAGAGATCGCCAACCTCATCCGGGAGGAGCAGGGAGAGGGAACGTCCCTGTTTGTCCTGCTGCGCGCGGGGGACGACGGCGCCGTGCCGGCCGGGCCATGCTTCAAACACGCCATCGACCTGAGCCTGCCCGTGGATCAGCTCGCCAAGAGTATCCTTCGCGTGGTACTCAAACCGGCCTTCAAGCTCCGCTGGAACGATATCTACATCCCCCGGGACCGGCATAAAGCGGCGACGGCGCCCCCCGGCCGGGAAGAAGCGGAGCCAACAGGGGCGGACGCCGCCCCTGCAAAAGCGGAGATCCCGGCCGAGCTCTTGAAGGCGTTTGAACACAACTACCACTCCCGGCATCGCGGCAGGTGGCTGAAGTATGCCGCAGCCTCCCTGGCGGCATGCCTGGCCGTCGGCGGCTGGCAGCTGAGCTCGAACAGGCTCGATCAGGGGGGGAGCGTCTCCTCGCCACCAGAGTCACCGTCACGGCCGGCGGCCAAATCTCCGGCGGTGCCCCCTGCCCTTCCGGCCAAAAAGAGCATCCCCCGCCCCCCGGCTCCCTCTCCCGTTGCAATCGCCCCGAAGACCCCATCGGCCTCGCGCACGGCCGCGGCCCCGGCCGCGACGATGAAACTGCCGTCGTTTATTCCGGCGAAAGGGCGGGACAACGCCTATTCCCGCCGGAAACCGAACTGGGAGCGCTATGCCGATACGAACTACGAGTTCCGCATTCTCAGGTCGGGCAGCCGCATCAAAGCCCTCCAGGTGCTGGCGTCCAAACGACGTGCCATCAGCGAGGCGTTTTTCAAATCGGCCCTGGCCGAAGTTGCGGGAACCGGCGACTACCGCATCACCTCCCACGAGCAAAAGGATGGCTTTTCCATACGACGCGGGAAGGTAGGCAACGGGGCCGGAATTGTGCGTTACGACCAAGGACGGAACCTGCGGGCCTTTGTCATCTCGCTCCCCTAAGTGTCGCGCAGGCCGATGACACCGGAGTTGCGTGGACCAGAACGGCACCAAGCGTCCTGGTGACGGATGACAATGCAGAGTTGCGGTTCGCCTTGGCGCTACGTCTGGGCGCCTTTGACCATCTGACCGAGCCGTTTGAGACGTATTTACCATTTGGACATACCGGCAAGTTATGTTAAGTTATTTTTCATATTACTTCAGGAGTCGTGATATTTATGAACCGGATCGTAGCAGTTGTTATGTTGTGCCTTATCTCCCTGCCGGCCGCCCTGTGGGCCGGCTCCTCCTCCCCTTCCCTTCCCAAGTCGTACCATTCCTGGCAAAAAAGCGGCCGCAAGGTCGTCACCGACAAAAGCTCGCTTTTTTACGGGATTCACTACATCTACGCCGACAAAAAGGCCATGAATGGCTATAAGGCCGGCAACCGTTTTGCCGAGGGGAGTTCCATCGTCATCGAGCACTTCAACATCAAGGACGGCTCAGGTTCGCCCGCCGAGGGTTCCAAGAACATGGTTGTCCTGATGCGCAAGGATAAACGCATGAAAACGACCGGAGGGTGGCTGTTCGCCGGGTATGGCGCCGACGGTGCCCCCAGCGGGCTCGACCCCGTGAGCACCTGCTTCGGCTGCCATCAGAAAGACGCGGCCAAGAAGGATTACGTCATCTCTACCATCAACGATTTCAAAAAGTAGCCATGTGGCGAATCCATATCACGATCACTTAACCGGGCAGCCATGACTTCATCCGCAGGGCCGCTTGACCGTCGGCCTCCCCATATCCTCGTCGTGGACGACGAGGAGGATATTCTGCGCCTGATCACCTTCGGCCTCGAACAATCGGGGTTCAGGATCAGTACCGCCGGACATGCCACCGGGGCGCGCCGTCTGCTGCAAGACGACCAGTTCGATACGATCATCACGGATGTCATGATGCCGGACGAGGACGGCATTACCTTTCTGGGGGACATTCACCGGCGTCTGCCTGATACCCCCATCATCATCATGACGGGATACGCCCAGTTCCAGGTGGCCGTCAACGCCATCAAGAACGGGGCATTCGACTTCATCTCCAAGCCTTTCGACCTGCTCTACCTGCAGAACGTGGTCGCCAAGGCCGTCAACTACTCGAAGTTGCTGCGCATGGAAAAGAACTACCGGGCCGAACTCGAAGCAGCCGTTGTCGCCCGGACCGGGGAGTTGAAAAATGCCCTGACGGAGTTGGAAAAAACGCGCACGGCCCTGCTCGGGGCGGCCAACGAAAAAAGCGAATTCATGGCGACCATCACCCATGAAATGCGCACCCCCATGAACGGCGTGATCGGGGCGCTTGATCTGCTCGCGGACACCGATACTTCGGGCGTTCAGAAAGAATACCTCGAAATGGCCCGCCAGTCGGCCGAAAAGATGCTGGAACTCGTAGATCGGGTGCTTTCGTTCAGAAACGGCTTCAGCCATACGGCGGCGACCGGGCGTGGATTTCTCGACCTTCCCTCGACTATGGAGCGGTTGGCCCGGGACCATCGCGAACGATTCGCCGAAAAAAAACTCAGCCTCGATGTTTGGATCGCGCCGGACATCCCCCGGAGAATCGCCTGCGACGGCGAACAACTGTACCGGCTCTTGGGGATACTG
Organism: Oryzomonas sagensis; assembly: GCF_008802355.1. Classification (NCBI taxonomy): domain Bacteria; kingdom Pseudomonadati; phylum Thermodesulfobacteriota; class Desulfuromonadia; order Geobacterales; family Geobacteraceae; genus Oryzomonas; species Oryzomonas sagensis. Next base: position 123,031 of record NZ_VZRA01000003.1, on the reverse strand, counting down.
TTGGAAAACGCCCTCAAGTTTACCGACGCCGGAGGGGTGTGCCTGGAGGTTGCCGCGGGGTCCCCAGAAGATTCCTGCGTATGCTTCACCGTGCGCGACAGCGGCAGCGGCATCCCCGACGACATGCTGGAACGGATTTTCGAACCCTTTGTCCAGGTGGACAGTTCGCTGACACGGCGCTTCGGTGGCGTAGGACTCGGCCTGAGCATTGCGAGACACATCGCCACCCTTCTGGATGGCCGTTTGTGGGCTGAAAACCGGCCAGGCGCCGGATGCAGCTTTCATTTCCAGGTCAAGGCAGATACGACGTTACACTAAAAGGAGCCCTTCGTGAAATGCCTCATTGTGGAAGACGACTTCATTTCGCGCCGAATTCTCAAAGAGATGCTGTCGAAGCATTTCGACTGCGACATCGCCATCAACGGGGAAGAGGCGGTGACATCCTTTCGGCTGGCCCACGAGGGCAAGCACCCCTATGACCTGATCTGCATGGATATCATGATGCCGGGGGTCAACGGCCAGGAGGCGCTGAGGCGTATCCGGGAGTTGGAACGCTCGCTCCAGGTTCCCCCGCAACTGGAGGCCAAGGTAATCATGACCACCGCTCTGGACGATCCCCAAACGGTCGTTCAGGCATTCTACAAGGGAGGCGCGACCGCCTATCTCGTCAAACCGATCGGCAGGCAGAAGCTGATGAACGAATTACGGGTGCTCGGTCTGCTGTAACTTCCTCCACCCCCATAAAGGACGCATTCCATGGCCTCTGGAACACCGCACATCACCATACCCCAGGTCGGAGCGAACAGCGAAAAGGCACTTGCCGGGTGGCGCTCCGTCATAACCCCCTCAATCGATACACTCAAAAAGCTGGCAGGCACCACCGAGGACGAGTTTCTTCAGATCGGTGCCCAAATGCAGGATTTTTATCAGCGTTCCCAAGAGATCACGTCCATGGCCAACCAGATGGTCGAGGCCGTCTCCGGCCCGCAGGCCCAGACGGTGGTCGAGCGTCTGCGCGAGATGATGGGAAATATGGAGGCCTATCTCTCCAGCACCCGCTCCCAGAGCCATGAGAACTGCACCATGCTGGAACGTATCCTGGAACTCCTCGACCATTTGACGGAGCCCCTGGACGGGTTTCAGAAGATGTACAAGATCCTGCGGATGCTGAGCACCTCGACGAAGATCGAGAGTTCCCGCCTGGGCGAACTGGGGCTCGGGTTCCAGACCCTGGCCATGGACGTGGAAAAGCTCTCCCACATGGTGCACGAGAAATCGGCCAGCATCCAGGGCGACCGGCAGATGCTGGCCGGCATGATCGGCGATACCCTGCGCACCGTCCGCACCAGCGAAGCCGACCAGGACAGGGAGTTGAGCACGACCCTCGCGAGCGCCTCCCACACCCTGGAAGAACTGGTCTCCGTCAACGACCGCTGTACCAGCTTCGCCACCATGATCTCATCCATCTCCGGCGAGGTCTCCGGCAATCTCAGCGAAGTGGTTGCTTCCATGCAGATGCACGACATGACCCGTCAGCAGTTCGAACACATCGTGGAGGCCCTGGAATGCCTTGCCGCCAAGTTGCAGGGCTTCTCCGCCGCCGTTCATACGAACGGGGATCCCCACAAACTGATCACGGAAACCGGCGACGTGTGCGAATTGCAATCCGCACAACTCCGTCATGCGGCATCAGAGCTCTGCGGAGCGGTTCGCTCCATCGTCGAAAATCTTCGGGACATGGCCGGGAAACAGGCTCGAATGACCTCGGAAACCCTGAGCACCACCGGCATCGCCGACTCAACAACCGGAGGTTCGTTCGTGGGGGCCATCAGCGACGACATGGGCACCGTAACCGCGGTGCTGGCCAAATGTACCCTGGCCGACCAGGAGATGTCCGCCACGCTGAAGAAGGTTGCCGATACGATGCAGGAGGTAACCGGCTTTGTAACGGATATTGAAGACATCGGCCTGGAGATCGACCTGATCGCCCTCAACTCCCAGATCAAAGCGGCCCACACCGGCCGCGAGGGCGCCGCCCTGGGGGTGCTCGCAGAGGCGATCAAGCGGCTTTCCGTTGATGCCGTGACCCAGACCTCGGCGGTTTCGGAGGCCTTGTTGCAAATCAACCATGTCACGGAGCGCCTTTTCGGCGAGGCGAACCAGGAGCGGGAGCACCTTGGGGCGAAGGTTGCCACCATGGAAGAGGAAACCGAACAGATCCTCGCCTCCCTGGGCACGATGAACAGCGAACTGGTCTCCCTGCTGGCCGCCCTCAACGGCAAGGTTCAAACCCTGACGGAGAGGATAGAAGAGGCCACGGGAAGCATGGACGCCCACGAGCGGGTCGCGAGCCTGACGGACGAAGTCATGTCCCGCCTCGATGTCATTGTCAGGGAAGCCCGAGAACTCGAACCGGCCAGCACGGAATTCAAGGATAACCTGCGCCACATGGAAGAACGCTACACCATGGAGAGCGAACGCAGCATCCATGAGTCGATTGCCCGCAAACGCGGCATGGCTAGTGCCATAGCGACACCGAAGGACGCCGCACCGGAAGCGCCGTCATCCACGGACGCCGATTTGGAGTTCGGCGACAATGTCGATCTTTTTTAGACATGACACATGAGCGAGGGGGAATGGCATGATGGAACGAAAAGCATGTGACCCGAAAAGAACGGCGGATGCTTCGGCCAGAACACTGGCCATCGATGGCGCCTTGACCATCGAACGGAGCGGCGAATTCTGCCAAACCCTTAGGGACGCCCTTGCCGGCGCGCAGCAGGTCGTCCTGGATGTGACACAGGTGCAAGAGATCGACATACCGGGCTTGCAGTTGATCTGCTCCGCATGCAAGACGGCAGCAGCCGCCGGCAAGGTATTCACCTTTGCGGGGCACCTCCCCGCGTGCCTGCTGGAATTGAAGGACGGGATCGGGGCATGCCAGAACAGCCCGTGCAGTCACAACGGAAACTCATCCTGCATTTGGTTCGGAGGTATGAAATAATGGCAAAACTGATAATGACGGCCGACGATTCGGCCAGTGTCCGGCAGATGGTCAGCTTCACCCTCAAACAAAACGGGTATGACGTTCTTGAGGCGGTGGACGGCAAAGACGCCCTGGCCAAGCTTTCCTCCCAAAAGGTAGATATGCTGATTACCGACCTGAACATGCCGAACGTCGACGGCCTGGGGTTGATCAGGGGCGTTCGGGCCGGGGCGCTCAACAAGTTCATCCCGATCATCATGCTGACCACCGAATCCCAGGACGGCAAAAAATCGGAAGGCAAGGCCGCCGGCGCAACCGGCTGGATCGTGAAGCCTTTCAAACCCGAGCAGCTTATAGCCGTCATCAAGAAGGTTCTCGGGTGATCGCTGTCGCTTCGACACATACCCTAGCCGCACGAGGCCCACTATCATGATCGAACAGCATATTGTCACGTACCGGGAAGAGGCGAACGAACTACTGGCGGAACTGGAAACGTCGCTTCTCGAACTGGAAGAGAACCCCACGGACGAGGAGTTGATCGGCAGGGTCTTCCGCGCCATGCACACCATCAAGGGGTCGGGCGCCATGTTCGGCTTCGACGAGGTCGCCCAATTTACCCACGAGGTGGAAACGGTCTTCGATCTGGTACGCAACGGCAAGATGACGGTTTCGAAACTGCTCCTGAACCTGACCCTGCGCGCCCGGGATCACATCAAGAGCCTCCTGGACGCATCCGTTTCCGGGGAGGAGTCCGACCGCGCCGAAGGCGAGGCGGTTATTGCCGGACTCAAACAGCTCGTTCCGTCATCCCCGAACGAACCGAGTCCACCGCCAGTCCAGAGTCAGCCCGCTCCTGACGCCGGGGCCGAGACGTTGAAGACCTGGCGCATCCGCTTCAAACCGTGCCCGGAAATTTTCCTGTCCGGCACAAAACCGCTGGGCTTGATCAATGAACTCCGCGAGTTGGGGACCTGCCATGTGGTGGCCCACACCGCGGGCGTCCCTGTGCTGAACGACATGAACCCCGAACTCTGCTACATTTACTGGGATATCATCCTGACCACCGCGCGTGGTATGGACGCCATCAAGGATGTCTTCATCTTCATAGAGGACGATTGCGAATTGAAGGTGGATTTGATCGACGACGGCGGCACCGGCGATACGGACCTGGACTATAAGAAACTGGGCGATATCCTGGTGGAGCGCGGCGACCTGAGCCCGATGGAAATCCAGAAGATCCTCGGACTCCAAAAACGCTTTGGAGAGCTGGCGGTTGCCGTCGGGGCCATTACGCCCGACAAGGTGCAGTCTGCCCTGGTGGAACAGCAGCACGTCAAGAACGTGCGCCAGGAGCGGGCCACACAGGAATCGACCTCCAGCATCCGCGTGCCCGCCGAAAAGCTTGACCTGCTGGTCAACCTGGTGGGGGAACTGGTCACGGTTCAGGCCCATCTCAGCCAGACGGCGGCCCTTCACGGCAACACCGATTTCGCCTCCATCGCCGAGGAGGTGGAACGCCTGACCAACGACCTGCGCGATACGGCCCTCAACATCCGCATGCTGCCCATCGGCACCACCTTCAGCAAGTTCAAGCGCCTGGTGCGCGACCTTTCCCAGGAACTGGGCAAGGAAATCGAGATGGAGACCGAAGGGGCGGAAACGGAGTTGGACAAAACCGTCATCGAGCGGCTCAACGACCCCCTGGTGCACCTGATCCGCAACAGTATCGACCACGGCATCGAAATGCCCGACGTGCGTCTGGCCGCCGGCAAACCGGCCCAGGGGACCGTACACCTGGGGGCGATGCACTCAGGGGATAGTGTCCTGATCACCATCCGCGACGACGGGGCGGGACTCGACAAGGAGGCCATCCGCTCCAAGGCCGTGGAGCGGGGGATTATTGCGGCCACTGCCGAGTTGTCGGACAAGGAGATCTACAATCTGATCTTTGCCCCCGGTTTCTCCACCGCAGCCAAGGTAACCAACGTCTCGGGCCGCGGCGTGGGCATGGATGTAGTCAAGAAGGCCATCGAAGGGCTTCGCGGCAGCATCGACATCACCACGGCGCAGGGGACGGGCAGCACCATCACGCTCAAGATTCCCCTGACCCTGGCCATCATCGAAAGCCTGCTGGTGCGCATCGGCCCCGACTACTTCGTCATGCCGCTCTCGTCGGTCGAGGAATGCGTCGAACTCACCCGGGACAACATCGAGGAGGCCCACGGCCGCCATCTGGCCAACGTGCGCGGCGCCATCGTCCCCTATATCCCGCTCCGGGATCAATTCAGCATCTCCGCCAACCGTCCGGACATCGAACAGATCGTCATCACGAACATCCACGGCACCAAGGTCGGCTTTGTCGTGGACAGCGTCATCGGCGAACACCAGACGGTTATCAAGTCCCTGGGGCGGATGTATCGCGACATCAAAGGCATTTCAGGCGCCACGATCCTGGGAGACGGCACCGTGGCCCTGATCCTCGACATGGGGCTCTTGCTCCAGTCGGTCGAAACCCTTGAACAGGGCGGGGTATCCTCCGCTATCCCAATGTGAACAGTACAAAAAATTTTTGGGGTGCTATGCAACGTGTGGTTTCAATAATTGCCGATAATGCGCCGTGTTAAGCGGGCATCCCACCCCGTGGTATTTTTGATTGCAGTATAATGACAAACATCATCAAGGAGGCGACAGCATGCTCAACAACATGAAAATTGGAAAACGGCTCGCATTTGGATTTGGCATCATATTGGCGCTTATGTTTGCGCTGGTTTGGATCGGCATCTCCGATATGGGGCAGATCCAGGGGAAACTGGAGCGCATCGTCAAGGTCAACAATATGCGATCAGAGTTGACAAGCGATATGTTGAACAATGTCTACGAGGTATCGGTAAACCTCCGCAATGCGATCATCGACGAGAATGCCGAGAAACGCCAGGAATACGGAAAAAATATTCAGGAACAGCGCGACCAGTACAATGAGGGTTTCAAAAAGATCGAAAGCCTGACCACGAAAGAGGACCCGAAAGGCCTGGAATTGCTTGCCAAGATCAAGGAGGGCCAGGCCGCGGCGCGCACCTTGAACAGCAAGGTGCTTGAACTCACCCTGGCCGGGAAAAACACGGAGGCGTCATCTTTGATGATGAAAGAGGCCCGTCCAGCGACCAGAAAGTGGATCGGTTTTCTCCATGATTTTAGCGATCACCAGAAGGAACGCACCCGGATACGTCACGAGGAAGCGGTCAAGACCTACGAGACCGCCCGTATGTGGATACTCGTCATCGGCGGCGCGGCCATACTGTTTGCGGTTTTCGTGGCCTTATTCCTGACGCGAGGCATCGTGCGTCCGCTCACTGAAGCCGTGGGTGTGGCCAACGCCTTGGCCGCGGGGGACCTGACCGTCGCGGTGGAGGTCAGGAGCAAGGACGAGACCGGCCAATTGATGGAAGCCATCAGGAACATGGTCGAGAAACTCAAACACGTGGTGGGTGACGTGATCGCCGCGGCGGACAATGTGGCCTCCGGCAGCCAGGAACTCTCCGCCACGGCGCAGCAGCTCTCCCAGGGGGCCACCGAGCAGGCGGCCAGCGCCGAGGAGATCTCCTCCTCCATGGAGGAGATGACCTCCAGCATCAAGCAGAACGCCGACAACTCGGGCCAGACCGAGAAAATCGCGGTCAAGAGCGCCAGCGACGCCAAGGAGGGGGGCAAAGCCGTGGCCGGGACCGTGGGGGCCATGAAGGAGATCGCCACCAAGATTTCCATCATCGAGGAGATCGCCCGCCAGACCAACCTGCTGGCCTTGAACGCCGCCATCGAGGCGGCCCGGGCCGGGGAGCACGGCAAGGGGTTTGCCGTGGTCGCCTCGGAGGTGCGCAAACTGGCCGAGCGCTCGCAGGCAGCGGCCGGCGAGATCAGCGAGCTCTCCACCCGCAGCGTCCAGGTGGCCGAGGCCGCCGGCGACATGCTGGACAGGATGCTGCCGGACATCCAGAAGACCGCCGAACTGGTGCAGGAGATCAGCGCCTCCAGCAAGGAGCAGGACACTGGGGCCGAGCAGATCAACAAGGCCATCCAGCAACTGGACAGCGTCATCCAGCAGAACGCCTCGGCCAGCGAGGAGATGGCCTCCACCTCGGAAGAGCTTTCGGGTCAGGCCGAGCAGTTGAAGGATTCCATCAGCTTCTTCCGCATCGACGCAGGCCAGTCCCGGGGTTCGCAGAGCCCTCGTCCGGCCCGCAAGAACGTCCAAATCGCCCACGTCGCCCGGAACGTTTCCGCGCCGGCGGTCCGCAAAGGCAGCGGGATCAGTCTCGACCTGGGAACCCCGGGGCCGGATCGTCTTGACGACGAATTCGAGAAATTCTAGGGGGGCGCCATGAGTGCAGCGGACATCATCGAAACGGTCCAGTATCTCACCTTCAAGCTCGACGAGGAGGTCTTTGCCCTCGACGTGGCCAAGGTCAGGGAGATATTGGAGTACACCGGCATCACCAAGGTGCCCCAGACCCCGGACTTCATGCGGGGGGTCATCAACCTGCGGGGCAGCGTCGTCCCGGTCATCGACCTGCGGCTCAAATTCGGCATGTCGGCCACCGAGCGCACGGTCAACACCTGTATCATCGTGGTGGAGGTGGAATTGGAGGACGAGACCCTTATCCTGGGTGTTCTGGCCGACTCGGTTCAGGAGGTGATCGAGATGGAGCCGGAGCAGATCGAGGCCGCGCCCCACATCGGCACCCACCTCAACACCGACTTCATCAAGGGCATGGGCAAACACGACAACAGATTCATCATGATCCTGGACAGCGATAAAATATTTACCGATGAAGAGTTGTACACGGTGCAGCAGGACGTGGGGTGACAGCCCGATTCCACGTATGGCGGGGCAGCAACGACCATGCAGCACGAAGCGATAAAATACCAGGTATGGAGTTATCCCACGTCGCCCCAGGCGGGGCTTGCGGACGATAAAATACCGCGCATCCTCCTGGCCGAAGACAACACCTTGGACCAAGTCAGCATCCGCAAGCTGCTGGAAAAGGGCAACGTGCAGGTCCACTGCGTCGATAACGGCCGCGACGCCGTGGACGAGGCCAGAAGCGGAAGTTACGACCTCATCCTGATGGATATCCTCATGCCGGAGATGGACGGTTTTGTGGCCACCCTCAAAATCCGCGAAGAGGAGCAAGCCGTCGGCGGGGGCACTGTGCCGATCATCGCCCTGACCGCCTACTCCCTCAAGGCGATCCAGGACAAGTGCCGTAGTGTCGGCATGAACGGGTATCTTTCAAAGCCGATGTCGGCCAGGGAGTTGCGGGCGGTGTGCGGCCTGTTTTGCGTCCTTCCCCCCGGTGAAGGGTCAGAACTGGAAGCCTGCGGAACGCTCCCCATCCTGGACGAAGAAGAGGCGCTGGAGAACCTGGGGGGGGTCCGCCCCCTCTATGATGAGCTTGTTGACATGTTCATCGACCAAGCCCCTCATTTGATCGATCATCTTGCCGACCTTGTCAGGGCCGGTGATACGGAGGCGGCCAAAAGGCACATCCGCAGATTGATGGTATCCGCCGAGACCATCGGCGCCAAGCGTCTCGCACATCTGTGCAGCCACATTCAGTCGAGCCTTGACGGCGGCAATCTGGACGACTGTGCACAATGGACCGCCCAACTCCCCCACGAGCTGGAGCTTCTTACGAACACTATTCTTCTTGACAGGGATGGCCTATGAGTGTGCACCGGCGGTCGATTATGACCTCTCCCCGTATTGGAACGCTTTTATGAACCCGCACGACGAGGCCTTCCATACCCCCGGTATTCCTGCAGTACTCAAAGACAGGGAATTCAACAGGTTCAGCGGTTTTATCTATGACGAGGTCGGCATCAAGATGCCGGCGGCCAAGAAGACCATGTTGGAGGCCCGCTTGCAAAAGCGGCTCAAAGCCCTCGGCATGCGTACCTTCGAGGAATACGCGGAGCACGTTTTCAGCGGCGCGGAGAAGAGCAGTGAGCTGATCCACCTGATCGACGTGGTGACGACCAACAAGACCGATTTCTTCCGGGAGCCCGCCCATTTCGACTACCTTGTGAAATCGGCGCTTCCTGCGCTGGTGGAGGCGCGGGAGGCCGGTTACCGGTCGCCGCTCAAGATATGGAGCGCCGGCTGTTCCAGCGGCGAAGAACCGTACACTCTGACCATGGTCCTATCGGAGTTCATGGCGAACAATCCCGGGTTTCGCGTTTCCATCCTGGCAACGGATATCTCGACGGCGGTGTTGGAAAAGGCAAAAAACGCCATCTACACCGAAGATCGCGTCGACCCCATCCCCTTGCAGATGAAGAAAAAATACCTACTGAGAAGCCGCGACAAGAGCAAGGGGCTGGTACGTGTGGCTCCCCACCTGCGTTCCCTGGTCCAGTTCAGGCGCCTGAACTTCATGGAGGATTTCGGCATGCGGGAACAGATGGAGATCATCTTCTGCCGCAATGTCATCATCTATTTCGACAAGCCGACCCAAGAGCGGCTGCTGAACAAATTCTGCCGCCAACTGGTCCCCGGGGGGTATCTCTTTCTCGGGCACTCCGAAACTTTGAGCGGCCTGAATGTCCCCTTGACGCCGGTGGCATCGACCGTGTATCGGAAACTATGAAAAACCTGTACGACAAGCATGTGTGCAACGTATACTTGAAACCCGGGGAGATTTTCGTCGCCCGGAGCCCTGCCCTTGTCTCCACGGTGCTCGGTTCCTGCGTTGCGGTGATTTTGCATGCGCCCCGGATCGGCGTAGGGGCCATCTGCCACGCCATGCTCCCCGGCGGAAAAGCGGAGCAGGATGATTTTCGTTATGTGGACAGAGCCGTATCATATCTGTATAACCGGATAAGCGCCCTGTGCGGCGGCCCAAACGACATCGAGGCCAAGCTCTTCGGGGGGGCGAACGTGCTCAACTTCACCGTCCGCAACGACGGAGCGGGGTCGGTTGGGGGCCAGAACATCGAAGCCGCCTTGCAGGCGCTCGACGGGCTCGGCCTGAAGGTATCGGCGGCCGATACCGGCGGCAACCAGGGCAGAAAGCTGTTTTTCTATTCTCGCAGCGGCGAGGTTTTCGTGCGCCAGGTACGAAAGATCTTCTGATGATCGGCGTCCAGATTACCAAGAGGAGATCATCATGACGACCAGGATCAAGGTGCTGATCGTCGACGACTCTGCCCTCGTCAGGCAGGCGTTGACCGAAATCCTGTCGTCTGACCCCCACATCGAGGTCACGGCCGCCGCCTCAGACCCGTTTGTGGCAGCGGAGCGCATGAAGGAAGGTGTCCCGGACGTCATCACACTCGATGTCGAGATGCCGCGCATGGACGGCCTGACGTTTCTTCAGAAGATCATGACCCAGCACCCCATCCCGGTGGTCATGTGCTCAAGCCTGACCGATTCGGGCAGCGAAACGGCCCTCAAGGCCCTGGAGTACGGCGCGGTCGAGATCATCGCCAAGCCCAAGATGGGGACCAAGCAGTTTATCGAGGAATCGCGGGTCCGCATCTGCGATACGATCAAGGCGGCGGCCATGTCCAGGCCCCGGCCGCTGGCAATGCGGGCGACCCACACGGTGCCCCCCAAGCTGTCCGCCGATGTCATCATGGAAAAACCCACGACCCGGGCCATGATACAGACCACGGAAAAGGTCGTGGTGGTGGGGGCCTCCACCGGCGGCACCGAGGCCCTCAAGACCTTTCTCGAAATGCTGCCGGAAAATGCCCCGGGTATCGTCATCGTCCAGCACATGCCGGAACATTTCACGGCCGCCTTTGCCAAGCGCCTCAACGGCATCTGCCGCGTAACGGTAAAGGAGGCGGCCGACAACGATTCGGTGGTCCGCGGGCGGGTACTGATCGCGCCGGGAAACCACCATCTGCTGCTCAAACGTAGCGGCGCCCGGTATTATGTGGAGATCAAGGAGGGCCCCCTGGTGTCCCGCCACCGTCCTTCGGTGGATGTCCTGTTCCGGTCAGCCGCGCGCTACGCGGGGAAAAACGCCGTGGGCGTCATCATGACCGGCATGGGGGACGACGGTGCCCACGGCATGAAGGAACTGTTCGACGCCGGCGCAATGACCCTGGCCCAGGATGAAGCGACCTGCGTGGTGTATGGCATGCCGAACGAAGCGGTCAAGCGGGGCGGCGTCCACAGGACGCTCTCACTTCAGAACATTGCCACGGAAGTACTGAAGCTGTGCGGGTAACGGGTTAACGCTATGGGGCAGAACAACGAAAATTTCTTTCTGGGCCGGCAACCGATCCTCAACCGCAAACAGGAGATCGTCGGCTACGAGTTGCTCTTCCGCGCCACCACGGTAAACCGCGCGGAATTCGAAAGCTGCTCCCAGGCCAGCACCAGCGTCATCACCAGCGCCCTGTCGAATTTCGGCCTCCAGGAGGTCCTGGGCGGAAAATTCGGTTTCATCAACGTCTACCTCGGCCTGTTTCTCTCGGAATTGCTCGAACTGCTCCCCATTAGGCAATCGGTTCTCGAACTTCTGGAAACCATCGAGCTCGACGACCATGTTGCCGAGCGCTGCCGCGAGTTGAGAAAGCTCGGTTTCAAGCTGGCCCTGGACGACCATGTGTACAGCCCCAAATATCACGAGATCTACTCCGCTGTCGATTACGTCAAGATCGATATCCTGGAAACCAGCCCGGAACAACTTCCCGAGATCGTCCGCAAGCTGCGTCAGTGGCCGCTTAAGCTCCTGGCGGAAAAGGTCGAGACCTTCGAACAGTTCGAAACCTGCGCCGCACTTGGCTTCGATTACTTTCAGGGGTATTTTTTCGAACGTCCGGTGGTGCTCAACAAAAAGCGGTTCGATGTCTCGAGCAGGGCCATGCTCACCTTGCTCCAACAGCTTACCATGGACGCCCCCCCCGAAGAGCTGGAACAGACCTTCAAGGAGAACCCGAGCCTCTCCTATAACCTTCTGCGTCTGGTCAACTCCGTTGCCCTGGGCATGCGCGAAAAGATCAAAACCCTCCGGCACGCAATCCTCATGCTGGGGACCAACCACCTGCGGCGCTGGATCCAGTTATCCCTGTTCTCCGGCAACGATTCCCGCGGCATCGACAATCCGCTCCTGGAGATGGCGGCGGTACGGGGGCGCCTGATGGAAACACTGGTGCTGCAAAAGCTGCAACACGCCTCTTCCTCCGAACAATCGGAAGAGGCCTTTATGACCGGCATCCTGTCCCTTCTCGATGTCCTGTTCGAAACGCCCATGGACGAGATCATCTCGAACCTCAACCTCAACGAGGAGATATGCGCCGCCCTCCTCGATCGCTCCGGGCGACTGGGCGAACTGCTCCTGCTTGCCGAAAAACTGGAAGTGACCGATTTCGACGCGGTCACGCCGTTACTCGAGCGGTGCGGCATAACACTCGACGAACTCCTGACAGCCCAACTCGAGGCCTTCAACTGGCGGTCCGGCGTCATAGCCCACTGATGCGCCGACGACATGGTCCGGTGCGGCAGCCGGGCTAAAGCTAAGCCTTTCCATCCTTGACACCCCATTCTTTTTGAGGTAGCCTATTATGTCCTACCATAGGACATGCCTGATTCCAGGGCGCATTCAAACAACACGCTTGCAGGCTTCCTGGCGTTTTTTCGGCGTACCGGTTCGTACGGCGCTGCCATGCTCCTTGTTTGCCTGTTTTCCTTTGAATCCGCCCCGTGGTGTACCACTCGAAATTCCTTGCAAGGTCACGTCAGTATGAAAATCACAGCAATCATTCCCGCCCGATACGCTTCCACGCGTTTTCCGGGGAAGGCCCTGGCCGATATCGGGGGCAGACCGATGATCCAGCATGTCTACGAACGGGCGTGCAAAGCATCCCTGGTCTCGCGGGTCATCGTGGCAACGGACGACACGCGCATCGCCGATGCCATCAGGCTGATCGGCGGCGAGGCGGTCATGACCTCCACCAGCCACGAGACCGGCACCGACCGTCTGGCAGAGGTGGCGCACAGCCTGGATACGGATATCATCGTCAATGTACAGGGCGATGAGCCGCTCATCTCCCCGGAGATGATCGACCAGGCCATCGAGCCCTTTCTCCATGACCCAGCCCTGAAGATGGGGACCCTGAAGACGCGCATCAAGTGCCTGCACGACTTTTTGAGTCCGAACGTGGTCAAGGTGGTGACCGGCGCCGACGGCTGCGCCCTGTACTTTTCCCGTTCCCCCCTCCCCTTTTTCCGGGACAAGTGGCAGGACCTGAAAGACGAATCCTTTGCCAACGGCAAACTGCTCTGCTACAAGCATGTCGGCCTCTATGTCTACCGCCGGGACTTTCTGCTCGAGTACGCCGCCATGCCGCCGACATTCCTGGAGATCTCGGAGAAACTGGAACAGTTGCGGGCCATAGAGAACGGCATACATATCCGCGTGATCGAAACGGAGTTCGAATCCATCGGTGTAGATACCCCCGATGACCTGGCCAAGGCGCAGGAGCGCTACCGCATAGTGACGCAATAATTTTCTAGCCTTTTCCACAGGAGCAGATTTTATGAAAACCAAGTTTATCTTCATCACCGGCGGGGTTGTCTCGTCCATCGGCAAAGGACTGGCGGCCGCTTCCCTGGGCGCCTTGCTCGAGGCGCGCGGTCTGCGCGTTACCATGCAGAAGCTGGACCCCTATATCAACGTGGACCCCGGCACCATGTCTCCGTTCCAGCACGGCGAAGTCTTTGTCACCGACGACGGCGCCGAAACCGATCTGGACCTGGGGCACTACGAACGCTACACCAACGCCCGCCTCTCCAAGAAAAGCAACTTCACCACCGGCCAGGTTTATTTCTCCGTTATCGACAAGGAGCGGCGCGGCGACTACCTGGGTGGCACGGTACAGGTCATCCCCCATATCACCGACGAGATCAAGAACAAGATCATCGAGAACGCCAAAGGGGCGGACGTGGCCATCGTCGAGGTGGGGGGTACTGTGGGCGATATCGAATCCCTCCCCTTCCTGGAGGCGATTCGCCAGTTCCGTTACGACCGCGGCCACGGCAATACCCTCTATATCCATGTTACCCTGGTGCCCTACATCCGCACCGCCGGAGAACTGAAGACCAAACCGACCCAGCATTCGGTCATGGAACTGCGCAAGATCGGTATCCAGCCCGATATCCTGCTCTGCCGCTGCGAGCGGGAACTGCCCCAGGAGATGAAGAAAAAGATCGCCCTGTTCTGCAACGTCGAAGAGAAGGACGTCATCCCGGTGGTTGACTCGGAACACATCTATGCCGTGCCCCAGTCGCTCAACAAGGAGCGGCTGGACGAACAGGTGGTGGACAAGCTCAACATCTGGACCAAGGAACCGGACCTGACCCCGTGGCAGGATGTGGTGGAGACCCTGCGGCACCCCAGCCACGGGGAGGTGCGCATCGCGGTGGTCGGCAAGTACGTCAACCTGACCGAGTCCTACAAATCCCTGGCCGAGGCCCTGACCCACGGCGGCATCGCCAACGACTGCCGGGTATACCTCAAGTATGTCGACTCGGAAAAGATCGAACGGGACGGCATTGACGGCCATCTCGACGATGTGGACGGCATCCTGGTGCCGGGCGGGTTCGGCGAGCGCGGGACCGAGGGGAAAATCATCGCAATCCAGTTCGCCCGCACCGCAAACATCCCCTTCTTCGGGATCTGCCTGGGGCTGCAGATGGCGGTCATCGAATTTTCCCGCAACGTCTGCGGCGTCAAGGATGCCTGTTCAAGCGAGTTCTCGGACTGCGGCTCTCCACTCATCCATCTTATGGAGGACCAGAAATCCGTCAGCAAAAAGGGGGGGACCATGCGGCTCGGGGCATACCCCTGCGCCGTCACCAAGGGGACCCTCGCCCATGCGGCCTACAACGCCACCGAGATCTCCGAGCGGCATCGCCATCGCTACGAATTCAACAACAAATACCGTTCCGCCCTCACGGGAAAAGGAATGATCCTGTCCGGCATCTACAAGGACAAAGATCTGGTGGAGATTATCGAACTCCCCAACCACCCCTGGTTCCTGGGGTGCCAATTCCATCCCGAGTTCAAATCCAAACCGCTCCAGCCCCACCCGCTCTTCCGGGCCTTCGTCGGGGCGGCACTTGCGTACCGCAATAAGAGGTAAACCATGACCCGCGAGATCGCAATCAACGATGTGAAGATTGGCGGAGGCAGGCCGCTGGTGCTGGTGGCCGGCCCCTGCGTCATCGAGTCGGAGGCGGCAACCCTGCGCCACGCCGAGCGGCTGCTGACCATCTGCAACGGCCTGTCCATACCGCTCATCTTCAAGGCGTCCTACGACAAAGCCAACCGCACCTCTATCGGCGGTTTTCGGGGACCGGGCATCAAGGACGGCCTGAAGATCCTGGCCAAGGTGAAGGACTCCCTCGGCCTGTCGGTGCTCTCGGATATCCATTCCATCGAGCAGGTGGCGCCGGCGGCAGAAGTGCTGGACGTGCTGCAGATACCGGCCTTTCTCTGCCGGCAAACCGACCTCATTATAGCGGCGGCCCAGAGCGGCCGGGTCATCAACATCAAAAAAGGGCAATTCCTGGCCCCCTGGGACATGAAAAACGTGGCCGCCAAGGCGGTGGCCTCGGGCAATGAGAATATCATCCTCACCGAACGGGGCGCCTCCTTCGGCTACAACAATCTGGTGGTGGATATGCGCACCTTCCCGATCATGCGCGCCACCGGCTTCCCGGTCATCTTCGACGCCACCCACAGCGTGCAGCTTCCCGGAGGCCAGGGGGAGTGTTCCGGCGGCCAGCGGGAGTACGTGGAATACCTCTCCCGTGCCGCCGTTGCGGCGGGCATAGACGGGATCTTCATGGAGGTGCACGAAGACCCGGACAAGGCGCTGTGCGACGGCCCCAACTCCATCCCCCTGGACGATCTGCCGACGCTCCTGAAGCTGCTCAAGTCGATCGATGCCCTGGTCAAATAGGTTCGCCTTTCCTCCCGGTATCAACACTGCTTTGAAGGATATGCATGCAGAACTATCCCTACATCATTACCATTTCTTCGGAAAAAGGCGGGGTCGGCAAAACCACCCTGGCTTCCAACCTGGCCATCTACCTGAAGGCCATGCGCGACGACCTGCCGGTCACGATCTTCTCCTTCGACAACCACTTCACCATTGACCGGATGTTCGAGCTGCCGGGCCAGAATCTGACGGGCACGGTCTTCGAGATGCTGAAGGGTGTCCCGGCACGGGAACTGGTACATGTCGGCCAGTACGGCGTCAGCTATATCCCTTCCTCGACCGAGTTGGGGGAGATGAACGAAAACTTCCGGGGCCCCATGAGCCTGACGCGCATGTTCGCCGAATGCGGCTTTGGCGGCATCGTCATCATCGACACGCGGCCGGACCTGAACATCCTGACCCAGAACGCCCTCTATGCCGCCGACCGGGTGCTGATCCCGGTCAAGGACATGCCCAGCCTGGAGAACTGCAAGAATATCTTCGCCCTGTTCGACCAGCGCGGCATCGACAAGAAATCGCTCTCGCTCATCCCCTGCCTGATCGACTCACGCATCAAATTCGACGGGCTGTTCAAGGACCAGAAGACTTTGCTGCGGGCCTTTGCCATAAATCGCGGCTACCGCTGCATGGATACCTACATTTCCAAAAGTCCCAAGGTGGAGAGCCTCAATACCAACCCGGACGGCAAGATCTATCCGATCCTGACCCATGCCCGCGGCACCGATGTCCACGGCCAGTTCACCGAGATCGCCCGGGATATTCTGCGGAATTACGATGCCACCCCGGAGCCCCGCTCCTGTCTGTATGCGGCCTGGCTGAGGGAAAAGGAAGGGAAAAAGAAGGAGTCGTACCTTGCCCGGCTGGAGGGGCTTGCCGAGCGCTGCCTGGTCTGCGGGGCGCTCCTGTCGGAGCAGCCGGAGCGGCGGGGATTCTATTACGAGTCGTCCGACCGGGCCAGCCGCGGCTTCCTGCATAGCGACTGTTTCACCGACCTGCTCTGCGCGGCGCTCTATGGCATGACCGACCAATCCCAGGCCTACGGCGCAGCGCGCATGGTGATTGCCGACCGGGCGCAGAAAACGGTCTCCCTGTTCTTGCCCCAATCCCAGGGGGCAACGGCCCTGCTCGATTATCGGCAGTTCAGCCATGATGGGGACCAGCTTTTCAGGAAGGAACTGTCGATGCAGGGGTTCAGCGAGGGGGAATTCGACGGTATGAACGACCGGCTCTTCCTGCTCTTGAATGAATCCCTGGCAGGGTATGAGGGCTCGTTGCGTGAAGAAACCTGGCTGGCGGTGCATCCCGTGGATGCCGACGCCCCGGAAACGGTCCTTCAGGATGAGCGTTATCGCGCCATACGGCAGGTTCATGCCAGGATCGCCGAACAGCTTGGACAATCAGCCTAAAGACGACAACCATTCACCACAAAGGCACAAAGAACACAAAGAGTTATCGATAAACCGGCATTCACTCAAAAGGCGAGTCCGGCCCACTATAAAATTACCACATAACTTATTTAAATTATTTGTGTAACTTTGTGACCTTTGTGCCTTTGTGGTGAACAGCTTTTTTCTGAGTCAATGAGAGAGGCTGGTTAGCCGCCGGTTGCCGCCAGCAGCTCCGCGGCGTGGGTCAGGGCCGAATCGGTAATTTTGGCGCCGGCCAGCATCCGGGCGACCTCATGGGTGCGCTCGCCGGCCACCAGCGGAACGACCCGGGTGGTCGTTCTGCCGTTTGCCACCTGTTTCTCCACCCGCAGATGCTGACCGGCAAAAACAGCCACCTGCGCCAAGTGGGTGATGCAGAGCACCTGTTGAACCGAAGCGACCTTTTTAAGCTTTTGTCCCACCATCTCCGAGGTTGCGCCGCCAATCCCGGTATCCACCTCGTCAAAGATCAATGTCGGCACATCCCCTTCGGGCAGCACCTGTTTGAATGCCAGCATAAGCCGCGACAACTCGCCGCCGGAGGCGACCCGGGCCAGGGGCCGGGGCGGCTCGCCCGGATTGGGTGAGAAGAGGAGTTCAACCCGTTCGTACCCCGTGGAACGCGGCTCCGCCAACGGTTCCAGGAGCGTTTCCACAACAGCGTTCTTCATGGCAAGCTGGTGGACCTCCGCGGCCAGCGCCTTGGAGAGGGCGCCCGCGGCGGCCGCACGCCGCTTTGTGAGGTCGTTTCCCCGCTTTCGCACGTCATGGGCAAGCCGCTCCCGTTCCTCTTCCAGGTTGTGCTTGTCCTGTTCCCGATTCATCAACGTTTCTATCTCGCGATCGAGCCCCTGTTTGAATTCGAGAATAGCCTCCACAGTGGGGGCGTACTTCCTTTTGAGCCGGTGGATCAGGTCGAGGCGGTCGTCGGCCTGTTGCAACGCCAGGGGGTCGGCCTCGATGCGGGAGGCATAATCGCGCAGCATGATGGCGGCATCCTCCGCCTGCAGGTAGGCGTTTTCCAGGGAGGCCGCCACTCCCTCCAGACTGCGGTCGATGGCAGAGATCTCGGCGATGGAGTTTTTGATGCGCCGCAATTGCCCGAGGATCGCCCCATCCCCCTCATAGAGCCGTTCAAAGGCCTCTGCGCTGACGCTCCCCAGCTTTTCGGCACCGGCAAGCAGTTGGCGGCGTGCCTCCAACTCCTCCTCCTCCCCGGCCCGCAACTCCGCCCGGCCGATCTCATCGGATTGGTACGACAGGAGATCGAGCCGCCGTTCCGCCTCCCGTTCCTCTTCATCCAGGGTCGCAAGACGCTCCTGAAGGGCGCGGAAGCGTTCAAAGCTTCGGGCGAACTCCTCCCGCTGCGGAGTCAACCCGGCGTAGGCGTCCAGGAGCAGGAGATGGTTCTCCGGGCGAAGCAGGGTCTGGGACTCATGCTGGCCGTAGATATTGATCAGGCGGGGGGCGATGTCGGTGAGCAGCGCCAGGGTGGCCATGCTCGCGTTGATGAAAATCCGGTTTTTCCCGGCCCGGGAGATGGAGCGTTTCACGAGCAGCTCGTTGTCGCAGTCAAATCCCGAATCCCGGAGTTTCCGGGCCACCTCGGGTTGGCCCGATATGTCGAACAGCGCTTCAACGACCGCTTCGTCGGCCCCGGAGCGGATCAGGTCGGCCGAGGCGCGCCCCCCCATGATGAGGCCGACGGCATCGATGATGATCGACTTGCCGGCGCCGGTTTCGCCGGTCAGCACGGTGAGCCCCTGCCTGAAGGAGATATGCAGGGTGTCGATGATGGCGATGTTCTTGATGGTCAGGTCGGTCAACATAGGGTCACGCTCCACAACGTACGCCGGAACACCACTACTGCCCTCCCCACTTCAGTTTGGTCCGCAGCACCTCGTAATAATCCCGGCTGCGGGACATGACCAGGGCGGTGGTTTTGAGAGCGGCCCGCACATCCACCGAATCCTTTTCCATCAACTCGAAACCTACCTGACCGTCCAGGGTCAGGTAGACCTTTTCGTCGTAGGACGACGCTACGGTAATGGAAACATTGGACGCATCGGAAACCACGATGGGGCGGTTCGTCAGGGTGTGGGGACAGATGGGGGTAATGACGATGCAACTCATCTGGGGGTGGATGATGGGACCGCCGGCGGACAGGGAATAGCCGGTGGAGCCGGTGGGCGTGGAGATGATCAGCCCGTCGGCCCGGTAGGTGGTCAGGGGATGGCCGTTGACCTTGGTTTCCAGGTCGATGATCCGGGCCAGCGCCCCCTTGTTGATGACGATATCGTTCAGCACATGGTGCTTCTCGATCTCCCGCCCCTCCCGGCGGACGCTCACCTCCAGCATCATCCGCTCCGAGACGTGGGGATGCCCCTTCAGGCATAGTTCCAGGACCGGGTAGAGTTCCTCCACCGTCACCTCGGTCAGAAAGCCGAGGCTCCCCAGGTTGACCCCCACGATGGGGACCTCCCTGCCGCTGAAGAGCCGGGCCACCGAGATCAGCGTGCCGTCCCCTCCCAGCACCACCACCAGTTCGGCCTGCTCGCGGATGTTCTCGGCCGTGGTTCCCTGGTGGTAGCCGATGTGGCGGGCCAGATGCGCCTCCACCAGGGGGCGGCACCCCCTCTCCTCCAGCCAGTTGATGAGGTCGTCGGCAACCCCCTGGCAGCGCGGGTCATGCTTTTTGGCGAATATGGCGACCTTGCGTATCCCCATGCATCAGCCCTTCAGGTGTCTGATCTTTTCCAGGCTCGCTTCCAACACCAGCTTTTTGTCGGTCACCTCGGCCAGCTTTTCCCGCTCCTTGGCGACCACATCCGCCGGGGCGCGCTCGACGAAGCTGGGGTTCTCCAGCTTCTTCGAAAACAGGTCGATCTCTTTTTCGATCTTGGCGATTTCCTTGAGCAGGCGTTTCTCTTCCTCCTCCACATCCACCAGCCCCTTGAGCGGCACGAAGATCTGCACGTCTCCCGCCACCTGGATGGAGGCATCCTCCGGCTTCTCGATCCCCTGTCCCATGGCCAGGTCGGCGACCCGGGCCAGGCTGACGATGGCCCCTTCGTTGTGTTTCATCAGCCTGAGACTCTCGTCGCTGCCGCAGGAGAGGATCACGCTGATCTCGCGTGCAGGGGGCACCTCCATCTCGCCCCGGATGTTGCGGATGCCGCCGATGACCGCCATGACCCGCTCCATGTTGGCGGCCGCCTCGGGGTGGGAACGCTCCGGGGCCGGTTCCGGGTACGGGGCCAGCATGATGGTTGCTCCCTTCGTACCGGGCAGGGCCTGCCAGATCTCCTCGGTGATGAAGGGCATGAAAGGGTGCAGCAGCCGCAGCAGCTGTTCCAGGGTGTACCAGAGCACATACCGGGCCGTTTTCTTGCGCAGCGGGTCGTCGCCGTACAGGTCTTTCTTGGAGAGTTCCAGATACCAGTCGCAGAACTCGCTCCAGGTAAACTGGTACAGCCCCATGGCCGCCTCGTTGAAGCGGTACTCCGCCAGGGCCGTGCCGGTCTCCCGGGCGGTCTCGTTCAGGCGGTGCAGGACCCACTTATCCCCTTCGGAGAGCGGCAACTCCTGCAATTTCAGGGTGTCGGGATCGAACCCTTCCAGGTTCATCAGGGTGAAACGGGCGGCGTTCCACACCTTGTTGCAGAAATTGCGGTAGCCGGCGATACGCTCCTCGGCCAGCTTGATGTCCCGTCCCTGGGCGGCAAAAGCGGCCAGGGTGAACCGGAAAGCGTCGGTGCCGTACTGGTCGATGATCGTCAGCGGATCGATCACGTTCCCCTTGGATTTGCTCATCTTCTGCCCATGGGCATCCCGCACCAGGGCGTGGATGTACACATCCCCGAAGGGGACCTCGTCCATGAAGTGCAGCCCCATCATCATCATGCGGGCCACCCAGAAGAAGAGGATGTCGAAGCCGGTCACCAGGCAGGAGGTGGGGTAGAAGGTAGCCAGTTCCGCCGTTTTTTCGGGCCATCCCATGGTGGAGAAGGGCCACAGGGCCGAGGAAAACCAGGTATCCAGGACATCGGTCTCCTGGCGGAGCTCATCGCTCCCGCACTTGCAGCAGGTCGCCGGGGCCTCCATGGCCACGGTCACTTCGCCGCAGTGGTCGCAGAACCAGGCCGGGATGCGGTGCCCCCACCAGATCTGGCGCGAGATGCACCAGTCGCGGATGTTCTCCATCCAGTCGTAATAGGTGTTCTCCCACTGCTTGGGGAGGATGCGGGTTTTGCCCTCCTTCACCGCCGCCAGAGCTCGTTCCGCCAGGGGGGCGACCTTGACGTACCACTGCAGGGAGAGGTAGGGTTCCACCACGGTCTTGCAGCGGTAGCACCCCCCCACCGCCATGGCGTGGTCCTCGATCTTTTCCAGCAGCCCGGCCGCTTCCAGGTCCTCGACGATCCGCTTGCGGGCCTCGAAGCGGTCCATCCCCTCGTACTGGCGCCCCTCGGCGTTGATGATACCGGATTCGTCCAATACATTGATCTTATCCAGGCCATGACGCTGGCCCACCTCGAAGTCGTTGAAATCGTGGGCCGGCGTGATCTTTACCACCCCGGTGCCGAACTCCCGGTCCACGTAGTCGTCGGCCACCACCGGAATCTCCCGGTTGACCAGGGGCAGGATCACCTTCTTGCCGACCAGAGCCCGGTAGCGTTCATCCTCGGGATGCACGGCCACAGCCGTATCGCCCAGCATGGTTTCGGGACGGGTGGTGGCCACCACCACGTATTTTCCCGGTTCACCGGCCACCGGGTAGCGGATGTGCCACAGGTGCCCCTTCTTGTCCTCGTGTTCCACCTCGATATCCGACAGGGCGGTATGGCAGCGGGGACACCAGTTGATCAGGCGGTTGTCCCGGTAGATGAGACCGTCCTGGTACAGCTTGACGAACACGGTGCGCACCGCCTTGGACAACCCCTCGTCCATGGTGAAGCGTTCCCGCTCCCAATCGCAGGAGGCGCCCAGGCGTTTCAACTGGCCGATGATCTGGCCGCCCGACTCGGCCTTCCACTTCCAGACCCGCTCGATGAATGCCTCGCGCCCCAGTTCGTGGCGATCCTTCTTTTCGGCGGCAAGCTGGCGCTCCACCACGTTTTGCGTGGCAATGCCGGCATGGTCGGTACCCGGCATCCAGAGCACGTTGTACCCCAGCATCCGCTTCCAGCGGCAGAGGATATCCTGCAGGGTATTGTTGAGGGCGTGCCCCATGTGCAGGGCGCCGGTAACGTTCGGGGGGGGGATGACGATGCTGAAGGGTTTCTTATCCGACGTAGCGGCGGCACGGAAGTATCCCTTGGCCTCCCATTCCGCGTACCATCTCTTTTCCACGTCGTGCGGCTCGTAGCCTTTTGCCAGTTCTTTGCTCATGGTTGCATAACACCTTTAACGTAATGAATTTCAAGCAATTCGGGGTGCCGGCCGGCAACGCCTCGCGGCAGCACACGCCATCGCCGCACCCGAACAGACACTATAAAAAAAACAGGGGGATTATGCAACATCCCCCTGCAAAAAGCATATCTTTTTATCTCTCGGTCAGCCTTGTGAATAAGACCCGCTCACCGCATATTTCACACACAATAATTCTAATAATAATAAACAAGTATCGTTATTTGGGAACCAGAGGAGTCTGTAACCGTGATAGTTCCCGATTTCTGTGTAACTCCGGTTATAGATGTTTTAGTCACACTCAACGTTGTCCCTGCAATAGTTGCAACAAGATCAGCGCTGGTGTTTGCAGTAACCGCATATGGCGTGATACCACCGGCAATAGTTGAGGTTTTTACAGTCCCAGCCGCGTCAGTTGACGCAAACACGATCGGAGATGGGCTCGCATTCAGAGGGGAGCTGCCGGTAAGTATAGTGGCAACAGAACTCGACAGCCCACCGGTTGATGCAGTCACAAAGTATGCTACCGAATCGACACCTTGTATGGAGTAATCCGTAATTGTAAAAGATCCGGTAGAATCGAGGTTATATTTTTTTGTTGTTGTTGCTGGCGTATAGTTTGGGTTGGTTATAGTAACGTCGACTTCCAGACCATTTGGGTCTTTTCCTGATGGCGGCGTATATGTGACTGTTTCCGAAATTGTGTACAATCCGCCAGTCGGGCCGGTAACCGTTGGGGATGTTATGGTAAGCGAACCGTTCGTGTTTTTGTCGCCACCGCATGACTGCAGTATAAAAGCGATCAAAACAAGTGATATAAGAGAGAAATAGCGTAACGACTTCATGAAGCCTCCCAGACTGTTTTTACTTTATATCGTATTCAAAATTCTTGGCGTAATAAATATCAGCAATTCGGTCTTTGTCTTCTGCTTTGAATTCGATTTAAAGAATTTTCCCAGAAAAGGGATATCCATCAAGAAGGGGACGCCTTCATCGGTTTCCGTATCGTTGTCCACGTAGATCCCGCCGATAACCGTGGTCTCTCCGTCACGCAGCAGCATCTCGGTCGTGGCCTGTTTTTTATTGATCGATGGTGCGGTGCTGCCGCTCGTGGAGGAGCCGGGAGAGTCGTTTTTGGCGTCGATCTTCATGCTGATCGTCCCATTGGCGTTGATATGCGGGGTTACCTCCAGCGCCAGGGCCGCCTCGACGAACTTGGTTTCAACCTTATCGGAGGTTGAGGACGTGTAGGGAATCTGCTGCCCCTGGGTGATCTTGGCGGTCTTGTTGTTCAATGTCGCGACCTTCGGCGTTGAGACGATTTTAACAAGCCCGGCGGTTGCCGCGGCGTTCAGACGCATATCAAGCTGAATATTGCTGGTGAGGGAGCCGAAGGAAATACCGGTCGCCGTCCCGGAGTTGCTGCTGGCACCGGACGTGGAAGGGACCGTCGAGACCGCGCCGCCGAACGTGGTGTCAAGGGAATTGATCCCCAAGAATGACGCGGAACCGTCCCGGTAATGGATACCCCAGTTTACGCCCAGGGAACGGGTAAAAGTAGAGGTTGCCTCCACAATCCGGGCTTCGATCATGACCTGTTTTTCAGGCACATCGAGTTGCTGCAACAGCTTGCGCATGTCGTCAAGAGCCTGGGGGATATCTTTGACGATCACCTTGTTGGTGCGCGTATCCGGGGAAATCACGCCACGTTCGCTTTTCAGCCCGTTGAACTGGGCGGCAATAGTCGCAATATCGGCATAATTGATACTGTAGGTTTCGGTTTTAAGCTCGATGGATTTCGTCAAAGCCTTTCTGATCTCTTGCTCTTCCTCTGCCTGGGACTTGAATTTCCCTTTGCCCTTGATGATGATGATGTTGCCCTCTTCGCGCTTGTCGAGCCCCTTGGTGTCGAGGATGATGTCCAGGGCCTGGTCCCAGGGCACGTTGACCAGCTTGATGCTGATCGTCCCGGTGACATCGTCGCCAAGCACGAAGTTCTTGTTGCTGACCTCGGAGAGGAGTTGGAAGATCTTGCGCACCTCGGCATCGGCAAACTCAAGGGTGACCTTCCGCCCCTTGTAGTGTTTCACCAGTTCACCCGACTTGGCCGGAGAATCCGGTGCGGGCGCCAGTTCCGAGGTTATATCCGCATCTTTTGCGACCGGATGCCGGGGATGGAAATGTGCTTCCGGGGTCCCCAGGTCCAAAGCCCCTGCCGTGAGTCCTTCGGGATTTTTGAAATCGATGTAGAGCATATCGCCTTCATGGCGGAATTCATACGGTGCGGCGACGCGCAACGCGATACGCACCTTGGTGTCGGTGCCTTTGCGGGTCTTGACCATGAAGGGGGTAACCCGGAGAACCGGCGTCACGAAGGCCTGGGCATCCAGGGAGCGTTGCAGCCGCTTCGCCAGCGTGGCGTTCCGCAGCGTCAGGGTAACATACCCCGGAGTCTTGACCGGCTGCTCGGCGTCAACATCGCCCCTTACCCTGACAGCAACGCGGGACACACTGTCGATCACCTGGAAGTCGATCATCTCTACAATGGCGGGGCCGGTTGCCGTGCGCGTCTCCATTTTGGGCGTTGCGGCGGCGGAAGGCGCAGACGGCACGACCGCCTTTTGCGCGGGCGGCGCTGTAACCGCCTTGTCAGGCGCTTTGTGCGGGGCAGGCTGTTCGTCTGCTTTTGCCACGGCGGCCGCGGCAGTTTTGGAAACAGCTCCCTGATCGGCCGCACCCGCGAGGATAACCCTCACTCCCTCCTCAGCTTTCGTGGTTGTGGCTTCCGGGAAACTGCCGTTGACGGCATCGAGCACGACGCGGGTCTTGTCGGGGTAAAGGCCGATACGGGCCGAGGCGACCCCGATTGCGTTCAGGGGAATAAAACGGTTGGGCAGGATACTCGTGACGCCGAACAGGTCGATGACATAACGCTCGGGTTTATTGAGCCTGAACGTCTTGAATTCTTCTACGCCGCCATCGACGGCAAGGATTATGGCGCCATCTTTTGCCGTAACGGCGTTCAAGGCGCGCCTCGTGACCGCCCCGGGCACGACCGGCTGCAACTTGGCGCCGGCTTGGGCAGGTTCCGTAGCCTTTGCCCCACCGGAAACGGGCATGACAGCCGGGGCGGAATTTTCCCCAGGGATGCCGGCCGTTTTCTCGGCCGTTACCGTTCCCGCAGTCGAAGCATGCTGAACCGGAAAGGCGATATGCAACTCGCCGGGTTGGGCCGGGGAGGCGGAGATAACCGCGTCGATATCGTTGACCAGTTCCACGCTGATACGTGTCAGTGTGCCGGCCGCGGTGTCAAAGCGGCTGACGCTGACGTTTTTGATGTTGCCCTTATTGACGGCAACCGGAGCAGTAACGGCGCCTTGAGTCGTTTGAGACAGGTCTATCACCAGGCGAAGCGGGGCGGTGGTCTTATAGCTTGTATAGGTGGCGGGCGAGGAAAGTTTGACGACAAGCTCCGCAGCTTCGCCTTCACCGGATGCGTTTATCGATTCGATGGCGGCAAGTTTGACTTTAGCGGGCTCCGGGGCGGATTCCGCACTGCCTGCCCCACCCGCAAGAAAGACTGCCGACACAGTCAAGACAAAGGCTAGAACAATAGATTGTCTCATTAACCACTTCATGCGGAACTCCTTATTGTTTCCTGGGAAGGGTGATTTTGATGGTCTCCTTGCGCACCCGACCGTTGTCGTCTCTGAATTGCTCCAGCACATTCACGCCGGCATTGCTGATCGAGGTGATGCGACCGTCGTTCTTGCCGATCGTCATGCCCACCTTGAGGACATATCCCTTGCCGTTGGGGTCAACAACCATTGCCTTGTTTTGCCGGTCACCCGTCACCACGCCGATCAGCTTGAACTGGCCGACATCGAAGCTGTGGATAGGGAGGCCGCTACCTTGGACGGCTCTGCTCACAATGCCCGCCGCCGGCGCAGGGTGCTGTTTGACGACCAGAAAGGGCTTGAAAGGATCTTTTTTGTTGCTGAAGTCGAATTGATTTACCGGCGGCGGCTGGAGCTTAAGCGCCGAACTTACCGCTTTCTGCACCGGTTTGGGCTGTTGCGGCGCAGCGGCCTTGGCCGGCTGGGCAACCGTTGCGGGCGGCTCTTTTTTCTTGCAGCCCGGCAGTGTGGCAGCCACGATGCCCATGACAACAATGATCGCCACAAAACGGCTATTTGGGAGCAGGCTTCTTCTTATCATCCTTAATCTCTTTCTTATCAAGGAAGCGGAATGTGGTCGCGAGACAGGTAACCTTTGTCATCATCCTGTTGTTGACATTCTTGATATCGGCAAAAGCCACGTTGGTTATGTTGACGATGCGGGGGAGGTTGGCAACAGCGGCAAAAAAGTTGGCAACGCTGTAATACGACCCGGACACGGTAATGTCAACCGGCACCTCGGCATAGAAATCCTTGGGCGACTCCCCCTTGGGCTTGAAAACGAGGAAATCGAGTCCCGCCCCTTTGCCCAGGGTGGTGATGCTTGTCAAGAGCGAGGGAATTTCCTTGGAGTTGGGGAGTTCGGTCAGCGCCTGGGCGAGTTCCCGGTTGAGTTGGTCGTATTCCCGCTGGAGCCGGGGAAGATTGTTGGCAACCCTGGTCTTCTCATCGATCTCGTTCTGGAGCCTCGACAAGTCCGCCTCCAGGGCGTTCAGCTCTTTATACTTGGGCAGGTACAGCGCATAGAGCAGCGCAGCGGCTTCCACGGCCATCACAAGCACAAGTATGAGGATCTTTTGTTTTGTCGGCAGCTTTAGAATTTTTTCGACTTGCGGATCCATAGCCAGTCCATCCTAGTTCAAATAAAATGCTATTTCTTAGGGGCGGCCGCGGGCTGCGGCGGGGCAGCTGCCTTCAACTTGCATGTCAACTCAAACTTTTTCAATTTGGTCCCGCCCAACTCCATCTGCTCGGACACGACCAGTTCGACCCCCATGTAATCACGGGATGCCTCGAGGCTGCGCATGAAAGAGGCTATCAACTCTTCCGTATAAGCGATGCCCGACAACTTGATGTCGGCGCCGTTTTCCGTGTAGCCGGTAAGCCAAAGTTGCTCGGGGGTAACGTCGCTTAACGTGGACAAACGCTCGGCCGGTCCGGTTTTGTTTTTGCGCAGCTGTGCCAGGACATCCAGCTTTTTCTTCACCTGGTCCTTCAGGGTTTTGAGTTCTTCGAGCTTGCCGATCCTCTTCTTCAACGCCCCGATTTTTTCGTTGGCCGTTGTAATGTCCGCCTGTGCGGAAGCGATCTGCATCCGCTTAACGATATATAAGGACACGACTATCACAGCCACCAGCAGCAGACTAACGCAGAAGATGGAGATCTGCTGGACGGCCGTCTCTTTCTTTTTCGCGGCACGAACCGGCAATAAGTTGATCTTGATCATTTGTCCCCTACCCTCCTTATGGCAAGCCCAACGCTTACCGCCATGAGCGGGCCGATTTCCTGAAGGTATTCAGGGTCAAAATCCTTTTCATTATACTTGAGCTTTGCAAACGGGTTAATGATCTCAACCGGTAAGCTCAGCTTATCACTCACCGTTTCATTCAAACGATAAACCTTGGAACACCCCCCGCTCACGAATATCTTGGTAATACGGTCCTCGTTTGCCGTAGAGTTGTAAAAATCCAGCGAACGGCGTATCTCCTGGGTAAGGGTGTCGTTCACCTTGCCCAGCACATCCAGCAGGGCGCTGTTCTGCGTTTCATGGGCCAGGAGCTTTGCCGATTCCGCTTCAGCGCTGCCCAGGCCCATCTGCTTCTGAATCTCTTCCGTGTAGAGATTTCCGCCCATCTGGACATCGCGGGTCAAAAGCGTGATGCCGTCTTTGACGATGTTGATATTCATGATGTTGGCGCCGATATTTATGAGCGCCACAACCTCGTCCGGGCCGACATCGTGATTGATTTCAAAGGCATTCTGCACGGCGAATGAATCCACATCAACCACGGACAACTGCATGGCCGCTTCGTTGAAAACAGCCACATAGTCGTTGATGATATCCTTTTTGCTGGCAACGAGCAGCACGTTCATCTTGGCGGAATCGATACTGTCGGGCGAAAGTATCTGAAAATCCATATTGACGTCATTGATGTCAAACGGGATGTATTGTTCCGCTTCCCACGTAATCTGGTCTTCCAACTCCTCGACCGGCATCGCGGCAAGGGTGATCTTGCGGATGATGACGGAGTTGCCCGAGATCGAGCAGGCGACGTCCCTGACCTTGACCCCCAGGCTTGCCGTCAGGCTCTTCAGCGCCGCGACAATAGATGAGCTATCGATCAGCGTGTTGTCCACGATAGCTTCCGGCGGAAGCGGCACAATGCCCACATTGAGAAGCTGAAAAGCATCTTTGAGGCATTTGATCTGCACCAGCTTTACCGAACTGGAGCCAATGTCTATTCCGATGACGTCCTTTTGCTTTCT
This sequence comes from Oryzomonas sagensis, assembly GCF_008802355.1. Taxonomy (NCBI): domain Bacteria; kingdom Pseudomonadati; phylum Thermodesulfobacteriota; class Desulfuromonadia; order Geobacterales; family Geobacteraceae; genus Oryzomonas; species Oryzomonas sagensis. Next base: position 93,752 of record NZ_VZRA01000003.1, on the reverse strand, counting down.
AAAAAGAAACATATCAGGTTCCCGTTGTCGTTAATCCTGAAAAACCTTGTTTTTGTCATCTAGCGAGTAGCCCAATGCGAGGATAATTTTTCGCTTGGTTTCAAGGCGGCAGCTTTCCCCCCGCTCGATCCGGTCCACCGTGAGCGCAGACACGCCAGCTTTGCGGGCAAGTTCCGACTTGCTCATGAGCTTTGATTCGCGGATCGTCTTCACTTGATTTGTGCATTTCATATCAATACCATTCCGCCTCTTTTTTTAGCTTGATCATCTATTTACAACAATTTGAAAAACTGTCAACTATTTTTTATATAATTAATACATAAAAACACTATTAATTACATAATATCCCATAAAATAGAGACGCACACATCATCGTGACAACAACCAAGCGCCCCGGACCGACAAAATGCCTGTTGCAAAATTAGCCTTATTTTGTCTATAATTAGCCCCGATTTTATTCAATTGACATGAAGGAGGAAAAATGAAAATTGCAGCTCGTTTTTTGGCAGCACTCTCCCTGGCCGTCAGCCTCGCTGGTGGCGCATGGGCAGCAGACTCCGCTACGGCGCTTGTCAACCTTGACTGCGTCAAGTGCCATGCACAGCCTCCGGCAGACATTGCGGCTGCCGGGGGAGCTCACAAAACAAGCGTATCCTGCCTGGACTGCCACATCGGCCACCCCCCCGCGGTCAAAAAACCGATTCCCAAGTGCAGCATGTGCCACTCCGACAAGCCGCACTACAAGCTTTCGGGATGCCTTTCCTGCCACAAGAATCCGCATAAGCCCAAGGACATCTCCTTCGGCCGCAACGTGACCGACCCATGCCTTTCCTGCCACAGCGGCCAGATCAAGCAACTCAGGGAGAACAAGAGCAAACACACCGCCCTGAACTGTTCCTTCTGTCACGACGTGCATGGCAAGATCCCCCTGTGCACCCAATGTCACAAGCCCCACTCCAGCGACATGACCGCTGCCGATTGCAAGAACTGCCATAAGGCCCACATGCCGAAGGTGGTCACCTATGGCTCGTCTCTTCCCAACAAGGACTGCGCCGCCTGCCACAAGAACGCCATGTCGTTCCTGTCGGCCAGCAAAACAAAGCATGGCAAGCTCCTGTGCGTAACGTGCCACCAGAACAAACACAAGATGCTGCCCAAGTGCCAGGATTGCCACGGCACCCCGCATCCGGCAGGCATCCTGACCAAGTTCCCCAAATGCCAGGATTGCCACAACATCGCCCATGACCTGAACAACTGGACGAGCAAGGCGCCGGCAGTAAAAGCCAAAAAGGCCGCCGGCAAAAAACGTCAGTAGTTTCGGCAACAACAAGGTCTGCCCAAGCAAAAAGGGAGTGTCCCAAGACACTCCCTTTTTCTATTCAGGCCCTGTTCCACCTGTAGCGGCGAACCGGTATTCGCCCAATCCGGCGCGTATGCGATACGCCTCTGCCGGAATCGGCACGGACCTCTACATGATCGAAAAATTCGTATGGATGATCTTCTGCAGTTCCTCGATTCCGACAATCGCACGACGGATCTTTTCGTGCTCTTCGGCTGGCAGCCGGTAGGGGTTCAGATAGTGGGAATCGCTCTGGATCCCCTTGATCACGTTGATCTGCATGAGGATGCGGTATTTGGTCAGGATGTAATACGCCTCGCGTAAACCTTGGGCCATCTCCGCCGAAAAGCTCCCTTCCTTTTCGAGAAAAGCGATACGCTCCACGGTATTTGTCGCCGGCACCCCCTGGTTAATGGCGAGAATGCGTATATTCATCACCAAGGGAGCCCAGGCCAAAAGCTTCAGATTGAATTCCCCCTTATGCTCGCCGCTCCCCTCGGTCCAGAGCCGCTTCATGAATCCCAGCGCCAGCCTCATCTCCGTTGCCGCCCGGGCCATCCCCCACAAGACCTGAAAGTAATCCCGCTCCATTCCCCTGATCAATCCGATGAGTTCCTGGGCTATGGAGCGGTCTCCGGCAACGTGGCGCGCATCGGAGAGAACGATCAGATCCATCATATTCTTGCCGTAATCATCCACCTCATACCTGACAATGGCCAAAAGGCGCTTGCGCCACTGGGCAAGAGAACCACGCCAGGTCAGGTTTGTCGGCATGATGCCGCCGGTGCAACGCTTGAAACCGGCCTCCTCCAACCGGTCCACCAACAGCGTGGAATAATCCAGGAAATAGCTGTCCGCCTCCTCGCCGCCACCGTCGCCGTAGACGATCAGGTAATCCTGATCCGTAATCAGGGTCTGTTCCTCGCGCCCATCGCTGCCCATGCTGACCAGGGCGAACGGGACCGGCGGCACGGGGCGGCCTCTGCTTTCAAGCTCTTCGGCCACCCCCGTCATGGCGCGCTTGGCCAATTCGTCCCGATAATGGGTACAGTTGCGATGAAGGGACGCAACGGAAAAAAGCAGGAGGAAACGCTCAACCTCTATCCGGTTCAGGGCCTCATGGATGTCTTTCAGTTCACTCTGCCCGGCGGCGGCAATGCCGTGCATGAGCCGGTCGCCTTCGGCGCGCCACGCCACCATACGCCGGCGATCCTCATCCAGGAGAGCGGAGATGCTCCTCAGGAAACGGCCGATCTCGTCGGCCGTGCAGTAGCGGCCGATACGGCGTGGATCGGGCAGCGCTCCCAGGACATCGCGCTCCCCTCCCCCGGCGCCGGGATGACGGGCTGCCGCCGGCTCCACGGTTGCCGGTACATGCCGTGACATTCGCCTCATTGGTGGACCCCTGAACGGTACAAAATAAATGGGGAAAGCCAAAAGCTTTCCCCATTATACACCTGCTATCGAATATTACACCATCAGTGGTCGATGGCCTTGGCCATGCCGATGCCGGTGTTCTGACGGACGTAGATCTCGTCGAACATCTCTTCGGAACGCCTGCTGGGGAATGCCAGGGCTCCAAAGATAGCCGCCAGGAAGCCGAGCGGGATGGAGATGATGCCCGGGTTCTTCAGAGTCAGGATCGGTTTGTCCAGCCCCATGATGGATGTGCCGCCCTTGTTCTTCTCGTAATCGACCTTTGCCTTGGCGAGGGCCTTGGCGTCCTTCTCGTCAAGCTGGGCGCCCATGGGCAGAGCGGCCTGCTTCTTCTCCAGGGCGGTGATGACCTTCTGCGCCCCGGCTGCAACCACCTTGGGATAGGTCATATTGGGGGAGACCATCACCAGGCCGATGGAGGCGACCGTGCCGACCACCAGGCCGGAGATGACGCCGGCGGTGTTGAATTTTTTCCAGAAGAGCGACAGGATGACCACCGGCAGGTTGCCGGAGGAAGCCACGGCGAAGGCCAGGGCCACCAGGTGGGCGACGTTGGCTTTTTCCGCCATGAGACCGATGATGATCCCGACTGCGCCGACGACCAGCGAGGTGATGCGGGCAGCCATGACCTGCTCGTGCTGGTCGGCATGGCCGTCCTTGATCACGTTGACGTAGATGTCGTGGGCAATGGCGGCAGAGGCGGCCAGAACCAGACCGGAGACGACCGCCAGGATGGTGGCGAAGGCGACCGAGCAGAGGAAGGCCAGGAAGAGGTCACCGACGATCGGGGCGATGTCCGCGCCCAACTGCTGGGCCAGGAGCAAGGTGGCCATGTTGCCGCCCGGGTCAACCTGTGTGATGCCCTGGGGGGTCACGTGGATGGCGGCGCCGAAACCGAGCAGGGTGGTCAGGACGTAGAACAGACCGATGAGCCACATGGCAACGATGACCGACTTGCGGGCGGCCTGGGCCGTGGGCACGGTGAAGAAGCGCATCAGGATGTGCGGCATGCCGGCGGTTCCGAACACCAGGGCCATACCGAGGGAGATCTGGTCCAGCGGCGCCTTCATGAACAGGCCGGGCTCAAGGAAGCGTTGGCCCGCCTCCGTACCGGCCAGGGCAATCCCATCCTTTAACGCCAGCTTGGATACGTGGTCCTGAATGTCGGGGCTGTTGACGATGTCGTTGAAAAAACCGATCGGATTGAAGCCTGCCTTGGCCAAAACCAGGACCGACAACAGAAAGGCGCCGGACATGAGCAGGCCGGCCTTGATGATCTGGACCCAGGTAGTGGCGGTCATGCCGCCGAACACGACGTAGCCGACCATCAGGATACCGACGCCGATGATGGCGGTCTTGTAGGGAACGCCGACCAGGAGCGCCATCAGCTTGCCGGCGCCGACCATCTGGGCGGTCAGGTAGAAGGTCGAGACAGCCACGGTCGAGATGGCGGCCACGGCGCGTACCGGCTTGGGCTCGGTGCGGAAGGAGAGGATATCCCCCAGGGTGTACTTGCCGGCGTTACGGCACGGCTCGGCCACGATCAGGAGCACGGTGATGTAGGCCACAAGCCAGCCGACCGAGTACATGAAGCCGTCATAGCCGTAGAGGGAAATCAGGCCGGAAATCCCCAGGAAGGAGGCCGCCGACATGTAGTCGCCGGCAATGGCCCAGCCGTTCTGGGTGCCGGTGATGCCGCCGCCGGCGGCGTAGAAGTCGGAGGCGGTCTTGGTGTGCCGGGCGGCCCAGACGACAACGCCCAGGGTGATGCCGATGATGACGGCAAACATGGTGAGGGTAATGGTTTTGTCTGCCTTGAGCTCCCTCTTCTTGGCCGGGGCGGGCGCTGCGGCCGGGGCCTGAGCCTGGGCGGCCGGCGCGGTCATGGCGGACGGGGCTGCGGCAGGAGCGGTTGCGGCGGTCGTGGCACCGGGGCCTGCAGGAGCCTTGGCAGGCTCCTCAGCAAAGGCGGCCGCTGCGACGGAAAGAACCAGACCGGTGGCAATGATGATATTTTTGATAGTCATGTCGTATCCCTCCTTTACTGGATTTCTTCGACCAGTTCCCTGGTCAGCCGGTCAAAGTCCTTGTTGGCCACGTGAGCGTAGTAATGAGCCAGCCCCCACGACACAAAAAATTGGGAAAGTGCAAAGAGATAGCCGAAGTTGATGACGCCGATGATTTTGATCCTGAACAGGCCCGGCGCATACGCTGCCCCGATGGGAAGCAGGAAGTAATACACACAGGAGAATATCCACCAGCCGAAGAGGAAAGCGGATTTTTTGTGATGCAGTTCGATAAACTTGGGATTCTTCGCAATTGCTGACCAGTCGTACTGTCTCTCTGCCATGGGTTGCTCCTTTCTCTTTATAAACGCGGTCGGCTCATCCATCCTTCACGGGTATCCGCCTTCAAGCCCCTCCTTTCACATTTCATGGATTATGTTTCTATAAGGCCGGCATCCTGGCATAGCCGAATTTCATCGAAATAACCTCTGCGCCTTCACGCATTGAAGGCACGATTTCCCGTTCAAGACGTTCATGAAGCATGCGGAACGAGGGGGCCAGCATGGTGAGCGCCCCCACGACCTTGCCGGCATAGTCGCGGATAGCCACCGCCACGGCGCAGATGCCATCCCCTACCCCGCCGAAATCGATGGCCACGCCGTTTTTGCGTATTTCATGCAGTTCCTTCTCAAGCTGCTTCAGGTCGGGCACCCCGTTCCCCCCGACGCGCCGCCGCCCCATATGCCTGATAATGTCGGGAGAGCTCATGGCCTTGATGGCCTTGCCGGCGGCATTGGTAAAGAAGGGGAAACGTTGCCCCACCATGTCCATGGCCTTTATCTGCTGGAACGAGTCCACCATATCGAGAAAAAGGACCTCATCGTTGTTCATCACGGTAATGTATACCGCTTCGTCGTGCTTGCGGGCCAATGCCTCCATCACCGGATGAGCGAGCCTGATAAGGCTCGCGCTCTTCAGGATGTGTTGCGCCATCTCGAAGGCATGCAGACCGAGCCGGTAAACCCCGTCGCCATCCCGCTCGATGAACCCGCTATCCTCGAGCGTCGCAAGCAGCCGGAAGACCTTGTTCCTGCTCAAGTCGAGCTTTTGAGCCAGCAGGGGAACGGTTACGCGCGCCCCCTCAGCCGCCAGGGCCTCCAGGAGATCGAACGCCTTGAGAACCGACTGAACCGAGTATGCTCCCCTTGCCCTGTCCATAGCATCTCCGCGGCATTCCGCAACAAATGATAACTATCGTTTTAAAACATTCAATGCAACCGATTTATTTATTATCTAATACAACGTTTTATAAATGTCAACGCATTTTTACGCAAAACCGCATGTGACACAAATTACCAAATAATTAATGTTAGTTATAAACAAACCTGCGTGCAATAACAGCAATGAAAATAAAGTATACCCATATAATAACCACTGTTTTATTAGTCGTTTTTGCCGATACCATTAACCATCATTGCCCTACAACGCGACACCCCCACGGCAGCAGGATCAGCCAGGCAACCGCCGGACAGACGCACCGTCAAAAGCAGATCCCCTCGCCGCAAGCCGTAACCGGAGCCGTTCACCGCCGGCCGCCCCTTATTTTTATTGAAGTGCCATGCCAACTTATGTTAGTTTTAAAAGCTATTTTGTCGTTACTAACTTTCGCGGGAGATTGTAATGCTTGGGTCCCTTATCAAAAAGATCGTCGGCAGCAAGAACGAACGAGAACTCAAAAAACTCTGGCCGATCGTTACCAAAATCAACGAAATGGAATCCTCCGTCGCCACACTTTCGGATGAGCAACTGCGCGGCAAAACGGCTGAATTCAAGGAGCGCCACGCCAAGGGGGAATCCCTGGACGCCTTGCTGCCGGAGGCGTTTGCCGTCTGCCGCGAGGCGGGCAAGCGGGTGCTGGGAATGCGCCATTTCGACGTACAGCTGATCGGCGGCATGGTGCTGCACTCCGGCAAGATTGCCGAGATGAAGACCGGCGAGGGAAAGACCCTGGTGGCCACCCTGCCCGCCTATCTGAACGCCATCTCCGGCAAGGGCGTGCACGTCGTCACCGTCAACGACTACCTGGCAAAGCGCGACGCCGAATGGATGGGCCTACTGTACGGCTTCCTGGGGCTCACGGTCGGCGTGATCGTCCACGGCCTGGAAGACGAAGAACGCCGCGACAACTACGCCGCCGACATCACCTATGGGACCAACAACGAATTCGGCTTCGATTACCTGCGGGACAACATGAAGTTCGACCTGGATGACTACGTCCAGCGGGGTTTCAACTACGCCATCGTTGACGAGGTCGACTCGATCCTGATCGACGAGGCGAGGACACCGCTGATCATCTCCGGTCCGACGGAGGAATCCACCGACAAGTATTACATCATCGACCGCATCATCCCGATGTTGCAACAGGGCGAGGCGAAGGATGTCGAGGCCAACACCCTCTCGGGCAAGCGCAAACAGTACACCGGCGATTTCACCATCGACGAGAAGGCCAAGAGCGCCACCCTCACCGAGCAGGGCGTCCTGAAGGTCGAAAAGCTGCTCAAAATCGACAACCTGTACGACCCGCGCAACATCGAGTCGCTGCATCACGTCCAGCAGGCCTTGCGGGCCCACGCCATGTACAAGCGCGATGTGGATTATGTGGTCAAGGACGGCGAGGTGATGATCGTGGACGAGTTCACCGGGCGCCTCATGCCGGGCCGCCGTTGGTCCGACGGCCTGCACCAGGCCATCGAGGCCAAGGAAGGGGTCAAGATCGAAAACGAGAACCAGACCCTGGCCACCATCACCTTCCAGAACTATTTCCGCATGTACAAGAAACTCTCCGGCATGACCGGCACCGCCGACACCGAGGCCGAGGAGTTCAACAAGATCTACAAGCTGGAAGTCATGGTCATCCCGACCAACCGGCCGCTCCTGCGCCCGGACTTTCCGGACGTGATCTACAAGACGGAAATGGAGAAGTTCACGGCGGTCATCGAGGACATCAAGGAGCATTACGCCAGCGGTCAGCCCTGCCTGGTGGGCACCATCTCCATCGAAAAGTCCGAGGTGCTTTCGGAATTGCTCAAACGGCAGGGAATCCCCCATAACGTTTTGAACGCCAAACAGCACGAACGCGAGGCCGAGATCGTGGCTCAGGCCGGCCGCAAGAGCACCATCACCATCGCCACCAACATGGCCGGCCGCGGCACCGACATCCTTTTGGGCGGCAATCCGGACTCCCTGGCAAAACAATGGCGCCGGGCCAACCCCGAGGCCACCGACGAACAGTACGCGGCAGAGCTGGAAAAATTCAGGACCCAGTGCGCCGCCGAGCACGACGAGGTGGTCAAGCTGGGGGGCCTGCACATCCTGGGCACCGAGCGCCACGAATCACGCCGTATCGACAATCAGCTGCGCGGCCGTTCCGGGCGTCAGGGCGACCCCGGTTCGTCCAAATTCTACCTCTCGCTCCAGGACGACCTGCTCCGCATCTTCGGCTCCGAGCGGGTGGCCAAGATCATGGACCTGCTCAAGATCGAGGAGGGCGAGGCCATCACCCACACCATGATCACCAAGTCCATAGAAAACGCCCAGAAAAAGGTGGAGGCCCATAACTTCGAAATCCGCAAGAACCTGATCGAGTACGACGACGTCATGAACAAGCAGCGCGAGGTGATCTACACCCAGCGCCGCGAGATTCTGGCGGGCCAGGATATCCGCGACAGCTTCCTGGATATGCTGGACGAAACCATAGAAGATATCGCCGCCACCTATTGCATCGAAAAGATGCCGGCCAACGAATGGGATTGGCAGGCCATCGGCGAGCTGGTCTTCAAATGTTTCAATCTCCACCTGGATCTGCCCGAGGAAACGCTGCCCCGCCTGAATCCGGCCAACTTCCAGGAGACACTCAAGGAACAGGCCCACGCCATCTTCCAGGCCAAGGTCGGCGAATTGGGAGACGAATTGACCGATCACCTGATCAAGGTCATGATGCTCCAGGCCATCGACAACCACTGGAAGGACCACCTGCTCAACATCGATCATCTCAAGGAAGGCATCGGCCTGCGCGGCTACGGCCAGAAGGACCCCAAGCAGGAATACAAGAGAGAGGCCTACAACCTGTTCATGGAGATGATCGTCCGCATCCGCGAAGAGGTTGTGGAACGCATCTATTGGGTTCAGGTCAATCACGAGGACGAGATCCAGGAGATCGCCGAGGAACAGCGCACCCAAAAGCTGGTCTTCAACATCTCGGGCGATGAGGACCGCCACCAGGAACCGGCCAAGAGCGCCAAGGTGGCGGGCAGGAACGACCCCTGCCCCTGCGGCAGCGGCAAAAAATACAAGAAGTGCTGTGGAAAATAGCAGCCCATCCCCATGACCGGCACCGGCGGGATCGTTCCCGGCCCGGTGCGGTTTCCAAACTACGAGATGTTTTTCGAGGTTACGTCATGGACATAAAAGGCTTTCTATTCTCGGCCGTCGAAGCGGCCATCAAGAAGCAGGGCAGAAAAGACCTGGCCCTGATTTTTTCCGAGGTGCCGGCCCAGGCGGCGGCGGTATTCACCACCAATGCCGTCAAAGCGGCACCGGTGCTGCTCTCCGCAGAGCGGATCACAGGCGGCCGGGCTCAGGCTCTGGTGGTCAACAGCGGCAACGCCAACGCCTGCACCGGCGAACAGGGGATGCGGGCGGCCCGGGAGACCTCGCGCCTGGTTGCCGAGGGGCTGGGGCTCCCGGACGAAGCGGTTCAGGTTTCTTCCACCGGGGTCATCGGCGTACAACTCCCCATGGACAGGATGCGGTCGGCAATCCCGGCCCTGGTTGAGGGACTGGCCTCCGGCACCCTGGATGACGTTGCCGAAGCCATCATGACCACCGATACCTTCCCCAAGATGGAGGCCAGGAGCGGCGAGGCGGGCGGGGTCAGCTACACGGTGGCCGGCATTGCCAAGGGCTCCGGCATGATCATGCCCAACATGGCGACCATGCTCTCCTTCATCATCACCGACGCCGCGGTGGAAGCCCAAACCCTGGACAGATGCTTCCGGCGCGCGGTGGCGACATCCTTCAACGCCATCACCGTGGACGGCGACACCTCCACGAACGATACCTGCCTGGCGCTGGCCAACGGCATGGCGGGAAACCAAGCCATTGCAGGAGAAACACCCGAAGCCCTGGCGTTCGAGGCACTGTTGCGGGACGTGCTGCTCTCCCTGGCCAAACAGATCGTGAAGGATGGAGAAGGCGCCACCAAATTCGTGGAAATCCGGGTCACCGGAGCCAAAAGCGATGCCGACGCCAAGCGGGCGGCCATGGCCATCGCCAACTCCAGCCTGGTCAAGACCGCCTTCTTCGGGCAGGACGCCAACTGGGGCCGCATCTTTGCCGCTGTGGGCTACTCGGGGGCAGAGGTGGACCAATCGCTCCTTTCCCTCTGTTTCGATACGGTCTGCATGGCAAAAAACGGCGTCTTTGCCGGCGGCGACGCCGAAGCGCTCGGCACCGAGGTGCTCAGGAAGCGGGAATTCACCGTCAGCGTCGATCTCGGCCTGGGGGCCGGGGCCGCAACGGTCTACACCTCGGACCTGTCCCACGAGTATGTGAGCATCAACGCCGATTACCGTTCCTGATGCGCCAAGACCGGCAGAATTTCCCTGAAAAAGCCCCCTGACGGGGGCTTTTTCACGTCCGCAGAATGGAAAGGTCCACCGTGCGCATACTCCGCACACTTCTCATAATCCTCTCCCTCATCTCCTGCCCCCCGTTGCTGCACGCCTCCGATGACCCGATGGACGCCGGTCGGACCGCCACCATCGACTTTCTCCTAGAGCAGGCCATTTCCCGCGGCCTGATCGCCGGAGGCGTGGTGGTGGTGGGAAACCACGACGGCATCCTGTACCGGTCGGCACGGGGCGGACGGTTTCCGACGGCCGACTCGGCACCGCTCACCGAACGGACCATGTTCGACATAGCCTCCCTGACCAAGGTATTCGCAACCGCTCCGGCGGTAATGAAGCTGCTGGAAACAGGGGCCATCAATTTGACCGACCCGCTCACCCGCTGGTTCCCTGAATTCGAGGGGAGCGGACGCGAGGACATCACCGTCCTCAACCTGCTGACCCATACCTCGGGCCTGGACGACAGCGCCATCTCCGGCGGCGCTCCCCTGAACGAGGTCATCCGGATGGCGGCCTCCGAAAAGCAGTGGCGGCTGCCGGGCAACCGCTTTCGCTATGCCGACACCAACTTCATCCTGCTGGGCGAACTGGTGCGACGCGTTACCGGGGCCTCCCTGGACCGTTACTGCCGGGACAACCTCTACGGCCCCCTGGCCATGACCGACACCATGTTCCTGCCACCGGCGGAACGCCTCCCCTCCATCGCGCCGACCCTCGGTTCGGCCCGCGAATACCTCACCGGCATCGTCCAGGACGACGTCGCCCGCCGCCTGGGCGGCGTGGCGGGGCATGCGGGCCTGTTCAGCTCGGCCCAGGACCTGGCCCGTTTTGCCCGCATGCTGTTGAGGGGCGGGCAACTTGACGGCAAACGCATCTTCTCCGAGCGGGTCGTGCGCCAGATGACGGCCCCCTATTTTTACAGCAACGGCGCCGTGGTGCGCGGCCTCGGCTGGGACATGGACTCCCCTTACTCGGCGCCCCGGGGGGACTTCTTTTCCGAGACGTCCTTCGGCCATACCGGCTACAGCGGTTCATCCGTCTGGATCGACCCCCAACGGGACCTGTTCGTCATCCTCCTGACCAACCGTCTCGATTATCGGGACATCCGGCTATTCAACCAGTTACGGAGCGATATCTCCACCATTTCCGTTGCGGTTTTCTCGTCACGAGCCACAACCGTTCCACCGAATCGCGCCAAAGTCATTGAACTGCTTAAACCTTGACACCTTAACAGCCGTATGGTAGCTTTCTTCGCACTTCCACACACTTCGTACGCGCGCACAAGGGAGGGAACGATGGGCATCAAAATTCTCCTTGCCGATGACAGCATCACCATCCAGAAAGTGATTGGCATCATTTTCGGCGGCGATGACTATTCCCTCACGGTAGTCGACAACGGCAAGGACGCTCTCGACAAGGCTCGGGAGATCCTCCCCGACGTTCTGCTTATCGATGCGGTCATGCCGGGCATGACCGGCTACGAGGTCTGCGAAGCCGTGCGCGCCACCCCTGCCCTGGCCGCAAAACCGATCCTGCTCCTGACCGGCTCCTTTGAACCGTTTGACGAGAACAAGGCCCAAAGCTGCGGGGCCGACGACTTCCTTGCCAAGCCCTTCGAATCCCAACAGATCGTCGCCAAAGTAAAAGCGCTCTATGACCAGGGGACATCCCGCGTCTCAGCCGCCGCGCTGTCCCAACCGGTTCAGGAAGCTCCCGCGTTCGAGGCCCCTCCCCTGGCGGCCTCCGCCCCGTTTCCGGCTGCAGCTGCGCCCACGGAGAGTGCCAAACCGGGCGACATCTGGGGGGCCTTCACCCCCGCCGCAGAACCCGCGGCGGCGGTCGCTGCCGCGACGCCTGCTTTCGAACCACCACCGGCGGCGGCATTCGAACCGCCTCCGGCTCCTGTTTTCGAGCCTCCCGCACCAGCAACGTTCGCCCCTCCCGCAGCGGCGGCGTTTGAAACGGTCGAAGAGCAGGCCGACGTTTTCTCCACAGCCCACAAAGAGCCCGAGTTTGAGGCCATTCAGCCTCCGGCTGCGCCCGCGGGCACCGGTTCCCAATGGATTCCCGTCGAGGAGCAGACCTTCGAGTTCCACTCGGAAGCCACCTCCTTTTCCGAGCCTGAGCCTCCGGCACATGAGGCCGCCTTTGGCGAGATATCCTTCGGGGAGACCGTCCCACAGCCCCTCCCCTTCGAACCGGCCCCCACTGCCGCGCCGGTCCATGCATCTTTCGAAGTTCCCCCCCCTGCCGCTGTTGTCGAAGCGAGTGCGCCGGCCCCCCTCCCCCAAGCCGCCGCCATAAGCGAAGAGCAGCTCAGAGCCGCCATTACCGGCGCTTCGAAAGAGGTGATCGAGCGGATTGTGTGGGAAATCGTGCCGGATCTGGCCGAGGCCATGATCAGGGAAGCCATCCTCAAGATCAAGGAAGGCCGCTAGCCTTCGTACCGCCGTAATCACATATCACGACGATGGGGATGATTCTACATCCCCATTTTTTATTGTCATCACAACCGTTCTCCCATCGGCGGAACGGAGGAGAAGAGTAAGACCATGATCAGAAAAGCCATAGCAAAGATCGTCGAGAGGCAGGACCTCTCCGAGGGTGAGATGATCGAGGTGATGAACCAGATCATGTCGGGCGAGTGCACCCAGGCCCAGATCGGCTCGTTTATCACCGCCCTGCGCATGAAGGGCGAGACGGTGGAGGAGATCGCCGGCGCCGCCCGGGTCATGCGCGAACGGGCCACACCGATCCGGGTGGGCCGCAATGTGTTGGGGATCGACCGGGACGACATCAACATCGACCGGGAGACCATCCTGGACGTGGTGGGCACCGGCGGTGACGGCACCAACACCTTCAACATATCCACCACCGTATCGTTCGTGGTCTCGGCCTGCGGCGTCAGGGTGGCCAAGCACGGCAACCGTTCGGTGTCCTCGGCCTGCGGCAGCGCCGACGTGCTTGAAAAACTGGGCATCAACCTGGACGTCACCCCGGAAACCGTGGAGAAATGCATCGCCGATATCGGCATCGGTTTCCTGTTCGCCCCGGCCCTGCACGGCGCCATGAAGTACGCCATCGGTCCGCGCCGCGAGATCGGCATCCGCACCATCTTCAACATTCTGGGGCCCCTCACCAATCCGGCGGGGGCCGATTGCCAGGTCATGGGGGTCTACCGGGCCGACCTGGTGGAAAAACTGGCCGGGGTCCTGCACCGCCTGGGCTGCAAGCACGGCTTCGTGGTATTCGGCAGCGACGGCATGGACGAGATGACCCTGACCGGCGAGACCCTGGTGGGCGAGGTCACTCCGGCGGGGGTGCGGCTGATGACGGTTACCCCGGAGCAGGTGGGACTTACCCGCTGCTCCATGGATATCCTCAGGGGGGGGGACGCCACCGCCAACGCCGCCATCGTGCGTTCGGTCCTGGCAGGGGAAAAAGGGGCCCGGCGGGATATCGTCCTGTTGAACGCCGCCTATGCCCTTATGGCGGCAGGCAAGGCCGCCGCACCGGCCGAGGGGCTCGCCCTGGCCGCCGAGGCCATCGATTCGGGCCGCGCCATGGGACAGCTCGAGAAACTGGTGCTGTTGACGAACCAGGGAGAATGACTTTTTTACCCCGCGCCGTCCCGGACGCCGGCAGACAAACCAGGGAAAGAGACAGAGAGCCGCGCATGAATAAGGATACAGCCGATGTGCTGAAAAAGATCAACGGACACAAGCGGGAAGAGGTGGCGGCGGCCCGGGTGGCCACACCGCTGGCCGAACTCCAGGCCCGCATCGCCGACCTGGAGGATACGCCGCGCGGCTTCGAGCGGGCCCTGCGGAGTGCTGTGGCCTCGAACTGGACCGCCATCATCGCCGAGGTGAAGAAGGGCTCCCCCAGCAAGGGGCTCATCCGGGAGGCGTTCGACCCCCTGGAAATCGCGGAGGCGTACCAGGCAAACGGCGCCACCTGCCTGTCGGTGCTGACCGACGAGCAGTTCTTCATGGGGCACCTGCGCCTGCTGGCCCTGATCCGCGAGACGGTCAGCCTGCCGCTCCTGCGCAAGGACTTCATCGTCGATCCGTACCAGATCTACGAGGCCCGCGCCGCCGGGGCCGATGCCATCCTCCTGATCGCCGCATCCCTCGACCTGGGGCAGTTGCAGGAGTTCCACGCCATAGCGAAGGAGCTGTATCTGGATGTGCTGCTGGAGGTCCACGACGAGGCGGAGATGGAAGCGGCGCTCCGCACCGATTGTTCCCTCATCGGCGTCAACAACCGCAACCTGCGCACCTTTGCCATCGACCTGGGTACAACGGCCCGCCTGGCCCGCATGCTCCCCCCCGACCGGCTGCTGGTGGCCGAGAGCGGCATCAACTCACGCTCGGACATCGAGCGCCTCACCGCCGACGGCGCACGCGCCTTTCTGGTGGGCGAGTCGCTGATGCGCGAAACGGATATGGGCGCAAAACTCCGGGAGCTGGGGGGGCTCTGAGCCCCCGTGCCCCAACAGACGAAGAAGCACAAGGGAGGAACGGTGCATGGCGGGTTCACGCGGGATCGGTTTGGCCATAGTGGCCTTTGTGGTATATATCATCGGCGGTATCGGCACCTTCGCCGGCGTCGCGCTGATCATGCTGATGAAGGGGCGCGACCTGTGGGGATGGGGCGAGGGGCGCGCCATCGGGTATCTGTTTCTCTGCGCCGGGCTCTGCCTCTCCATACTGGGGGTGCTGTTGATGCGGATATTCCGCAACCGGGGCTTTTCGTGAGCCCCGCTTCCCGGGCAACCGTCACGGCATCGCGGTAACGCCCTTTTCCCGCATCAAATCCAGGGAGCGCAGGAGCTCCAGTGCGCGGTTCAACTGGTAATCCCTGGCCGTGGCCGTATCGGCAGCTCCCTTCTTCGCTCCACGGGGAATTGCCGTCTCCCCTTCCGCGTCCCGTTCCTCGCCACTCGGTTCCAACCTGTTTTCCAGATCCTTTTCCCTGAGCTCCGTTCCCTTGCCGGCATCCTTGTCGGCCATCGGCCCTGTGGTGCCGACCTCGATATCCGGCGTGATCCCCTTTGCCTGGATGGAGCGGCCGCTGGGGGTATAGTACCGCGCCGTGGTCAGCTTGAGCGCCCCCTTGTCCCGCAGCGGGAAGATGCTCTGCACCGACCCTTTGCCAAAGCTCTGTTTCCCCATGATGATGGCCCGGTGGTGATCCTGGAGCGCGCCGGCCACGATCTCGGAAGCGCTGGCGCTGCCGCCGTTGATCAGCACGACGATCGGATAGCGGGGTTCCTTGGGGCCCAGGGAGGCGTGAAAATTCTGGGTGGCGTCCGGCGAACGCCCCCTGATGGACACGATCAGCGTCTTCGCGGCATCGTCGCCGATAAAGTTATTGACCACCTGCACCGAAGACTCCAAAAGACCGCCCGGGTTGTAGCGCAGATCGATGACCAGTCCCTTGAGCTTGCCGCCGGAAGCGGCGCGGAGCCCCTGCAGCGCCTGGCTGAATTCATCGCCGGTACGCTCCTGGAACTGGGTGATCCGTATCAGGCCGTACCCCGGCTCCAGCAGCCGCGATTTGAGGCTCTTGACCCTGATGACGGCGCGGATCAGCCGGAAGGTCCGGGGCTGGGGGGAATCCCCGCGCAGGATGGTCAGCACGACCGGCGTCCCCGGTTCGCCGCGCATGCGCTTGACGGCCGCCGAGATATTCATCCGTTCCGTGGGGGTGCCGTCGATCTTGTAGATGTGGTCGTTCCCCTGGATGCCGGCCCGGAAGGCGGGGGTGTCCTCGATCGGGGCGATGACGGTCAGCCTGCCGTCCTTCGTGCCCAATTCCAGCCCGATACCGCCGAAGCTCCCCGCCATCTGGACCTCCATCTCATGGTACGGTTCCGGGGGCAGATAGGCGCTGTGGGGATCGAGAGCGGACAGCATGCCGTCCACCATGCTCTGGACGAGCTTCTTGGTATCGGGCTTTTCCACGTAGTTTTGGACCACCGCGGCATAGGCCTCGTTCAGAAGCGCCACGTAGGCGGCGTCGGAATGCCTGCCGGGCGAAGACCAACGGCCGGCGAAGATCAAGGCCAGGCACAGGACGATGCCGACGACAAGAAGGGACAACAGCAGTTTTGAGCGTAGTTTCATGCCTTGGCATCCCGTAAGCGTGAGTTTGGCCTAGTTCTACATCATTCCGAGCCTTTTTCCCACGATTAATTTACATCCTCCCCCTACTTGGTGTATCGTTGCACCGGATCGCGAATCAAAACCGGCATCACGCCGAAGGAGTTGCCATGCAGATCGCAGCCATACTCTACCGCCTGTCGCTCACCTTCTGGACCGGCGGAATCGCCCTGTTCACCTTCATCCTGACGCCGATGCTCTTCAAGGCCCTCTCCCGGGACCAGGCGGGCCAGATCGTCGGCATACTCTTTCCGGGGTATTTCCGCTGGGGCCTGGCCTGCGGCGCCATCGCCCTCGCCTGCCGGCTCGTCATGCGCAACAACGCGCTCGTGCCGGCCTGTCTGCTGGTCGTCATGCTGGCCCTTACCTCGGTGCAGGCCTTTTCCATCGAACCGCGGGCCGCTGCCCTCAAACGGCAGATACCGTCCTTCGACACAACTCCCAAGGAACATCCGCTCCGGCGGGAGTTTGCAAAACTGCACGGCATCTCGGCCGTGTGCAATCTGGCGGTTGTGGCCGGCGGCATCGTTCTGGTGGTGGTGTTGTAATTTCAAAACGTGACTGCAAAGGAGTGACAAGGAATGGGCATCGTCGTCAAGGCGTCCGACCTGAAGTTCAAATATCCGAAGGACCTGCAAAACCGCGAGGAGCCGAAGTTCAGCGGCATACCGGATCCGACCCCCTTCAACCGGGACGACCTCTACGATATCCTCCCCATGATGGAGGCGGTCATGGATGCCCTGGGGAGCAGTGACGGCCAGGTGCTGCATCTCCTGGAGGATATCCTCAACGAGATGCCGCGCTTCTTCGTCACGCGTGAAGAGGTGTACTCCTGTCTTCTGGAAACGGCTCGGGAACGCCACACCTAGCCGCCCTCCTTCGTCACGAGCAGGAGGCGCAACCGGATGCGGTGCACGACGAGGCGCACCCCTTCTGCTTGACCGGCGGCACCCCTCCCCGCTCCTTGAGGCGTTCCAGGGACGCCCTGGCGATCAGCCAGGAGCCGTCTTCCTGCTCGACCCCTTCCAGGGTTCCCTCCCGCAGCAGCATCAGCAGCCTGAGGCCGGTAGTGGCAAGTTCTTCCGCCGCCTCGTCAAACGCCATCATCGTGGCCTGTTCTTCTGTCCCGTTCATGCCGCCTCCCCGCAACTTCCGTTCTGGTCCGAATGTGGTCCTCTCGAAACAGATTCACAGGGCGTGCCAGCGGGCAGCACTACCGTAACCATCAGGTATAATTGAGTTTGACCACAACGCCGGCCGATAGTGATGCGAAACGGTCCCGAAACTGCCGTTTGTTCAGGCAGCATGCCCTGTTTCCGGGCGGAAGCCGGACCGGTTTCCGTATTGAATCAAGAGCGTTAAAGCGCTACCATCCAAACAGAAGCGGCGTGGCAAACGTTTGGGCAGTCCCCTCCCGGCAAGGGAGGGGGGACGATTCAAGCCCACGCCAGAACCCATCGGGGGCCTTTCATGTTCAGCGGTATCAGCGCCAATGTCCTCATGCTCGGCCTGGTCAGTTTCCTGACCGATGTCTCCAGCGAGATGATCTATCCCCTGCTCCCCCTGTTCATCACCGGGGTGTTGGGCGCCGGGCCGGCCTTTCTGGGGATGATCGAGGGGATCGCGGAATCCACGGCGGCGTTTTTGAAACTGGTGTCGGGCATCGCCTGCGACCGTATCCGGGGGCGCAAGGGGCTCGTGCTGGCCGGCTACGCCCTGTCGTCCCTGTCGCGCCCCCTGATCGCCCTGGCCGGCTCCCCCCTTGCCGTTCTCGCCGTACGCTTTTCCGACCGGGTCGGCAAGGGTATCCGCACCTCCCCCCGGGATGCGTTGATCGCCGACTCCACCGACGCCGCCATGCGCGGCAAGGCCTTCGGCTTTCACCGCTCCCTCGACCACGCTGGCGCCATTGTCGGCCCCCTGCTGGCAACCGCCCTCATGGCGTGGTTCGTCAGCGACCTGCGCACGGTCTTCTGGCTGGCCGCCATTCCCGGCATCCTGGCCGTGGCCCTGATCGTCTTCACGGTGCGGGACATGCCCCACCCCGTCTCCGCCGGAAGCCTTTCACCGGTAAGGATGGCTCCGCCCCGGCGCATCAGGGGCTACCTGCTGATCCTGCTGCTCTTTACCCTGGGCAACTCCTCCGATGTCTTCCTGCTCCTGCGGGCGGGGCAGTTGGGCGTGACGCCGGCCCGCATACCGCTCCTGTGGACCTTCTTCCACGTCGTCAAGATGTGCTCGGCCATGCCCTTCGGCACCCTGTCCGACCGGATCGGCAGGCGCGGGGTGATCGTCGCCGGCTGGGCGGTCTATACGATAGCCTATGCCGGTTTTGCCATGGCTGCGTCGGAGTGGCACATCTGGCTCCTGTTTGCCTGGTATGGGTTGTTCTACGGCATGACCGAAGGGGTGGAGAGGGCCTATCTGACCGATCTGGCGAAACCGGAGGAACGGGGAAACGCCTTCGGGTGGTACAACTGTGCCGTGGGGGTCGGCGCCCTGCCGGCCAGCCTCCTGTTCGGCATGATCTGGCAAAAGATCTCGCCCCAGGCGGCGTTCGGCTTCGGGGCCGGCCTGGCGTGCCTGGCGGCCCTGTGTCTGCTCGCCTGGGCTCCGCAGCCCGCACCGACTTCCCCCAAAACAGCAGCGCCAGAGCTGTGATGGGCTCTGGCGCGGTATGTCCGTGTCGTGTTCCGAAACTATTTCCTGACGTCGATCCCGTAGCTCTTGATCTTCCGGTGCAGGTTGCTCCGTTCCAGTTCGATGACCTCGGCGGTGCGGGAGATGTTCCAGTCGTTTTCCTCCAGCCGGTGAATGATAAACTCCCGCTCGAATCCCTCCCGGGCCTCCCGCAGGGTCGCCACGGGCTGCCCTCCGTCCGGCCGGTGGTCGGGAACGTCGGGCAGGGGTTGGGCTCCGCGCAGTTCGGGGACATCGGCTCCGGTAATGGCCCGGCCCGGGGTCATGATCAGGATGCGCTCCACGATATTCTTCAACTCCCGCACATTGCCGGGCCAGTCGTACCGGGCGAGCAGTGCCAGGGCCTCGGGCTGGAAAGCCTTGGGCTCGCGTCCCTCCCGCCGATAGAACTGGGCGACAAAGTACTGCACGAGCAACGGGATATCCTCACGCCGCTCCCGTAAGGCGGGGACCCGGAACGGCACCACATTCAGACGGTAATAGAGATCCTCCCGGAACCTGCCCCGGCTGATCTCCTCGTCCAGCGCCTTGTTGGTGGCGGCAATGATCCGCACATCCACCGTCACCAGCCGGGTGCCCCCCACCCGTTCGAAACAGCGTTCCTGGATGATCCGCAGCACTTTTGCCTGGGTCCTGAGCGACATGTCGCCGATCTCGTCCAGAAACAGCGTACCGCCGTCGGCCAGGTCGAATTTGCCCTTCTTCTGGGCGGTTGCGCCGGTGAAGGCGCCCTTTTCATGGCCGAACAGTTCGCTCTCGATCAACTCTTCCGGTATGGCGGCGCAATTGATGGCGACAAAGGGCCGGTCGCGACGCGGGCTGTAGTAATGGATCGAGCGCGCCGCCAACTCCTTGCCGGTGCCGTTCTCCCCGGTCACCAGCACCGAGGCGGTCGTGGGGGCGACACGCACGATCTGTTCGCGCAGCCGGGCCATTACCGGGGCGGAACCGATCATCTCGTACTCGTTGGCCACCACCCGCTTGAGTTCTTCGTTCTCCACGCTCAGATCCTTCATGCGCAGGGCGTTCACCACGCTGATGAGCACCTTGTCCAGGGACAGCGGCTTCTCGATGAAATCGAACGCGCCGAGCTTGGTGGCGCGGACCGCCGTTTCGATGGTGCCGTGTCCCGAGATCATGATCACCGTGATCTGGGGGAAGAGGGCCTTGAGCCGCTCCAGCGTCTCCAGGCCATCCATGCCCGGCATCCAGATATCCAGGAGCACCAGGTCGGGCAACTCCTGCTGGGCGCACTCCAGGGCCTCGACGCCGCTCTCCGCCGTAAGCACCGTATACCCCTCGTCCTCCAGGATACCGGTCAGGGATATTCTGATATCCTTTTCATCATCGACAACGAGAATTGTTTTCGACATGCATTACTCCTCGACATTCAGTAAGGTATTGATCCTGCCGCGGCGGTACTCCGTTTATGCCGCCGGCAGTTCCACGACAAAGCAGGCGCCCCGCGGCTGGTTGTCCTTGATCCGCACGAAGCCGCTGTGATCGGTGACGACACTGCTGACAATGGCCAGCCCGAGCCCGGTACCCGACTTTTTGGTGGAAAAATAGGGTTCGAACAGACGCGGTTTGTCCTCGGGCGCGATGCCGGGGCCGGTGTCGGCAACGGCGAATGACGCCATCTTCAATTCGGCATCATAGCTGCTGCTGATCCTGACCGCGCCCTGCTCTTTCATGGCCGCCACGGCGTTCTCCAGCAGGTTGATGATCACCCGTTTGATCTGGTCCCGGTCGATCTTGAGCAGGGGCAGATGCCCGTCCGGCTCGAATTGGAACGCCACGCCCCGGTGGGCCTCCTGGTAGAGGGTCAGGGTCTCGCGGATCAGGGCATTGAGATCGTTGGGCTCCGGCTGGATCGCCGGCATGCGGGCGAAATTGGAGAACTCGTTGACCAGGTTCTTCAGCTCATCCACGGATTTGATGATCATTTCGGTGCATTCGTCGAAGACCGTCTCATCGCCGCTGAACCGGGACAGATAGCGCTTGCGCAGGCGCTGGGCCGAGAGCTGGATCGGGGTCAGGGGGTTCTTGATCTCATGGGCGATGCGCCGGGCCACCTCGCGCCAGGCCGCCATGCGCTGGACCTTCATCATCTGGGTCATGTCGTCCAGCACCAGCACCGTCCCCAGGATGACCCCCGCCTCGTCCCGCAGCATGGTGAGGTGCAGGTGCAGGGCCAGACGGGAGCCCTGGATATCCAGAAAGATCTGCCGACTGACGGTATCCTGCTTCGAGAGCGCCAGGTCCCGCACCACCTCCTTGACGATCTCCAGATGTTTTTCCCGCAGCACGTCCCGGAAATTCCGCCCCAGCACCTTGCCGGTGTTGATGTTCAGGAGGCGCTCGGCGGACTTGTTGATGGTGGTCACCACGCCGGCCTTGTCGACCGAGATCACCCCGGCCGCCACGTTGCGCAGCACGATCTCCATGTACTGCCGGCGCTCTTCGATCTCCTGGTTGATGCGGGACAACTCCTGGTTGGAGGTGTTGAGCGCCCGCTGCTTGCCGCGCAGATCCTCGGTCATGCGGTTGAAGGACTGAATGAGCATGCCGATCTCGTCGGCCGAATAGGACTCGATGTGGATGTCCAGATTGCCGTCCGCCACGGCGCGCGTGGCGTCCACCAGGTCCTGTAGCGGCTTGGTCATGCTGCTGGCCAGGTAGACCCCCATCCAGTAGGCGAAGAACACGATGACCGCGGTAATGAGGAACAGGGTGGCGATATAGCCGGTCCGGATCGGGTTCTTCATGATCTTGAGCTGGCGGAACTCGTGATAGGAGCCGGTGATCTCCTTCATCTTGTTGACCAGCGAATAGGGGACGTAGTAGTTGACCACCACGACCCCCACCACGTCCTTCTGGTTCCAGGTGGAGTAGACCGGAACGATGCCCCGGATCAGGTCGGCCTTGCCGGCCTGGTTGATACGCGTCAACTCCTCCCCCACCAGGCCGCGTTTGATATCTTCGGAGGCGGGGTTGGTGAATTCGCTCAGGGGCACATTGGGATTGGAGGAGCGGACCAGTTCCTCCCGCTGGGCCGAATAGACCTCCACCACCCCCAGGTTGTACTCCTCCTGCTTCTGCCGGATCAGTTCCTTGAGCCGGGGCAGGTTGGCCTCGTTGAGCAGCTTCTGGGACTTGATGAAGGAACTGATCTGACGGCCGTAATAGAGCGAGTTGGAGGCGGAGTTTTTGTAGTAGGTCTGGGCGACCTCCAGGGATTCGCTGAGGGAGGTTTCCACCTGGGCGTTGAACCAGTTGTGGACCGTATTGTTGATGAACCCGGCGGCGGCGAAGAAGAGCAGCATGGTGGGGATCAGGGACAGGCCGACGAACGAAAGCACCAGTTTGGTGCGCAACCGCTTGGCAAAAGGGTTGGTGCGGCTCTCCACAAAGAGCTTCACCACGTTGCGGCAGACCAGGTACACCAGCAGGATCACCAGCATGACGACGACGTTGATGACGCCGAAGATGGCGATGTTGCTCCCCATGGGCGCGTCGGCGCTCAACTGGGTCAGGTGCATCTCCGTCCTGGTGAGGAAGATGATCAGGATGATCGCCAGGACGATGACCACCGCCTCGCGTATCCGTTTTCGCCGTTCATAGGTTGTCAGTTTTTGGGATTCCATTCCAGACGATTCCACCTTGGGGTCCATGTCTGCGCATGGTTTGTTTCTTCCGCGCGCGGCCTGTTACAACCTGCCCGAACGGATGATGCCGTAGACCCACCAGAGCCCGATCAACCCGGCCGCCGTGTACCCCAGGAAGGCCAGTGCCGGCAGGCCGAACAGTTGCGGTCCCCGCTCGATCTGCATGATGATCGACGAGCCGATGATCAGGGCCGCCAGGATGAGGCTGGAAGAGAGGCGGTTGATGGAACGGTCGAAATCGGCGGTAAACTTGTCCAGCCCCCGGTGTTCCAGGTCGATCTTGAACTTGTTGCGATTGACCCGGTTGATGAGTTCCTTGAGATCACGGGGGAGGTTGCGGGCCAGGCTGAGATACGACGCCACAACGGCGTTGATGTCGTGGGCGACGCGCCGGGGCGACATGCGCCGACGGATGGCCTTCTCCATGAAGGGACGCAGGTGCTCCACCATATTGAAGGCCGGGTCCAGGGAGCGCCCCATCCCCTCGATGATGATCAGCGATTTTGCCAAAAGCATCAGGTCGGGCTGGATGCGGATGCTGTACAGGGTGATGATCTCGATGAACTCCATCAGCATCCGCCCGACCTCGATCTCTTTGAGCGGGATCTCGTAGTAGCTGTCGATGAAGTTCGAAAGGTCCCGTTTCAGGGCGCGCACGTCGAGACTATCGGAGATATCGCCGGCAAAAAGCAGCAGGGAGACGACCTGATCCATATCCCGGTTGACGATCGCCAGCAGGATATCGCTCAGGAAGGTTCGGAGCTCTTCATCCAACCGCCCCACAATGCCGTAGTCCAGCAGGCAGATGATGTTGCCCGGCAGGATCATGACGTTGCCGGGATGGGGGTCCCCATGGAAAAAGCCGTGTTTGAGCACCATCTCCAGGAAGGCGTCGGCGCCCCGTTGGGCGATAATCCTCCGGTCGAGCCCGCCCCGTTCCAGCCGGTCCAGGTCCGAGACCTTGATCCCGTCCACATACTCGAGGGTCAGCACCCCCCGCGCGCTCTGCCCCCAATAGACATGGGGAAAATACAGCCCCCCGCTCCGGGCGAAATTGTCCCGGATCTTCTCGATGGTGTGCCCCTCGCGGGTGAAGTCCATCTCCCGGCGGATCGTGCGGGCGAATTCTCGCACCACCCCCACCGGGTCGTAGATTTCGCTGCCGGATACGTGGCGCTCGGTCAGTTGGGCCAACGACATCAGGGCGCCGATATCCGCCTCGACCAATTCGACCACGCCGGGACGGCGGACCTTGACCACCACCTGTTCCCCCGTCAACAGGCGGGCGCGGTGCACCTGGGCGATGGACGCCGCCGCCAGCGGTTCCGGGTCGATCTCGGCAAAGAAGTCGTGTATCGGGCCGTGCAGTTCGCGCTCGACCTGGGCCGTCAGTTCGGCAAACGAGAAGCTGGGGACCTGGTCCTGGAGCTTTTCGAACTCCCGCACAAAGGGGGCGGGAATGATATCGGGCCGGGTGGAGAGCAGTTGCCCCAGCTTGACGAAAGTCGGCCCCAACTCCTCCAGGGCCAGGCGCATCCGTTCGGCGGCCGAGAGACGGGCGATATCCACGGCGTCATGACGCAAAAACCGCCTGCCCCGGGCCGCGATATCGCTCAAACCGATCGCCTCCAGGGCGTGGTCGAAGCCATAGGCGGAGAGGACGCGGGCGATATTCCAGTAGCGGCGGATGCTGCGGATATTCCGGTTAATTTTGAAAAAAGAGAGCATGGGCCATTCCCATCGACAGATTTCGGCTATCGCGCAGCGTGCCACGAGAAGCACGGCGCCATCCTCCTGCCGGGTTTAACACCACGGATTTCAAGCAGGCCTATTCAATCAAGAAAAAGTCCGTTCACCACAAAGACACAAAGGTCACAAAGCTACACAAATAATAATTTCTGTTAGTTAAGTGATTTGAGTGAAGACATTTTCGCCGCTACCCCTGTTAATTCTTTGTGCTCTTTGTGCCTTTGTGGTGAATAACTGTCGTCTTTAGGTTCATTCGTTGTTGCGGGCCTCCAACTCCTGCACCCTGGCGACCAGGCGTTCATACTCATCGCGCGAGACCAGGCCGAGCCTGTCCACCACCTTACGGACCTCGGTCTCCGCCATCTCCCTGATCTTGTCTTTGCTCTCCTGGGCGATGCCCTGAACCCGGTCAACAAAACTCCGCCCCTCGTCCTCGCTGACCTTGTATTTTTCTTTCATCTCGTTTACCAGCTCTTCGGCCTTTTTCTGGGTGATGGCAGCGGCCCCGATAGCGGTCATAACCGTCTTTTCCAATAGATCCAGCATGCTCAGCCCTCCTTGTTTCCAGACGTATAAAGCGCGGCAACGGCTGCAAGCATATCACAAGCAGCAAACGATGCAAATGTGATTGTTGCATTTTTGCCGCAATTGCCTCTGAGGCGGAGAGTATGGTATGGTGGCGGAAAAGCGCGACGGACGCCGAGTTGCAGGTGAACTGGGTGCGAGGCGGCACGGAGGGAAGCGCCGGAGGCGTACCAGGGGGTGCGCTGATGGGCCGAACAACGCAGGCGTTTAATTGCGGTTCGACAGGAGAGGTGTGAATGCGGATCAGGGATGCAGTGGCAACACCGGGGCTCGGGAAACAGAGCAGGAATTCACCCACCGCGAAGAGTGGCGCCGGCGCCGGTTCGCTCTTCGCAGCCGAGTTGACCAACCAACAGTTCGATATGACATCGTATGAGCAAGAGGTGGAGAACCTGCGCCAGGAAATAGGAATGGTGGGCGACAAACTGGCAAATGAGCCGACCCTGCCCAACTTCAAACGTTTCCGCGACCTCCTGAGCCAACTGGCCAAGAGGATTTCCAATGAGGCCTATCGCCTGGAAAAGATCGGGGGGACGCCGCAGAACCCACGCACCTTCGAGATCATCACGGTCATCAACGCGGAGGCGGACAAACTCTACAATCTCATCCTGACGGACAACCGGGACAATATGGCCATCACGGCCAAGGTCATCGGCATCAAGGGGCTGGTGGTCGACCTGTTAACCTGATAATGCCGCGGGCCGAACTGGTTGGCGCGACAAACAAAAGAGGCAAGGGAAAACCCTTGCCTCTTTCTAGTAACATCTCATGCGGGAGCAGCAGACGCTTAGTCAGCCTTGGCTTCGCACACCTCTTCCGGTTCCACGATCGTGGTCTGAACGGCAGCCGGTTCGGTTGCAGCTTCGGCAGCAGCGGCAGGTGCCGCCTTCTTGGCCGCAGGCTTACGGGCAGGTGCCTTGGTCGCCTTCGGAGCAGTCGCCGGAGCCTTCGCGCTCTTCATCTCTTCCTCCACCAGCTCGATCAAAGAGATCGGAGCGGTGTCTCCCTGGCGAATACCCAGTTTTATGATGCGCGTATAGCCACCGGGGCGGTCCTTGTAACGCGGAGCAATAGCCGAAAACAGCTTCGTCACGACGGACTTTTCACGGATATATGATGCAGCCTGCCGCTGGGCATGCAGATCGCCACGTTTGCCAAGAGTGATCATCTTTTCGGCAACGGAGCGTATTTCCTTTGCCTTGGCATCGGTTGTCGTGATCTTTTCATGGTTCAAGAGCGAGGTGACCATATTCCGGAACATCGCTTCGCGATGGCTCGTTTTCCTGCCAAGTCTCCTGCCCGCTTTGTTATGACGCATAACGCATTCCTTTCTGAAACGAGTGGCTAATCCTGGGTATTACTCTTCTTCCTTCTTTTCGCCACGCAGGCGGCGCATGATCTCCGGATCGGGGAATTCATCCAGCTTCATGCCGAACGTCAGTCCCATATCGCTGAGAATGTCCTTAATCTCATTCAAGGATTTGCGACCGAAGTTCTGGGTCTTCAGCATCTCCGCCTCGGACTTGGAAACCAACTCGCCGATCAGCTTGATGCCCGCGTTCTTGAGGCAGTTGGCCGACCGCACCGAGAGTTCCAGTTCATCAACCGTGCGGTACAGGTTTTCGTTGATCTTATCCTTCTCTTCCTGGGACTCTTCAACCTGGTCAGGTTCCGACTCTTCGTCGAAATTGATGAAGATGCTCAGCTGTTCCTTCATGATCTTGGCGGCATAGGCCACCGCGTCTTCGGGATTCGCACTGCCATCGGTCCAGACTTCGAGGGTCAGCTTATCGTAATCCGTCATCTGGCCGACACGGGCGT
Source organism: Oryzomonas sagensis (assembly GCF_008802355.1). Classification (NCBI taxonomy): domain Bacteria; kingdom Pseudomonadati; phylum Thermodesulfobacteriota; class Desulfuromonadia; order Geobacterales; family Geobacteraceae; genus Oryzomonas; species Oryzomonas sagensis. The sequence goes on along the minus strand of NZ_VZRA01000003.1, from coordinate 66,593 downwards.
TGGATACGTTGAAGTTAACCTTCTTGATGGGCGAATAGATGGCATCGATGGGTATGGTGCCCACCGGGGCCTTTTCATCGCGGTTACGATCGGCCGGGACATACCCCTTGCCCATCTTGACCGTCATCTCGACCTCGAGGTTGGCATCCTTGCCACAGGTCAGGATGTGGTGTTCGGGATTCATTACTTCTACGGCATGGCCGACGAGGATATCGCCCGCCGTAATGATTCCTTCCCCTTTATGTACGATTCGTATAGTCGCCTGGTCAGCGGTATGCAGCTTGAGCCGCACGCCTTTGAGATTCAGGATGATATCGGTAACGTCCTCGGTCACGCCTTGAATAGTGGAGAATTCGTGTAAAACACCCTTGATGCGGACCGAAGTTATGGCCGCACCCTGGAGGGTTGACAGGAGAATCCTGCGCAAAGAGTTGCCGAGCGTGGTGCCGAACCCGCGCTCAAAAGGTTCGGCGTAAAACTTGCCATATGTATTTGAAAGAGATTCTTTCTCGACTTGAAGCTGTTTTGGCCTGATCAGATCTCGCCAATTTTTATACATTACAACCTCCTCCGGAGGATTAGTGTCCGGTCATGGACATGAGGCGCCAGACGCGCCGCGCAGGTCTCCCGGGAATTACTTCGAGTAGAGCTCGACGATCAGCTGTTCCTGGATCGGGGTCGTGACATCTTCACGAACCGGCAGGCTCTTGATGAGGCCCTTGAAGGCATCGCGATCAAGTTCGACCCACTGGGGAACACCGCGCCGCACGACCGCTTCCAGAGAATCGGTGACAGCAACGATCTTCCTGCTCTTCTCACGGAGTTCGATGACATCGCCCACCTTGAGCTGAATGGAGGGGATATTCACCTTGCGGCCGTTGATGGTGAAGTGACCGTGACGGACAAGCTGACGCGACTCGGTGCGGGAAGAGGCAAATCCCAGACGATAAATCACATTATCAAGACGCCGCTCAAGCAGGGACAGCAGGTTTTCACCGGTAACCCCTTTCATGCGGTCAGCTTCCTGAAAGTATTCACGGAACTGTTTTTCCAAAAGGCCATAGATACGACGGACCTTCTGCTTCTCACGAAGCTGCACGCCGTAATCAGAGGTTTTTGAACGGCCTTGGCCATGCTGCCCCGGGGGATAATTGCGGCGTTTGATGGCGCACTTATCCGTGTAGCAGCGTTCCCCTTTCAGAAACAATTCCATGTTTTCTCTTCTGCACAGACGGCATGAAGGTCCTGTATAACGAGCCAATGAAAACCTCCTTGATATGAATGACGCGAGTTAAACTCTTCTACGTTTGGGGGGGCGACAACCGTTATGGGGAATCGGTGTCACGTCCTTGATGAAACTGATCGTAAAGCCTGCGGCCTGAAGGGCGCGGAGGGCGGACTCACGGCCGGAACCGGGGCCCTTGACATACACCTCGACACTGCGCATGCCGTGCTCCTGGGCTTTTTTCACGCAATCCTCGGCAGCGATCTGAGCTGCGAAGGGCGTACTCTTGCGGGAGCCCTTGAAACCTTTGGCGCCGGCAGTGGACCAGGCCACGACATTGCCGACCGGGTCGGTGATCGTGATGATCGTATTGTTGAATGTCGCCTGGATATGGGCAACACCGTTGGATATATTTTTACGTTCCTTCTTCTTGCGTACGACTTTCTTCGCAGGACTTGCCATTCGAATTCTCCAGAGCTAAATGGGATTATTTCTTTTTGCCGGCCACGGTGCGGGCAGGACCTTTACGCGTACGGGCATTGGTCTTGGTGCGCTGGCCGCGGACAGGGAGGCCTTTTCTGTGACGGAGGCCGCGATAACAGCCAAGATCCATGAGCCGCTTGATATTCATCGAAATATCACGACGAAGATCCCCTTCGACCTTGCAGTTGCGGTCGATTTCGTCACGAATACGGGAGACTTCGGCTTCAGTCAGCTTGTCCGTGCGGGTGTCGGGATCTATCTGTGTGGAGGCAAGGATCTGCTCTGCTGACGAATTACCGATACCATAGATATAGGTGAGAGCAATCACGATCCGTTTGTTTTTTGGTAAGTCAATACCTGCAATGCGTGCCAATTGTAAATCCTCCTTTAGTTACTCATCCTTGACGCTGAGAATGCTTAGGGATGTCACAGATAACACGTACCACACCCTTGCGTTTGACAATCTTGCATTTGTCGCAAATCTTCTTAACCGATGCTCGTACTTTCATATTACTCCCCTTCACGTGCTTGCTAAATGCGTGTCAGAATATCAGGACCCTTATCGGTTATGGCAACCGTGTGTTCAAAATGTGCTGAAAATCCGCCGTCGCGGGTGATGGTCGTCCAGCCGTCCTCAAGCACCTCGACCGCGTACGACTTTTCGTTGACCATGGGTTCTATCGCCAGCACCATGCCCGGCTTGAGCCTTACGCCGGTGCCCGTGGCGCCGAAGTTGGGCACCTGCGGTTCCTCATGGAGTTTCCTGCCGATGCCGTGTCCGACGAAATCACGTACGACAGAAAAGCCTTGTGCCTCAACGTGCGTCTGAACCGCGTGGGAAATGTCGCCCAGCCTGCCGCCGGCCACCGCCTTGTCTATGCCGGCATAGAGAGACTCTTCCGTCGTCTTGAGCAGCGTGTTGATACGTGCCGGAACCGTTCCCACCGGAATGGTCAGGGCGGAATCGCCATAAAACTCGTTGTACAGGACACCGAAATCAAGGCTGATAATATCTCCCTCTTTCAAGGGCGCTTTCGTTGGCATCCCGTGCACGACCACATCGTTGGGGGAGCAGCATAAAGCGCTGGGGTACTTGCAGTACCCTTTGAAAGCGGGCTTTGCCTTGCGGCGTCGGGTTTCGGAATCGGCAAACTCATCAAGTTCCGCGGTCGTTACCCCCGGTTTTACCCGTTCGCGGAGCAGGAGGAGTATTTCTGCAACTATCTTGCAGGCGTCACGCATCTTCTCAATCTCACGAGGAGATTTAAGGACGATCACCGGCATTGCCTTTCAATAGGGAGCATATCTGCCCCTGAATGTCCTGGATCGTACCGTTGCCGTCAATATGACGCATCAAGCCCCGCTGCTCAAAATACTCTTTAAGCGGTGAGGTCTGCTGGCGATACACCTCCAGACGATTCTGAACCGTTTCCACACGGTCGTCATTGCGCTGCACCAGTGCGGAACCGCATGCGTCGCAGATTCCGGCAACCTTCGGCGCATCGTAGGCCACATGATACCCCTTGCCGCACGCAGGACAGGTGCGCCTGCCGGAGAGCCGCTGAACGATCTCGGCGCTGTCCACATCGAGGGAAATCACGTGGTCGATGTGCTTGCCAAGCCCCTTCAGCAACGAGGTGAGGGCATCAGCCTGGGGCGTCGTACGCGGGAAGCCGTCAAGAATAAAACCATCACGGCAGTCCGGCTCGGAGATCCGCTCCTTGACCAGCCCGAGAACGATCTCGTCGGAAACGAGCCCACCGGCATCCATGATCGACTTGGCGGCTACGCCGAGCGGCGACTGCGCCTTAACTGCGGCACGAAGCATGTCGCCGGTCGAAATCTGGGGAATGCCGAAACGCTCAACGATAAACTGTGCCTGGGTACCTTTACCGGCCCCCGGAGGGCCAAACAGGATGACATTCATCCTATTTTCTCCCCCTGATCCTGACACCCTTCAAGAACCCCTCGTAATTGCGGGTAATGAGGTGCGACTCAATCTGAGCGACCGTATCCATACCAACGCCAACAGCAATCAACAGGGCGGTCCCTCCAAAGTAGAACGGGAGATTGAACTTCCCGATCAAAATCGAGGGCAGCACGCACACAAGTGATATATAGATGGCGCCGGCAAACGTGAGTCGCGTCAAGACGCTGTCCATAAAGTCAGACGTCTCCTTACCCGGCCTGATGCCAGGGATATAGCCGCCATGCTTTTTGACATTCTCGGCAACATCTACCGGGTTGAATGTTACAGCCGTGTAGAAATAACAGAAGAAGACGATGAAAGCAACAAAAAAGAGATCATAGACAAAATTGCCCGGCGTTAAACTTTTGGCCGCCTTCTGCACCCAGGGCACATTGATGAAGTTGGCTACCGTTGCCGGAAACATGATAATTGATGATGCGAAGATCGGCGGTATGACGCCCGCCATATTCACCTTCAACGGGAGATGGGAAGTTTGGGCGTTGAATGTCTTCAGCCCCACCACCCGCTTGGCGTAGTGGATGGGAAGGCGCCGCTGCCCGCGCTCCACGAAGACGATGGCGGCAATGACAACGAACATCAGGGCAAGCACGAAGATGAGCACGAACAGGGACAACTGTCCGGCGTTCAGCAGCCTGACGGTGTTGCTCAGTGCCGTCGGAATCCTGACGACGATCCCGGCAAAGATGATCAGAGAGATACCGTTGCCGATCCCCTTCTCGGTCATCTGCTCGCCAAGCCACATGATAAATGCCGTACCGGCTGTGAGGGTGATGACCGTCATCAGGCGGAAGCTCCAGCCCGGATTGGGGACAACCAGTTCGCCGGCGGGGCCGCGCATGCTCTCCAGGCCGATGGCAATGCCGAGACCTTGCACAAAACTGAGCACGATGGTGCCATAGCGGGTATACTGGATGATCTTCTTGCGGCCGGACTCCCCTTCCTTTGAGAGCTTTTCTATGGCCGGAACCACAACCGTCAGCAGTTGGAAGATGATCGACGAAGAGATGTACGGCATGATGCCCAAGGCAAATACCGTCAAACGTTCAAGTGCACCACCAGAAAACATATCGAACATGCCGAGGAGCGTCCCCTGGGCCTGCTTGAAAAAATGCGCCAGCGCAATTCTATCGATACCGGGCGTGGGTATGTGGCAACCGACACGATAGACAGCCAACATCCCCAAGGAAAAAAGCACACGTTTCTTCAACTCGGGGATCTTGAAAATATTCTGGAGTGCGTCGAACACTAGGCCTTCTCCTCGACAGATCCGCCTGCGGCAACAATTTTCTCTTTGGCGGATTGGCTGAATTTATTGGCAGTGACCTTAAGAGATTTCGTAATATCGCCGTTACCAAGGATCTTAACCAGACCGTTGGTGCCTTTTATCAGGCCCTTAGCCGCAAGCGCCGCGGCATCCACTTCAGCGCCAGCCTCGAATATGTCGAGTTGGCTGAGGTTCACCACAGCATACTCAACACGCTCAAGAGGCGTAAAACCACGCTTCGGCAACCTGCGCTGCAAAGGCATCTGGCCGCCTTCGAAACCGGCCTTGATGCTGCCGCCGGAACGGGCCTTCTGTCCCTTGTGGCCCTTTGTGGCGGTCTTGCCATGCCCGGAACCGGTGCCGCGACCGATGCGCTTCCTATCTTTTGTCGATCCCAGTGCGGGTCTCAGTGTGTTCAAATCCATGTATTCCACCCCTTTTACTTCGTCACTTTCAGCATGTGGCCGACTTTATTGATCATACCCTGTACTTCCGGGGAGTCGGGCCGGGTAACTGTCTGGTTGAGACGGGAAAGGCCGAGGCCGGCGACGATATCGCGATGCTTCTTGGTTTTCCCGATAGTGCTCTTAATGAGTGTGATTTGCAACGTGCTGCTCATGGTATCCTCACTTCAATCGATTATTCGGTTATTCCACGGCGTGCGGCGATCTCTTCAGGGGTCTTCAACCGCTCAAGGCCGGCGAAAGCCGCCTTCACCACATTGTGGGGGTTGTTGGAGCCAAGGCATTTGGAAAGGATGTTATTGATGCCGGCGGCCTCAAAAATGGCGCGCGCTGCACCGCCGGCGATAACGCCCGTACCAGCGGATGCAGGCTTCATCAGAAGCCGGCCGGCTCCGAACCTACCTTCAATTTCAAAAGGTATGGTCTGATGCTGGTTGACCGGAACCTTGATGAGGTTTTTCTTTGCCTGCTCGACACCCTTCCGGATTGCCTCGGGTACTTCGTTCGCCTTGCCAAGACCATATCCGACATGGCCATTACCGTCACCTACCACGATCAGGGCGGAAAAGCTGAAACGACGACCACCTTTAACAACTTTGGCAACGCGGCTGATGTGAACGACACGATCCGTGAGATTCAGTTCCGCTGGATTGATTCTGCTCAATGAAAGCCTCCTCGTATGCTTTAGAAACGAAGCCCGGCTTCGCGGGCTCCGTCAGCAAGTGCCTTGATTCTGCCGTGGTACAGAAAACCGTTACGGTCGAATACCACTGATGAAATACCTTTTTCGATGGCCAAGCGGGCGACTTCCTTACCCACATGGGTTGCCGCAGCAACGTTGCCCGTATAAGCAAGCTCTGCAGAGTCGGAAGCCAGGGTTGAACAGGCAACCAGAGTTACACCCTTTGTATCGTCAATCAGCTGGGCATAGATATGGCGTGCGCTCTTGAAGACGCTCAGACGGGGGCGCTCGCTGGTGCCACGAACCTTTTTACGGACACGGACTTGGCGTTTGAGACGGATGATGGTTTTAAGTGCGGTCTTTGCCACAGAAATCTCCTTATAAAGACTATTTCTTACCGGTCTTGCCGGCTTTTCTCAAGATAGTCTCGTCAGCATACTTAACACCTTTACCCTTATAGGGTTCGGGAGCGCGGAATGATCTGATCTTGGCGGCGGTCTGACCCACCAGCTCTTTGTCTGCACCCTTGACGGAGACCTTGGTCATCTTGTCAACATCGATGACGATGCCTTCCGGGATCGGGAAATTTATCGGGTGGGAGTAGCCGAGAGCCATAACAAGCTCTTTCCCCTTAACCTCGGCACGATAGCCGACGCCGTTGATCTCAAGATCGGTCTGAAAGCCCTTGGTCACACCAACGACCATATTGTTGATCAGGGTGCGGGTCAGGCCGTGAGCTGCGCGTGCGGCGGTGCTCTCATCATTTCTGGTGACTTCTACCGAGCTTTCGCCGACATTGATCGTGACGCAGGACATTACCTGGCGAGCCAGCTTACCATTGGGCCCTTGTACGGAAACCAGCGTATCATCCAGAACGACCTTTACCCCTTTGGGTATCTCTATGGGGAGTTTCCCTATTCTCGACATCTCTGCATACTCCTTGATCGCAATGTTTACCAAATGGTACAGATAAGCTCACCGCCGACGCCGGCCTGACGGGCGGCGTTGTCGGTAATAATCCCCTTGGATGTTGACAGGATGGCAACACCGATACCGTTCTTGACGACGGGGATATCCTCAGCCTTCGAGTAAACCCGGCCACCCGGTTTACTGACGCGTTTGATCTCGTTGATCACGCTATCCTTTTCGTCAATATACTTCAGATAAATCCTCAGAACGCCTTGAAGATTATCGGAAATAACCTTGTAATTCTTAATAAAACCTTCCTGCTTCAATACATTGGCTATATTGACCTTCAGGTTGGAGGAAGGGATATCGACCTTCTGCAGCTTGACCATATTTGCGTTGCGTATTCTGGTCAGCATATCTGCGATTGGATCTGTCATGGACATCGTGCGTGCACTCCTATCTAGTGTACTTCAAGTTCGATTGCTTACCAGCTGGACTTGATTACGCCGGGGATTTGGCCTATAGACGCATACTTGCGAAGACAAATCCTGCACATCTGGAACTTGCGATAATATGCTTTGGGTCTCCCGCAGACCGGGCAGCGGTTATGCTGGCGGACCTTGAATTTAGGCTTACGCTGCGACTTGATGATCATTGAGGTTTTTGCCACGGAATCCTCCAGTTATCTTAGTTCCTGAACGGCATGCCCAGGTACTTGAGAAGCGCTTTGCCTTCCTCGTCGGTTTTGGCGCTTGTTACGATCGTTATATTCATACCCTTGATCTTGTCAATGGTGTCATAGCTGATTTCAGGGAAGATGAGCTGCTCCTTGATGCCAAGGGTGTAATTGCCCTTGCCGTCGAAGGCCTTGCCGGAAACGCCCTTGAAGTCGCGCACCCGGGGGAGCGCCACGTTCATGAGGCGGTCCAGGAATTCATACATGCGATCCCGGCGCAAGGTCACCATGCAACCGATCGGCATGCCCTGGCGCAACTTGAAGGTCGCGATGGACTTTTTGGCTTTGGTGATAACCGACTTTTGGCCGGTAATGGCGTTCAACTCGACCGCGGCGGAGTCGAGGATCTTGACGTTCTGGATAGCTTCACCAAGACCCATATTGACAACGATCTTCTCGATGTGCGGAACTTCCATTATGTTCTTATAATTGAAATCCTTGCGCAGCTTCGCAATGATTTCGTTATCATATAATTCCTTTATACGGGCCATGGTAATGGTATCTCCTTCGAACTATTTCTCAATGGAAGCGCCGCATTTAACGCAGTTCCGTTGTTTCTCGCCATTTTCCAGCACCGTGATTTTGGTCCTGACAGGCTTGGCGCACTTGGGACAATAGGGCATGACATTGGAGATATGGATCGCGGCCTCTTTCTCCTTGATGGCGCCCGCCTCGTTGCCGCGTGCCTTCACATGGCGCTTGACAAGGTTGAGCCCCTCAACGATCACACCATTCTTTTTGGGCAGCAATTTAAGAACTTTGCCGGTCTTGTTCTTTTCTTTGCCGGCAACAACCATTACGGTATCGCCCTTGCTGACATGAGATTTCATGGCTTGCATCTACGTTCTCCGATTCAGATTAAAGTACTTCCGGTGCGAGGGAAATGATCTTCATGAATTTCTTGGCGCGCAGCTCTCGGGCAACAGGGCCGAAGATACGCGTTCCCACAGGCTCTTTTTGGTTATTGATAACGACGCCGGAATTATCGTCGAAACGAATATACGAACCATCGGGGCGACCGAGCGCTTTTGCGGTCCTGACGATGACCGCCTTGACGACATCGCCCTTTTTTACCTTCGAGTTCGGCAAAGCCTCGCGGACAGAGGCCACGATGATGTCGCCTACCCCGGCATATTTACGTTTCGAACCGCCAAGCACCTTTATGCAAAAGAGCTTCTTGGCACCTGAATTATCGGCTACATCCAGTATTGATTGCATCTGTATCATTACTCGGTACCCCTGTCCTAAGAGATGCTTTCGATGATCTGCTTCAGGCTCCAGCGCTTATCCTTGCTCAGGGGGCGACATTCGATGATCTGAACGCGGTCGCCGACCTTGCAGACGTTCTGCTCGTCATGGACTTTGTACTTCACGCTGCGCTTGATATATTTGTTATAGAGTTGGTGTTTTACAAGACGGTCAACCTTGACGACAACCGTTTTTTCCATCTTGTCGCTCACCACGACACCTAACTGTGTTTTCCTGTGGCCACGTTCACTCATCAGTTGCTCCCTATGCCTTGCTCTCGGTAATAATGGTGCTGATCCGGGCAATATCTTTACGGATAGTCTTCAGCTTGGCGGTGTTCTCGAGCCTGCCGGTGTGCAGTTGGAACGTGAGATTGAACAGTTCCTGGGTAAGCTCACCATGTTTTTTCGACAGCTCGTCGGCCGACAGATTGCGCAACTCATTAGGCTTCATGGTCGCCTCCCCTTTGGATGAACTTGGTGGAAACGGGCAGTTTATGAGCGGCGAGTCGAAGCGCCTCGCGGGCAATCTCCTCAGTGACACCTTCCATTTCATAAAGAACGGTTCCCGGCTTGACAACGCATACCCAGGAATCGGGTGATCCTTTGCCCTTGCCCATCCTGGTCTCGGCAGGTTTCGCGGTCAACGGTTTGTCCGGAAACACGCGGATCCAGATCTTGCCACCCCTTTTGACATAACGGGTCATGGCGATACGGGCTGCCTCAATCTGACGGGAGTCCACCCAGCCGCATTCGGTTGCCTGCAGACCGAACTCGCCGAAGGAGAGTTCGATACCGCGACACGGCTTGCCGGTCATACGGCCCTTCATCTGTTTTCTATGTTTTACCCTTTTAGGCATTAACATTGATGCATACTCCTGTAGCGCAAAATAAGGATGTTACTGACCGGGGAGAATTTCACCCTTGAAGATCAGAACTTTGATTCCAATGATGCCGTAGGTCGTCTTGGCTTCTGCGAACCCGTAATCAATATCTGCACGCAGAGTATGCAGGGGAACGCGGCCTTCACGATACCATTCGGTGCGGGACATTTCAGCGCCGCCGAGTCGCCCGGAACAGGTGATCCTGATTCCCTTGGCCCCGAATTTGAGTGCGGATGTCACACTCTTCTTCATGGCGCGGCGGAAAGCGATCCGACGCTCAAGCTGGAGAGCCACGTTCTCGGCGACCAGTTGGGCATCAAGTTCAGGCTTGCGGACTTCGTGGATATTGATAAACACTTCCTTAGAAGTCAGTTTAGCCAAGTCCTTTTTGATCGTCTCGACCTCGGAGCCCTTCTTACCGATGATCAGGCCCGGCCGTGCGGTATGAATGTTGATCTTGGTCTTATTGGCCGCACGTTCGATTTCAATCTTGGAAACGCCGGAATTGTACAGGCGCTTTTTCAGAAATTTCCGAATTGCCAGGTCTTCATGCAGATGCTTCGCGTAGTCAGCTTCCGCATACCACTTGGAGTCCCATGTTTTAACGACACCAAGCCTGAAACCTATCGGATTAACTTTTTGTCCCAAACTACACCTCCAGGAAAAACTATTTCGTATCGGAAAGAGTAACCGCTATGTGGCTGGTCGGTTTGCGAATCTTGCTGGCGCGCCCCATGGCACGCGGCGTAAAACGCTTCAACACGGCGCCGCCATCGACGTATATGGTCTTCACAAACAACTTATCAACGTCGGAGACACCCTTTTGCTCTGCATTGGCAACCGCAGACGTCAGCAGCTTGGAGATAAGCTTTGCCGAAGGTTGCGGAAGAAAACGCAACGTATTGAGTGCATCCTGTATTGCCTTACCCCTGACAAGATCCACCACCAGGCGAGTCTTACGAGGCGAAAGTCGTGCAAGTGTCAATTTTGCGCTGGATTCCATTTCAAACTCCCCTGATTACTTCTTGACTTTACTCTTCTTGTCGGCGGCATGGCCGTGAAACGTTCTCGTTGGTGAAAATTCACCCAGTTTATGGCCGACCATATTCTCGGTCACAAAGACCGGAATGAACTTGCGGCCATTGTGGACGGCAAGACTGAGGCCGATAAAATCAGGCGTAATGGTTGAGCGACGCGACCATGTCTTGATGATTTTTTTCGAGTTGGGCCCTTCAGCTTGCACCTTTTTGATCAGGTGCCCATCGACGAAAGGTCCTTTTTTTATTGAACGTGCCATGATGTATCAGCCTCTCAACGTATTATTTGGTACGCTTCTTCACAATGAAGCGATCGGAAGACTTGTTGGTCCTGGTCTTGTAACCCTTGGTGGGGATACCCCACGGAGTTACCGGATGGCGGCCACCGGAGGTGCGCCCTTCGCCACCGCCATGGGGATGGTCAACCGGGTTCATGGCAACACCACGGACCTTGGGACGCTTGCCGAGCCAGCGTGAACGACCGGCCTTGCCCACGTTGACGTTCTCATGGTCGATGTTGCCGACCTGGCCGATGGTGGCGTAGCAATCCTGGAGGATCAAGCGCACTTCGCCCGACGGCAGCTTGATCTGGGAGTACTTGCCTTCCTTGGACATAAGCTGGGCAAAGGTGCCGGCGCTTCTGGCCAACTGAGCCCCCTTGCCGATCTTGAGCTCGATATTGTGGATGATCGTACCCAGCGGTATCGAACGGAGCGGCAGCGAGTTACCCGGCTTGATATCGGCCTCGGGACCGCTGATGACCGTATCGCCGACCTTGAGGTGGAGCGGCGCAAGGATGTAACGCTTCTCGCCGTCAACGTAGTTCAACAGGGCGATGCGTGCGCTACGGTTCGGGTCATACTCGATACTTGCCACTGTGGCCGGAATATTGCGTTTATCACGACGGAAGTCAATGATACGGTATTTCTGTTTGTGGCCGCCACCGATGTGACGTGCGGTAACACGGCCCAACGCGTTTCTGCCACCCGACTTCGTAAGTGAAACAAGAAGGGACTTCTCAGCCGTTGTCGTTGTAATCTCTTCAAAAGTCGAGCAGGTCTGGTGTCTGCGTCCTGCCGATGTTGGTTTATAACTCTTGATTCCCATTGTGAACCCCGAATACTAGTAATTAAACCTCAAAAAAATCTATGGACTGACCCTTCTGGAGGGTCACATAGGCCTTTTTCCAGTTGGAACGCTTGCCGAAATTCTTGCCGACGCGCTTGACCTTGCCGGCCACGTTGACGGTGCGGACATCGTCTACCTTGACCTTGAAGAGCGTTTCGACAGCCTGCTTGATCTCAATCTTGTTGGCATCCCTGTCAACGACGATGGAGACTGTGTTGGAGGTGTCGCTGCCAAGCGAAGTCTTCTCCGTGACGTGAGGCTTTTTTATAATGGAGTAAATGTTCATTTCTGCAACGCTCCTTCAACGGTCTGAACCGCATCCTGCGTGAAGATAATGTTCTTGTACTTCAGCATGTCGTGAACGTTCAGGGCGCCCACTTTCAGAAGCTTGACATGCGGTACGTTCCGCGCAGAAAGGTAGAGATTATTGCTTGGGCTATCGGTGACGATCAGGGACTTCTCCAGTTCGAACCGCTTCATGAAGCCGGCAAAATCCTTGGTAGAGATCTTGTCGAAATCGAGCTTGTCGAGTACCGTGATGCTTTCACTCTTGTACTGGAACGAAAGGAGCGAACAGAGTGCGGCGGCACGGGCCTTTTTGTTCATGCTCAGGCTATAGGTCTTGGGTTGCGGACCGAATGCAACACCACCGCCCGGGTACTGGGGAGCACGACTACAACCCTGACGGGCGTTGCCGGTTCCTTTCTGCTTGAAAGGTTTCTTGCCGCCGCCGGAAACGGCAGCACGGTTTTTCACCGCCACGGTTCCGGCTCTTCTATTGGCAAGCTGGATCCGAAGTGCCTGGTGAATGAGATATTCTTTCACCTCGGTGCCGAAGACAGTGTCCGGCAATTGCACCTCGCCAACCTGCTGTTTGTTCATGTTATAAACCGCTATCGAAGGCATACTGTTACTCCCGATTAATTACTAAGCTTTGACACTCTGTTTGATGAGGACGATATTGTTGGCATGGCCAGGGATCGCCCCTTTGATCAACAGCAGGTTATCGGCAGAGACCACACGTACCACCTGAAGCCTCTGCACGGTTACACGTTCATTGCCCAACTGCCCCGGCATCTTCTTGTTCTTGAAGACATGGGACGGGGTGGCTGAAGCGCCGATGGAGCCGGGCGCCCGGTGGAAGCGCGAACCGTGGGAAGCACGCCCGCCCTTGAAGTTCCAGCGTTTGATGACACCCTGGAACCCCTTGCCGATGCTGGTCCCGGTAACATCGATATAGTCGCCGGGCTGGAACTGGTCGAGGGTGAGGGTATCGCCGACATTCAACTCTGCGGCGTTCGCAAGTTTGAACTCGCGCAGGTATTTGAAGACACCCTGGCCGGCTTTCGTGCAATGCCCTAGGAGAGGCTTCGTGGTGTTGGTGGCGTTCACCGGCTCGAATCCAACCTGAACCGCCGTATAGCCATCGCTATCGGTGGTCTTTTTCTGAACGACGACGCAGGGGCCAGCCTGAACAACCGTAACCGGGACCTTGGTGCCGTCTTCCAGGAATATCTGGGTCATGCCCAGTTTTTTTGCGATGATACCTTTCTTCATAGCCATTCCTATTCAGTCGTATTAGCCGTTACAGTTTGATTTCAACGTCCACACCGGCGGACAGGTCCAGTTTCATCAGGGCATCCACGGTCTGCTGCGTAGGATCGAGAATGTCGATCAGACGTTTGTGGGTCCGAATTTCAAACTGATCCCGGGACTTTTTGTCAACGTGCGGTCCACGGAGAACGCAGTACTTGTTGATGATCGTCGGCAGCGGGATCGGTCCGGCCACGCGGGCTCCGGTTCTTTTCGCCGTTTCAACGATTTCGCCTACCGAAACGTCCAGCAACTTGTGGTCATATGCCTTAAGGCGGATTCTGATCTTCTGGCTCTGCATTGATATCCTCGTAACGTTTTATTCGATGATCGAGCTGACGACGCCGGCGCCAACGGTACGGCCACCTTCGCGGATGGCGAAACGCAAACCTTCGTCCATGGCGATCGGGGTGATCAGTTTCACGGTCATGGCAACGTTGTCGCCGGGCATGACCATCTCGATACCAGCGGGAAGTTCGGCTACGCCGGTCACGTCCGTCGTCCGGAAGTAGAACTGGGGACGGTAGCCGTTGAAGAACGGCGTATGACGACCGCCCTCTTCCTTGGTCAGAATATAGGCTTCAGCCTTGAACTTGGTGTGCGGAGTGATGCTGCCCGGCTTGGCAAGTACCTGGCCGCGCTCGATGTCTTCACGCTTCACACCGCGCAGCAGGGCGCCGATGTTGTCGCCGGCACGACCTTCGTCCAGCAGCTTGCGGAACATCTCGACACCGGTTACCGTGGTCTTGGCCGTGG